>JAKAEB010000069.1 GCA_021818445.1 Planctomycetota bacterium
GACTGGAAGAACCCATCGACGTACCGGTGATGTGATGGTTGGCTGAAATCAGCAATTTTTCGCCGCGCATTTTCAGTACTGCACATGGCATCCCCAAGCTTCGATCGAGGCCCGTTTTCCGCCGCGCCCCATAAGTGTGGGGCTTTGGTGCCCTTTCTGCGCCGGCCGACGCTATTGATCACGCCAGCGTGAATATTATCGTACCAATGGCCGCCGGCGTCGCCACATTTACCCCGCTGACATAAAGACTGGTAACTCCGGCTAATCTGCCGACGCCTGTTCGCCGAATAAATAGAGGTCAAATCCTGATGGCTCAAAGGCGAGCCGGAAGAATGAAGAACTGTGGCGACGAGATTCTCGTGCGTAATGAGACTGCTTATCGCCTGTAAAAATGCGGGTTGATCCCGAGGAGTTAGTACCATGACCGTGGAAGAAGTTCTTGAGGAGAGTAAACAACACATCATCAAAGGAGCCATCCGGCAATTGGTAGACCCAGCCCGGGGTGCCGGCGAGTCGGTGATTTTTGAATCGGCGTTTGATAGTGGCGGCCACTTTCCGCCGCATACACACTCTCATGATCAAACGTTGATCGTATTGGATGGCGAAGGGATATTATTTATTGGCGAGGAACCACACACCATCGGTACAGATTCTGTTATCCGCATTCCCGCCGAAACACCGCATTGCCTGTACAACACCGGTTTCGGCAAATTGCGACTGCTGAGCGTGTTTGGCAGCCGGGAACCGTCACTGACATTTGTCGACGGCCTGTTTCCCGCTTCGCGACCATTGCCGGATGAGGTTGATCAGGTAGAAGAGCTGGCGGCGGTAGCCTGATTTGCGCCGCCTGCGGCGCGGGAGATTGAAGGGGACGGAGTGAGCATTTCAGGGTCTCTATTACGCAAAGCCGGGTGGCATGCTGCCCCCCGGTTTTTTTACGCGCGGCACCAAATTGTTGCAACCGACCGTCGGCACCGCCTGCCTCGTAGCAATCGAATTTCAAGCCTGTAGAGCATATCGGCGTTGTTGAAGTAAAATGAGTGCAGGAGGTATGCCGATGACCAACGCAACCGGGGAACCCAACAAACGATCCTTCAACCCATGGGGTGACCTGTGCATCGGGATGAAGATATTGCGTGCACGTATTCGTGCGGACCGTACCACTCAGCAGGCCGCCGCCATGACGTACAACACACTGTTCAGCCTGCTGCCGGTGCTGGTGCTGGCACTGGTGATCCTCTCACTGGTTTTATCCGGCAAGCAGATTGCGACCACCGAACACAATCTGATTGCAAAACTGGGGCTCTCCGCTGTGCACGGGCGCGGAGCAAAAGGCAAATCTTCCGAGCTTTTTGTCAATACCATCATCAAACAGATCGACAACATGCGAAACGTCTTACGCAGCCCGGGTACCGGTATTGTTGGCTTCGCCACACTGCTTTGGGGAGCCATCAGTTTAATGAACGTCATCGAGGCCGCGTTTGACCACATTTATCGGGTGCGTAACCGGCGCAGTTGGGCCAAACGCGTTACCCTTTACTGGTGTGTGCTGTCGCTTGGACCACTGGGTGTGGTGGGGTCATTGTTCATCACAGCCAAACTTGTGTCGCTGGCGGCCGGCGTACCCAGGCTGGCTCTGATTATGGGGCCGGCCAATTTTCTGGTCGGGTATCTGCCCGACTTTGTCATTATTTTTATTTTTTATAAATTAATTCCTAATACGCTGGTGCGATGGAAGTCGGCCATCGTCGGTGCACTGGTGGCTACCATGATGTGGGAACTCGGTAAAATCGGCTTCGGTTTTTATGTGGCTTACGCAGCCGGATACGGCAAATGGTATGGCAATTTGGGGCTTATCCCCCTTTTCATGCTGTGGGTGTTTCTTACTTGGACTTTTTTACTTATCGGATTAGAGGTCGCTTTCATTCATCAGCATTTTCCCTTGCTCAAGCGTCGCTACAGCCGCCGCACCGATTCCAATGACCTGTTTCTGGCCGATCCACGGTGGATACTGCCACTTGCCGCTTTACTGGTGGCTAAATTTCGTGATGGGCAGGGCGTAACGCTGGATGGTGCCTCGGAAGAACTTGCCCTGCCACTGGACACAACAGCACGCCTGCTCAATGTGCTTTCCGAGGCCTCACTGGTTCATGAGGTGGGCGATAATCCCCCTGTTTATGCGTTGGCCAAGGCACCCGAGCGAATCACCATCGCCGATTTACTCTCCGTCGCCCATCATTGTGTTCAAAGCCCTGCCGATGCGCGCAGTCAATCATCAAACCTGCTCGGTTCCATCGCCAATTCACCCCTTATTCGTGAGTGGCATGCCATGGAGACTAAATGGGCGCAGGCCCACACGCTGGCAGATATTGCACCTCCGTCATCGCCGGCCAGCGCAGTGGTATCAGATGGCACAGGTAATAGCGCCCCTGCCTCAGCACCCGCAACTTCGGTCACAGCCACATGAAAAAAGACAAAGGTTCTGAATTTTTCATTGGCTTGATGAGTGGTACCAGTGCGGACGCCATTGATGCGGCGCTGGTTGAAATAGGTGACACCCTGCAGGTGGATAATATCAAGCTTGTGGCCCATCATCAGCACCGCTGGCCGCCGGCGCTTCGCCGTAAACTGCTCTCCTCCATGGCACCAGCGCCGTGTTCAGCGGATCAAATCGCCGTACTCGATATGCTTACCGCGAAGCAATTTGCAGCCGCAGCGATGGATTTACTGGCCATGGCGCACATACCTGCCGGCCGCATCACCGCCATCGGCAGCCACGGCCAGACGATTGCGCATGTTCCCCCACGTCGGGGGACTTGCGGTGCCACCTTGCAGATTGGAAATGTATCCGTCATCTCCACGTTAACAGGTATCACCACCGTAGGAGACTTCCGCCCGGCTGATATGGCCGTAGGCGGCCAGGGTGCCCCACTGGTGCCGGCCGTTGACGCCATTTTGTTTACCCACCCGCAGCGCACGCGCAGCGTCCACAACGTTGGTGGAATTTCCAACCTGACATGGCTGCCTGCAGCCCCGATTGGCAAGTCCTTTGAAACTATCGCCTTTGATACCGGCCCCGGAAACTGTTTGTTGGATTCGCTGGCACAGAAATTATTCAATTTGTCGTGTGACCGCAATGGCGATATCGCTCGCCGTGGTGGGGTCATGGAGGACGTTTTAGCGGGCCTGCTGCGTCATGCCTATTTCAAAAAGCGACCGCCGAAGTCGACCGGACGGGAGATATTTGGTGCGGCGCTGGCCGACGAAATGCGTCGCCGCCACCCCCGTGCGAAACCGGAAGATTTGCTCGCCACGGCTGCGGAATTTTCGGCAGTCACCATCGCCGACGCCTATCGTCTTTTCCTGCCTTCGTTACCGGACGATATTATTTTTTGTGGTGGTGGAATTAGAAATACTTACTTGATGGAACGCATCGCGTATCATCTCGGCAAAATTGGCAGCCCTGCCATCCGCAACGTAGAGGCCTTCGGTATGACGAATGCCGCCCGCGAGGCGATGAGTTTTGCGGTGCTTGCGGCGATGACGCTGCGCAAAATACCAGGCAATTTACCAAGCTGTACAGGGGCCGATCGCGGTGTCATCCTTGGCACGGTCAGCACGCCATGAATTCTTCCGCGCCAGATACCAAATCATTGCCCGTCAGTCGTCTGCCAGTGCCCTCCATACCGCCGCTGCAAGCGAAAGCAATGTCGCCATGGTCAGCAGCATCCAATCACCAAAAGTCAGTGACCAGCCAAAAAGTCGGCTCACGATCGATTGCTCAATCCATGTAACAAGCCAGATTGGCAGCCAACATCCCACCACCAAAAACACCCACAATACCAGGCCGGTGAAGCCGCATTCCTGTACGGCGTTGTCGCCCATTTCCCACCCCGCCGCCCCGCCGAAAACCGCGCCAAGTACCGGTTCAATAAGCATCAGCGGCCCGGAGGCGAATATCCGTGCCACCAGATAAATGATGACCCAGCCGGCGGCAATCCACAGCGATTTACGTCCGACATACATCGCTGCTCTCCTCAGATATTCAACACCCCCCCGCGATGGTGATAACGGCATCATATGCGCTCCTTCAACAGCCACACCTCTCCACCACCTCGGTTGCCATATGTACTACAGGACACATGAGTGTGCGTATCGCGAGTTGAAAATTACATGCGTTTTAGCTGTGCCGATAACTGGAATGGATATCACTTTCGCCGGGCCACTTTGCGCATAAAGCCCGGTTGATAAAGCCCCTGCAAGTCGGCATCGATGCGATCGATGCCCAACCAAATTCGAACTTTCGCGATGGCGCATTTTTTCATAACGACAGGTGTGTCGCTGCCAAAACATAGTTCCGCCAGCCAGCGGCCCAACGTCGGTTCGTGCCCCACCGCGGCGACGCAATGGGTTTTACTTTTGGTGGTTCGCAGACAATGTATCCATTCCGATACAGGTCCACCGTTGGCTAGAACAGGCACAATCTCAGGCTCACCATCCAGCCCCAATGCGGACCCCAGCAATTCTGCCGTTTGCCTGGCTCGCAATAATGATGAGCTGTACACGCAGTCTATGTCTGGGGCGATGTCGGCCATTACCGCAAATATTTCCCGGGCATCGTGCCGACCATTTTTTGTCAGCGGGCGGGCGGCGTCCCCGGTCTGTGTTGCAGGCTCCGCTTCGGCATGCCGAATGAAATAACAGACTATCTCCCTATTCGCCACCTCTGTTTGGTGCCTTTGGTTGGAAGCATCTTTCATCATAGCAGTTGCCCCATTTTATCGCGCAGCGCGGTGCACAAATATGGTTTCGCCACTGCTGTACGCCAACCCACCATGGAGCGTATCACCAATGGTTCGGGCCACGTCATCGGGTGTTAATATTTGTGACGCGGGAATTTTATCGGCATACGGCAGACCACGCAGCATGGCGGTTTCCGTGGCCGCCGGCGCAATACAAAACACCTTCAGACCGATAGATTGCCCCTCCCGCGATGCTACCTTGGTAAGCATGTTGAGCCCGATTTTGGCGGCGGCGTAAGCTCCTAAACCGGGAAATGGATCGCGCGATGCCTCACTTGAGATAAACACCATCGACGCGCCGATATAGTCCGGTAATTCCGCAGCCTGTTTAAATTGTGCAGAAAACCGAGGCCACGCACTTTGCAACAAATACATGGCGCTGGACAAATTACCATCGACAATGTCGCGCCAAGCGGACGGGGTGGTATCGGCCAGCGTCAAATGCGGCGCATAGCCAGCGGTATGGATGATGGCATCTACGCGATGTTTCCATTCAAACGCACCTTCAACGGCCTGGGCGGCCTGTTCCGGATCGGCTAAGTCAGCGGCAAAAAGTTTCAGGCGATGAGCCTCTCCAAGCTCGGCACCAAAACGCTCCAATTTGTCGGCATCCCGGCCAAGCAACACCAGCGAATAGCCCTTTCGCCACAGTAGACGTGCAGTCGCGGAACCAATCCCGCCCGCGCCACCTGTAATCATCGCAACTTTAGACATGGCATCATCTCCTTACCAATTCCAATGTGTGAGATTATAGGGTGGCTATAATCGCTTCGGCGCAAGGCGAAAGATTCGGCGAGTATGCTGCGTATCTGCTCCGCACCGTGGAAACAACTGACTCTTCCGGCTATGTTAATCCGGATGATGACCAAGCGAACAGCAAATCGGGGAATTTACACAGCGACGGTACAGTGCAACGATCGACTTTGCGACGAACACTACCGTCTGACATTACTGGTATCCGATTTTCCCCGATCCACGCCCGGCCAATTTGTAGAATTGCACACCCAGGCGGCACCGGTGGATCCCGCCCACGCTCATTTGGAGTGGGAACCGGACGGGCCGTTTCCGCATCCGAGGGGAATAGAATTTATTTCTCCCCGTCCATTTCTTCGACGCCCCTACTCGATTGCCGCCCATAAGACGGAAAATGGTGCATCGGTCATTGATATTGTTTACCGAGTGATCGGCAGGATGACCCATCAAATGGAAGCCTTGCGAGTCAATGACCGCATCAGCCTGATTGGTCCATTGGGACAGGGCTTTACTATTCCGGCAGGGACAACCCGCGTTATTTTGGCTGGCGGTGGAGTTGGTATCCCCCCCATGCTGTATCTTGCATCACACCTTGCCCAGCAGCATGTTCCTACTATGGCCTTGATTGGCGTGCAGAGACAAAGCCTTTTGCCACTGCGTGTGATTGATCCCGGGCCATCCAACTTGCCGGTGCCACAGCTTTGCATCGAGGAGTTTGCCCGGTTTGGCATTCCCGCCATCATCACCACGGATGACGGGTCGCTGGGTGTAAGTGGTCGAATTACAAGCGCTCTGGATTTTGTGCTCTCGCAGCTCGCAAAACCCGGGGTGATCGTTTGCTGTTGCGGGCCAACCCGCATGATGCAAGCGACTGCGGAAGTGTCGCAAGGTTATGGCGTCACCTGTTTGGCATCTTTGGAGCAGCCGATGGCCTGCGGCATGGGCACCTGTCAAAGCTGCATTATTAAGTACCGCTCGTCCGGTGCGGCCGACTGGACATACAAACTGACATGCACGGATGGACCGGTTTTTAATACGCGGGATATCATCTGGAATTGAAATAGTGATGAGGAAAACCTTTCGCATGGGATTGAATGCTGGCGAGGCGGCAGATTGAAAAAGCTTTTGCATGCAGCAGACCCCACCATCGGCCGCGCCGGACTGCTTTTACTTGCCGCATTGTGGTGGGCAGTCGATGCCGATCAGCACCTGCTGATCCTTGGACATCATGACGGTATTGCGGCGGCTGAACAGGCAGGCATTCCCAGGGAGCGAATACTTTGGCATCGGAGTTTGGGAGGATACGACCCGGCAACGTATTGCGGCATCGCCAAGGCGGTAAAGGCCATTGAACCTCATGCCGTCGGCCTTTGGGGTAATTGGGCGCAACGCGTCGGTTGTGTGGCAGCACGCCGCGTACCAATGTGCATCGAGTTCATTCCACCCTCACAACCTTACATGGCGTCGGCGTTTTATACCCAGTGGTTCATATCTGGACGGCGGGCGGCTGTAGGATTCGATCGGGGTGAGGCCCTTATTTGCGGCTCGACTCCATTACGCTACTGCGTGCAGGGATGGCACTACATCAAACCGCCGCAGAATGCTGATCCGCAGGATACGCGCGGTCCGACGGCAACCGACACCGCGGAAGCGGAAGCAACTTCAGCACGTCAAATAACCTTTGCCGATTCAACGCGCGAAGAAGGGCATAATGCCGAGTCGAAACAAGCCATTAAATCGTCTGGCCCCTGCATATTGATCGTAGCAGGTACTGGGTCTGCCCTGCGCGTGGACATCGCACTTTGGGCGGCGGCGATTGCAGCGCAAATCGACCCGTGCGTGACGATACGCCTTCAGCTTCCCGCGGGGAGATGGGGTGTTGATGCTGAACGTCGAAAACGAATAATGGAATTTGTCGGAGACCTTCCCTGTACCGCGTCAATATCGCTTGAACCAGAATCAGTGCCGTGGTGCACGTTAGCCTCACAGGCGAATGTATGCGTGTTGGCTGCCGACGGTCCGGTCATTTTGGCCCCCATCTTGGCAGCCGCTGCGATGGGGACGCCAATCGTGGCCACTGCCACGCCTCAAATACAATCGGCCCAACCTTTGGCGGGCCTGACCGCCACGGCCCCACCCAATAATCCCCGCCTGCTTGCCGCCGCCATCGTCGATGTCCTGCGCAACCATCAACAGCAACGTGCTGAACTGATACACATGGCGAGCGATGATCTGGATCGCCGCCGTGAACAACTCCGGGGACTTGTCAGGATTCTGCTCGCATAAACATTGCAACGGCAAATGCTGGCACGGGTCGGGTTTTACCCCATCTCATCAAAATGAATATGGGGATGGTTGTTCCGGCTATCGACACGACTTGAGATTCGGAAAGTATCGGTAAGCCCTCTATAATGAACGGTGGAGTTTGGCTTTTTTGGCGAGGTTTTTGACATGCAGTGGCAGCAGCCCATCCCCAAGCATTACCTGCAGATGCCCAAAAAGGAGCTGATGGAGCGCATTGCGCAGCACAAGGCGGCGCTTGGACGGCGGCTGGTAATTCTTGGTCACCATTATCAGCAGGATGACGTGGTGGCTTTTGCAGATTTTGTCGGTGATTCATTCCAACTTTCCCGGCAGGCGGCCCAATTAACGGAAACGGAATTTGTCATTTTTTGCGGCGTGCACTTTATGGCAGAATCTGCCGATGTGCTCACATCGCCCCATCAAAAAGTCATTTTGCCCGACCTGGGTGCCGGTTGCTCGATGGCCGACATGGCGCAGCCTGAAGACATATACGATGCCTGGGAAGTTATTAACGATGCGTGCCGCGAAGTCGAAGGTTTTGAGCTTATCCCAATCACCTATGTAAATTCCAGTGCGGCCGTAAAAAGCTTCGTCGGTGAGAATGGCGGAGCCGTATGCACAAGCAGTAATTGTGAAAAAATTCTGCGGTGGGCCCTGGGCGATCAAAAACCGGGTGAGGCCCCGAGACGGAAAATTATTTTCTTTCCCGATCAGCATCTGGGACGCAATACCGCTTACCGCATGGGATTTGATTTGAAAACCATGGCCACGTGGGATTATCGAGCGTCGCGCGGTGGCTTGACCGACCAACAAATTCGAGGCGCCAACTTCATCTTGTGGAAGGGGCACTGCAGCGTACATCAACTGTTCCGCCCGGAGCATGTGGACGACATCCGCAGGCGGGTGCCGGACATTCAGGTCATTGTTCACCCGGAATGTCGCTGGGAAGTGGTGCAAAAGGCGGATCAAGTCGGATCAACCGAATTCATCGGTCGAACCATCCGCGAGGCACCGGCGGGAAGCAAATGGGCAGTTGGCACCGAAGTGCACATGGTGAACCGTTTGGCCAAAGCTCATCCGGACAAACAAGTTGTTATTTTGTCCGACTGCCAATGCCTTTGCACAACCATGTACCGCATTGACCCACCTCACCTGCTCCATGTGCTCGATCAGCTCGTTGAAGGGCGTGTCATCAACCAGATAAGCGTCAACGATTATGACCGGTACTGGTCGCGTGTGAGTTTGCAGCGTATGCTGGATATCACCAGTGGTGGTCCGGTCGCACCTCCACCCGAACCCATTCCGGTGCGGCAACGTGCCAGCAATGCATTATCGACCGATGCATCCGCCCATCGCCTCGCGGTGGTTGCCGGGTGATGATACTGTAAATCAGCGCCATTTTTTTACTCGTGCAGGGGATTACTATGCGTGCATCACGATTGATAATCGCGGCGGGGATTATTCTGTCCGTCGGGCCAACTGTGTCGGCCTCACCGATGGATGCTTATATTGCTGGCTATGCCAAGGCGGAATTAAAATACGCCGATCATCTGCCCAATGCCCGATTGAAAGTTGAAAACGGGGTGGTGAACATCACGCTGCCGCAGGGCGACTCTGCAAAGGCCAACAATACACAGATTGCCGCGCAACTTCGCAAAATTCGCGGCGTAAATGGCGTACACTTTGCTGGTGGCCCCGTACCGCCACCGGCGGCAAAGATGGCGGCGCAAGGATCATCGGCGATTCCGGCCGCCATCATCGAGCCACAAACTTCCCCACATCCAATAACTTTTCAACATAGAAAAATGCCCCGCCCTCCCTGGGCGTTCGGATTCAATGTGCTCCATCGCCGCCATCTTTACCGCATGCCAACTGGATTTTTACCGCCGGGACAGTTATTTACGCCGCTGCTTGCCGATCCGAAGTGGCCGGGATTTTCAGCGGCTTATGCCAATTATGCCCCCTACCATCCCGATAATCTCAATGCCGTGGTGCAGGTGGCCTTGGGTGCCACGGTACCAATTTATCGCGGCAATTTCAGCCGTCATTGGCAGTGGGAGACGGGCCTGTTTGCCACTGATTATGCCTATTTTAATACCAATGCCCCCAGTGTAGACCTGCAAAACAATGATTATCAGGTTGGCGGATACTGGGCGTTTCGCCATCGCAATTGGTCGTTTTACGTGCGCTTTTTTCACCAAAGCTCGCATCTTGGCGATGGTTACATCAACAACATTCTCGGCGGCACACAAGGTATCTCCGTCTTCACGTATGAGCAGCTAGGTGGGTATGCTTCGTACAGTTTTTATCACCGGTGGTTCAGAATTTACGCCGGGGCTGGTTATTTTTTTGATACCTACCCGTACGACCTTGGCAAGGAAATTTTTCAATATGGTGCGGAATTTCACGGCCCGGCATTTGCCCGCTTCCACAGCATTTATGTATCACCTGTCGCAGGCATCGATTTTAAAGATTGGGCGCAAACCCACTATTCCACAGATATCTCTGCCCGCGCCGGGGTACAGCTTGATAACGGATCAATAGCCAGCCCCACCGTTCAGTTCTTACTTGAATTTTATCATGGTCATTCGCCGTTTGGTGAGTTCTATAATAATGTCGTCCAATATGTCGGTATTGGGCTGCATGTGCAGTATTAGCTTGGCCGGAGGCTTTCACTGCTGGAATTTCCCGCGGGTATCAACGGCTTTATTGATTGGCAAACCGAATGCACCGCATCGGGCGTCATAATTCGGCACTTGGACATTTATTTAACGAACAGCATCTGCTAAGCACCATGAATGTACGCACACTCTCTTTTTTCATCCCCTTATCAATAGCGGTGCAAATAGGTACCTTGATTCACCGCGAAGCGTGCAGGTGTTTTTTTTGGGGCTGCGGCAAAAAATTAATTTTTTCACTTGACATGCTTTTCGATAGTTGTCATACTCGCGCCATACGATGTGACGGCACGCCGTGAGCAGAGCGTTTTTTCAATTCCCATGCGGCGTCGTGTTGTACCGCTTTGGCTGCGGAGTGCGGCTGGGCTGTCGGACGTTTCGGCCTCATGGGCCGGGGACAGGGGTGCCAACAATGGCCGATCAGTGGTCAATCAATTGTCTTGGAGCATTGCAAAAGGTGAAGGCGGCCAACCGGGCCGCACGCCGATCGGGCAAGGCGTGCCTGATCCTGCTGCGGGACGGCGACTTCCGTCCGGCGGCCATTTCCCCTGCGAGCAATGGCATGGGGGGGGGCGCAGATGATGCGAATGTTCCGGGCCTCACAAGCCACAGGCAGCCATTCTGCGGGCCTATCCAGTAAGGTCCACAGGGCTGGCCCGCAGGGGTCGGCCAGCGGCACTAATCATGCAGATATTATTTTAGGTGTACATACTCCGGCCATGGCCGGGCATGCCCCGTCGCCGGGGCGTGAGGTTGGTTCTGGTTTCGGCGACCGGCCGGAGCCCGCCGCACGCCGATGTCGGCACGCGATGAACTGCTGCGCCGGCGGCAGGCGGCCGGGCGGGCCGAACTGAGCCAGCAGCGACGCCGCTGCTGCCGTGGGCGAAGGCTTTCGGGCTAGGAGCCTGTCCGAGTAATAACAGGGACTGCGACGGCATGGATTTTGGCGGGCATCAAGAAGCGGCGACGAGGGCGTATCTGGCGGGGATGATGCGCCGAGGAAGCCGCGCCGCAGCACGGCCGTAAGCAGTGAATGTTGCCTGTCCACAGGCACCCCGGCCACGGGACAGACGTTAAATGGAGTAACAGCGATGGCAACCAGCGGATACGCGAACCAGACCCCACCCGGCAAGACATGCCCCACAACCTGCCCTAATGCGAAAGGCTCGCCGATGCCTCGTGGCGGCTCGAATGCGTGCGATGGCAGCACGAAGAATAAGGGGGGATCACCGGTTGTGAACCTCAACAACGGCCAGGTGTCGCTGGAATTTCCCATGCTCAGCGTCGCGTCCGTCGGGGCGGGGGCTTTTGATTTTACCCCCCGGTACCTCTCCGGCCTGGGCACCAACGGCCTGCTCGGTAAGGGGTTCAGCTTTACCCAGAGCGCCTACCTCACCCAGCAGGGCACCAACCCATCGACCGCCACCATCCAGTTGACCACCGCCGAGATGGTCCAGCAGACGTTTACGGTTGCCTCCGTCACCGGCAGCACCATTTATTATTCCTCCGGCGGCGGGGCCAACGTCACACGCGCCTCGCTGGTACGCTACAACGTCGGCACCGCCAATGAAAACTTCACCATGACCGCCGCCGACGGCCATGTGACCGTTTACTTCGGCATCAACAGTGCCATCGGCACACCGGGCCAGATACAGAGTTTTACCGATCGCTACGGCTCGGGCCAGAGCCTCGCCTGGACCAACACCAATGGCGTGGTGCAGCTTGCCAGTGTCACCGACAGCTACGGCCGGGTTGTCAATTACAGCTATTACGGATCGCAGTACAACTATGCCTTGCGGCAGATTACCGATTACCAGGGACGGAGCGTCAATTTTCAATACGACACACTGGGCCATCTGGTGGCCATGGTTGGGCCGGGCATCGACAAGGCACCGGCCGGCGGCGGGTTCCCCGGCGGTACGGCATATGTGTTCCAGTACGATACCGGCAATAGCCGCCCGCAGCGGCAGGATGATTTAATTGCCATCTGGTACCCCAATGAGGTGCAGCCCTATCTCAATGCCGACCCGAACTCCAGCGGCTTTCGTACGGTGGATGTGGCGGCGGTCTACGCCGGTGCCCCATCGCGGTATCAGTTGGCCTATGGGCAGGACCCCACCGACACCGACCTGTGGGGCCGGGTGGTCAGCGTGAGCGCGGGCGGTTCGGGTGCCGATGGCATCGGCACCGCCATTTATTATTACAGCACAAACCCCGCCGATCTGCCCGAAAATATAACCAACCCCTACGATCCGATCGTCTTTATGGCGACGGTGACCGACCGCAACGGCAATCAGTCATGTTACGGTTTTAATGCCAACCAGATGCCCGTGCGTGTGGAAAAATACCCCACACGCAGCAAGCTTACCGTCAACAATCCAAGCTTCGCTGCACCAAGCTGGATCACATGGACGCTCTACGACGGCAGCAACAACACGCTGGCGGTCATCTATCCGGAAGGCAACAGTGTGCAGTACACCTATGAAAGCGGTGTGGTGCCCAACCTCGGCACACCGGGGGATTTTTACGCCCCGCGTCAGGGCCTGCTGATACAGGAGACCCGCCTGCCGGGGAACAATTATGGCATACCCGTCAATCTGGAAGGCTCCAACGGACAGGAGATGCTTACCACCAGCTATTTTTATGACCCGATCTTCAATGATCTATGTGCCAGCATCGAGGAGCGTGGCAACCCCATTGCCACCGGCAGCGGCGGCAACGTGTATTTTACCCCGCAGAACGGGACCAATCCCCCGACGGATACCGATCGCTCCGCCTACGCCACATTCCATGATTTCGACTACCAGAAGAACCAGACCAATACCATCACCTCCAACACCGGACTCCAGAGCCTGCTGGGCCTGAGCCAGGGGCAGATTCAGACACTCATCGGCTACGTCAACGGCCTGATGATTGCCGGTGGCCTGCCTGATGGTTTTCAGGCCAATCTCGGCGACATCAACGGCGATGGCACGGGTGATGGCAATGCCTCCGGCCTTCCACCGGCACCGATGGTCGGTAACACCATCAAAATTCAATACCCCCCGGCCACCATCATCGGCCAGAGCACATTGCAGAATCGCTTCGATCTTTTTACCGTCAACGCCCGGGGCCAGACCACCACCACCACCAATGCCGACGGCAACGTCACCGCCTATGTCCGCTACCCGGAGAGCGATCCCAACGGCGATGGCAACATCAACCCGAATCTCTCGGGCAATCAGTACGGCCAACTGCGGGAAGTGCATGTGGATGTCGATCCCAATGATGTCATGAGTCTGGTGGGGGCTTCGGGCGATCTGGTCGCATTCAATTACGCGGCCAACTTCCCAACGGTGGCCAGCACCTTCCAGGATTTAACCACCCGCTACGAGGGGGATAATCCGGCGGCAACCGGATGTGTCACCTGTGCCTATGACCCGCTGGGCAACCCCACCGCCGTAACCGATCCACGCGGCTTTACCACCGTCACTGAACGCAACGAGATCGGCCAGGTGTATCGCACCATCAGCCCGGCCCCCTATAACTTTACCGTTGAGACCTTTTATGATGCCAACGGCAATGTCATCCGCACCGATACGCAGGATATGCAGGTGGCCTTTGGCAGCAGCGATCCAAGCTCCCCGCAGTACGGCCAGTTCATCCCCACCGGCAGTGGCTTTACCGCCCATGTGCCGATGCAGAGCGGGCCGGGCGGCACGCTTCGGCCCGGCTGGTTCAGCAATCTTTACACCTACAACATCCTGGACTGGAAGATCACCGAGGATATCGACGCGACGGGCTCGAATCCCGGCAGCCTCACCACCACCTATGCCTACGACCCCAACGGGAATCTCATCAAGATTACCAAGCCAGAGGGGAACATCATTGAGTACGACTATGACGAACGCAATCTGCGTATCGTGCAGCGTGTCGGCTACGACCCATCCGCCGGCGTGGCGGGTGCGGTGAGCGTTTACATCTTTGACAACAATGGCAACCCGCTGGCCGCCATCGGGCCCGCCCAGCGGGGCACGGCCAGTAACAGCCTGACGGCCACCATTGCCGACGCGTTTGAAAGTGCCGCCAACCTGGTGCAGACCGGTGACTGGGTGGTGATGAATACCTATGACGGTTTTGATCGCGTGGTTCAGGCCACCGATGCCGTCGGCGGCTATTCGCAAAGCCTCTACGACCCGGCCGGCAACACCATCGAAGTGGTGCGTTACGGCACGGTGGGCGGCCCTACGCCCACGGATCGCAGCGGCTCGGGCAACCAACAGCTCTCTACGCAAGTCGCCCGCTTTGATGAGGGCAACCGCCTGTATGAAAGCCAGAGCGGTGTCTTCATGGCGGCAGGCGCAACCTTACCCTCCGGCCGCAGTGTTACGCACACCGGCGGAGGCCTGGCCATTAATTCTGCCGCCAATAACCACACCGGCACAGTGCTGCTCAATCAGGGGCAGGGCAGCTACGTCCTTACCCGCTCGGTTTACGACCCGGCCGACCGAGTGGTGCAAACCATCGCCGACAATACCGCCGCCACCAGCACAACCTACGACGGGGCCGGGCGGGCCATCAGCGTGACCGATGCACAGGGGAATATCACCACCACCCAGTACGATGGTCATTCCAATGCCGTGCAGGTTACCCGCACCCAGCGGTGCACCATTGGCCAGCCTGC
>JAKAEB010000119.1 GCA_021818445.1 Planctomycetota bacterium
GCTGCTTTGGACGTACTCGTAAAGATTGATTCCGCCTTGGTAGCCGATCGGGTCGCGGGTAAGCCAGCGGCCTAATGTCGGCAAATAATACCGGTTCCGCACATAATAATTCTGCGTGTCGGCATCGGCGTTGCATCTACCACCGCTCTTGAGAATTTTATTTTCAGCAAATGCGACCATTGCGTGGCCTCAAAACTGCAATCAATAGACCGCAATATAACGCACGGGGTGCGGGCAGCAAGGGGGTCCGCTATCACCTGCACAAAACATGCTTGCCCCACCTCTTGCGTTTTTCAAAGTTGCCGCTATTTCAGGCGCATCGCCGATCTTCCTCAAGGCGTGCAGTCGCCCTTCGCGGCCGGGCAAGTGCGGCAAAAGAGGCGCTCAAATATATAAATCCACTCGTCCATCAGCAGCATCCCCCCCACGCGGTGGTACCCGTTGATAAAATTGATGAATTGGAACTCCAAATCCGTTTCTTCTCTGTCCAAACAATCGGCTATCGCCAAGACTGAGAAAACCCAACCGACCACTTGGTCGGGGGCGAGATCAACCACTGAATAACACGCGAGCATCTCGGAAAAAGCGAACGCCGGCTTGTGCCAGTCGCCCGCGAACCTGCCCTCCACCAATTCCAAAAGCTCTACATCCGAAAGAACCGAAATATCATGTCCACCGTCACGGCGGAGCTGGCCTACAAGCCGCTGGGGGGACAAAGGCCCTCCAACGAGCCGCCCCCAGATGACGCTTAACAATTCGGTGTCGCGAGTACCTGTGGGCATGCGATCCATCCTTTTCTCGTTTGAGTGCCGCCGCTTTCGCTATACATTTGGCGAGCGTTACGGATTTTTGCGCAACTTGCATCTTGTGCCCCGCTTCCTGATGTGCACTGCCGACAGCAATACTGCCGGCCAGCACATAGTCGCAGCCGGACACGATTGGAGCTACACCGCGGGGGCACCACCGCCGAGCGCGATGCGAGAACGCAATTCGCACTCCCGACGCAACGGGAGGGATTTTCGCAGCCGTTCCACCGCAGCGAGTCAGTGCGCGGGTGGGAGCCGCACGTACCTTGCGAATGTCGAAGGAAGGCCCTCACCGAACGCCATGGCGGCTCGAGGGACCTTACGCGGTATCCCCAAAATCACTATACTGTCGTGCCCCTCAACAGCAATCGTGCGCCCATTTGGCGAAAACGAGATGCATTCTGGGTTGATCACGCCGATCTTGGCACGATAGACGACGTTGAACTTGGGTATTTGCACGACAAAGAGGTCCGCGCCGGTGGTACCGTTGAAAAGCGTGGGATTAACCTCCAAAAAAGCCGCCAGTGAACCGTTTGGTGCGAAGGCCGGGGCAGCGGTCGCGAATGCCGGGCCCTCAACGTATGGTATCATTTTTTCGACACCCGATCCGGTGCTCGGTACCAAAATGGCGGTGCAACTGGATGGCTGGTGCAGTGAGGCGCTTGCCATCAGAAGGGCGTACCGACCGTTGGGTGATAGGGCAAACCAGCGAAGCGCTCCCGAAACCAGTCTTACTTGGCGCACCGTTGCTCCAGTGGTTGCTGCGGCACCAACCTCCGCCCGATGCACCCAATGCCCCCCCGAGACCCAGTAAATTTCCTTACCACCAGCGGTACAGAAAAGGCTGTTGTTTTTCTGCCAGATCGGCGGAAGATGCCCGACTGGCTTGCCGTCAGCAGACTGCCAAAGCTGGATTGTTGCCGATGGCGGAGCGGCGTAGGGCAAGGTGGCGAACCAGCTATCATCGGAGGGGGCTGCGACCTCCACGCCGCCGTTCCGGCAACGAACAAGACGCAGCGTGTAGGTTTTGAGATGGCGCAGGTGCCGGCGCAAGTACCAATTCAAGATCAGTCGCGGCACGCCCCCGTCCTTTCCCGGAAGGAACAGAGCTACCGCCAACCTCTTGCCTTGGGCGAAAGTCGCGGCGGGCCGCGGCGACCGTAGCTGATAAAGGTTCCCGAAATGGTACCTATGGTCAGTCGGCCGTCTGAAGTTCCGCATGTTCCCAAGATCCCAGACAAGCAGACCGTCGCTTCCGGCGGCTGCAACGCATTGGCCGCGGCGCAGCCAGACGATTCCGGGTGCGAGCGTCTGCGCCATCGGCCGACGCACGATCGGATCCATCCAGAGCTTGGCGACGACGCGGATGTCAGGTGAACAGACCACTTTGTGACCCTGATCCCATAGCGGCGTCCGACCGGACGCAACGGCTCCGCTTCCAGTTAGCGGCACCATCAGGATTGCCGCAATCAAATAAGCTGCCTTCATCGCGCGATGCATCATACCGCAACCCCGTTTAGGCTCTATTGCTGTAACGCCTTCCTGAAGGCCTTCAAAATTGGGATAAGAGATTTTCCAAATGCCTCGTCCTGCTTAAGCCCCTCCTCAAGTACGAAACCATTCGATCGGTCTGTCCAGTCCACCCATTGCGGCGAACCCCAAGTCGAAAATTTCACGGACGATCGCTTCCACGGCCCCTTCGCCCCGCACCTTTTCCACGTCACCGTCACCTTCGGAAATGCCGTGCCTATGTAGCTCTCAAATCCCTCGCCGGCCCCAGTCATATCTTTCAGTATCGCAGTGACCGCAGCCAGCACCGGCTGGAATTTGTCCAACCCATCCAGCGCGATATTGATCGCTTTTTCCAAAAGGCTCGTGTTTGGGTTGAAACCCAAGGGCACGACCACCACGCCAAGGTTCTGAGTGTAGTAGTAGCTGCGGCTTTCCTCGTTGGGACCGACCCGCCGCCAGCGGCTTTTCAGTTGGTCCTCCGGGCGGTCGGGCACCGGCCGCTGTGGCCCGGGCAGGGCCTCACCGGTAGGATCTGATATCCCCACCGGGCTGCTTTGGACGTACTCGTAAAGATTGATTCCGCCTTGGTAACCGATCGGGTCGCGGATAAGCCATCTGCCCAGATGCGCGGCGTAATACCGATTCCGCACATAATAATTCTGCGTTTCGGCGTCAAACCGGTAACCGCAGTAAATGGTGTCGTTGGCACCATAGCTGGATTGCAGATCGTCATCGGTAAACCATGTATTATCCGGCCCGGGGCCGGTGAAGATCAGCGTGTTGCCGTAGGCATCGGTGTCGTACGCCTCTACGATGTTGCCGCTGGAATTGGTTAGCGCCACCGCCCGGTACAGCGTATCCTGTAATA
>JAKAEB010000120.1 GCA_021818445.1 Planctomycetota bacterium
GGGAAGACCCGTCGGAAGGATTCAATGCTGACGTCATCAAGCGGGCCAGAATGAATCATGCGGAGCGTGTCATTGAAGGCACCGGTTTTTTCCCGAAGGAGGTCGATGTTTTCAGGTACCACAGGTTTATTGGCGCAGAATTGCGATTCACAACACCTCAACGACATCCAGCCCCGGTCAACTACGGAAGCGGGTTTGGTAACATCGCGCCGACCACCACGTCACAACCAGACGCCGCCGGTGGCTCACGCACTTAAATACGCTCGCCGAACTCCTTGATGCCAGCGCAGCGGGAAGATTTGGCTTTCATACATGTTCACCGATTTTACCGCGATGATTGACACCCGGCGGCCAGCCCGGCAGACACTACCGGGCACACGGTTTCCAAGCCATCCTTATCCGTTGCCTGATGCATCGAATGTGCCGATTTTTGGATTAAGAAAATTCGGGATGGATCGTCAACGGCAATCGGTTAGAATAGTGTAATGAAAAGTGATCAGCCCATTCGCGTGGACAGGTCGGTGGTGACGATCAGCACATTGTGGCAGGCGGACGCGGATGATCGCGCTTACTGGCGTTCCAAAACACCGATCGAACGTTTGGAAGCCTTGGAACTTATGCGACAGGTGGTGTATCAATATGATCCCTTTACCACCCGACTTCAAAGAATTCTTACAGGCCCTGAACCACTCGAAAGTTGAGTATCTGCTGGTTGGGGGTTATGCCGTGGCCTACCATGGCTATCCCCGTACGACGGCGGCTGAAAACGCAAACCCGACGCGACCAAGCCGAACCGTTTTTTTCCTTCGAATCTTTAATCCACCTCACAGATTTTCAAAACCTCGCCACCGCAGTGACTGATTGCTTTGATGATGATTTTTCCCGCGGGTGGTTTATCGCGGGGCCGGCTGCGTGCGGGGGCGGAGATTGATGATTTTCTTTCGGGCATATTATTTTCCTTACGCACGTCGTTTCGGCCCGGCCAGGGTATTTTCAAAGAGGCGAGGGAATATCGCATTATTGGATTGCCACCCAGGCCGCCGGCTTGATCCAATCGAGAGAAGAACAAGGGAAGGCAACTGCCAAACGCCGCGGGGCGATCTTGATATTCCCGCGCGGGCCACAACCGTTTCAACCAACCGCCAACGCGATTCGTTGTCGCCGTCCCGGTCGCGTAACCAGCGTGCGGACGTGCATGGTTGCTTCCGATATTCCATTCGAGCCACTGTCGTTGAAGCCCGGTCGTTCGAGCAGCTTCCGCCGCATCCCGCGGCTGTCTCCATAACTGGCTATGCGGCAAGGTGCTTAACGACCTCGGCGCGCAGGCTCCATCGGACGGGGATAATTTCATAACGACGCATAGCCTCAAGTACCGACTCCGCTACAGCGGTATCCTGATCATTTATGATCGCATATACCTCGGATTTGCTGGGCCGAGACTCTTTAGTGTCTTCCCATTTAAAGGCCAGCGATTCGGCCTTGGAACGCGAGGGAGCGTTGATCGTTTCAACAAATCGTTCAGACCGCGACCTTGATTTAGGGATGACGAAATCAAAATGGTGGTCAAATCCACTTTTGCCGGTGAATTTTGCCCCGGAAACATAGCGGATGTCTGAAGAATCCATCCAGGCAACTACATCCTCAAAAAATAGGCTTGTTACCATGGGCACAGCAAGGCAGAATAAATCATTAACCGCCAGCATGGCCTGCAGGAGGTCATGTTTGCGCATGGGGAACTCATGTCGGGATGCTCGCGCTACTAATTGGTTGCCCTGCTGCTGAATACCGAATCCGGCGAGCGTTTGCTTGAGCAACTGCTGACGCTTTGGACTATCAAGGCTGCAGCCGGATTGTGCCAGATCATCAATGGTATATCCATCATCCGACAGGATTATCTTCCCATCCTTTTCATGCATGTATATCTGGATATAATCGTTATGCCGATCAAGATAAGGAGTGGTAATCTCCACCCAATCATCATTCACAGTGCGCAGGGTCGTTTTCTCGCGAAGCCACGCCACATATCGGTCGATCAGGTTTTCTGCCTCTACGATCATGTATAAAGTCCTCTGTCAATCCGTGGCCGCCTGACCAACGCGCAATACTCCATGAAGTCCAAAAGCAACTGCCATGTGTCCGCTATATTAACAAATCTATCAGTTGGAAGCTGAACTGCCCATTTATCGGCAAAACCCTCCCGGTAAATGTGCAGATGGGGGCACGGTAGCTCAGATCCATCCGGGTTACGGTGGGGCGCACCGCCGAAGTCGAGGCGCAATAGAACCACGACATTCCGGGCGCGGTTTTGGTACCGGCCTTTGGTTAACACTGTTCCGGATCGCCAGATATCTAAATAAAAGTTTTCACGGCGGTCTTCCGAAACCAACGGAATTGACAAGTTGCCATCCAAGGGAAACCTGTACTGTTCGTCAGAGACCGGGACCTTTCTCATTGCGATCAGCTCGTCTGCTTCTGATTGTGAAAGATCAGTTTCGGTCATTCTTTCGCCTCATCATGACATCCTCTATTTTACTACCAGATTTGGCTGGTGCCAGTTGTGGCATCGATGGCTGTCAGATTGGCCATCCCGCTTTTCACAACCCAGGGATCCTCCACTTCCATCATTTCCCAGCGGCCTCATTTGGTCGAGGTTCTTATCGTCAATACCACCGGCAATTCCGATTTCATCGAATTCGAAACGGTGCCGAGCGTCGAACGGCGAGTTGATGGCCGGGTCTCCTACAATTACATCCGGCATGTGGGTTCCCCCATGGCCCAGCCGTGATTAACATTTGCCCCTTGCGACCTGGCGTAGGTTAACCGGAGCCGCCTTCCGCCGCCAGTGGCGGACACGTGCTGGCCGCAGGAGCCTGACACAATTCCCCGCGTTGCGCAATATATCTCCCATCGCTCAATAGACTTAAAAAGAGACGCGCTTACTTCGCATGCGTCGGCGGTTTTGTCTGCAGCGCGTGGACGATCCGGCGGTCCGGAATGAACCACATGATCGCCACAAGCACGTACAGGGAATCAGCCAGCCAGGTGTTGAGGAATGCCAGAGCAATGGCAACGGCGTAGCAGACCATCGATAGCTTTCCCTTGCGGTCGCGACCAACCGCAGCAGCCAGAAACGAT
>JAKAEB010000013.1:0-40568 GCA_021818445.1 Planctomycetota bacterium
TTCCGATCTCAAGTGCCCTCCGCCAAGTTTCGCTGCCTTTCGCCAAGCCGCTCTCAAGCCCGAATATCCGGCGTATTTCAGCGCCCGCGGCCTCGGGATCGTCGGTAAGTACGGCATTGCCGACAAATTAAAACGGACCGGATCCGCAGTTGATCATATCCTCATGCAGCCACGCCTGACGGCGATGCATCGCGTAGATAGTGTCCAGCAGATCAGGCCTCGGGTGTGTCATCTGTTCATTACCAATGGTGCGCGTGTCAGGTATTGGAATGCGTTCATCGGGCGGCTGGGGCAGAAAAAGATGGCCAAACGGCACGTGAGTCGCTATAGGACATCGCAACTCCCCTTGCGGTCATTAATACTACGCGCAATTGCAACGGAAATCAGGTAGCACAGATGGGATCGATACGCCGATGGCTGGCAAAATAGCCGAAAATTGAGGCTTCGGCACATCCATCGCCTGAACGCAGGACATCAAAAAGGCCGGAGTGGGATTCGAACCCACGACAAGCGGATTTGCAATCCGCCCCCTTAGTCCACTCGGGCATCCGGCCGCAAAACATCATCCTATGGGCACTTGGCGACATACTCAAGCCACGCCGCAGCGCTCCCATGATGTCAAAGTTACAAAAGCTGCTATCAGGGCAAAGTGGTTGAACCCATCAGATAGCGGTCGCATTCCCGCGCCGCACCACGCCCCTCATTGATTGCCCAGACCACCAGACTTTGACCGCGGCGACAATCGCCGGCCGCAAACACACCTTCGACGGAAGTATTAAATTTACCGTAATCCGCGGCAAAATTGCTGCGCTGATCGGTCTTGAGCCCCAACTCCTTGGCCAAAGTGTCCTCCGGCCCCAGAAAGCCCATCGCCAGCAGCACCAGGTCCGCCGGCCATTCTTCCTCGCTACCGGGAATCTCCGCCATCGTCACCTTGCCGTTGTTATTTTCCCATTTGACACGGACGGTTTTAATGGCCCGCACGGCCCCGTTCTCATCACCCATAAATTCTTTGGTCAAGATGGTAAATTCGCGCGGGTCCCGGCCAAATGTCGTCCGCACTTCCTCGTGCCCGTAGTCCACCCGATAAATTCGAGGCCACTGTGGCCACGGGTTATCCGCCGCGCGCGAGGCGGGTGGTTTGGCCAGCAGTTCAAAATTCACCAGGCTTTTGCAGCCATGCCGCATGGAGGTGCCAATGCAGTCATTACCGGTGTCGCCGCCGCCAATCACAACCACATGCTTGTCCTTGGCGCTGATGTAGCCGCCGTCGGAATGATTGGAATCAAGCAGACTTTTGGTGTTGGCGTGGAGAAATTCCATGGCAAAGTGAACACCCGAAAGCCCGCGGCCGGGAACGGGCAAATCACGGGGTTTGGTGGCACCGCAGGCAAGAATGATGGCGTCAAATTTATGCAGCAGATCATGAATGCTGATATCCCTGCCCACATGGACGCCGGTAATAAATTCAATACCTTCCTGTTCCATGATGGACAAACGGCGTTGCACCACCGCCTTTTTATCCAGCTTCATATTCGGTATGCCGTACATCAGCAGCCCGCCGATACGGTCCGAACGCTCATAAACCGTTACCTGATGGCCGGCCTTGTTAAGCTGATCGGCCGCCGCCAGACCGGCCGGTCCGGAACCAATCACCGCCACCGTTTTACCCGTGCGGTGCTCAGGCGGATGGGCCACCACCCAGCCGCTTTTCCAGGCGTGTTCAATAATTTCCTGTTCAATATTTTTAATGGCTACTGCCGGCTCATTGATACCCAGTACGCATGACCCTTCACACGGGGCCGGACACACACGTCCCGTAAATTCTGGAAAGTTATTGGTGCGCCACAGACGTTCAATGGCGTCACGCCACTGGTCTTTGTACACCAAGTCGTTCCATTCCGGAATCAAATTATTAACCGGACACGCGCTGTTGCAGAAGGGCACGCCGCAATCCATACAGCGGGCACCCTGCTGCCGCAGTTTGTCGCCCGGCAGGTGTTCATGAAATTCGCGCCAATCCAGCACACGCAGGCGGGCCGATCGATTGGGTGCCGCTTCCCGCGTATGTTCCATAAATCCGGTGGGTTTACCCATGTTGCACTTCCTCGACTACGGTGCTTTCGGCCGCTTCGCGGGCCATTTGCTGCAGAGCGCGGCGATAATCAATCGGCATCACCTTGCGGAACAGCTTCACCTTCGCCGTCCAATCTTTTAATATCGCCGCTGCCACCGTGCTGCCCGTCTGCTTCCGGTGTTCTTCAATCAGGGACTTTAGTTCAGTGATGTCGGCCGCTTCGGTCAGCGGTTCAAGTTCCACCATGGCCAGATTGCAACGGGCCAGGAACTGATCTTCGGGATCATAGACATACGCAATGCCTCCGGACATACCCGCCGCAAAATTCCGACCCGTCGGGCCAAGAATCACGGCACGGCCTCCGGTCATATACTCACAGCCGTGATCGCCTACACCTTCTACAACCGCCGCCGCGCCCGAATTGCGAACGCAAAATCGTTCGCCAGCCACGCCGCGGAAAAAGGCTTTGCCGCTGGTAGCACCGTATAGCGCCACATTGCCAATTAAAATATTCTCTTCGGGCTTGAAGGTGCTGCGGGAATCCGGATACACGACGATCGTCCCGCCGGAAAGACCCTTGCCCACATAGTCGTTGGCATCACCTTCAAGTTCCAGCTTCACACCGCGTGCCAGCCACGCACCGAGGCTTTGCCCCGCTGAACCCGATAGTTTGATCTCGATGGTCGCTTCCGGCAGGCCCTCGCCACCATGGCGCTTGGATATCTCGTGGCTAAGGGTGGTGCCCACGGTGCGATTGGTGTTTTTTATGGCGTAGGCCAACTTCAGCGGCGTGCCATTTTCAACCGCTTCACGTGCATCCCGCACGATCTGATAATCCAACGATTGCTCAAGACCGTGATCCTGCTTCCGCACGCAGCGTACCTCCACACCCTCGTGGAGTTTTACAGCCGGTGAAAGAACCGGTGCCAAATCCAGCCCCTGCGCCTTCCAATGCCTTATCGCTTCGCCAACTTCCAGCCGATCCACCCGGCCAATCATTTCGTCCATGGTGCGGAAGCCCATAAACGCCATTAATTCGCGTACCTCTTCCGCCAGCAGGAACATAAAATTGACCACATATTCCGGCTTGCCGGCAAACTTGGCCCGCAGTACCGGGTCCTGGGTTGCAATGCCCACCGGGCAGGTATTCAAATGGCACACCCGCATCATGATGCAGCCGAGCGTCACCAGTGGCACGGTGGCAAAGCCAAACTCTTCGGCACCCAGCAACGCACCAATGACCACATCGCGACCGGTCTTTAACTGGCCATCCACCTGCACCACGATTCTGCTGCGCAGATCATTAAGCACCAGCGTTTGATGAGTTTCAGCAAGTCCCAGTTCCCACGGCGCACCGGCATGCTTGATACTCGTCAGCGGTGATGCCCCGGTACCGCCGTCATGGCCGGCAATTACCACATGGTCGGCGTGGGCCTTGGATACACCCGTCGCCACCGTTCCTACGCCCACTTCCGAAACCAATTTAACGCTGATCCGTGCCGACGGATTGGCGTTTTTAAGGTCGTAGATCAACTGCGCCAAGTCTTCAATTGAATAGATGTCATGGTGCGGAGGGGGGCTGATCAACTGCACACCCGGCGTCGAGTGCCGCAGCTTGCCAATGTAACGGTCCACCTTGTGCCCCGGCAATTGGCCACCTTCACCGGGCTTGGCCCCCTGCGCCATTTTGATCTGTATTTCGTCGGCATTGGATAAATAATGACTGGTAACGCCAAAGCGCGCACTGGCCACCTGCTTAATCGCTGACCGCCGAAAATCACCATTCGCGTCGGGTTTGAAGCGTCGTGGGTCTTCGCCACCTTCGCCGGTATTGGACTTTCCACCGATGCGGTTCATGGCAATCGCCAGCGTTTCGTGCGCTTCGGTGGAGATGGAGCCCAGGCTCATCGCCCCGGTGGCAAATCGCTTGACTATTTCACTCGCCGGTTCCACCTCCGCCAGCATCACGGGGTTTTCCGCCGGTTTAAGTTTAAATAAGCCGCGCAATGTGCAAAGCCGCCCCGATTGCTCGTTAATCAGTTTGGCATAACGGGCGTAAGCCTCGCGGCTGTTGGTGCGCGCCGCATCCTGCAGGGCGGAAATGGTATCGGGATTCAGCAGGTGCTGCTCGCCATTTTTTCGCCATGCATACTGTCCACCCTCGGGCAGCACATTAAGTTTCACGGCGTTGTTTTCCATCGGGTAACCGATGGCGTGGCGACGAATAGCCTCTTTGGCCAGCACGTCAAAATTCACACCGTCAATCTTGGATACCGTACCGGCAAAACACTTGTCAATCACTTCCTGATGCAGGCCGATGGATTCAAATATCTGGGCACCCTTGTAGCTTTGCAGCGTGGAGATGCCCATCTTGCTCATCACCTTCAATATGCCCTTGCCGCAGGCCTTGATGTAATTTTTAATTATTTTTTCATCATCCAGCGACGGGTCAACATTTTCCTCCCGCCGCAGGTTCCAAAGCACTTCAAACGCAAGATACGGATTGATCGCATCAGCCCCGTAGCCGATCAGCATGCAATGATGATGCACCTCGCGGGCTTCGCCGGTCTCCAGCACAATACCAAGGCGCGTGCGAGTTTCACTTCGCACCAGATGATGGTGCACCGCACCGCAGGCCAGCAGGGCGGGTATCGCCACCCGCTTTTCGCCCAATCGCCGGTCGCTGAGCACAATGATGCTGCACCCATTTTTAATAGCATCGTCCGCCTCGGCGCAAAGCCGATCGATCGCCTTGAGCATTCCACCCTCGCCCAGGTCGCGATCGAAGGTCATGTCAATCACCTGCGATTTCCAGCCGCGATGATGAAGCTCCTTGATCCGCGCCATCTGGCCGTTGGTCAGCACCGGTTGCGAAAGCACCAGCCGGTGGGCGTTTTCGGCCGTTGGTTCAAGCAGATTTCGTTCCGGCCCAATGCAGCATTCCAAACTCATCACGATGGATTCCTTATCAGAATCCAGCGGTGGATTGGTCACCTGCGCAAAGGTCTGTTTGAAATAGTCGTAAACCAGCCGGGGTTGATCACTCAGGCAGGCCAGCGCCGCATCATTACCCATCGATCCAAGTGCTTCCAATCCGGCCGCACCCATTGGCAGGATCAGCTTGTACACATCTTCGGTGGTGTAGCCCAGGCACTGCGTGCGGGTCAGTAGACTTCCAGCCTCAAAACCCTCAGTCTGCTTCGGTGCGGGCAGTTCTTCCAGAGTCAGTTTTTGTTCCTGCAGCCATTGGCCGTAGGGATGCTCGGCCGCCAGTGCGGATTTTAGCTCGGAATCGTCAATAATCCGGCCCTGTTCAAAATCGACCAGGAACATGCGGCCCGGCTGCAACCGACCTTTTTTCGCCACATTGGCCGGGTCAATTTCCAGCACGCCCACCTCGCTGGCCATGATGACCAAATCATCTTTTGTGACGTAATAGCGGCTTGGGCGCAAACCGTTGCGATCCAGTACCGCACCGATGTAGTGTCCATCCGTAAACGCCACCGATGCCGGTCCGTCCCACGGTTCCATCATGCAGGAATGGTATTCATAAAACGCCCGTCGCCGCGGGTCCATCGATTCATGATTCTGCCACGCCTCGGGGATCATCATCATCACCGCATGCGGCAAACTGCGCCCGGTTTGCACAAGCATCTCAAGGCAATTGTCAAAATCGCCCGAGTCTGAATTGCCCGGCTCGATTACCGGTTTGATGCGTTCAATGTCATCGCCAAAGATGTGGCTCTGGAACATCCCTTCCCGAGCGTGCATCCAGTTAACATTACCTCGCCTTGTGTTGATCTCACCATTGTGCGCCATGTAGCGCAGCGGCTGGGCGCGGTCCCACGATGGGAAGGTGTTGGTGCTGAAGCGTGAATGCACCAATGCAATGTGGCTGATAAATTCAGGATCGCCCAGATCGGCGGCAAAATATTCACGCACCTGCGGCGAAGTCAGTTGGCCCTTGTAGATGATCGTCTTCGTAGACAGGCTGCAGATGTAAAAGTATTCCGCCTGCGGCAGGTCGGAACTCCGAATCCGATTGCCCGCCACCTTGCGTGCCATGTACAGGCGGCGTTCCAGTATTTCCTGCGGGATTTTAGGTTCCGCCTCGGGCGCGGTGACAAAAATCATCCGCATTTTGGGTTCAGTTCGACGGGCGCTCGGGCCAATGCTGTGGTTGTCCACCGGTACGTCCCGCCAGCCCAGCAGTTTAAGTTTGGCTTCCGTGATGCATTGTTCTAACTGCTTTTCGCACCAACTGCGCTGCTCATTGTCGGACGGCAAAAACACGATGCCCGCACCGTATTTGCCGGACGGCGGCAAATGGATGCCCGCATCGCGCGAGGCGACTTTGGCTAAAAACGCATGTGGCATGGCGGTCAATATGCCCGCACCATCTCCGGTGTTTTCTTCGCAACCGCAGGCACCGCGATGCTCCATGTGTTCCAGCATGGTCAGGGCGTTGATAACAATATCATGGCTTCCCTTGCCCTTAATGTGGGCAATAAAGCCGACGCCGCAACTGTCGTGTTCAAACTCTGGATCGTAAAGACCCGTTTTGCCGGGCCTTAGGCCGGGCCTTTCATTAGAAGTCAACGTAAAACCTCCGTGTGTGAGGCGTGCCCTCGGCTTGTAAACAACCGCTCCGCCCACGCGATCCCAACTAAGCATCGCGAACCATATATATTACAAAGATGCACGCGCAGTATCAACTTATTCGCACAAAAATTCGCCTTTGCCGATTTATCCCGCCTTTACGTCATCAGCCACCAGGAGTCTGCCCGATTAATCGCAACTCTGCTGTTAATCGGACAGGCTCCTGCACCGGTGGCCTCAAGCATCATGCAAGGACGGCCTCAACTGGCCTCGGCTTCCACCCTCTGCCTGCGAGCCGTTTCGGCGGCCAAGTGACCCAGCAGACTCCAGTAGCTCACGCGGAAGGCGGCGTCCGTCCTGTTATCCAATAAGTCCTGCCGGCGCGCCATTACCTCAGCGATGTAATCCTCATATGTGTGTCCCATGGATGGAAGTGGCAAATTTCGCACGCCCTGCGAATCGACCAGTTGGCACACGCCACGCTCACCCCGGTTCGCAAACGCCTCAATCTCCCCCGCACTACCAGATATCCTTATGTAATCATCCCCATGCGTCGCGGCTGATTCCGGGCGCAAATAGTCTATGTTCATGGTCGCCGCGGTGCCGCCGGCAAGTTCAACTAAAAGTTCCGCGTGATCTTGGCAGCCCGGATGCGACGGATGGGCTGCATTGCCGTGCCGCGCCGTGATCGCCATCGGCTTTAGTCCCGTTACAAAGTTCAGGATATCAAAGCCGTGAATGCCCACCCATGGAATCGTGCCGGGGTAGATGGTGGCATCTCCAAACCATTCGGGACGCGATCCCCATTTATATGTCTTCCTTACCTGTACCTGTACGATCGATCCAATCAGCCCGCCAGTTACCGCCTCGCGTGCGGCCAAAAATGCCTGTTGATCCGCGTTGGCCAGCATGCCGATGCATGCCGCCCGCCTTGATCGGACCACCGCTCGCAGTGCCCGCAAGGTGTGGATGTTTCCAGCCAGAGGTTTTTCGCATATCAGTTGACAGCCAGCCTCTGCCGCCTCCGTCGCTATGACGCTTATCCTGTCCAGTCGCGTGCCAATAATTGCCACGTCGGGGCGTTCCCGATCCAGCAACTGGCGGTAATCTTCAAAATGCGGCACATCGGCCAGTTTGCCAAAGCGTGTGCGCCACGCACTGAAATCATCACCGGGAAATACCCCGCCTACGCCGACAAAACGCACATGGGGCAGCATTTCCAATTGTGTCAGGACATCCACCGTGTGGCCCCAGTTGCCGATCACCGCAATCGATAATGTATTCATAAAGGGCATCCGGGGAAGGTACATTCAGACATAGTGTATAAATATTAACAGCGGGCGGGTGCCTTGGCGACAACGTGCGGATTATTTACCAGCACCCGAGTACCGGTCTGTTCCGCCTTCGCCATCGCCTCAACTACCGCAATTCCCTCGGCAATCTGTGCCGGTGTGACGGTGTCTTCCAGTTTTTCGCCCTTAATAGCCCGGTAAAGGGCCTCCCACTGATACGTGCCGGCTCGATCGGCGAATGGTATCACGGCCTGATCCACCATCCGCGGCCCTTCGCCGTCGCGTATGACGAGTTGCATATGCACCTCGCGGCGCGGAGACTTTGGCGGGGCGCTATTCAGGTACACCGTGCCATTTTCAAAATTTAATACCACGGCATCCGCATACGAATTTCCATCGTTCACACAAAACGACGCAAATATGCCCCCGATACATCCGTTCTTGAATCGTATGGTCAGTTCGGCGTTATCGGGCGTTGGACGTTCCGTGAACAGTCGCGATGTCGTCACCTGTACCGATTCCGCTGGCCCCATAAATCGCACCATATCATTGATGCTGTAAATCCCGAGCCGAAAAATCGGTGCCGCCGGACATCGCTTTGCGTCGTCATACCAACCGCCATCCGGCTTTTCGCGATAACTCGCCCAGGTGCTGAAGTGGGCGGCAATCGGTCGCCCCAGCGAATAACGGCTGCGCCAGTCGTGCACATACTGCCAATCGGGCGGCATCTTCGGACTCGGAGAGTTCAGGTGCACCACCATCCCCAGTGCCTCGGCTTCCTCTAATACTGCCAGTGCTGCGGCGGAGTCTATTTCAAATGGCTTAGTGGTGATGACGTGTTTCCCGCTGCGAATCGCTTCACGCACCATCTCGGCCCTTCCGCCTGGTGGCGTGAATAAACCAACCACATTCACCGATGGGTCGGCCAAAATCGCCTGGAACGATGAGTAACTCTTCACTCCGTAATGCGATCCACGAGCTTGACTCACCGACGACTTGATGTCGAAAACACCCGCCAGAGAAAACCAGGCAGAGCCTCGGCCCGTCACAATCTGGTTCTCAACCACATGATCACCAAACCTCAGGCCAACGACCGCGATTTTCAGTTTGTCGTTCAAAGGATACATCCTTCCTGAAACCCTACCCGTGATATCCTTATAGTGTATTCCCAAGCGGTGCCCGCGGCAAAAAATATGCAACAGGACCGATATTTCCCCAATTTCCACAAACTATGGCATCCTTCCACCGCGTTTTCGCTTTGTCGGTGATCTTTACATTTCAAGGCATTTCGGGGTAAAACATCGGCTGGCCCAAGCAAAAGCTTGGTGTAAACTGTGGAGCCGCAAATTAAATGCTGAAATTCCCCATCACTCATTCTCAAATATTGGCCGCGCTGGGGCGGGCCGGGCATGGAAGTAAGATTCTTATTGCCGATGGAAATTACCCCTTTTCGACGAAACTCGGGCCCCATGCGGAATTGGTCTGCCTGAATCTCAGGCCGGGCATGGTTACCGTCACCGACGTACTTCAGGTTCTGGTGCACGCCGTGCAAATCGAATCGGCGGCCGTCATGCAGCCGGCCAAAACCGGCCCCTATGCCGTCAAAAGCGACCCTGAAATATTCAAAGATTTTGTGGATATCATCACGCCCCATCAGCCATCGCGCACGGCTGTTAAACTCCAGCGTCTTGAACGATTTAAATTTTACGATGCCGCCTCGGCACCCGATGTCTGCCTGACCATCGCCACTGGCGAAGAACGAATTTTCGGCAATCTGCTCCTTACCATCGGCGTCGTGCGAAGTATTAATTGACCCCACGCCCGGCGGCGACCAAGGCCATCTCACGCGCCCCGTCATTCAAGACCATATACCCCCGCTGCGACCCCGCCCATAATCGCCGCCTGCTCCGTTGCGCTCAGTCCGCCTGTTAAATCCTGTACCGTCGTAGACCATCGGCGGTAATCGCACGCCAATAAACACACCGGCCAGTCGGACCCAAACATCACCCGCTGCGGGCCGAAGCTTTCCAGAATGGTGTCAACATACGGCCTCAAATCGCCCGTCTGCCAATCTTGATGGTTGGCCTCCGTTACGGCACCAGAAAGCTTGCAATACACATGCGGTCGCCGGGCCAGTGCCTGTATGTGCTTTCGCCAAGGTTCGGTTATCCGTGCCTTAATCTTCGGCTTGGCGAGATGGTCCACCACAAATGTCTGTCCGGGGTGGGCATCCACGAATTCAATAGTCTGCGGCAGGTGACGCTCAAATATCAGAACGTCATACACCAGATTAAACTTCCGCAGCAGGTGGATGCCTGCATTAAAGTCCCCTCTAAGCATGTAGTTGTCATCAGCCTCATCATGCAGCACATGCCTTACCCCTTTGAGCTTTCTATCAGCCGAAAATAACTCCAGATGTTTCTCGACATCCGGTCCGATCAGCGGCACCCATCCCACAACGCCCTTAATAAAAGTATATTGATGCGCAAGTTCCAGCAGCCATCGCGTTTCCTCAAGCGACTGCCTTGCCTGCACGCTCACGGCACCTTGAATACCGCTTGACATCAATTCTGGCTGCAAATCCGCAGGCAGAAAATCACGTCGCAGCACCCTATCCTGCGGCCCGATCCACCCATACTCCCCCGGGTTGTATTTCCAGAAATGCTGGTGGGCATCGATTTTTAGTGTTTCAGGCATTTAATAAAGTCCGATTACAAACAATCAACCCTTTTCAGCGTGATTAGATACACCCCGCCGCGCCCGGAGGCAAGCCGTTGTGGGGAGAAAAATCGGTACCACCGCCGCTTCAAGCGATATATCTGGTAATTATTCGCATTCCGGCCTCTAGGGAAATAACCGAACCTGTGCGCGCAATTTTATCTAATTCCCACACTGATGTGCCTCTTGCATGTGATGTGAATGAACCTTGTCCTGCATCAGATGCCCCTGATATTAAGCGTCCTTACCGCATGCAAGCAACTTTACAAGAAGCGCCATATTGCGTAAGCTGGAAGCAATCGCACGCTGATTTTGTGCGCAAAAAGTGGAGGAAATAATCGGATGCAATACAGGTCGCTCGGCAAGACGGGGCTTAATGTATCGGTACTCAGTTTTGGTGCCTCCTCCCTCGGTGGCGTTTTCCACAGCGTTACCCGCGAAGACTGCATCAAAACTGTGCATACCGCACTTGATCTCGGCGTTAATCTCATTGACGTATCCCCCTTCTATGGCCTGACCAAAGCTGAAACCATGTTGGGCGCAGCCCTCACAGGTGTCGATCGCAACCGTTACATCATGGCCACCAAAGTGGGGCGCTACGGCGAAAAAGAATTTGATTTCTCCGCCCGCCGGGTGACGGCCAGTGTGGATGAAAGCCTCGGTCGGATGCACTGCGGACATATCGATATCATCCAATGCCATGATATTGAATTTGTCCCCCTGAATATTATCATCAACGAAACATTACCTGCCCTGGAAAAACTCCGGCAATCAGGCAAAGTCCGGTTTATCGGTATTACCGGCCTGCCGCTGAAAATTTTCACCACCATCGCCGCCCAGGCAAAAATCGACACCATCCTTTCCTACTGCCGCTATACCCTCTTTGACACCTCACTGATGCGGATTGCGCCAGCATTGGAGGCCAAGGGTATAGGCATCATGAGCGCCGCCCCTGTGTCGATGGGGCTTTTGACCAATCGCGGGGCACCGGATTGGCACCCCGCCCCCGATTTGATTCGCAAATGTTGCGCCAAAGCGGCAGAATTTTGCCGCAGTCGAGGTGCCGACATCGCCCAGTTGGCCATCAGTTTTGCCGCCGCCGAAAAGCACATCGCCACCACCATTGTGGGTACCGCCAACCCGGAAAACTTTCGCCGCAACGTGGCCTGGGCGCAGACGCCGGTGGATGCCGAACTGCTTGCGGGAGTGCAAAAAATATTAGAACCGATCCGCGACCACTCGTGGCCGTCCGGCTTACCGGAGAATAATGACTGACCATGCAGACCGTCATATTAAATAACCCCGGCGAATTGGCCCTCATCGATCGCGCGGACCCCACGCCACCCAGCCCGGGCGAGGCGCTGGTACGGGTAGCCCGGGTGGGCGTGTGCGGTACGGATATCCATGCATTTCGCGGCAAGCAGCCGTTTTTCACCTACCCCCGCGTTTTGGGCCATGAGCTTGGCGTGGAAGTGCTGGCATTGGGTTCTGGTACGCATGGCGTGGCAGTGGGCGACCGCTGCGCGGTAGAGCCATACCTGCATTGCGGCTCCTGCATCGCCTGCCGCCATGGCAAAACCAATTGCTGCACCCAGATGCGCGTATTGGGTGTGCATATCGATGGTGGCATGTGCAGCCATATAGTTGTGCCTTCGACCAAATTGCATCGGTCGGAAAAATTGTCGCTCGATCAACTCGCCCTCGTTGAAACACTGGGCATCGGTGCCCATGCCGTCGAGCGGGCACAGGTAAGGAAAAATGAATGGGCATTGGTCATCGGGGCCGGTCCGATCGGTCTCTCGGCGTTGCAATTCATACAAGCCGCCGGTGCCCGGCCAATCGTGATGGAACCCAACCCGGGGCGCGTCGAGTTTTGCCGCCATCAGATGGGCGTGCAGCACATCATTGATCCCGCAGATAAGCCGATTGAAAAATTAAGAGATGTGACAGACGGTGATATGCCTACAGCGGTTTTTGATGCCACCGGCAACCCACAGTCCATGGCGGCATCATTCGGATTGGTGGCCCATGGCGGGCGTTTGGTGTTTATTGGCCTCTTTGTGGGCGATATCACCTTTCACGATCCGGACTTTCATCGGCGCGAACTCACGCTGCTGGCCAGCCGCAACAGCCGGGGTTCTGACTTCACCCGCATCATACGGCTGGTAGAAGACGGCGTAGTGGATACGCGGCCCTGGATCACCCACCGGGCTGGACTTAACGAAACGCCACGCGAATTTCCCCGTTGGGTTAATCCCGAAAGCCGCGTACTCAAGGCAATGATCGAGGTTGAATAATATGCCAGCCGGCTTGACGGATTCAAGTCGGGCCGGCCGGTTAATCATTAATTGAAGGGATATGCAATGAAGCTGGAAAAATTCTCAATGGGCATCGGTGATCGCTTTGGCCATCAAGGCCGTGCCCAACTCGCGGCATTTGTAACAGCCGCCGGGCGAGGTGTGCATGTCACGCCGGTGTGGAATAAATCCAACCGTGAACATCTGATCGTTCATAGCGAGCCTGCAGCCGTGCGGACCGAGGCCGATGATGCCGTCAAAGCCCTTGGATGGAAAAGCTCCTACCGCGTGGATGCCGATCATATCGGCATTAAAACCGTCGATCGGTTTTTGCCGGTAAGCGACTTTTTCACCATCGACGTGGCCGACTTCATCGGGAAGCCGACCAGCGAACCGGGTGTTGAAAATGTCATACGACTGCTGGAGAAAACCGGTCTGCGTCCAGACATCCCTCATGTCAGCGCCCGCTTTGAGCTGACGCACGACAAAATTAATGCGATTGCCGCCAAGTATCTCGCAGCCGTGAAAGAGGCCGGCCGCGTGTACCGCCACATTGAAAATGCCCGGGGACGCGGCAATTTCATCACGGAAGTATCAATGGATGAAACCGACCGCCCGCAAACCCCGGAGGATCTGCTGGTGATCCTTGCCGCATTGGCCACCGAAGGTATACCGGTACAGACCATCGCCCCCAAATTCACCGGCCGGTTCAATAAAGGTGTCGACTATCAGGGTGACTTGGCTATTTTTGAGCGCGAATTTAATGATGATCTGGCCGTTGTGGCGTTTGCCGTCCGGCATTTCGGTCTGCCGGAAGAACTTAAGCTCAGCGTGCACTCGGGCAGCGATAAATTCTCCATCTATGCCCCCATCAACAAAGCGGTAAAGCGGATGAATTGCGGTTTGCACCTCAAAACCGCCGGAACCACCTGGCTGGAAGAAATCGCCAGCTTGGCGGCTGTGGGCGGTGACGGGTTGGCCTTCGCCCGGGAGGTTTACGCCGGCGCACTCGATCATTTCGATGAGCTTTGCGCCCCCTATGCCACCGTTATTGATATTGACCGCAAAGCATTACCGTCCGTGGAAAAGGTGAATTCACTTCCCGGCGATGCGTTCGCCGCCATGATTCGACATAACCCGCATCACGCCGCGTACAACCCGTCGGTGCGGCAATTGCTGCACGTGGGATACAAGCTGGCCGCCAATGCCGGCACCCGCTACACATCTCTGCTGCATCACTACGCCGAGCCAATAGGCCGATCGGTCACCGAAAATATCCTCGATCGGCATTTGCTCCGCATATTCGCTTAAATCGCGGCCAATGGTGAAGTTTTGGCGGGGGGGAAGTTGGCGCAGCCGGCCCGCTCACCGGGACTTCGGCGTGCGGACATTCTTACAACGTCCCATATTGGACATATCAGAATAAAATCGCTAGCATTTAACTCGATGGTTCATTCTGGCTCTTTTTACCAAGCGAGGGCGTATGTCCAAACGTGTTGTGTCATCGAAATTACCTCGGCGTGATTTTGTCAAACTTCTGGGCGTTGCAGCCGGGGGGGCCGTGGCAAATGCATGGGCAGCCGACGCGCCCAACGCAGATGCCATGGGCAACGCGTCCAGCCAGCGACGGCCGATTCGCCTGTCAGCCATCAGCGGCCTGCAAAAAGTTGATATGGTTAATCCGATGATCGGTACCGGCTGGCATGGACACATGTTCCCCGGTGCCACGGCTCCGTTTGGTATGGTACAACTCAGCCCCGATACCGCCGGCATCTCCGAGCCGAAGTGGAATGGGCGCTGGGACATTTATCATTGGGATCACTGCTCCGGTTATCACTATCCGGATGACACCATCCTGGGTTTTACCCATACCCATCTGCAGGGTACGGGTGCCAAGGATTTGGGCGATGTCCTGCTTATGCCTTTGGTGGAAGATGCCAACTGGGGTTGGAACGCCGGACGCCCCGGCGGCGAGCATGAAGCCCAGATCACCTACCTGGGATACGACAGCGGCTGGGTATCACGCGATGGCAAGCATGCCTATGCGTCGCGGTTTTCCCACGCCCGCGAAACCGCCAGTCCCGGCTATTACGCCGTTGATCTGCTTACCCCCAAAGTTCATGCTGAACTCACCGCCACCACGCGCTGCGGTATGCACCGGTATTCTTTTGCCGATGCACCTCAGCATAAAAATCGCGGCATCATTCTCGATCTTGTCCATGGGCTGGGTTGCACCGTCTATCATGCAGACCTCCATATTGAAAGTCCAACGCGCATCACCGGCACACGCTTTACGCACGGATGGGCCGCCAACAAAAAAGTTTATTTCGTCATTGAATTTTCCAAACCGTTTGCCCATCTTGAAGTCAGCGTGAATGGTGCTGTCCATCAGGCATCTGTGGGTGATCGCTTCAGTGGCGTGCAGATCAAGGCCATCTTTTCCCACGGTACAGGTTTAGATCATATCACCACCCGTGTGGGCCTATCCTGTACGGGCATTAAAGGTGCCCGCAGAAATCTCAATGCGGAAATGCCGCATTGGGATTTTGACGCCGTGCGACGCGCTACCCAAAAACGCTGGGAAAAAGCTCTCGGTGCCATCACCGCTGAACTACCGAACACCGGCCTGTCGCAAACTTTCTACACCGCCGCCTACCACGGCATGGTGGCACCGGCCACATTTAATGATGTGGACGGCACCTACCGCGGCGAGGATGGCCGCAATCATTCGCACGCCGGCTTCACCAATTACACCACCATGTCAATCTGGGATATCTATCGCGGCGAATTCCCCTACATGATGTTTACCCAGCCGCACCGTATCAATGATGTTATCAACACCCTGCTGGTGGATTACCAGCAACTCAATCAGCATTCGTTGCCCGTCTGGCCTCTCTGGGGCAATGAAACATGGTGCATGACCGGCTTTCACGTGGTGGGGATGATTGCCGGTGCCTATGTGCGTGGCTTCCGCGGCTACGACGTTGAAAAAGTCTATGCCGCCATGCGCGACACCGCACTCGTTGGTGCCACCGCCAATGGCAATAAGGGCCTGCAGGAGCAATTTCGCAAGCTCGGATATGTCGCTTCGGCATCGGGGCAGCAAAGCGTATCACGAACATTGGACTTCTGTTACGACTACTGGTGTGTCGGTGCCATGGCCGACATGCTGGGTAAAGCCGACGATGCCCGGATGTTCTATAAGCTTGCCCAGAACTACAAAAACATTTTCGATCCGAAGGTCGGTTTCATGCGCGGCAAACTGGCCGATGGCCGCTGGCGCGAACCATTCCGGCCCGATCAGGAATATTGGTCGGATTACACCGAGTCAGATGCGTGGCAGGCGACATTCAACGTTATGCAGGATGTACAGGGCCTGATCGATCTTTATGGTGGTGACGCGGCCTTTATCTCCAAGCTTGATGCCCTGTTCGCGGCCCCATCGCGTGTGTACAACTCACCGCCGGACATCAGCGGTATGGTAGGGCAGGACGCGCAGGGCAACGAACCAAGCAATCATATTCCTTATCTGTATCCATTTGCCGGGGCCCCGTGGAAAACGCAGTATTGGGTTCGCCGCGTCTCCCGGCTTTACAACAATACACCCGAGGGCATCCCCGGCAACGACGATTGCGGCCAATTATCAAGCTGGTTTGTCTTTGCCGCGCTGGGCTTTTATCCGGTCAATGCCGTCAATGGGGTCTATATCCTGGGTAGCCCGCTGGTTAAGCGGGCGGTTCTGCGGGATCCGATCGGTGGAAACAGCTTTGGTATTATCGCCAGCCGAAACCGCCCCGAAAATTGTTACATACGCCGGGCCAAATTAAATGGAAAAATATTAGATCGGGCCTGGATCACCCACGGTGAAATTCTCGCCGGCGGTGAACTGGAACTGGAAATGTCCGCCAAACCGGATAAAGACTGGGGCAGCGACAAACAATCACGCCCGCCATCGGGTTTGCTTAAATGATCTGAGTTCCGGATAAGGAATGTTGGAATTCGCGTTTTCTTCAAGGCGCTAATGTTTTCGCCCACGCAGATGGCGCGATGCCTGCGACACCGATGGCGATGCGGACGCGTTGCCAGCCATTTCACCCGCCACCCCATTTAGCCGCTCGCATGATGCACACGCGGTGAAAACAGCTCGGCATGGCGCTCCACCGCAAAAATACGCGCTTTATTTTCTACGATGCGTCGCACAGTTGCGGCAAAATCGTGCAAAATCTATAAAAATCGCGATTTCTTATCCCGAGCTACGTTAAACAACGCCAGTTGGTCTTCGGCCGCCACGAAATCCCCGCCGACCGAAGCTGGCCGACCATCGCCCATGCGGATTTATTAACTAAAAACGCGCCGTACTGCAATCCAAAATGGTTCACCGCCGGGCGGTGTGGCTAAATTATTCGGCACTTCGGGCGCTCCTGAAATATCCATACACGTAATATAAGGCAGAAACGTAAATTCTTCGGTTAGCTTTAGCGTTTTTTCTGCGGCCTGCCTTGGCACCCGTGGTCCGCGTTAATGGTCTCTTTGGCTCGGTCGCGCTACAATCATCCAAATGCCCCTTGGTTGCATTGACAGGAGTTGCACCCATGACCAATAAAACCGCCATCATCACGGGTGCCAGTCGCGGCATCGGCCGCAATGTCGCCGTCAACCTTGCCCGGCGCGGGGTGTGCCGCTCCGCTGGGTGCGTGCAAGACCGATCCTGGGCGGCAGGCCGTTTACCAGCTTTGCATGCCGATCTCTGATAGAACTCGTGGAGGATATCAGGGCCGATGAACTAAACCCTGACAGTCACTATATAACGATCACTGGGATAACGCAGGTGCTTCAATGTGAGGCCGCGTACGTTGCTGAAAAGGAGACACAATGATTGCGATTACAGGCGCAAACGGACAATTCGGTGTATTAGCTATCAAAGCCCTGTTGAAAAACACTCGGCCAGACCAGATCGTAGCTGCGGTCAGAAACCCGGAAAAGGCGAATGCGCTCAAGACCCTGGGTGTACAGATACGGCACGCCGACTATGACAAGCCGGAGACCCTTGCCGAAGCATTCCGGGACGTCGAGAAGCTGCTTCTGATCTCGGCCGTGATACCAGGCGAGCGGCTTCGCCAGCACCGCGCTGCGATCGATGCAGCAAAAGGGGCCGGGGTAAGAGTCGTTGCATATACCAGTTTGCTTCGCGCCGACACCTCCGATCTCGCCCTCGCCGCCGAACATAAGGCGACTGAAGAGTACCTCAAAAAGTCGGGAATCAGTTTCATTCTGCTTCGGGATGGCTGGTACTTGGAGAACCACACAGCCGCTCTCCCGGCAGCAATTCAGAATGGAGTGATCATCGGCAGCGCCGGAGAAGGCCGTTTTGCCTCCGCATCGCGTGCCGACTATGCCGAGGCGGCTGCGGTAGTGTTGACGCAGCCGAGCCACGAGAACAAAGTCTACGAGCTTGCCGGCGACTCGTCCTTCACCCTCCGCGATCTGGCTGACGAAGTGACGAAACAGTCAGGCACTAAGGTTGAGTATAGGAATTTGCCGCCTTCCGAATATGAAGCGGCACTCCTTGGCTTCGGTCTGCCCAAGATGATCGTGGATGTAGTTGTCGATGCGGACCTGAAAACCAGAAATGGAGCATTGGACAGTTCGAGTCGCGATCTTTCTGCACTGATAGGCAGGCCCACGACAACCTTAACCGAGGCAGTGGCAACCGCATTACGCCCCTGAGCGGTGCGCTTGCAGTTCGCTCGTGACATTCTTACGCCCACACTTCTACCTGGAAAGGAACAAATCATGACCGTCCTCATTACCGGCAGTACCGGCCTTGTCGGCAGCCGCCTTTTGCCCCGTTTGGTTGCAGCGAAGATCGACTGCCGGGCACTCGTTCGCGCCGGAAAGGCCGTTCCGGCCGGTGTAAGGGCGGTGGAAGGTGACCTCCTCGATCCGGCGTCTTTGGCGGCCGCGGTGGACGGTGTTGACGCCATTGTCCATCTCGCCGCTGTCCTACGGGCACCTCAACCCGAACAGATATGGGCAGTCAACCTCGAGGGTACGCGAAACCTGATTGCGGCCACCAAGGAACATGCACGCGGGAGCCGTTTCATCATGGCCAGCACCGGACTTGTCTATGACGAAGACGGCCATGGGCCGGCGCGGGAAGGTGATCACGTCGCGCCGAAGCGTGATTATCCTGCCAGCAAGGTCGCTGCCGAGAAACTCCTGCGCGAAAGTGGGCTTAACTGGTCGATCCTTCGCTACGGCTTCGTCTACGGCGACAAAGACGGACATCTCAGCCAAATCCCCCATATTGCGCAACGCCTGCAGATGCATCCTGCCAACAGGCTGAGCATGATCCATCACCGCGACATTGCAGCCCTGACGAAAATGGGGTTGAGCGGTGTCTTCGATCGCCGGATCGTCAATGCAGTGGACGACGCACCGATGACCATCTTCGAACTGGGCCAGATCGTCGGCGCTCCGATAGAGCCAGTCGCCGCACCGCTGACTAATCCCTGGTGGTGTGTCATGGATGGATCATTGGCACAAAGCCTGGGCTTTAAGCCCGAATTGGCAACAACCCGGCAGGCAGCCCGGGACGGTGTACTCTAGGTCCGATTTGTGGTAGGGATGATCCGATTGAAAATGCGTTTGCAGGGCAAAAGACGCAGGAGAACTATCGATGTATGACCAGTTCTGGCTACCAAAGCTTGTTTGAGCGCATCCGTCCCTATTTTCCACGATCGCGAGGTGCTTCGCGCGCAGATGACCGGCGAATTGTCAGTGCGATTACCGGCCGCCGAACGCAGAAACACTCATCGCTGACAAAGGCTACGACAGTTATACTCTCCGAAAGACGGCTGGAGAAAAGGAAGCGTGGGTGAATGCTCAGGTTATTTGCGTCAACGGCGGAATCATCTAAGTCAGGTTGAGAGGCTAAGTGCGAGTTGCAATGTCGGCTTCCAAGGTTCCAACCAAACATGTGAGGTGCTCACTGAAATGAACGTTGCTTCGTTGAAGAAATTCGTCCAAACAAATCATGCTCTTCGTGATGGCGAGCGAGACCGTCAAAGAGCCTTGCTTCAGCGCAATGCGCGGTTGATGACCGAATTTGCGGAAGACATGCGTGGTGGGTACGCTGCCGTAGCAGCACTTACACCACAGGCAACAGAAATCACGTTTTCCGAAGAGTCCACAGCTCAAGCATCGGGATGGTGGTCCATTCCAGAACGGCCATCGCGCGACCGTGCGATCCTGTTCATTCATGGTGGTGGCTATCATCTGGGCGACGCTAGCTCGTACCGTGGACTGACGAGCCAACTCGCGATGCGCACCAACTGTTCGGTCTTTTCAGCCGACTATCCCCTATCCCCGGAACATCGATTTCCTGCGGCCTTTGAAGCAATAGTCCAAGCAAGGAATTGGCTCTCTGCGCAGGGTTTTTCCCAAATAGCGCTCGTTGGTGATTCCGCTGGCGGAGGGTTGGCGCTTGCGACCTTGAGCGAGCCTCTGTCGAATAGTACGGTTGCCAGCGTCGTGGTGTTCTCTCCATGGACTGATTTAGCTCTCACGGGGGCATCGTTTAATGACATCGAAACTCAAGATCCAATCTTTACACCGTCGATGCTCGCGGACTTGGCAAAATCCTATCTGCACGGAGCGGATCCAAAAGACCGACGGGCTTCACCTATATACGGTATCCCAGATCATTTACCGCCCTTGGCAATTCAAGTTGGAAGCGATGAACTGCTCCTTGACGACTCGCGTCGATACGCGAAGCTCGCTGCAGAAAGAGGCGGGATTGTTGCGCTCGATATTTTCGCTGGCATGCATCACGTGTTTCAGCGAGATGCAGGAGCCCTTGAAACTGCCTCTCTTGCATTGGATTTGGCGGCTCAATTCATAAATGGTCATTGGACCTGAATTCCTGCGCGGTTCGCACCAACCATAATGCTTGCCGCGTGAAAGCGAGGCGTGTCATGCGAGTAGAAGTTGACCCCTCAACTTGGAGGCTGTCGGCACCCCAGAATTTGTCGTGGCTGGCAGAGTGGGAGACAATTTCCTGATCGACGAAGATGCGCAGGCCATTTACGTTACAACGCACCGGCAGAATACGATCGATGTGGTCTTAATGGATATAAGCCAGCTTTCTCGTCGAGGACCTTGGGCTCATATCTGTGTTTGCGTTTTTTCTGCGGCCTGCCGTGGCACCCGTGGTCCGCGTTAATGGTCTCTTTAGCTCGGTCGCGCTACAATCATCCAAATGCCACTTGGTTGCATTGACAGGAGTTGCACCCATGACCAATAAAACCGCTATCATCACTGGTGCCAGTCGCGGCATCGGCCGCAATGTCGCCGTAAACCTTGCCCGGCGCGGTATTGACGTGATTTTTACTTATAGAACTAACCATGAACAGGCAGAACGCCTGATTGGCGAATGTGCGGCACTTGGCCGAAAAGCCGCGGGCTTTAAGCTCGATACCGGCTAGATTGCAGAATTTGACGCTTTTGCTCAACAGGTTCGCCAGACGCTGCACAGTTGGGGCCGCGAGCGGTTTGATTACCTGGTTAATAATGCGGGCAATTCCCTGCATGTGGAATTCGCCCAGACCACCGAGGCGCAATTTGACGGCATATTTAATGTGCATGTGAAGGGTGTTTATTTTCTCACACAAAAGCTGCTCCCCCTCATCAACGACGGCGGCCGCATCATCAATGTGTCGTCCGGGCTGACGCGATCCACACTTCCCGGCAGTTCCGCCTATGCATCGGCCAAAGGGGCCGTCGAAGTGATGACCCGCTACATGGCCCGGGAACTCGGCCCGCGGCACATTACCGCCAACGTAGTCGCACCGGGTGCCGTTGAGACGGATTTCAGCGGTGGCGTGGTGCGCGACAACCCCGAGGTCAACCGTTGGGTCGCGGATATTACCGCGCTGGGGCGCGCCGGCGTTGCCGATGATATTGGGCCGATGATTGCATCACTGCTTTCCGACGAAAATCGCTGGGTTAATGCCCAGCGGATTGAGGTTTCCGGCGGGATGAATATCTGACGCCGCCGGTTCACTGACCCTCCGCTGAACCTTCCACGCTTCCAAAGCCACCGTCGCGTTGTATAGGGCGGTAAACCGGCGCCTTTTCGCGGATCTGGAATCCGCCCCTCTCTGCGCGGCAAAATCCTACCTTTGCAACGCGCGCAGTTTTTGGGGAGTACGACACCTACCAGAACTTCCACCAACGCCTGCTTTCGAGCTTTTGCCATGAATATTCCGAACGCCAGCGAGGGTCTCCCGCCAAGTACCAGCAGAAAGCCTGCAGGACTTGCTCCTTCGTATACTGGTTCCGAGCCTGAAAATGGTGCGCGTCGTCGCCGTCGCGGTACTCCATCGCATAGGAGCCATTGCCATCGTCACCCGCCTGAATGTAATTTTGCGGAGCTTGGCTTAAGATAATAAACCCTTTCCCAAGCACATCACCACCTAACGCTTCGCGCAGTTGCGCCTCGTCGCACACTTCTCGCGTACCGGATACTTCGGTTTCAAGCTGCATCGTCCGGGACTCCTTATTCCTTCGATTCCGTCAAATCGAGCAGGAACCGCCAAATCGCAACGGTCTCATCCGTTTGCGCGTCGCTTTCGTTACGCTCGCTTAAAGCCCGGGCTACGGCGGTCGCGCCGGTGCCGCTGCGCCGGATGCCGGTACCAACCGAAACCTATCCAAAAACGACCCGCATGACACCGATGAAAACCGCTTGCCCCAACCGTCGGGTCGGCAACACTCCGCGGCCATTACGGTACCACAAGAACCTGCGGGTAGTGGTGGCTTTCAACACTCCGGGCGGCCATAGCGGATGGCAGCGTCATGTAGCTGCCGCTCTGCACCAGATACAGCTTTCGACCGCCAACCACACTGGGTACCACAGCGGCTGAAATTCCTGCCGACCGAAGCTGGCCGACCATCGCCCATGCGGATTTATTAACTAAAAACGCGCCGTATTGCAACGCAAAATGGTTCACCGCCAGACGCTGCTGGGCATCCGCCGCGGCGGTCGAACCCGGGGCATCGGCAACCGCCTGCGATAGAGGTTCCTGCGCCGCGTGCCAGTGCCCGCTGTCCTGCAGGGCGGCACCATATTTGAACAGCATCGACGCCGGCGGGGTGCGACCATTCATCGCCGCGATGGCCGTCTGATAATACGTGGCAGCCTGGCCGTAATGCGCCTTGGCAAACGCCATGTCGCCCAACGCCTTATTGGCTTTCCGCCGCACCGCACTTTGATGCGTCATGCTGATAGCCCGCTGAAAATCATGCCGGGCGCGGCTGAATTGTCCCTGCGTTTCATGTGAAATACCAAGTAAATAATAGGCATCATCCAGTTGGGCACCATCGGGATGGGAGGCGATATAAGCACGGGCCGTCCGGCTGGCCTGGGAATAATCTTTGCCCTGATAGGCCGCAAAGCCTTGCTGCAAATTGACCCGTGGCCCGCTGATTGGCTGCGCACAGCCTCCCAGCAATGTTATACCCAAGCCAATTATCATGGTGGCCAGCAGCGTCCGTGATGCATCATGCATAGTCGATCCTCCTGATCAAATCGCCATTAGGTTATGGCCACAATGGATGGATGTAAATCGTCTGGCAGGGGGCGCGGCCATTTTTCCGGGCACTCCTGGCGTCGCGGGTTTCCTCACCCGCCCAGGGGTTTAAGGAAGGCCCTGGGAAACGCCGCCAATCGGCCATTTTCGGCGATTTCACCCCCGCCCGAAAAAAATCGCCGCACCGTCTTACAGGTGCGAACTGGATGGGGATATAAATAGAGCGGCCTCGCGTACACCAGCACGCGAGGCCGCCCGCAAGATCAATTGACGTCTGTTGGTTAAGCCGTGGTGTTGGACTGCGGAATAATCGGATCGCGTTCCTTAAGCCGCGTCGCCTTCCCGGTAAGATCACGCAGGTAGTACAGCTTGGCGCGGCGTACCTTGCTGGACCGCTTAACTTCCACCCGCTCAATTTTTGGCGAATGGGATGGGAAGATACGCTCCACACCCTCGTTGTTTACAATCCGGCGGACGGTAAATGCATGGTTAATTCCGTGGCCCTTCTGCATGATTACTGTGCCACTGAAAACCTGAATGCGCTCTTTGTCGCCTTCGGTAATGCGGCAATACACATCCACCAGATCGCCAACATGGACAACCAATGGATTGGCCCGCAGATGGGTGGACTCCACATGAGTTAATAGTGCTGACTGCATATTTACTTTCCCTTGTTGCTAAAACAATCCTTATTCCAAGCCCACGGAGAGGCATCACTGTTGCGCCGTTCCGTCATATCGCACCGCTTCTCCAACCGCCGTCACTGGTGCTTATTTTGCCGCCGGACTTTCCATCCTCACCGACAAATCCGGCCGCAATCGGGCCGTTATCTCCTGCGCCTTCATCCGCCGCCAACGGGCGATTTGGGCATGGTCGCCAGAGAGCAAAACCTCCGGCACCGGCAAACCATCATATTCTCGCGGACGGGTGTAATGCGGATACTCCAGTCCACCTTCCACCAGTTCGTCGGTGGAAAACGATTCGCTGTGCGGGCTGGTCTCATCGCCCAGTACCCCGGGTACCAACCGAACCACGGCATCGAGTAAAACCATCGCTGCCAGTTCGCCACCGGATAGCACATAATCGCCAATGCTAACCTCATCGGGCTTAATTAGTTGCCCAATGCGCTCATCAAACCCCTCATAGTGCCCAGCCACCAGCATCAGCCGGGGTTCCCGGGCCAGCTCCTTTGCCAGCTTCTGGTCCAGCCGCCGGCCTCGCGGACTAAGCAGCACACGTCGGCTCGGTAGCAAATCCATCTTTTCAACGGCGTTAACCGCATCCACCACGGGTTGGCACATCAGCACCATACCCGCACCGCCACCATATGGCCGATCATCAACTTTACCGTGCGGGTCGGTGGTGTAATCTCGCATCTGGTGCAGGTGGTAAGCAGCCAGCCCCTTCTCACCTGCTCTTTTCAGGATGCTGGCCGCCAGCACACCTGTAAACATTTCCGGGAACAGGGTAATGATGTCAACCCGCATGCAACTGCCCCGGTCACCTGATTCCGCAGCGACGGCTTGCATCATCCGCCGCCATTCAATTGCCTAAGATACAGCCGGCGGGTTGCTGTCGGTGGCATTTTTCAAGAGCGCCGCAACCGTTTCGCTTGGCTGCGCACCAACTTTAAGCCAGTGTTCCACACGCGCCTTATTGACAACCACCCGCTTGGCTTCATCTTTGGTAATCGGGTCGTAATAGCCCAATTCTTCAATCACCTTGCCATCACGTGGTGATCGGCTGTCCACGGCGTTAATACGCCAAAACGCGCGATTTTTCCGTCCAAACCGCTTGAGTCTAATCTTTACTGCCACAAAGACCCTCTTGTAACAAACAGCGGTTAAACCGCCAAACCATAATCGCCACGTCAGCCCGTACAACGGTGCCAACCCCAAGGCAGAATTTCCCCGCCTTTTAGCGAATTGGGCATTATAACATGCCCTGAAATCCACGCAATCGCCGTTTCGCTGATATGCTCCATTTTTGTTGACATCTAGCTAAAATGTACTACACTCTCTATCAGTTATGGGGAGTGCCCGAGAGCAAGGTAATCAGGTAGTCTCCGGCAAAATATTGCGATTGATCGCGCCGCCCGACCGTTAGGAAAACTGCTCCTTTGCGTCCAGTTGTGCCAGCGTCTGGTAGGCGTTGATCGCACCCGTACCGAAAGGTTCCTCGGCGGGCTCAAAAATTGGTAGGCTCAGTGCGCTGATGGCCTGCGCCATGCAACTTCGAAGCGACACGCGTGGAACGCTTGAATGATGGTACCAGACTGAACACGCGATTTATGCGGGGTGGCTGGCAGGATGGACGGGAGCACGATTCTCCGGGCCGCCTCAAAAAAATAAGCCACCAGTGGCCGTGTTTGGTCGTGCGATTGATTCGCCCAAGGTGCGGCGGATGGGTTTGAGACCTCTTGATGGGGCAGAAGGGATAGCGAGATGTTTTTTCCACTTTCCAGAAAACGCGTAACAAGAGCGGCATTCTTTTCCGCGGCAGTTCTGTCGGCGGGTACCCTGCTGCACGCCGGCCGTATTCACGCCGCTGTCGTGAATGCTCTCTCGCCCATGGCTACCGCTTATGGTTCGTTTAATTGGGCGGGATACGCCGACACGGTATCGTCGTCGTCCTCCGGCTACTCATTCACTTCGGTCTCGGGTGAATGGACTGTTCCGACGGTTCAAGCCCCGGCGGATGGGTCATCCAGTTACGCTGCGTTTTGGGTCGGGCTCGACGGCTTCAGTTCCAGTTCCGTCGAGCAGACCGGTGTCCTGGCAGAGGCGTCTGGCGGTGCCACCCAATACTTTGCATGGTATGAAATGTATCCCAACGCCTTGGTGCCGATAACCACCATGGACGTAAAACCGGGGGATGTGATATCAGCCAGCGTAACTTACGGAGGGGCGAACCAATACACATTATTGGTGAAGGACCTTACCACCGGCCAAAGCGATTCTGTCGTAAAAACCAGCACCAGCAGCTACGCAAGGTCTTCGGCTGAATGGATAGCTGAGGCACCCACCATACAGAACTTCAACGGCACGAGTAGCATTTCGACCCTGGCGAATTTTGGCAGCGTGACGTTCTCCAACGCCGCTGCCGGGCTGGAAAACTCGCAGGGGGCGGTTACTACAGAGCCTGTTGACGGTTTTACATCGGGAGCGACAGCAAATTCCATTTCCATGGTCACACCCACAAAGAATCCCACGCTTCTGGCGGTTCCATCCGGATTATCTGACACCGGATCGCCCAGCACCAGTTCCTTTACTATCAGCTATGTGCCGGAGCCGGGGGCTTTGGGGCTGTTGGTATCAGCCTTGGTATCGCTGGTGTTGGTGCGTCGCCGTCGCGCTTCCTGATGCCCCTGATGCCTGATGTGGGCTGAAACTGGGTCAAATCCCCCTTTTTGCCAAGGGTGGCAGCGCAAAATTCGCAGCATCCCCAGCCAAATGCCGCGTCGCACGCCGCACTCCTCAATCGCCTCAATGGTAAACTGGCTACATGTGGGAGCGAATCGGCAATGCGCCCCGAGCAGTCCGGAAAGCGTGTATTGGTAAGCCCGGATAAGGCCGATGGCGAATTGCTTCACTCTTTGGCGGGGGGGCGGCATGCTTTACAAACCTCCCAGCAAATCTTGCAAAATCTGCTGATAGCCCGCCATGGGCAGCGGTTCGTGCCGTTGCACCATTATCAGGATATCCAACCCCTGCGGAAATTGCCGCTGCTGCAACCGGTATGCTTCCCGAATGCGGCGGCGTATGCGGTTACGCATGACCGCATTGCCGCACCTTTTCCCGATCGACACCACTATGCGCGTAGCCGCGTCATCCGTGCGGCGAAATACGCATGCTGAAAGCGGCCGATGATGGCGGCGCAATCCTTTGTTAAACGCCCGCTCGATATCGCTCTTTGACCGCAGCCGTTGGTTTCGCCCCAGGGTTAATGCATCAGACTGGCTTAACGCGGGCCGTGCTTTGTCATCCGCCATCATATTTTTCGCCCTTGGGTGATCGGCCCGTTCGCTTACTGCGGGCTATTATGCCGGCCCAATAGCCGCTACACCATCGCAGGGGTGGCATGCGCCCGTGCATGGTCGGCGGTGTGCGGCAGCGGATAGTTGCGGGTAAATTCGCTTACCTCGGCATTGATGCGTTGCAGCACTGTCGCATCTCCGCCACTTGATGCGGCACGATCAAACCACTGGGCCACCGATTTCATTTCAGGCTCGCGCAAGCCGCGGGTGGTCAGGGCCGGTGTACCCAGCCGGATGCCTGATGTTTCGGTCGCCTTGCGTGTATCAAACGGAATCATATTTTTATTAACAATGATTCCCGCCTGCTGCAGCCATCCCTCCACCGCCGCGCCCGTCAGGTTCGCATCGCGCGGTCGCAAATCCACCAGCATGAGATGGTTATCCGTGCCGCCGGAAACCAGCCGGTAACCACGCGCCATGAGTTCCAGCGCCAACGCCTGGGCATTTTTAATAATCTGCCGCGCGTAATCCTTAAACTGCGGTTCGAGCGCCTCACCAAAAGCCACCGCCTTGGCAGCAATGATGTGCATCAGCGGCCCACCCTGAAGCCCCGGAAATACCGCCGAATCAACTTTTTTAGCCCACTCCGCCCGGCACATGGTCATCCCTGATCGCGGCCCGCGCAGGGTCTTGTGCGTCGTGGTGGTTACAAAATCCGCATGGGGCACGGGCGACGGGTGTACTCCGGCCGCCACCAGCCCGGCAATGTGGGCAATGTCCGACATATGCAAAGCACCCACACTGCGGGCAATTTCTTCAAAGCCCGCAAAATCCCAGATTCGCGCATAGGCACTGGCCCCGGTGATAATTAACTTTGGCTTGTGCTCCTGTGCCAATGCCCGCACGGCCGCCAGATCGATCCGCTCCGTTTTTGGATCCAGCCCGTAATGCACCGCTCGAAACCATTTGCCCGACAAATTCACCGACTTGCCATGCGTCAGATGGCCACCATGATCCAAGTTAAGACCCATGATGGTGTCGCCGGGAGTTAGTGCCGCCAGAAATACCGCCTGATTGGCCTGCGAACCAGAATGCGGCTGCACATTGACGTGGTCGCAATGAAAAAGCTCCTTGGCGCGTTGTCGGGCCAAATCTTCCACCACATCCACAAATTGGCACCCGCCGTAATAGCGTTTACCCGGGTATCCCTCGGCATATTTATTGGTCAGTACGGAGCCGGCGGCGGCCAGCACGGCCGGTGACACATGATTCTCGCTTGCGATAAGCTCCAACGTAGAATTTTGCCGATGCTGTTCGTCGGTAATCGCCTTCCACAGTATCGGGTCTTGTGCCTCAATGGGGTTCATGATGCCGCCTTTCCAATTCAAAGCTGACCACATTGGCCTGCGCCAAACGCCCAATTATAGTATCTCAACGCCAATCGGAAAAACCGCCTGTTTTCGCCCATTGCAGGTGGAAAAATGCACCCTTCCGCCGGCAACTGCGCAAATCGTCAAGTTGCGCGGCTGGCAGAAACAATTTCCGCATGCAGGTGGTATGCTTTTCGTCAGCCGCGATTTGCATTAGACTTTGGTGCGTATCCACTCGGGGCGTGGCGCAGTCTGGTTTAGCGCGCTTGACTGGGGGTCAAGAGGTCGCAGGTTCAAATCCTGTCGCCCCGATTTTTTCGCCTGCCGGCGAAAAAATAGAGTCCCGACGCATCGGGACGGCCCACTCTCTACTTTCTACTTTCAACGGTTTGCGGACGTGGCCTTCACCTTCGAAAAACTGATCGTCTACCAAAAGGCCATCGCCTTCGCCGATGCAGCTTGCTCTGCGGCCGAGGCATTTCCCCGTGGTTACGGCTTCCTGTCTGACCAACTCAACCGCGCCGCCGTTTCGATTTGCACCCATATTGCCGAGGGCAACGGTCAACTATACCAGATGCAATTCTTTCGGCACCTTGCGACCGCTGTGGTGGCGACGGGCATCAAACTGGCCAATCCGCACCGAGCCTTTTGGAAAACGGGCAATAATATCCAATTCACCACCCAAGGCCGCGACAATCCGTCGTAGTGTTAATATCTGCATATCCGTCTGGCCTTCCAGCTTAGAGAGGCTAGGTTGCTTGATGCCCAATTTGGCTGCAACCTCACGTTGGCTCTTGCCGGTCGACTTCCGCAACTCGCTCAATAGGAGTTCGCCAAGCAGTTCCTCCGTCCGCGCTGTGGCCCGTGCCCGCGTCCGTTCGCTGGTTGTCCGATTCACCAGTTCATCAAATGTCTTAGCCATATCAACTGCCTTTCTTTTTCTTACGCACTGCGATTCCCGCCAAATGCTCGTCATAAAGTGCTTCGGCCTTTGCGATAAGCTGCTTGTAGAATCGCTTCTGATCCACACCCGATTTGTTTCCGCCTGCCAGTAAGATGGCTGAACGGTCAGGATCGAAGGCGAAGGCGATCCGCAAGATGGAGTTCATCGTATCCGCTCTAAGCTCCTTAATGTTCGTATGCCGTGAACCGTTAAGCGTGTCAGCATGGGGGCGTCCCAGTTGCGGCCCGAGCCGTTCCAAAAGCCTCACCTTGGCGATGACTTCCACCTGCTGATCTTCATCAAGCTTCGAAAACTAACTATCGAAAACCGAGGTAGTCGCAACTTTCCACATCGCGCAATGATAGCTCATTGGCTATATGCGGTCAATAGCCTGGAGGCTATTGGATAAAATTCCTGAAAAATGGTCTCCTCTGCATAGCGTCGTTGAATTGAGGAAGTCGGGCAATTGTCTGATGCCGTTTTTATCGCTGCCAAGATCGCCGATGGCAGCGGACGCGTTACCATCACAGGCCGCCAGCGCAATAACCCTTCCGCCCGAAACCAAGTTTCGACTGAGTGGTACGCCGTTGGCTGGCGTTGTGCGGACCTACCAAGCGGGGCAATGGCGTTTGAGACTGCAGGTTTTGCAGTGGCTGCCCCGCCGTGGGGTGTATTTTCGGTCGGCAATTGTGGAAAACACTTGGTCCAATTTCTGCGGTGCTTCCTCCTGGATTTTCTTTGCGTCAAGTCGCTCGGTCCTGCGAGGTTGAAACACCGGCACCAGATCGACAAAATTCGGAAGCGTCGCCGTCTTCATTGCCAGTAACGCTGCCGATGTCTGAAGAGTGTACTGCTGCATTTTTCCTTCAGGGATTTCTGAATTTGTCTTCCATTCCTTCAATACGAGCGCCCCGTCGCGATCTTCGATCAGCGCGTCGATAACCCCTTCCACCACACCTCGGGTGGCCGAATACTGGTAGCGGCGCTCGACGCCCACGATACGTCGGCAGGTCCGAGCCAAGTCATCGGTTATTATTTTCAACCCATCATGTAGCTTGCGGACCAACGGCTTCGGGAAATCACGAAGTGGCGAATCGCCGAAGCGAATTCCGTCTTCCAAGCACCGGCTAAATGCGGCTTCCTTTCTGGTCCACGGCCACGCGCAGAGGAACAGTTCCAACGCCTTGTGCATCCGCGATCCCATGCTTTGGCTGGAAGACCATTGCGGGAGAAACCGGCCCTCGTGGTACGCGGCAAACTTCAGGGGGCACTGACAATATATATCAAGGTGACTAGCTGCGACGAGCGGTGGTATCTCTGCCAACGCAACTGCTGGCGGCGGCCGGGTGGTTGGGCTCCAGCGGCTTGCACGTGGCGGTAAGGGCAGATCAACGCCCACAATTCTCCGAAGTTCGCGCCGACAGGTCTGTGTATTTACCAAGATCAGCATGTCCTTCGCTCTGGTCATGCCCACATAGGCCAAACGTGCGTCCTCGGCATGTCCCGCTTTCGGAAAGCCCTTCCCCCATGTCATAACGAGTACCACCGGGAATTCGAGGCCCTTGGCGGCATGGATCGTCATGACCTGAACAGCGGCAGTGTCTTTCGCCACGGCGGTCGTGACCGCCACATCACGGTCCTGAGTTTTTCGGAGGGCGGGCCACGCCTCATCGAAATTGGACTGCGCCGCGCGATCAACCGCGTCAGCCGCCGTTGCGAGCGGACGAAGCCTCCTCAACCCATCGAAATCACCGCCCCTGAGCGTTCGCCCCAGTGTCTGGCCAAATTTTGGATGCCGGTAGAGCCGCTCCAACGCCTCTCCGGGTTTCCATCGCGGAGGGCGGCCGTTCACACCGACGGTAGCCTCCATTGCATTCTCGGCCGTAGAAGAGTGCAACTGGATGCGGAGCGAATATTTCAAGGCTTTTTCCCGGAGCCGCTTGGCCACTGTACTCGTCAGATTTCTCGATAGGATCGCGACGTCACCCGCGCTAAGGCTGCGATCCTCAGCGAGCAATGTCGAGATGAACCGCAGAGCCTGATCCAAGGTCCCCCGAAATACAGGCTTGGGCATCTCGACGGGTTTGCGCGCATGCAACCGTCTTAAAACCCCCTTTCCACCCAGGGAGGGAAGTTGCGTGGAGAGAAAAGTGTACGCCGAATCCAAGATAGGCTGGGTGGAACGAAAATTATCGGTAAGAAAATATCGTTTCGCATTTACCTTATCCGCTAAGCCAATGGGATCAAGTATCGCGCCCCGCCATGCGTAAATCTGCTGGCACGGGTCGCCAACGATCCAGAGTTTTCGGCCGGCAATGGCCCGCAGTATCTCAAATTGAGTCCTGCTTGTATCCTGGAACTCGTCGACAAGCACCGCATCGTATCTGGACGCGAATTCGCGCCGCGCGGGGCTCGATTTTCTTAACAGGTCGGCGAACGTGCATTGAAGTCCGTAATAATCGAGGAAACCTAGCTCTGCGGTCCGTCGCTGGTACCGCTCGACACAGAAACGGAGCCGTCGCCGCAAATCGCCCGTGCCGCCGTATGCGGGGTCACTTAGTAGCTGGGACGTCGCATCCCAAAATGCGTCTGATGCGCGCTTGATGTCGTCGCGTAGCTGCCCCTCAACGTTACGCCGCTCCGCCCTCGACGTCGTCATTTCTGCCCGATATGCGGCGTCAAGGAGCGGGGGGATTCCCACGGCGTATCGGAATAGATACAGCGGCAGTTCCGGGACAGCCTCAAGCCAAACTTCTTGCGCGCATTCCCAAAGTAATACCCTTTGCTCCGCTTCACCGATTAGCTGGAAATTGGGGAGCCACCCTCGATGGGCCGCCTCCTGCGCCAACTCGGCGACAAGCGCATCTATGGTGGAAATTTTCAACCCGGACGCGGCTTTACCAAGCCGTTGCTTGGCCCTTTGCAATAGCTCCGCCGTGGCTTTTCTGGAGAAGGTTGTGACGAGCACCCGTTCGGGCTCACACCCGCGGCCCTCAACAAGCCATGCGAGGCGCTCGCAGAGCGTTTTGGTCTTTCCTGTACCCGCACCTGCAATGACGCACGCCACACCGCGGCGGTGCTTGACGCAGGCGAGTTGCTCCGGAGTGAGGCTCTCGGTCGGATTCATTTGCGGCCCTCTTAACTAACATCATCTGCCCGGCAAACATGGCAGTCAAGCGGGTGACCATCGGATTGGTGCACATCCTTAGCATGGGCAGAGGCAAACCTCAATCAGGCACCTTTTCTTCTCAACGATCCACGAGCTGCATTAGGCCGGTCCCGTCTCCCCGCAGAAATTTCGCCAATGGTCGCGCAAAAATACGGCCGCGAACACACAAGGATGTTTGGGGCCGGCTTCGGGGTAGCCGGAGATTATGGGTTCAGACCGCCTGCCAGCGAAAAAATATATTCGAAGTTCGGAGCCTTTAGACAGTAGAGCCAATTCGGTCGGGACAAAATGATTGGCTGCCGCCAGCAGTCGATTCATCGCGACGGCCCACATTCAAGGCACTACTATCTTTTGCCTGTTGTCTGGAGTCTACTATCAATCCCGACCGTAACCCCTGGAAAAACCGATCGTGCGCAAAAAGTGATCGCTCTCGCCGATGATATGCGTAAAAAACCAAAGGCTATCCTCGCAAATATGATTTAATATCTGCCGAATCAGCCGCGCATGTCTTGGCGCGATATTCCTGTCGATGCGAAATCCTTGGCCGTCGTGGCACCCCTGGGCGGTGCAAACCCGTTTTATCCACCGTCGGGATTGCCGATCCCCACTGCGCAGCAATGGGTAATGCCGTCGCGGTCGTTATTATTACTCGGACAGGCACATGGTCTGCAGCATGAAAAAAAAGAGGGCACCGGACAGATGTCGGGAATGCCTGCAACCCGCCATTGTCCGATGCCTCGGAGGGCAATATTAAGCAATTGGCAGTCTCACACCTCGGCTGCGGGGGGCTGCTCGGGTCGGCGTGCCTCGCCCACCACTCCGTCGGGTGTGATCATGAAAAGACGGTCTGAAAGAGGCTCGGCAGCGTTCGTATAGCGAATTTCCACCTGATGCCGCAACCATGAAAGCGTGGCAGGATCACTGCTGGTAAAGGCGAGCAGCACGTGACGATCCGGTACCGCCATGTAATAGGTATTGCCCAGGTGCGGACGCAAATTATTCTGCACCAGCGACAGCAGCATGCGCGATGAATTCATCACATCATCAGCGGGAAAGCTGAAAAGCGTGTATTTATCACTGTGCCCGCCACTCATGGATAACTTACGGGTGGACCGACCCAAATTGGCTAGCGCATGCTCGTGAAGAGCCTCAAGTGACACATCCCAGTTGAGCAGATCCGCCGTCGTAATATATCGCTCCGATCGTCCGATCTGGTAGCCGATCAATAAATCATTAACCCACGGTTCAGCGATGATGGAACTCGGAGCACCAGCTCCATTGGTATCGGTTATGGGTCGATTGGGGGTTAAAGAGGGCAGCATCGCCTGTGGTATCAGCGCCGGAAGCACACGCGTACGCACCTGCGGCCACCCTTCGTCGGCATCCAGTTCTCCGGTGTACTCGACGAGCAAATCATCGAAAAAATCTCTCACATCCTCCGCGAGGTTTTCCGGATGTCCTTGCCACGTGTCATGCAATTGATTCACATGGATTTTTACCCCACCAATGGTTACGGTCTGTTCATCCACTGCCGCTACGGCATCGTTGCCAACGTATTCATTGGCCAATTCCACAACCGTTTCGATGAAAGGGCGGCTTTTAAGTCCCACCTGCTTGCCAAGCTGCACGGCATTGAGGATTCCGTCCTGGATAACGCGCGTGAAATCGAGCGTTGGCGTGGGGCCAAAAGCCCACACCAACAACGCGGATTCCTCATGCCGGATAAGCCAGAAGCGGTAGCCACGTTGTGATTTATTATCCCCGCTCATTTTTTTCAGGCGTGCGAGCCAATGCTGCTTTTCCACTCCCATCGACGAAAGGGTCTGATATTTGCTGCCCACAACCTGCCTTACATCATCGGTGAGACGAAGGTTGGGAAATGATCTGACCCACGCACGCATAAAGTGATAAGCCTCAATTTGCTCGGCAGGCACATGAATGGTATCGCCCGGTTCAAGTTTTGCTTTTACAGTGCGGTGTTCCATATGCATCACGAACAGACCGGAGGGATCCTGCACCTCTACAATATCCTTGTCCAGCGCGATAACGGTATAGTCGTGCGGAACTTTTGTGGTAAAGCTCTCCGAGAGTACGGTTTTCCAGCCCTTCATGATAACTACCTCCAAATGCGGTTGTGTTCTGCGCGACTTGTACCAAAAGATACGCTTTTCAGTCCGGTCACGCTCAGGCAAAAAGCCCGATCTAATTTTTCTTCATTGCGATTCCACTATGACCTGAAATTCAGTGCGGAATCGCGAGATTCAACTTGACCTTAAGTGTATCGAACCAATGGCTTGAATTTATCGATCAAATTCCAATTCGCGGCCTTTTAGGACGCGCCTTGGCAAAATCCGAAAATATCTGCCGAACCAGTCAACCAAGGCAATTATTATTCGACCGCAGGACGTCGGATAATTGCAATAGTTGGCTGATGATCGGTCAGGGTAATATCTCCACCGCCGTACCCAGTGGTATCTGGTGATACAGGTAAAGCATGTCGGGGTTGTCCAGCGCCACGCATCCCGCCGTGCCTCGCCGCGCGTCGGCGCACCCATGGATAAAAATCTCCCCACCCAGCGGTGTTTTCCACACCCTATTCTGCACAGCTTCGCATGTCATGTCGCCATTGATAATATCTCTCACCAATTGGCGGTATACAGCATAACTTATCAGCCCATCGGCCAGACCGCGGTTGGCGTCATAAATCCGCGGATAGTTCAGGCCCAGTGAAAGAAAAAATTGGCTCTTCGGATTTTTGTAAACCACTCGGAAATTGCCGATGGGTGTGCGGCGATCACCTTCCCGCTCTTTGTCGCCGGGGTTGGAACCGGTAATGCAGGTAAACTTTCGCACGGGCTCGTCTCCGTTAAACAATTCCAGTACGCCGCGCGATTTGTAAACACGGATATGTTTATTTGCGATTAAGTCAATGTCCATTGAGTCCGCCTGCTGGTTGATGATAGTGCGTATCGAGTCCATATACCGGCACGGCCACGCACTCCCTGAATAATCCCCATGGATTGATCTCACGCCAGCGCCGCTTAATACTCGCCATGGTGTAAGGTGCCACGCCCAACTGCCAAAACGCGATGTAAATTCGGGGAAGATGATAAATTGAGCTTACGCCAACCACATGCCTGATGTGGTGTGCATGCATCCACGCAACAGCATGGTAAACCGTGTAGCGCGTATTATCGCCGTAATAATCGACAACCAGAGCCCGATCAGGAATGTGATGTTCCAGACAGTAAATCGCCATGGCCAGCGGTTCATTCTTCTTCGGATTATCCCGGCCATATTTCGCGCGACCACTGACCATGATATCTTTCACGAGGTGGTGCCGGTAAAGCCAGATGGCTGCCCGCAGCCGACCCCGCAGCACACAGCCGGCGGTGTCATTGGCCAGCACATGATTTCCCAATACTACCGCCAGCCCGACACGGTGCGACGGCGGGTTGGGAAAAGCGCTGCGCAAAATGGCCATTACCACCATGGCCAGCAAGATGACGGCCGTAGCCGCCCATCCCAGGCGGCGGTGTCGGCGGCGAATGACCCGCCGGCACAGCGGCGACCGCCGATAACGCACACTCCACATCCAGAGGCCAATTAATATTCCAACCAGCAAGCACATGGGAATCCAGCAACTGACATCACCCTTGCTCGCGGCCCAGAGCTGATAATATCGGATCGTATCGGCGGCCAGCATCGCCAGCAGGAGCCACGTCAATATTTCTGCGCCGCACATTGCCAAAAGCATGCAGGAAATCAGACGGTGGGATGATTTCCAGAGCACCAGCGGGGTGTGGATATCCCAAGGGCGCATCGTCCCCGGATAAACGTTCACCAACCGCGCTGTAATCCAGTAATAAAAGGCAAAGAGCCCCCACGCAAATACCGTGGGGTAATGCAGCCAGTGCGGTCCTGGCAAGGTGACCCACCAACCGGCCTGCCCCGTGGTAAAAACGGCCATTAAAAATATTAAGACCAGAATATCCAGAAGCGGGCCGATGCAACCCGCCATCAATTTGAGCCAGCGATGTTCGGGCGTTTGAGTTTTCGCACGATTGGCTGATCTCGTTTTGACCGGTGAGGGTGGGCCGCCATCCGTCGCCAATTCAGCGTTATCGGCCATAGGTTACCCGCAATCCGGCTTGCGCCAGCACATATCCCGCTATGGCGTGCTGCAGGCAACGGAAGCAGTCCGGCGCGTAGGACAGTTTTCGTTTCAGGGCATAAATTTCAATGTGGTAATGATGCGGCTTTCCGGGCGGTGGTGCCGGGCCGCCGTAACCACGCCCGCCAAAGGAATTTGTGCCCTGCTCGGCACCTTTTAGGCCCGCGATGTGCTTATGCGGAGGTATGTGCGCCGCCAGCGATCGAACTTGCGGCGGAATATTAAACACCACCCAATGTAAAAACGGCATGGGTCCGGGGGCATCGGGATCAAACATGATAATCAGCAGGGTTTTGGTGCCCAATGGCGGGCGCGTCCAACTCAGCGGCGGTGAGATATCAGCACCATCGGCCGTATATTGTTTAGGCAGTCGCTGGCCATTTTTAAATGCCGATGACTTTATCTCGAAGCTATGCCTGGCACCAGCCCTAACGCCACCGACACGGGCAGAAACCGGCCTTGGCGCTGCGCCACCAATAACCAGGCTGATGATGGATATAATTCCCAAGGCCAAAAAGTGCGATTTCAAGCGGTGAACTCCACATACCGTGCGGGACAGCAATGAAATTATCAAGCCGATGGTGGGATTCGAACCCACAACCTACGGTTTACAAAACCGTTGCTCTGCCATTGAGCTACATCGGCGGTGTCGGTTCTGCACCGCGGCGTATTAGCGTAAACGCTGGAATAAAACTTTACAACATTTTAATCCCGTGCCCATGGCCGGCCGGGACGCACGCGAGCACGCTCACCATCCCATCACATAAACCGAGTTTTGTTAAGCGAAAATTATTTGGTTGCAGGCGCGGCGCAACATTGCACGCCTTATTTTTGCTGTCCGTCCCTAACCTCACGATCGCTTGTGGTCGCCGCGCGGCCGAATTGACTTTTGAATTTGGGAATCGCCTTATACCGCTTGTGTCAGCAAACTGTGTTTAACGCACCCACAACGCCCGACGCCAGAATCATCAAGATGGCTTGTAGCATTTGCAGGCGACTGTGGGCAATGTGTGAAGCCGCGGTACGCGAATTTACTTTCAGGATTTTGAAGACCAACTCGAGATGTTTTTGAACCGTCCGCACGCTGATTCCCAGCCGCCGGGCGATATCTTCGTTGCCTCGGCCATGGGCCACATGCAGAAGAATATCCGCTTGCCGAGGTGTGAGCCCAAGCGATTCCAATGGCTTGGCAGACTGCGAAAAACGCGCCTCCGTCATAACCAGCATACGCCCGAGCTTTTCACAATGAATCAGGCGAATTTGAAGCTGGCTCTCAGCAATATTCCTGTAAAAGACGGGTGCGACCGCGCCAAGACCATGATCGACCGTTGACTGCCGGCGGAGCCAGGCAGCAATTTCTTCCGGCAGCGCGCCGACCGCCCGGGCCGGACCAGGAAAATATTTGCCCATCCAGAGGCGGGCCTTTTGCGTCCAAAGCTCAACCCGGCTCAGGCCGTTGAGTACGACAACACCATCGGGAAGGTTTTCCAGTACGCCAGCCTGCCGGGCCAGGCGATTTTGCAGTCGGGCGGTAAAGCGCGCAGTATCGAAGGCGGCGATAATGTGGGGCCGCAGCGTGTTGAGTACCTTGCGATCCCGTTCTGAAAAGTCGCTGTGCCTGCGATTAAATACCAGCGCTGCAATCTGAGGCCGGCGCGACGGCAGGGTCAGACTCATCTGGTATTCGACCCCCATGGGGCGATACAGTTCGTGGTACAGGCCCGTATCGTGCAACTCACGCTGCGATATAAAATCGCTGATACGCAAGGCGTCGTCCTGCCCCGTTGCATGATGATGCATGATAACCGGGTGCTCGTGCATGAATCGCTCAAGAGAAGCCGCAAGATCGCCAATCCGCCACTCGGCAGGATCAATGAAACCCGCCACCTCGCGTGTCACGGGATTAACCTCGGTATAGGAGGAAATATCTGAAGACAGCAGTTTTCCAAGCCGCGGAATAATGCTGCGCGCCAGATCCTCGCGACTGCGCGGCATGCGCAAATGGCACACGACATCAAGAATGGCGCACAGATCGCTTGATTCAAGCATATCCATATCTAAACATCTCCCGCATATGCCCAGTATGCCGCCTCGGCGCATTGACATTTTCATCAGTTCGGATGGCGCGCTTTTTCGCCATTAACTGCCACAAAAATATTCCCACAATGCTCTGCGTCCACAGACGCAGACTAGATATTAACGCCGCAAAACGCGGACTCTGCATATCAGTTATCCTCTGCATCATAATTTTGGCAATACGTAGTTTTGCGTACGCAGTATCATTTCGTCATCGCGAAATATTTCACTCCGTCGCGCATCCCCCCAGTAGCGCCCCAAGCCCATTTTTGGACGACGGGGCAAGTAGATTTTCTTGCCAAAATGACAATAGCGTCGGGGTTCCTGCATTTATTGGCCATTCCATATGCAAAAAATCAAATGCGACATATCTGCGCCGCAGTGCCTGATGCATCGCCCGAGTCCGCACCTAATCTGTTTACTTGCAAAAGGTTATGTATTACCTTCTGCACGGTATGCTGAAACGTGTTGCAGAAAAAATAATGTGTCATGCGAAGATAAAGCAAACTGAAAAAATCCATACTGCTTCACACGCTGACACATAAAAACGCCCGCAAATAGAGGCTTTTTGTCGTCGGCGGTACCGCCGCATACGTATTGGTACGTATTGTATCTCATTTTTGCGCAGCTAAACTTGGCCCTGTTCACCTGAATTGTTTTCAGGAGCGAGAGTATTACATAAATTGTCATTTGGCACATAGGGAGCAAGGATCATGGGCAGTCGCATTGTCTCGACCGTCGGAAAAAAAACGTTACCGCTATTCCCCCAAAACGCTGCGAAGCAAAAACCAAGTCGCTTCCCCCGCGCGAGCTTAGCCAGCGCTTGCATCGTGGCGGCTTGGGCGGCTTTGGCACCAAGCCCGAGGGCCAGTGCAGCGACCATATCGTGGACGAATGTTGGTGGCGACAGCCTCTGGAGTACCGCAACCAACTGGTCTCCAAACGGTACGCCAAGCAGCACTTCCAGCGTCGTCATTGGAAACCCAGCCACCATTGCCACGCCATCGCAGGATAACACCTCCACAACCATTGCCAATCTGACCATTGCCGCCGACAGCGGATTGGCTGTCGAATCGGGAATCGCCCTCACCTTGAGTAACGGCGGCTATATCAATAACGACGGCACCATCACCATCAACGAGGGCGGAAGCAATGTCAGAACCGGCTTGGGAATCGTCGGCAGTGTTGAACTTGCGGGCACTGGTTCAATCGTCCTGAACGCCAACGGAAACGCCACGGCAGCTGCGCTTATTTTCGATGCCGGCAGCAGCAATCTTACGCAGGA
>JAKAEB010000013.1:40578-67819 GCA_021818445.1 Planctomycetota bacterium
GAACCGGCTTGGGAATCGTCGGCAGTGTTGAACTTGCGGGCACTGGTTCAATCGTCCTGAACGCCAACGGAAACGCCACGGCAGCTGCGCTTATTTTCGATGCCGGCAGCAGCAATCTTACGCAGGATTCCGGCCACACCATCTCCGGTACCGGTGAAATCAATGTTGACGAATTCACCAACAGCGGCACGGTCAATGCCAATTCCAGCGGCAACACGCTGCTGCTGGAAACCAACAGCCAAGCCTACGTGAACAATAACCTGATCGAGGGCACCAGTGGCGGCACGCTGGAAGAGTCCAGCACCACAATCAACAACGGTGCAAACGGCATCATCGAGGCCAATGGCGGCGCCGTGCTGCTTTACGGCGGTACCATCAGCGGCGGTACCCTTACCAGCACGGCCGGCGGCGAGATTGATGCGGAAAATAACACCAACTTAGTGAATATAACCCTCTCTTCAGGAAGTAATCTTCAAATTCTGGACGGCAGCACGGCTTTTGCCAACAACGGCAACAACAATGACCTAATTACCAACGACGGCACCATTACCATTAACAAGGGCGGAAGCAATGCCAGAACCGGCTTGGGAATCGTCGGCAGTGTTGAACTTGCGGGCACTGGTTCAATCGTCCTGAACGCCAACGGAAACGCCACGGCAGCTGCGCTTATTTTCGATGCCGGCAGCAGCAATCTTACGCAGGACTCCGGCCACACCATCTCCGGTACCGGTGAAATCAATGTTAACGAATTCACCAACAACGGCACGGTCAATGCCAATTCCAGCGGCAACACATTGTTGCTGCAAACAAACAGTCAGGCCTACGTAAACAACGGCACCTACCAAGCCAGCAACGGTGGTACGTTGGCTGCTAACAGTCTTAGCAACATCTCTGGCGGATTCCTCACCGGTGGTACTTACGAAGTTGATGCCAACAGTACGATGAATCTTCCCAACGGCATCACAGGTAATGCCGCAACTATTATTCTCAACGGCACCAACACCAGCTTCGCGGCGATCAGTGGGCTCGCTACGAACAGCGGCACATTCAAGCTGGAAAATGCCGCAACTTTCAAGACCACTGGCAATTTTACCAACAGTGGCACCATCACCCTTGATCCCAGCAGCCTGAATGTAATTGGCAATCTTACGTTGAGTAGCTCCAGCATATTGGATATCGGCGCAATCGGTGCGCAGGCTGGCCAATTTTCCACCGTCGACACAACTGGCTCGGCGGAACTCGCGGGCAGTCTGGAAGTCAGTCTGGAAAACGGCTTCACGGCTCAAGTTGGCGATACCCTGACATTTCTGACCGCCCCAGGCGGCATCACCGGTGCATTTGCCACAACAGGGCCTTTCGATGTCAATGGCTACGTATTTGATCTTGTCGGCACCTCTACCACGCGGTCGTTGCAGGTAGAGGCGACTCCCGAGCCGTCGGCGGCAGGTATACTTTTGCTTGGTGGGCTGGGACTGCTTTTGGTAAAGCGGCGCTGCCCAAGCAGAGCTTAATTGCCGGGACACCGAGGGTAGCGTGTGATAAGCGCGTTGGCAATCACCATCCGCAAGCGGGCATCGCATGTCGCTATACCCATCGCTTGACGGGCTTCAGCGGTAAATATCCCTGCGATGGACAATATTCAAAACCAGGATCAAAATCGTGGCGTCATGAATCTCATATACGATGCGATAATCGCCCACTCGGATTCGCCAAAGATTTGCGTCGCCCTGCATCTTCACCACACCTGACGGCCCTGGCTCGGTCGCTAAACTTCTCATGGCCACAACCGACCGCTCTTGGACGTGCAGTGGCAATCGCCGCAAGGTTCGATCAACGGACGGTTTAACCTCCACGCGGTAGTCAGTCACGGCTTGCTGCCAACCGCGCTTGGATGCGTTCCAGCGGGATACCGCCCTTTTCCTTGCGGGCCTTGAGTGCCGCCTTCAAATCCGTCTGATTTTCCAGTTCTTCAAGCAACTTCACATCTTCTATACTGACGAGTGCAGCGGTGGGCTTGCCGTCGCGGGCCAAGATGATGCGCTCGCCGGCATAAGCGGCCCGGTTCAACGCGTCCGCCATGTTATTTCTAAAGTGCGCTATGCTCAATTCCATCGTGGATACTTCAACCCAATTTACTATAAAATCTATTAAGTCTATGTTAGCTATATTTGTCAAGCTCGTGTTCAACCGCCGGACTTTTACCAACGCCGTACAACGTGTCCATCGCCATACCCTTGTAGGGGACACCATTTTTCACTTCCAATGGGGCACCGGCGACGGTCCGCTGCCGCACCATTGTGGGGGGTGGCACACCTTGGGAATGCAATCTCGTTAGGCCGGATTCTACATTTAGCATCGCTACGTTGCTTGGGCGCTGGGTCGGCGCTCGCCGCCGCCCCGGCGGTTTCGCGGTAAATAATGCGGAAATCCTTCAGCCCAAAGCCCGGCAGACCTGTCGTCGTGAACAAGCAAAGCCGAAATGGATTTCAGCGCTGGCGGGTTGCGGCACCCAAATATGAAAAAAATGACCGGCTGAATTTGCGTACCGGTCATTTGTGAGCTAGAGTTAAGGCCGTGGGAGTCGGATTTCAGCAAGCGTAGGGGATATGACTATCCCCCGATTAACTTACCCCGTGGGAGCTCTTTTATGCGCTTGCGCTCAAGCTGTATCGCTGCGGCAGTAGCCGCTGCGGCTGTTGTCTCTTTGCCTTCCGTATTCGCTACCACTTATACATTTGATACCAGTACTGGCTCTTTTAATGCCGAGGGCGGCACCGCGACGGGTGGCAAGCTGACGGTTGGTGCATCAGCCCTCGGCGAAGTGTTTGAATTCAGTGGCAATGTCACCTTTAACAATGGCGACGTAATAAATGTGACTGGGGATCGGCCCCTCATCATCGCCTCATTTAACGATATGTCTGTCGCACCCAATGTGACGATTAACCTCTCGGCCAACGGTACCTATGCGGGTCCCGGCGGAGGTGATGGTGGCCAAGGATCGGCGGGTGGTGCCGGTGGCGCAGCCGGACAACCACCCGTGACGGGTGTGTTGGCGAATCTGGGTGCCCTGAATGCTGGGGCTGGTGGATCAGGGGGTGGCAGCTATTCCTCCGGCAGCGGCGGACAGGCAGGCACAAGCGGCGCTGGCTTTGACGGTACTGGTGGAGCAACTGGAGCCAATGGGGCATCGGGCGTAAGCGGCGGCTCCAGCTTTGGTGCGCCGGGGTCGTCGACCGCCGGCGGTGGCGGGGGCACCGGATTTGGGCAGGGGGGACTGCCCGGACTCAATGGTGCGCCCGGGAGCGGTGGTGCCGGCGGAACAGAGTCGGCCTTTGCGCTGAATCCCGGTGGGAATGGCGGACCAGGAAAACACGGTGCCTTCGGAGGAAACGGTATTGACGGTGCCGCCGGTCTTCCGGGAACTGATGGAGTTAATATCGCCTCACCCACATTGTTCACTGGCGGTTCCGGTGGCGGCGGGGGTGGTGGCGGCCAAGGGGGTGGCGGAGGCGGCACCGGCGGCGTAGGTGGTGGAGGTGGTGGTGGCGGCGGTGGTGCCGGCAGCATCTTTGGCGGCGGTGGATCGGGCGGTGTAGGTGGCAACGGCGGTATCGGCGGTGCCGGGTCATCCGGCGGATTTGGCGGCACCGGTGGCAACGGCGGGGGCGGGGGCGGGGCTGTCGAACTATATGCCCTCGGCCGACTCACCGTCCAAGGTGCCATTTACACCAAAGGGGCCGATGGTCATGGGGGCACAACTGGCGCCTCTCCATCAATGGGCAGCTATGGCAATAATGGAATCAGTGGGCAACCGGGCGGTAGCGCGGCTACCGCCAGCGGTTCGGCAGGTGGAGGTTATGGTGGCGGCGGCGGGTATGGTGGCACCGGTGGCACCGGTGGTACTGGCGGTACTGGTGGCAGGGGCGGGGCCGGTGCGGGCGGTACCATTGCCCTTGTGGGGTCTTCCGTCAACGCTGCCGGCGGCACATTTGATACCCTCGGCGGTGGGGGGGCTGCAACCAACGGCAAATTTTTCATTGCCAGTAATAGTCAACTTCAGATGCCTGCCAATATTTTTGGTGGATCACCCACTTACATGAGTGGGCCAAGTGGCAACAACCCCTATGTAAAGGCAATTACGCCCAACATTCCCGATCTCGCGGGCGGCGTGGCCGCGCCCTACGGCGTTTTGGCCAATTTATCCGCCTCCAGTACGCCGCTAAGTGGTTTGGCGGCCTCCGCCCCTAAAAATGCCGTCGCCGCCGTTTTACTCGGAAGCAGCGGCCTGCCGGGTTATAGCGACACCTTCCCCGGTTATGAATGGGTTTTTGTTGTAAACATCAGCGGTAGCGCCATCAACCATCTTTATCTGAGCCTGAGTCCTACCTCGGCGACAAACTACGCCGAAATATCACAGCAGATCATCGCCAATACCGGCCCCGGTGGTCTTTTACAGACGCAGCAGCAGTTATTGAATCAATTGGATGCAGGGCAGGTGTTTGCCTTTCTGGCACCTACCCAGATTATTGATTCCGGAACATTTGCAGCGTATGCCGACAACACCACAACTTTGACCATGAATTCCGATTACGGCCTTACCACGCCGGGGTATATTCCGTCCATCGGATACTTGCAGTCGGTTAGTACACCGGAACCGGCGGCTTGGGCGCTTTTGGCAATAGGTTGTGGACTGGCTATCAGCCGACGCAGAAAATATTGCCGTGGCTCGCAATCCCCGTAATTGCGCTGTCAGGCGGGGGTTACAATTCCTTAACCACGAGGCTGGCTAAACTACTGCGTTCTGGCCTCTCCAGTGTAACGTGCCCGACCAGATCGGATGATTTTAATTTTTCAATGGTAAACGACAACCCATTGGAATTGGCATCCAGATAGGGATTGTCAATTTGCTCCGCATCGCCGGTGAGTACAATTTTAGTTCCCTCCCCGACCCGGCTGGCGATGGTTTTAATCTCGTGCGGGGTCAGATTTTGCGCCTCATCTACAATCATAAATTGATGCGGAATGCTGCGCCCCCGGATATATGTCAGCGCTTCGAGCACCACCTTTCCGGTCTCCACCAGTTGTTTGAGCTTGGCCTCAACATTGGCTGATTCCGCGGAATGCACGCGCCGATCGGTAAGTAAAAATTCCAGGTTGTCAAAAATCGGCTGCATCCACGCCGCCAGCTTTTCATCCTTGCTGCCCGGCAAAAAGCCGATATCTTTTCCCAGCGGCATGATCGGCCGCGCCACCAGCAATCGCTCATAACGCTGCTCGTTAAAGCACTTGGTCATGCCGGCCGCCAATGCCAGCAGAGTTTTGCCCGTGCCCGCCGTGCCCATCAACGTAACCATCTGCACATCATCATCCAGCAGCAGATCCAGCGCCATAATCTGCTGAAGGTTGCGCGGCAATATGCCAAAGCAGGCCTTTTTCATCCGCGTCAACGCCAGCACGGAACCGGTGGATGGAACATACCGGGCCAGCCCGGTTTTGTTGGCGTCATCCGGTGCATCCACATTCTTAAATAATACATATTCATTGGGCGACAGCGGCGGGTCCAGCTTGCCCAGAAACGTGCCGGTCACCGCAATTCTTTTCTCGTTATAAAGCCGTTCAATAACCGTGCTTTCCACCACCAGTTCCCGGAAGCCGGCGTAGAGCGATTCGTAATCCACCTTCTGTGATTCATAATCTTCCGCCGCGATGCCCAGCGCGTCGGACTTGATGCGTGCGTTGATGTCTTTGCTGATGAATATCACCGGCTTGTTTTCCTGCTTGAGCCGCCACGCCGCCGCTATGATGCGGTTGTCGGGTACCGCCTCGTTCAGGCTGGGTACACTGGTGTGCTCCATTGCCACGCGGATTAACCCGTGGTGGCCGTTCCATTCCACCCCCTCGCTTAGATGCCCTTTCTGCCGCAATTGGTCGAGATGACGGATAACTGTCCGGGCGTTACGGCCAACGTCGTTGGTATCCTTTTTGAATTTGTCCAGTTCCTCAAGTACATCAAAGGGTATGACCACTTCGTTGTCATCAAACGAAAACAGCGCCGTCGGGTTATGCAGTAAAACACTGGTGTCCAGAACAAAATATTTTTTCTGCTTTGAGGAATCGCGCATCAATTCGTGGCTCCATACACAAACCCGCCGCCGCCTGCCGGTATTATCGACCCAGTAGCCGCCTGCGGAACAACATAAGCACCGTCATTCGACGGCCCATTTAATTTATTTATCCTGAAGCAATATCCGCCGTAGTGGCGTCCATGCCCTGAAAAGGTGCGTTCAACTTCCGATACAACGTGCAAAAAAAGGCAGCCTTCAAAAAAAACTTGCCATCGGCATCTGGCCGACTGCACCACTCTTCTTATCGTATCAAACCAGCAGGCATAAGTCTCATTTGATTGTTTATTCCGCGCTAATGGGAATTTCATTTACCCGTCAATCGTGTGTTTCACTCGCCGATTTGGGCATTTTTGGCACATCGCAGCTCTGCTATGACTTGGGTAGACTCCTGGTGCTGAAATGTGTCATGGAACGCGGTGTGGCTGGCTATCGCGGGGCGAATTGACTGTGCTAAGTTGGATTCGCTCACCTGTCAAAATGACAAATGTCGTGCGACCCAGCCAGAGCGGTTCCATCTTTCACGCAGTATCTAGCAAAAAGTACATCCTTTTGTAATAAAACAGCTTATGTTCATGATCCTGCGTCAGAATTACCTTTTGGCATGGACTTTGTTTTCAGTTTGGGTGTGCGGGTTCAAAAATTTGATGCCTGCACGATGAAGAATTTGTTTGGCAGCCGCAGGATTGAGCGGTGCGTTGCCCTCACGCGGCTTTGCCAATTCGATCTCAAAAGTAAGGAGGTTGTCGTTATGGTTACGACTGATTTTCCAATGATGCGCGGTTTGGATGCGTGGCGGCCTTCGGCCGATTTCCCGCTGACGCGGTTTTTCGACAGTGTTTTTGAAGATGTCCGGCCTCTCTGGGCAATTGGGGCAGCCATGCAGACCCCGCCGGTTAATCTTTGGGAAGAGGGGGATAACGTTATGCTGGAATGCGAGCTCCCCGGCGTGAAGGCGGGCGAAGTGGATATTGAGGTCTCCGGCGATCAACTTCGCCTGTCCGTTTCGCGTGCAGAACCCAAAACCGATGAAAGGAAGGGTCGGTGGTTGCGGCGCGAGCGGGCTGTTGGCCAGTTTACCCGTACCATCAAGTTGCCCTACGAGCTTGATGCGGAAAAAGTGGAGGCCAAATTGCACAACGGCGTCTTAACGCTGACGATGCCTAAAGCGCCGCATCATCGCCCGCATCGCGTCAAATTGCTTAAATAGGTTTTTCAGCGCCGCCCACTCTCGCCACACTCAGGGCGATGGTGGGGCGGTCTGAGGATATGAATAAAACCATAAAAAAGGAGGTTAACTACCATGAACACCACAGCGATTGAAGTAAAAAAGACACAGCCTTCCATGGACGATAAGTCTGATCGGATGCCCTACTTTGAGGCCGCCGCCGATATCTATGAAGACCCCGATGGCATCAGCGTCTGGCTTGATACGCCTGGTGCCACACCGGAGGGTGTATCGGTGACCTATGAAAATGGGGCATTGTCGGTGGAGGCAAGCGTGATACCCACGGTATCTCGACCGCAATATTTATTGCAGGAATATGAATTGGGGCATTATCGCCGCACCTTCCGTATCGGCATTCCGGTCGATGTGGAAAATATCGCCGCCGATCTTAACGACGGCGAACTCCATGTGCGGTTGCCTAAGGCCCATGCGGCCAAAGCCCGCAAGATTGCGGTCAAATCGTAAGCTTTCCACCTTTGAAAATCTGAGTCGGCACTTGATGGCGGGTCGCGGGGCGGCCCGCCTTTTTTCTTACCATCTCCATCCGTAAAGTCGCACTTTCAAGTATCTTCCGTCGCTGCCATTGTGGCTGTTCAGCGAGGCTGATTCCGGACTCGCAGTAATTGCAGTTCACAATAAAATGCGGAAACGCTCAAGCGATTTCGTGTGCAGCATTTCAAAAGTATTCCCGACGTGGAGCTGCGCCTCTCGCCTGTGGCGTGCGGGCCGGCGTCGGCGGAAGCGGCAAAACCAACTTGCTGCAATCCTTCGATTTGCTTCGCTACCTTATCACCGGAGAACCCGCTTCCTGGTTAAGAGGTCTGACGCCGAATAGCGCGGAGTTTCGCCCGGGCGAGGGCGGTTAATGAGGGGTTTAAGAGCCGCCTTGATTAAAGCGTTGTAACACCCGATGCAACCCGTCCGTTCATATAAAATCTGCATGCGCGCTTCCACCATAACACGGCTGAACCGGTGGCCGAACTGCTCAAAGCTGTCGCTTCCGATAGGCCCTCATTCGCCTGGCGCAACGGCAAATGGTCATTTTTGAGAAACCTGGCGAACGCCTATCGCCAAATCTGCTTCCGCTGTTGATGCATCACATGCGCTCGGCCAGCGAGGCCTTCCGTACTCAATTTTTACGCACCACGCGCGGTCCGCACCTTGTGCAATGCATGCCAGTTGATGCCATCCGCTGGGTGCAGATGACCTGAAAATCCGTCAGTTCGGGATAAGAAGTCATGGTTAGCAAATGTTTCTGGCGATGTTTCAAGCAACCGGCGCGCGAAAAGGCTTATCCCGAATTCACGTTAACCAAGGTGACACAGGCATTCTTGCCTGTGGTTTAGCTCGGAATACAGCGCCACAGACAGAAATGTCTGTGCCACGATGAATGTACCAACTTGAATAAACAATGCGACGGAAATCCCTATCCCGAACTCACGTTGAAAAAGTACGCAGATATTATCACTAACCGATGGCGAATTGACTTCACTGCTCGCGGACTTTAACGGGCGTCCACCAGAATGAATCTTCAACCGTACCCGCGTCGGCAACCCACGAGTCGGTGGATTAAATTGACGGCTCATGCCGCAGGACCATTGCAACTGAATATCGCCCGATAACCGGCTGCATTTCTGTGCGATCGTATAGCTGTTGAAAATAGATAAGGGGTGAAGCCCTACGGACTTCACCCCTTCGTGGTTTGCCAATTGCAACAGGCGGAATGATGCGGTGTACCGCCTGCACGCCGAACTTATTTAAGTTCGACGGTTGCGCCTTCGGCCTCAAGCTCCTTTTTGAGCTTTTCAGCTTCGGCCTTGTCCACGCCAGCCTTAACCACCTTAGGTGCGGCGGTGACCAATTCCTTGGCTTCCTTCAGGCCCAGATTCGTAGCGGCGCGAACAACCTTAATGACCTGAATGGTCTTTTCGCCGGCCGCCTTGAGCACCACGTCAAACGTGGTCTGCTCTTCGGCCTTCGCTTCGCCGGCCGCAGCACCACCTGCAGGGGCAGCCATCATTACCGCACCGCCGGCGGCGGCTTCGATGCCGTGCTTCTCTTTGAGATAATCGCTGAGTTGCCGTGCTTGGAGAAGCGAAAGGGCGACAATCTTATCGCCAAGCTCTGTGATTTCAGCAGCAAATTCTGCCATGGTAAAACACCTTTCCTTTTTCATGTTTGCCGACTACAGCCAGGGCAACGCGCCCCGTTTTAACTGCTCAAGGCAGGCTCTAACCGATCAAAACAAAACACCTGTCAAAATGAGCGGACAAACGCATCTGCGGGCCAATCAGGCGGCAGCAGCGGGATTTTCCTTCTCGCGTTTTTCAATAACAGCCTTGATAACACCGGCAATATTCGATCCGGGGCCAATGATCTGCCCGGCAAGTTTGCGACCCGGCCCGAGCGCCTGACCGACGATTTGCCCCTTAAGTTCCCGCTTGTTGGGCATTTTCGCCAATGCTTCGGTGGCCGATGCATCGAGAAATTGACCCTCGACCACCGAGCCTTTAATCACCAGCTTTTCAATTTCCTTTTTGGAATTGACCAATTCCTTGACCAAATCCACGATCGACTCGCCCCCGTACACCAACGCATTGGTCCCGATAAGCAGCGAATCTGCCGTGCTTATGCCTACCGTTTTAAGTGCCCGTTTGGCTTGACTGTTGGGCACCACGGTCAGCCGCACCTTTTTCTGCCGCAGCCCGGTTCGCAGCTTATTGGCGTCATTGGCACTGATGCCGATGTAATCAATCACCACCACGCTTTCCGTGCCTTGCAGACGCTTTTCCAATTCCTTGGCGACTAAATTTTTAATTCGCTTACTCATGGTAATTTCCTTGACAAAGGACGCTCAAAATCAACGGCCTATCCCATCCCGTGCCATCAGCACCGATGGGGCGATATCCTTAACTTGCCTCCGCCGCTGCCGACAGATGGCCGACATCTATCTGTACCCCGGGGCCCATCGTGCTATGCACTGTGATTTTCTTGATGTACACGCCCTTTGCGGTAGCGGGCTTAAGGCGGCGGATGGTTTCCACAAAGGCATGGATATTGGCTACCAGATCCCCTTCAGCAAAACTCAATTTGCCAATGGCGGCATGGATGTTGCCCCCCGCATCGTTGCGAAATTCAATTTTTCCGGCGGCATATTCCCGAACCGCCGTGGCGATATCGGTTGTCACCGTACCGGCCTTGGGGCTGGGCATCTTTCCCTGCGGACCAAGCACTTTACCTAACCGGGTGATTTTGGGCATCATGTCCGGGGTGGCAATGGCTACATCAAAGTCCAGCCAACCATCGCTGACCCGCTTGATTAAATCGTCGGCACCCGCCTCCACAGCACCCGCCTGTTTGGCCGCTTCCACATTCGCACCCTGAACAAATGCGATCACTTTTTTGGTCTTACCAATGCCTTTGGGCAAACTGACCGAGCCACGAACCGCCTGGTCCGCCTGCTTCGCATCGATACCCAGATGCATGACCAAGTTGACCGATTCATCAAATTTGGCGGCCTTCAGTTGCTTGAGTATCGGCACAGCGTTCTCAATACTCACAGGTACATTGGGTACCAACTTGCTGGCAGCTTGGTAACGCTTTCCGCGAATTCTGATAGCCATGCGTGGATAACTCCTTTAACGTTCCATATATTCGGGCGCAAGTGTCACGCGCACCTGAAATTACCACAGTTGTTGCAGGATCGGGCAGGCCCACGAAAGGGGCACTATATGAAACGGCAGGAAAGCCTCACGAAATCCCCCCCTAATCTGACACCGAAAGGCAATTCATCCGGCGGAGATGAGGAAGATTTTACGTTCGCCTTTAACCCACTAAACCGACGGATTTCTCGCCCGTCGGTTCACACAGTTTGCGGCCCCCGTTGTGACACGGTTGCCAAAGCTGTGGGTTACAATTCCCGCCGCCGCATTACCGGCAACAGTGGCTCCCACATTCCTTAATCGCCCCGCGGCATACGGAGACATCTCTCCTTGCCTGCAAAGCCCTTTTAAGGTGTACATCCCACCCCTTTGGGGTTGAATTTGGGATATACAACTCCCTGTGATATAATCCGCATCACAAGGGGCACCCACCTGTGGTTGGGTGGAGTGCGGCCCAGTAATATACTCGCAACGCCCAAAGGGTGTCAATGGGCTGTTGTCCAAGCGACTTGCGTTTTCGCTGGCGAGGGCCTATCATACCCATATATGACTAACCCGACAGGAAGCATTGACTATCAACATTTAATTTTAACTTTCTCGCTGCCGGCGCTAGCTGTGTCAGCAGCCGTCGCCCGGGGGTGATGCTGGTGATGACACGGAGCAATGTGTAATTCGCGGACCTTTTTGAATGCGTAACATTGCGATCCGTCGGCAAACTTTGTAATCCGCTGTTTGATCGAAGACGATTTTTTTTCTTGACACGATGGCTGAGGTGATTGATGCGTATCACGCAGGTGCGTAATTATTCAAAGCGTGGCGATGCTGCCCCTATTCCAAACCTCATTGAGGTGCAGACGGCCGCTTACAAACGCTTCCTTCAATTGGACGTTGAGCCGGAGGCACGGAAGAACCAAGGCCTCGAGGCCCTGCTGCGCGAAGTATTTCCCATTGAATCCAATGATCAGACAATGCGGCTCGAATACGTAAGCTATGAACTCGGTCGTCCTCGGTACTCCATGGATGAATGTCGGGCACTCCGCTTGACCTACGGCATGCAGTTTCGTGTGCGCGTTCGCCTGGTGCGGAAAGACAAACCTGATATCCACGACGAAAGCATTTACCTCGGCGATGTGCCAATCATGACCGGCGGCGGTGAATTTATCATTAACGGTGCCGAACGCGTCATCGTTTCGCAGTTGCATCGTTCGCCCGGGGTGGACTTTCTGGTCGCTACCGATGAAAGTGATCGCCCGTTGCATGCGTGCCGGGTCATACCGGATCGCGGCAGTTGGATTGAAATCGTCGTGACGAAAAAAGATACGCTGGAAGTGCGTATCGATAAAACCTGCAAGATTGCCGCCACCAGCTTTCTTCGTGCACTTGACGAAAAATACTCGGAAAATGAAGCGATCATCCGCGCGTTTTACGAAACGCGGCAGATACCGGTGGGGCAACTCAAGGCGGATTACTACACCGTGGGTGCCATTGTCGATCCGGAAACGGGCGAGGAATTGCTCAAGTCCGGTTCTCAAATTGGTGAAAAAATAGCCAAGATTCAGTCCGGTACGCTTAAAAAGATTGAAGTGATTGAAAAAGTCAATGATCCTTTAATACTTAATACGTTGGCGAAGGACGATTCAATCAGCCATAAGGACGCACTTAAAAAGATTTATCTGCGGCTGCGACCGGGAAATCCGCCCAACGACGAAAAGGCTAAATCCCTTTTCAATGAGCGTTTCTTTGATACCAATCGTTACCGTCTTGGAAGGGTTGGTCGTTTCCGCATCAACCGTAAGTTTGAGCAGAACGTGCCGGAAGATGTGATGACCCTTCGCTCTGAAGATGTGGTTGGGTCCATCAAATACATGCTTGATCTGCGGGCGGGTAATGGTTATGTCGATGACATCGACCATCTGGGCAACCGCCGCCTGCGCACGATAGATGAACTGGCGCAGGAAGAGCTGCGCAAGGGCTTCTTGAAGCTCCGGCGCACCGTGGCGGATCGGCTCTCGTCCAAAGCCCCCGAGGAAATCACCAAGATTGTTGAATTGGTCAACACCAAAAGCGTCAGCAGCTCAATTGAATATTTCTTCGGCCGCAGCGAGCTTTCGCAGGTGGTCGATCAGACCAATCCTCTCGCCCAGCTTACACACGAGCGCCGGCTCTCCGCCCTCGGGCCAGGTGGTTTAAATCGCAAGCGAGCCGGGTACGAGGTGCGCGACGTGCACATTTCCCACTACGGCCGCATTTGCCCCATTGAAACCCCTGAAGGTACCAACATCGGTTTGATTGCGTCGCTGTCCATTTATGCCAGTGTTGACGAATACGGATTCCTCATTACGCCGTATCGCGTGGTGGAAGATGGCAAAGTCAACGGCCACGTCAAATATCTTCGTGCCGATGAGGAAATGAAGGCGATTCTCGCACCGCCCGAAGTCGTTAACCCCAAGAATCATGAAGTTCGCACGGACTTGATACTCGCCCGCCTTAATGGAGACCTCCAGCAGGTGCGGGGTGGTGAGGTTAATTATGTTGATATTTCGCCCAAGCAGTTGGTGGCGGTTTCGGCGGCATTGATTCCGTTCCTTGAACACGACGACGCCAACCGTGCGTTGATGGGTTCCAACATGCAACGCCAAGCTGTGCCTTTGCTCATTACCGAGCCTCCGGTCGTCGGCACGGGCTTGGAAAAACATGTGCCGCTCAACAGTGGTATGGTGATCCGCGCTGAAAGGGCCGGTACGGTAACCTACGTGGACAGCACGCGGATTGTCATTGACAACTCTGACGAATATCGCCTGCGTAAAAACGCTGGATTAAACGATAAAACCTGCCTCACCCAGAAGCCCATTGTCTCCATCGGACAAAAGGTGAAAAAGGGGCAGATCATTGGTGATGGGCCTGCTTGCCGTAATGGCGAACTCGCCCTTGGGCGCAACGTACTCGTCGCCTTCATGACCTACGATGGCTACAACTTTGAAGATGCCATTGTGGTCAATGAGCGGCTAATTAAAAATGACACCTTCACGTCCATCCACATCGAAGAATTTGATGTCGAAGTGCGTGAAACCAAGTTGGGACGCGAAGAATTTACCCGCGATATTCCAAATGTCAGCGAAAAAGCGCTTAAGAATCTCGACGAGCGCGGCATCGTCCGCATCGGCACGCACGTGCTGCCGGGCGATATTTTGGTCGGCAAGGTATCGCCGAAAAGCAAGACTGAGCTTTCACCGGAAGAAAAACTCCTCCATGCCATTTTTGGCCGTGCCGGTGAAGATGTGAAGAATGATTCCCTTGAAGTGCCCGCCGGGACCGAAGGCGTGGTCATTGCCGCCAATCATTTTGCCCGCCGCGGTCAGCTAAATGATGATCAGAAAAAGCAACTGCAAAAGGACATCAAGCAGTTTGAAGCTGAGATGAACGGGCGCATTGCAGCCCTCTTCCGCACGATGGCGGAGGAAATCAACACAGCGACTGGTCAGATGATGATTGACCCGACCACCAAACAAAAGGTGGGTAAAAATGATGATGACGAGGTCATATGTGAGCAGGCTGACTCCTTCTCCCCCAAATGGATCAAGGGTAATGATGAAGCCCGCAAAGCGGGTGAAGCGATCTGGGCCCGCTACAAGCCCACCTTGGAAAACTTGAAGGAAGAACGCGACCGTAAGCGCGACCGCATGAAGAACGGCGATGACCTGCAGACGGGCGTGCTGGAAATGGTAAAAGTCTACCTTGCGACCAAACGTCCCCTTTCGGTGGGTGACAAGATGGCCGGACGGCACGGTAACAAGGGTGTCATTGCCCGTATTGTGCCTGAAGAAGATATGCCGTTCCTCGAAGATGGTACCCCGGTCGATATTGCTCTTAACCCGTTGGGTGTGCCCTCGCGTATGAACGTGGGGCAGATTTTGGAAACGCATCTCGGCTGGGCGGCAGCAGTTTTGGGTTTCCAGGCTGTCACGCCGGTGTTCGACGGTGCCGCCGAGGAGGAAATTCATCAGGCGGTCGCGGAAGCCAATGCGCATGTTCGCCATCGCCTGAAGGAACTCAAGGACAAAAAGGAAGCTCCATCGCCCGTGGAGATGTTTGTCGAGATGCCGGAGTCACTTAAGGTTCCGCTCTTCGACGGACGCACCGGTGAACCGTTTGAGCAGCGCGTGACCGTCGGTTACATGTACATGCTTAAGCTGCACCACCTGGTGGATGAAAAAATTCACGCCCGGTCTACCGGCCCCTACAGCCTCATCACCCAGCAGCCGTTGGGTGGCAAGGCACGCACCGGCGGACAGCGCTTTGGAGAGATGGAAGTCTGGGCGTTGGAAGCATACGGGGCTGCTCACGTCCTGCAGGAATTGCTTACGGTTAAGTCTGACGACGTCGATGGACGCACGAAGATTTACGAAAGCATGGTCAAAGGCACCAACATTCTTCAAGCCGGTACGCCGGTTTCATTCGACGTGCTGGTCAATGAAATTCGCGGCCTGGGCCTGAACATGGTGCTTAGCAAAGAGCGCGAAGGCGATTTGCCGCTTGATGCGAAAACCGATGCGAAAGCTGCGGACGGAAAATAATTTTGCTCTGGCCAGCGCGAACTGATACGTTTGAGTGCGTGCTGACTTATGAGAGTTGCCTGATTAATTGATATCCTTTTGCGGGAGCCTGTACCATGGCGGAACCCATTTGGGACAAAGTAAATGACTTCAAGTCGGTAAAAATCTCGCTCGCGAGCGCCAAGGACATTACGTCCTGGAGCTTCGGCGAAGTTAAAAAGCCGGAAACCATCAACTACCGTACTTACCGTCCGGAACGTGACGGTTTATTTTGCGAACGTATCTTCGGTCCGGAACGCGACTACGAATGTGCGTGCGGAAAATACCGCGGTACCAAATTTAAAGGCACAAGCTGCGACCGTTGCGGCGTGCGTGTGTCACACAGCCGTGTGCGCCGTAAACGCATGGGACACATCGGTCTGGCGGCCCCGGTTGTACACATATGGTTTTTCAAGAACAGCCCCAGTCGCCTGGGAAATCTGCTGGACATGAAAACTGGCGATCTTGAAAAGGTTATCTATTATCAAGATCACATCGTCACCGATCCCGGCACCACACCCTTGAAAGATCGGCAACTCCTCACCGAAGAGGAATATCGGGACGCACGTGAAAAATTTGGTGATGCGTTCAAGGCGCACATGGGTGCCGAAGCCATCAAAATCCTGCTCAATAAGCTGGACTTGGAGCAGGAATCGATCAATTTGCGGATGAGCATCAGCGAAACGCGCAGCAAACAGAAGTTGAAAGATTTTTCCAAGCGCCTGCGCATTATCGAGGCCCTGCGAAAATCTCACAATAAACCCGATTGGCTCATCATTGACGTCATTCCCGTCATTCCTCCAGACTTGCGTCCGCTGGTATTGCTGGAATCGGGCAATTTCGCCACCAGCGACCTTAATGATCTCTACCGTCGGATTATTAACCGCAACAATCGGCTGAAAAAACTTCAGGACCTCAACGCGCCGGAAGTCATCGTGCGTAATGAAAAACGCATGCTTCAGCAGTCGGTTGATGCACTTTTTGATAATGGCCGATGCCGCCGGCCGGTAATCGGTTCGTCCAATCGTCCGCTCAAGTCGCTCACGGACATGATCAAGGGCAAACAGGGCCGATTCCGTGAAAATCTTCTCGGCAAGCGTGTGGACTATTCCGCTCGTTCGGTCATCGTCGTCGGTCCGGAACTCAAACTGCATCAATGCGGTATGCCCAAGAAAATCGCACTGGAGCTTTTCCAGCCGTTCATCATCCGCAAGTTAAAAGAGCACGGATTAGCCGATACGATCAAAGCCGCTAAGAAAATGATTGAGCGTCGCGACCAGGAAATCTGGGATATTCTGGAAGAAGTCATCAAAGGGCACCCCGTCCTGCTGAATCGCGCGCCGACATTGCACCGCATTGGTATCCAGGCATTTGAGCCGGTACTCATTGAAGGCAATGCCATCAAGATTCACCCGCTGGTGTGCAAAGGTTTCAATGCCGACTTCGACGGCGACCAGATGGCGGTACACCTGCCGCTGTCGATCGAAGCGCAGGCCGAAGCCCACCTGCTGATGCTTTCAACAAATAACATTTTCTCGCCGGCCAACGGCTCGCCGATTATCGGGCCGTCGCAGGATATTGTATTGGGTATTTACTATATTACCGCGCTGCTTGGCGGCGAGGCCGGTCAGCGTCCGGCAGGCCAGGAAATGGCATTCCGTGATTACGCCGAAGCTCTGCTGGCGTATCATCGCAAAGTCATTGGCATGCACACCAGCATCAAGGTGCGCATTGACCGGAAGACAGTTGTCAACGGGCAGGGTAAAGGCCCGGAGCCGACTCCCGCATCTCGCGTCGTTGTGACAACCATCGGTCGTTGCATGTTTAACGACATCCTGCCCCCGCAGATGCCGTTTTACAACTATACACTTTCCAGCAAAGGTGGCAGCCGCGTCATTGCCGACTGCTACCAGCTTCTCGGTCGTCCCGCTACCATTTCTCTGCTCGACGACATGAAGGAACTGGGCTTCAAAATGTCGACCTTGGCCGGTTTGAGCTTCGGTATTACGGACCTCCGCATCCCGGCCAGAAAGCGGCAGATTATTGATGACGCCCAGAAAAAAGCCGACCGCGTTGAAAAAAATCTCAACTTGGGTGCCATTACGGAGCGTGAACGCTACAACCAGTTGCTCGATATCTGGGCGCATGCCCGCGAGGAAGTCACCAAGGACATGATGAATGAACTTGAGCATGACACCCGGCAGGCCGGCAGTCTCGCTCCGCTGCCCCCCAAAGACCCATCCGGAGCACCTTATCTCAATCCCGTGTTCCTTATGGCGGACTCGGGTGCCCGGGGTAACGTCGATAACTTCCGGCAGCTTGCCGGTATGCGTGGGTTGATGAGTCGTCCGTCCGGTGAGATTATGGAAACACCCATCAAAACCAACTTCCGTGAGGGGTTGTCGGTGTTGGAATATTTCACCTCGACACACGGTGCGCGTAAGGGTCTTGCAGATACCGCCCTTAAGACGGCCGATTCGGGATATCTCACCCGTAAACTCGCGGACGTGGCGCAGAATGTAATCATTTCCGAGCACGACTGCGGCACCCAAAGCGGCATCCGTAAGCGCGCCGTCTTCAAGGGCGATCAGGTGGATGTGGCACTTCGCGACAGTATCGTGGGGCGTTGCGCCGCCGATACGTTGATGAACCCCATCACAGATGAGGAAATCGTGCGTGAAGGGCAGATTATCACCACTGAAATCGCCCGTAAGATCGAAGCCCTTAACATCGAAACAGTTCGTGTTCGCAGCCCACTTACCTGTGAAAGCCCCACGGGCATTTGCGCCCGTTGCTACGGAATTGACCATTCCAGCAACACGCTTGTTGAGGAAGGTCTTGCCGTGGGCATTATCGCCGCCCAATCGATTGGCGAGCCGGGCACGCAGCTTACCATGCGTACCTTCCATACCGGCGGATCCGCAACACGCATCCTCGAGAAAAACGAATTGCGTGCCTCGGTGGCCGGCATCGTTCATATTGCGGACCTGAACGCCGTTGATGTGGCCGACAGTGAAGGCGTCCGGCATACGGTGGTATTAAAGAAAAATGGCGATCTTATTATCAAAGATGCCAAGGGCCGGGAACTGGAAAAGCATCGCGTCCCCTACGGTGCCTATGTGCACGTGAAGGATGGCGACACAGTGCGGGCCGGTCAGCAATTGTGCGCCTGGGATCAGCACCGCACGCCAATCCTGGCTGAAAAGGCCGGTATGGTTAAGTTCGACGACATCGAAGAGGGCGAAACCGTCCGTGCCGAAAGTGAAGGCAAGAGCGGTACCAAACGTCTCGTGGTTGTGGAACATCGCGGTGAACGCCACCCGCGCATTAACATTGTGGACCCCGCCGATGGCAAGACATTGGATTTCCATTATGTGCCGGCTAAAACCCGCATCGATGTGGAGCCTGGTCAGATGGTTCTGCCCGGTACGCTGCTTGCCCGCCAACCTCGGGAAATCAAAGGTACCTCCGACATCACATCGGGTCTGCCACGCGTTACCGAAATTCTTGAGGCCCGCAAGCCCAAGGATACGGCCGTCATGGCGGAAATTTCCGGCGTCATTGAACTCCGTTCCGACAAGCGCCGTGGTAAGATGACCATCATCATCAAAGGCCCCGGCGACGTAGCCCACGAGCACCACGTGTCGCAGGATCGGCAGTTGCGTGTGCACGCCGGAGATACCGTTGAAGCGGGCGATCCGCTTATTGACGGGCCGCTTGTGCCGCAGGATATCCTGCGTATCAAGGGCGAAGACGCATTGCAGGAATATCTGCTCTCGGAAATTCAAAACGTTTATCGCACGCAGAACCAGCGCATTGCCGATAAGCACGTTGAAATCATCATCGCCCAGATGGTGCGCAAGGTTCGCATTGAAGATCCGGGCGACACAACCTTCCTGCCGACAGAGGTGGTGGATCGTTACCGCTTCCAGAAACAGAACGAAGAAACCACCAAGATGCTTCGTATTGAAGAGCCCGGCGACAGTGGCCTGCCCATCGGCAAGCTTTTGACGCGCGAACAGGCCAAGGAAGTGGCGGCCCAGATCGAAGCCAAGGGCGGTACGCCGCCGAAGACTCGGCGGGCGAAGCCGGCCAAGGCCAAAACTTTGCTGCTCGGTATTACTAAAGCCAGCTTGCAGAGCGAATCATTCGTGTCCGCCGCCAGCTTCCAGGAAACGACCAAGGTTCTCACGGAGGCATCGCTGGCGAGCCGCGAAGATACGCTGCAAGGCTTGAAGGAAAATGTCATCTTGGGGCATCTCATTCCGGCAGGTACTGGGTTCCGTCCGTATCAGCAGCTTAAGATTGCCCACCTTGGCGCTCCGGTTGCTGAAATCGAACCGAATATAGCCGTTCCCACTTTGCCTGGGGAAACGCCAATCGGCTTGGAGTCCGCACCCAGCGAAACCGCCAATGCCTAAATAGCTCAATCAAGCTCTAAATATCGGGGGCCGACGATCTCCAGATCGTCGGCCCTTTTTTTTGTTACTGATGCCTGCGGAAAATATCCAGCGTATTATCCCGTTTTGGCTGCCCGGCTGTAGCGCCGCAGCACGCCAATCACCACGCCCTGAATTTTAATATCGCCATCAACATAAATGGGTTGCATTGTGCCATTGGCAGGTTGCAGCCGGATGCGCCCGCTTTCCTTGTAAAACCGCTTGAGTGTTGCCGATCCGTCTTCCAGTAATGCCACCACAATTTCGCCATCACGCGCCGTGGAACGCTGTTCAGCGATAACCATATCTCCATCGGCAATGTGATCCTCGATCATCGAATCACCGCGCACTCGAAGCATAAATGTCTGCGAACGCGACGCAAAGAGATCACGAAGATCAATGCTATCCGGGTTTTCAATCGCCTCTATCGGCTTTCCCGCGGCGATCGATCCCACCAAGGGTAGTATTCCGCTTGAATTCGACGGTGGCAGCTTAACTCGAGGATTGAGGTTCAAAGAGCGAGCCTTGTTCCGCTCCCGATCCAGCAGACCTTTTCGCTCCAGCGCTTGAACGTGCTCGAAAACGGTGACCTTTGATATGCCGAACTTGTCCGCCAGTTCCTGCATCGTGGGGGAATAGCCTTCCTTCCGTCGACATTCGTCTATGGCCTGCAAAATCTTGAGTTGCTTGGGCGTTGCATTCATCGGGCGACTCCATGAATAGATGGTCAGTTTGTCCTTCTGACTCCCGCAGTTGAGACTGCATTCGGGGCAATGTTTCGGCGGCAATGACGGGGCATGTGGTTATGCCAAGGTGAACAATGGCCGTTTTTGATGAACTTGCCGGCTCGCGCATGTTGACCCAAGGTGAATATTGACTCGGCTGGCCGCAGGCCAGGCATGGGGCTGACCAATGGGGATGCGCGTCAGCACGAAATTCTCGCCCTGGATGATTTCCAAGGAATAATTGCTTAATTTCCTCGGAAAGCACTTCAAAGGGCTTCAAGCCGGGATTATTGCTGGTGCCGGCAGGTGCAGAGGCTTTCAGAGTTCGATTGGCAAACCAGTCAACCACATATTCGCCACCGGGGCCAAAAGTGCAAAGAGGTATCGAATTTTGCCGCAGCGGATGCGTCGGACTTTGCACGCTCACCGAGTTTGCTTGCGATGGTTGAATACGCTGTCGGGTTGCCGTGGGGCGGGGCTTATCGCCCACCAAGGGACGGAGATAAGTTGTGGGTTTACCATTCACCGCTCTGGACTCCTTTCCAGTACTTCTTGGTTCCATCCGTGTGCATCTCTGCACACCGTTGCGGCCATTGAATAACAGTGTCCGCATTCGTCTTATGTCCTATTTCGACTATTCAATCCCTAATGCTTGAACCTTTCTGTAAGGATTCTGTTTGGTATTTTATCCTAACGATATCCGAACTTCAAGCATGCGTTCAGATTCCATCGCGGCAGACTGCCCCCCTCCGCAAGTTGGTTTGGCCGGTACCAACCCAACTGGTTTCCCGGAAATGTGGTTTCGGGCAACCCGAATCGCCTGCCCTCGGCGTGTCAGACTGAAAAACCTCCGGAATTTGCTTGTTTATGGAAAAAAAGGCGGTAGGCTATTACCGAAACGAAGGCATCAGCAGTCGGTGGGTGTACCGTGTGGCGCGTCGGAGGATTTGGTCATGTCATGTGTTAAGGTTCCAGCGGTTCGACATTTTGAAAATCTGGCGCACGCCTCCGGGTTAAGCCCGGCCCTTGTGCAGGATCATTACAAACTTTATCTCGGCTATGTTCACAAAGCCCACGAACTTTGTTCGCTCCATGGTCAGGCTGTCCGGCAAAAACGATCTGCTACCGAAACCGATTTACGCAACCTTAAGCGTGATCTTACCTTCACGCTGGCGGCAGTGCGCAATCACGAATTGTATTTCAGCCTTCTCGGTAGCGGTGAAATGGATTGCCCACGAATGCTTTCCGATGCCGTGAGGATCGATTTTGGTTCCTTTGATAATTTTCTCTCTGACCTCACCCGGACGGCACTTTCCACCCATGGGTGGGTATTTACCGTCTTGGATCACCATTCCAACCATCTAATTAATATCACCTCCGCCCAAAATGGCCAGTTTCCCATGTGGAATGCCACGCCCATCATCGCCATTGACATGGCCGACCACGCCTATTATTACGACTACGGCTCGCATCGGGCGGAATATCTCAACGTCATGATTAAAAATTTGAACTGGCAGCATGCCACCGCCAATTTGCAGTCGGCCATCGACGCCATGACAGCGGCTGGCCTATCTCCCTTGGCGGCGGATAATAGCGCCCCGGCAGGGCCGAATTCCAGGGCGAAGGATGATACGCCGCAGTTGGGCACCAGCCTGGTGGCAGGAGTTTAGGTGTCGGGCGTGTCATGATCGCCTCAAAACCAATTTTGTCACATTCGCTTCAGATGATAAAATCGGTCTGATTGGTACGTGCGGGTTCTCAACCCGTCGTCGTGCAGGCAGGTAGTTATTGGAGGTGGTGACGTGGCATGGAGCAATATTTATTGATGGCTAATTTCTCTTCTCGGTGCGGCGGGCGCTTGATCCTGTTGGCTCTGGTGCTCCTGCTGCCACTTTCTCTGGCGATGGGCGGCTGCAGCGAGGAGTTGTTTGCGCACCGCGACGAGGCAGCGCGCCAAAAAGCATTGTACTTTTGGGATCCGCACCCGATAGAAAATTACAATCGGTACGGTCAGCCAAGCAATAATCCGCAGAACTTCTCCAGCGGTGGCGGATTTTAGCGATCAGTTCAAATCGTTGCGGTTTCCGGTGTCCCTCATCAATGTGAGTTGGGGATAAGGGATGTTGTAATTTGCATTTTCTTCGCGGCATTACATGTTTCGCCGAAGCAAATGACGCGATACCTGCTGCACCGATGGCAATGCGGACGCTGCCAACCGTTTCGCACCATCCACCTCATTTAGCCGCATGGTGCACGGCGTCAAAAACACCTCGCCATAGCGGGCCCGCCCCGAAAATACGCGCTTTATTTCCTATGATCCACCGTACAGTTGCGGGAAAATTGCTGGAAATCAATAAAAATCGCTATTTCTTACCCGGACTCACGTCTCATCAGCTTTTCGATCTCAATCATTTGACACCCATGGTTTAGTGGGTTAATTTCCTGCCCCAGCGCCGACTTTTTTTACTCGTGGTTTGGGGTTTAACTGATGCAAAATCGAATTTTGTCCGCCTTGGCTGTCGCCGTCCTTGGATTGACTTGCACCGTCGCCATCGGAGGCACCGTTGTTCTCAATAATGGCGACCACATTTCCGGTCGCATCACCCAACTTACCCAGACTCGGGTGGTTGTAAATACCTCTTACGCCGGTGGCGTGGTGATCAAACTCAGCAGTGTTCAGACGCTTATCAGCAAGTCCCCCGTGAAACTCACGGCCGCCAACGGAAAAACATCGATGGTCACTCTGGCTGCCGCACCTGGTAATCAGGGATGGATCACGCACCATGTGGCTGCCGAGCACGTGAAGGTGATTCCAGCGGATTTGCCCCCATTGCCTCTGGTCAAGGCCGCTCCACCACCGCCGGTGCCTGTTTCCATCTTTGGTCCCGACTGGGATAACGAACTGGACTTGGGCGCAACCAACACCACCGGCAATTCCAACAGCACCCTGTTCAACGGTTTAATACAGTTTCATTATCGTCACAAGCCGGATAATCTGCTCATCGCCCTGACCGGCGGTTACGGCGTAACCAATGGCAGCCAGTCGCTGGGATTTTTCAGCAGCAACGTCCTCTGGAAACGGCAGCTCAATGAATTCAAACCCAGGTGGGCCAAACGCGCCTTCCTGTTTCTGCAAAACACCAATCTCTATGATGCCATTCAAGGCATATCCATCCGAAGCGATACTGAAGGTGGTTTGGGCTATTACCTTTGGGACAACAAAAAATCAGAATTTGATCTGCGCGCTGGCCCCGGTTACACCTACGAGAGGTTTTTTCACGGCCAAAGCTACAGTTATATCAACGGAGTCGCCGCCGCCCACTTCCGATACCAGCTCGCCAAGCATGTTAAATTTACTCAGACCGCTGGTTATGTTTCGTCATTGGAAAACGTATACAACTATCAGCTAAGCGCCACCAGTGCGTTGTACCTGGGTTTGCCGCACATCGTCCGGGGCATGGGGTTGCGCTTTTCATTTACCGACCTGTACGACAATGCAGCCGGAACACAGGGACTCAAGCGCAATTCCACTCTGCTTATTGCCGCGCTGACATTTAAATTCTGATCGGGCGGTGGACACCTATACCACCGAAATTGCAAACGCGACGGCGAACCGATGTTTGGCCATATCCTTCGGTGGTGTAATTCCGAGACCTGCGGCACTCTGCCTCCAATTAATCGGCCCAGCATGCCCCAGCAGACGCACGTTGGTAACTTTAAGCGCGTGTTTTGTGGCGCGGATGCCAGACGCTCGTGCCAAAGACGTCACCATAAATGGCCGGTTTGGAATGCCGAGTACCATGGCGTAGATGACATTATTTGCCTTGTTTCGCGTAAAGCGTATTGCGCCTGATGTGAGTCGAGCGGCTACCTTCTCGCCTATAAATGCACCTTGATTGCTGAATCGTTCTCCCTCGCCAAAGGTAACCCAAGGCCGTGTGCCATAAATCGCCTCACCGTTGATGGCAAACCATGCAGCGAGTTCCTCCAGTATCGCCGCTTCCTTTCTGTCGATGGTACCATCCGGCTTTCCGGGAATGTCGAGAATGAATGTTCCATTTTTGCTCACCACATCAATCAACCAGTGGATAATTAATGCCGGATGCTTATAGCCTCCATACTTACCGGGACGGTTGAAAAGCGCTCGTTGGTAATGCCAACCGCCAATGCATGTGCCCGTTTGCCAAGGATATGGTTGAATTCCATCGACAACTCCGCTCTCCAGATTCCATGTAATCGCCTTGGCCAGATGGGGTGGCACATTGCCCACATTGATTACGCCACGCATTTGGCCGCCGTGCAGCTTGAGACTGCGGTTGTAAAAATAGGCACCCAGATTCATGCCTGCCCAACCAAGTGGCAGCAGCGCGTTGTCAAAATAGAGAACATCCGGATTGTGCTGGTCCACCAGGTCGCGCGTGCGATCATAATAGTTTTTTACCCACGAAATATCCGGCAGCGCATAGGGCGGATGTTTTACGTTATAAAGTTGCTGCGGGTCGTAGCCTTCCCACCAGGCATGGGCACCATCTGCTTGTGTCATGTGCCCATCGTATGGTTGCTGGGCGTGCGGTCCCTTGTTGTCAGCCCCATGAGCCGTTTGAAACCACCACCAATTACGCCCGGCATGAACGCTCACGCCAAATGGCAGGCCTTTATCACGTGCAGCCTTGGCCCATCCACCGATGACATCGCGGTGCGGCCCGATATTTTGCGCGTTCCACTGGTGATGGACGGAATTCCAAGTATCAAATCCGTCGTGATGATTGGCCAAGGCCATAAAAAACTTGGCACCTGCCTTCACATATAAATCCATAAGGATGTCGGGTTGCCAGTTCAGCAGCGTCCATTGGGCACACAGGTCTTTGTAGCCAAAGCGGCATTGCGGGCCGTAGTGCTTGAGTTCAAATTCATATTGCCCGCTGCCTTCCATATACATGTTGCGGGCATACCAATCACCATCCTCCGGCACACATTGGGGCGACCAGTGATTCCAGATACCGAATTTGGCGTCGCGATACCATTCCGGACATTCATAATTTGATAGCGAATCCCACGTCGGGTCAAAGGGGCCTTTACCATGCAGATGCGGAATAGGGGATACCATCGGCACCCCATCCCACGATCCGCCGGGAATTGGCAATTTTGGTGGATGACCCCACCCGGTCGGATGCCAGGAATGGGGATCGCTTTTCTCCGGAGTAATCTTGCTGCCGGTCAACGCGTAAAAAATACGATCTTCCGCCGCCATGGCGCAAAACTGTGTAAATTGCCGTTGTGTGTCCACAAAACCAGCCGGAACCATCCTTTTGATCTTGGCCATCAGTCTGCGACGTTGCCGCTCATAATTACTTTCAGCAGGTTCGGCTTTCGCCGCGCTGGGCAGCGACGCCGCAACTGTCGCCGCCGTCATCTTGATAAACTTCCGTCGATCCATTCAGTTGCATCCTCTCATGAGACGTTCAGCCAAAAAAATAACTCCCGGTTTTCTCCGATCCCGGGACGATGAGCAAAAATCTCCGAAATATTAATCCTTTGCAGCAGGCGGCGGCAAAGGGCTGATATTATAACAAATGGATGCTAAACGGGTGGCGCACCGGCGTCAAACTGGATATCCATTAGACCGAGCCAACTATCACACTTTATAGCATTTCAGGCTAAGTAAATAATAAATACAGCGACAGCGTCCCTGCCGGTGCAAATAGGTGCCTTGATTCACCGCATTGATGGCGGGGTTTCCCGCCGACCCGTACATAGCTCCGGGCTTGCCCGGAGTTGCTTAATTGTCAAAATTCGGCCAATGAATCGCGTGTGATTCTGTGCCACAACCTCTGTGGCTCTTTTCTCTGCGCGCTAAAAAAACAAGCATCATCATGCCATCGGCATGATACATTATGTCACACAGAGATGTTTTTATATCTCGCACAGAGCCGCGGAGCCACGGAGAGAATTAAAAAAATACGACATCACGCCGCGCCCAGTCTTCGCGCTCTCGGCGCTCTCGGCGGTGCAAAGGCGTTTTATTCACCGCAAAGGGCGCGGAGGACGCCAAGAAACGCCAAGCATATTGGATATGGGCCTGCCCAATTGTCGTGATGCGGCCAATATCGCGAGATTTGTCCAATGATAAAACCTCTGTGGCTCTTTTCTCTGCGCGCTAAAAAAAACAACAAACATCATCATGCCATCGGCATGGCACCTAATATCACACGGAGAGGTCTTAATACCTCGCACAGTTGCGCAGGGAGAATTAAAAAATACGACGAAATCCCACGCCCAGTCCTCGCGTTCTTGGCGCTCTCGGCGGTGCAAACTCGTTTCCCTCACCGCGAGGTTCGCAAAGCTAACAGTGGAAATATTGGGTATGAGAGTGGCCCAGCGAGCCGCCGGGCTTGTCCCGGCGGGTAAAAAATTGACGCATCCCTGCGCGACATATCGCTGCGCCCTCCTTGCACCCTGCACCCCCGCGCGTT
>JAKAEB010000014.1 GCA_021818445.1 Planctomycetota bacterium
TATTGCGGTTTTACCCGGTGACGGCATCGGCGTTGAGGTGATTGCAGCAGGCATGCAGGTATTGGAACATACCGCGCGGAAAAGTGGCCATAAAGTGAATGCCACTTATGCGGATGTTGGCTGGGCTGCAATCGATAAACATGGCACCGCTTTGCCGGCTGCCACCCGGGAGATTTGCCAAAAAAACAAGGCGATACTCTTCGGCGCTGTCGGCCTGCCCGATCGCGATCAAACCCTGCCGCAGGCCCAGCGGCCCGAACGCGTGGCCCTGCTGGAATTGCGCAAAGGGCTTTTTGCCAATCTTCGGCATGTGGTATTGCCCCCCGGGCTGGCGGACCATTGTCCGCTCAAAAAGCAACTTATTGCGGCCGGCATCGACATCATGATTATTCGTGAATTGACGGGCGGCTTATATTACGGCAAACCGCAGGGGATCAGCGGGCATCCCGGCGATCGCCTGGCCGTGGACACGATGGCCTACACCGAAAAGGAAATCCGCCGCATCTTGAAGGTTGGTTTTGAAACGGCCCGCAAACGACGGCGGCGGCTCACCAGCGTGGATAAAGCCAATATTCTGGCCACCAGCCAGCTTTGGCGCGAGACCGCCGTAGCGATGGCCAAAGATTATCCCGATGTACAGCTTGAACACATGTATGTGGACAATGCATCGATGCAGTTGTTGCGGCGTCCGACCGAATTTGATGTCATTGTTACCGAAAATACCTTTGGAGATATTCTCAGCGATGAGGCCAGCATGCTTTGCGGGTCTATCGGTCTGGTGCCATCGGCGTGTCTGGGCGAAGATGCGGCAGCCACCCCGTTTTATGAACCGATCCATGGCAGCGCACCGGACATTGCAGGCAGAAATAAGGCCAACCCGGTGGGATCCATTCTGACTGTGGCGATGATGTTGCGTTACACCTTTGGGCTGGAGCAGGAAGCGGCTGCCATCGAAAAGGCTTGCTTTAAGGTGCTCAATGATGCCAAAATTTTGACCGGCGATCTGGGCGGTACATCGAGTTGTACAGACGTTGCGGCCGCCATCATCACGGCCATGTAAATAATTGCGACTCAAACACCATTAGTCCGAGGACGGCAACATTTGCTGTCGGTGTGCGATGTTCATTGCCCGCGTTTGTCCATGCCAATTCGCACAACATCCACGCGTCGAATGGTAAGGCGTTTTGGCGATAAACATGACGACTTTTTCGAGTTGTTCTATGGGACTTTGGCATTTCGCATTTTAGCTATTTGTTAGGTATCGCACATTGGGTATAATCCTGCTGCACCTTCACGGCAAGGATGTCTTGAGTGGATATCAGTATTAAACTCGCCATATTAGCTGATGCCGCCAAATATGATGCCTCCTGCGCAAGTTCGGGTGCCAAAAGAAGGGGCAACGGCAAGCTGGGTAATGCAACGGGTGTGGGTATATGCCATTCCTACACGCCGGACGGTCGCTGCGTGTCGCTGCTGAAAATCCTGCTCACCAATTTCTGCATTTTTGACTGCGTGTACTGCGTAAACCGCATTTCGTCCAACACTCGTCGCGCCCGATTTACGCCAGATGAAATCGCTGATTTGACCATTCAGTTTTACAAACGCAATTACATCGAAGGGCTTTTTTTATCATCGGGGATTATTCAATCGCCGGATTACACCATGGAGCAGCTTGTGCGCTGTGCCCAGTTGCTGCGCGAGGTTCATCAGTTCAACGGTTATATCCATTTAAAGGCTGTGCCCGGCGCTGCACCGGAACTCATTGAACTTGCCGGCAAATACTCCGACCGGCTGTCAGCCAATATCGAACTGCCGACGCCCACTGATCTGACCCGCTTGGCACCCGAAAAGAATTTCAATCAGATTACAGCGGCAATGGGAGATATTGCCGGGCATATTAACCTTCGGCGGCGGCCACCAACGGTTATCCGCAACCCGGAACAGACATTGCCGCTGGTGCCAAACCGGCACCCGACCGCGGCGTGGAAAAGCGGAAGGCGGTTTGCCCCAGCAGGCCAAAGTACGCAAATGATTGTCGGTGCGACGCCATCAACCGATGTGACAATTCTGCAGACAGCGAGTGATCTATATCAGCGCTATCAACTTCGTCGGGTCTACTATTCGGCCTACTCGCTGATTCCACATCACGATTCCCGCTTGCCGGGCATCGCGCCCCCGCTCCTTCGGGAGCATCGCCTGTACCAGGCAGATTGGCTATTGCGTTTTTACGGTTTTAATCTTTCAGAAATTGCTTCCGCTTCCAACAATGGACAGCTTCACCCCCATATTGACCCCAAACTGGCATGGGCGCTGCGTCATCCGACGCATTTCCCCGTTGACATCAACAAGGCGTCAAGACACGAACTGCTGCGTGTGCCGGGTCTGGGCGTGCGAAATGTCGACCGAATCATCCGAATGCGTCGGGTTGCTAAACTCCGGTTGGCAGATTTAACGAGCTTGAAAGCCCCGCTAAATCGCATACGTCCCTTCGTTATGACGGCAGATTACCATCCGTCAATCTTTGAACTCAAACGGCTTTCAGGCCCGAAATTGCGGCCAATTCAGCCAACGTTATTTGACCTTGCACCGACGTCTAAATCCACCGAGATGACCAATTGATGAATACCAATATCAGATATTTTGCTTATCGCCGGAGACGGTCATCATGACAACAACTGTTAAATTTGATGGTTCGTTTGAGGGTTGGCGAAAAGCTGCCGGCGAATTGCTCCGCCGCGAAACGCACCCGGCGCAGATTATCTGGCCTGATCCGTATGTCCCCGCCAGTGGACTATTCGATCACTCGATGCCGATGGATGGCTGGGCTGCTGCTTCCGGGGATGCTGATACGCTGGCTGGCAGAAATTGCTCTACTCCGCTTGCTGGGCACCGACCTTGTCCGATGGTTCCTGCAAAAGCATGGCAACAATTCTTAACGATAGCCAGACGCGTATGCTACGCCCGCTACCGGGAGCGGTTCAACTTGCTATACCGGATGGCTTGGCGCATGCGACATGGCGAACCACAACTGCCAGATCAACTTTCCGACCCGGATATGCTTGTCGCCCGCCATTGGGACGCATTGGTGAGACGCGATGCACATAAAACCAAAGCCTTTATTCGCTTCAAATTGGTTCATCGTGACCCGTCCACCGGGTTGGAGCATTTTTCAGCCTGGCATCGCCCCACGCAATATCCGTTGCGATTGGTAGGCAGTTTTTTTGCGGATCGCTTCTCAACGATGCGATGGACAATTTTTACTCCCGACGAAATTGCTGCGTGGGACGGTCGTCATGTTAGCTACTCATTTAATGGACTCAAATATCATTTTGAAAAATGGGACAATATTGAATCGCTTTGGATTACCTACTACGCCCATATCTTCAATCCCGCCAGATTGAACGTACGGGCTATGCAAAAGGAAATGCCCAAGCACTTCTGGAGCACCTTGCCTGAAACCACCGTATTGCCCGAACTGATAAAAGCGGCGTCCGCCAGATCATTGGCGATGCGGAAGCATATCGATGTTCCACCGCCCAAACGAAAACCGGGCTCACATCAATTCACCCGCCCTACCGCAGAACACATGGATGCACAAATGCCGGATTCCGCCAGGCACAATCAACCTTCTCAAGGCACCGAACAGGAGACAACGTGAGATGAGCCGCATCGGCGCGTGGATATTGGAAGACCAGTGCTCGCTTTCAGGCAGTGCCATTGAACGTTTAGCGGCAGGCACGCCGCTGCTGCTTATCGAGGATATGCCTTACCTGTCGCGCTATCCCCACCACTGGCAGAAATTAGTCCTGTTGATTTCAGCCCAACGCCATTTTGCCGCCGAACTAGCCCGGCGCGGTTTTAATGTTACCTACCACAAAATGTGTCTCGATCCTATTCGGGCCGTCAACGACTTTATTCAGCAATTCAATATAACTGAATTGCGGCTGATGGAGCCAAATGATTATCCACGCGCCATGTCGATCTGCCGATGGCAATTGCCTTGCAGGCTAACGGTGACGGACAACAAACTTTTTTTAAATTCCAATGCAGAATTCGCCCGGTATGCTGCGGGAAAAAAGCAACTGGTTATGGAATTTTTCTACCGTCAGATGCGTAAAAAACTTGACTTATTGCTCGACAAAAATGGCGAGCCTATCGGCGGTGCATGGAATTTTGACAGGGAAAACCGCGCCGGCCGAATACCCCCGCAGCTAAGCCTTCCGGATTTATATCAACCGAAAATTGATGCTGTGACACGCGAGGCGTTCATGGATGTCCGTCGAGGCTTTGCGGGAAAATATTTTGGCCGGATGCCGACGCAGCCGGACGGCGAATTCATCTGGCCGGTGACTCATGATCAGGCCGTGGAGCAACTGGAAAGTTTTCTGCATCGCAGGTTGGAACATTTTGGCCGTTACGAAGACGCAATGACACTTCGATCATGGTCGGTGTTTCATTCGCACCTGTCGCCAGCGATGAATTGCGGACTTCTGCACCCGGCTTATATCGTTGATCGGATCAGGTCCATAACGCAGAGGCCAAATGGCACCATACCGCTGAACTCATTGGAAGGATTTGCGCGGCAGATAATCGGTTGGCGGGAATTTATGCGTGGAATCTACTGGCGAGAAATGACCGGTGGCCACGCAGTCGCCTACCCGCAACGCAACGAACTGGATGCTCATCATCCACTGCCCGAATTTTATTGGTCCGGGCAATCTGATATGGCGTGCATTAATGAATCTCTCAAACCGGTGCTGCGTTATGCCTATTCGCACCACATTCCCCGATTGATGGTGCTTGCCAATTTTGCCTTGCTGCACGGCCTCAATCCACAAGCGGTAAATGAATGGTTTACCTATGCCTACGCAGACGGATACGACTGGGTGACTGCACCCAATGTCATCGGAATGGCCCTTTATGCAGACGGCGGAATAGTCGCGACCAAACCTTACGCCGCTGGCGGTGCATACATTCACCGCATGTCGGATTATTGCGAACTATGCCCCTACGACCCAAACTTGGCCAGTGGCCCTCAGGCCTGCCCGTTTACGCGAGCGTACTGGCCATTTATCGCCCGCCATGCCCAGCGTCTGGCGGCCAATCCGCGTACCAGTCTGGCAGTACGCGCTCTAAATCGGCTAAGCCAAACTGAGATTGGGCGGCGGGCCGAGGAGGCCCAAAGGTGGCTTGTAAGTTTGCCAATTTACACATCACCGAACCAAGCGGAGTAACGCACATGCAACGCCCATCCAAGATATGTCTTGTGTGCCAACGCCCCATGGCCTGGAGAAAAAAATGGGCCAAAAATTGGGCCGCAGTTAAATATTGTTCGGATGCATGTCGTCGACGTGCGCGGCTTAGTAGAGGCCGGCATTAAATCAGCGGTTTATCCCGGCAATGATCAAAGAATATTTTTATCCCGCTTACAGGACCATGGTTTCAGCTCGGCGGCGCTGGGGATTCGGTGCAGCCAAGCGTTTAGTCTCGCAACGGTTGTGCCGCTTTGTCGATTACCCGCAAAGGTTTCTGACGCAAGGTTGATGACCCGGCGGAGGCGTAAAAACGTCCTGTGTCCTTAATTATTTCATTTCCCGGCCGGCTCAAGGGCGGGTAACGGCGCACTACCGGCAAATAGCCCGTGTCGCGCGCCGTGCAGACATTCCTGCATAGCGTGCAAACAGGGATGGCAATAATATTTTCCATCCGGCGTCTTGATACGCCACTCACGACCGACGTCACGGTGACAATTGGCACACTGCTTGACAGGAATGACATGCCGATCCAAGTGTGAAATTAAACTGCGCTTCGTGCTCATGACTCTCTCTCCAAAGTTTTTGCCCAGATGCCGATCAACGTGATCGAGCAGATTTGTGTCAATGGATAATACGAAATAAGGAGATGATTGTTAAGTGTAATCTTTCAGAATTCAGGGTATCGGACGCCGAAACAGGGTCTGGTAAATCAAGGCCCGGGAATACCACGCAAGGTAACATTTTTTGCGATTTCAGGAAGTGCGGAAAGCCTGAAATGGCGTGTTATGAGCCGCCAAGCAGGCATCGGGTAAACTATCGGAAACCTATGATGTGAACCAATCCGATGCGATCGACACCCGAAAGTGGCAAGTGCTGTGAAAAATCAGCGGGACATTCAACTGTCAAGATGTTCGTCGCCCAGATTGCCTCTCAAGTGAGGCACGGCAGCAGGGCCCGGAAGAATAAGCAACTTCGCTATTGCCCGGTCAACAAAAAATCTGCCGCGGCATTCTGCCATTGGCGTAATCTGAAACCCGACGTTGGCTTGGATATATTGTCACGCTGGGAATTAATTTATTACGGGGACGACTTGGGTACCACAATGCGAGTTTGAGTGCGATCAATCATTTCGTAGGTGATGCCGCGCCAGGTTACGGTTTTTCCGATACCGGCCAGGAGCAGGCAGACAAGATTGAACGCCAGCACCGCCGGAAACAGGACGGTGTACCAAAGCCAGCAGCCTTGAATTGCCGCTTGATGATCCGGCAGCAAAAGTTTGCCACCCCGCATTAAAAACCACCCACGTAACGTGCTGCCACCCCAGACTGAAATCACAACAGCCAGTGGAAGCCAGCGGCAGAGGCCATGCGCCAGTGGGCCAATGGGGTAGATTGCCAAGATGGCGGCAGATAAGAGCGTGGCGATGTACAGTAGCCCGCCGACCAGTCCCGTAAACCACAGCCGGGCCGCACAGCGGCGGGTAATGCGATATTGACGCACGGCAAATTCCATCAGTGTACGCCACGACATATCGGCTGGCGACGCCACCATGCACTGCGGCACAAAATGGATGCGCTCGCCGGCATGCTTTTTTACCTGATAACTGAGCACATAATCGTCACTAAGCGCATGTTGCCAGGCGGCATGGATGCCAAACGAAAAAAACTTTTCCCGCGATATCGCCATCGACCCCCCCCACGCGACCGTCCGCCGATAAGGGCCAAGCATGGAAGCTACCATGGCATTACCAGCGGAAAGCATGCTGTTCGGTGCCGACGTTCGCTGCGGGATGTAAAACCTGTAGCCCGTGGTAGCAGAAATATGCGGATAGGTAAGTGGAATAAGTAGCGCGTGAAGCCACTGCGGCGATGGTGCGGCATCCGCGTCTATAAAGGCCAAAAACTTATCATCCGCCGTCGTTTGATCGATGGCGGCAAGCTGATTATGAATTTTTTGTGATCGATGAGCGGCGCTACCGGCAATGACGATACTGATTTTGGTTTTTGGAAATTGATCAATCAATGAGTTGATCAAGGGATAAACCGGATCTGCCGCGGACTCAACGGCAAAAATAAAGCGGGCGGAAGGATATTCCTGGTTGAGCAGTTTTTCAATATTGACACGTGTGCTGGCTTCGACTCCTTTTACGGGCAGTATGACGGCAACAGGTACATCGATGCGAGCCAGAGGTTCACGGACCACGCGGCTCATGCGGTAGACGAAAAACTGCGCCACCCGCAGTGCCCAGCACACCAACAGCAGTTCCACCACCCATAGGAGGCCGACGCTGTAATCGATAACCGTTATGTGGGCATATGGGCGCATGGCGGAAGATGATACCGCAGAACCGTTACCCCGACAGTTTAATCTTATATTTAATCGGCGAATGCCTCGGCAATTCGGATTTTGACTTTTTCCAGAACCTCATCGCTGCACGCGGGAACGGCACCCTTGGTTGAAATGGCGTGCGGCAGAGGCACCCAACTTTTGCAGCCCGCAAATTCAAGAGTGTTTTCAATTTGCGGCGGATGAAAAAATTTCCACGTTTTCAGCAGCAGCAGGTAAAGAGGGTATTGCGGGCGGTAATTGAACCGCATATCAATCAGGGGAGTGTCCCAAATATGCAAATCGGCAAGCCTGTCCATTCGTGGCCGGTCGGGCACACGAAAAATCTTCTCCACGCTGGCCCAGCCGGGAAAATGAATGGTCGTCGGTTCACTGTGCACGACTGCTACCGATTGGCGATAGGGTTTCTTCAGGCCATCGGCATTTTGATGCACAAAGGTGGGGAAGAATAAAAATCGGCTTTCTTCCAGTTCAAATTCACCACCCGATTCCAATATGCCCCCCTTACGCAGGAGGATGTGCTGCTGCCCACGACAAAGGGCGTTGCAGACAACATCCCACTCTTTCAAGGCTACTTGAAGCGATTCATCATCCATGCAACCATTATCGCCGAATAATCACCATTTTTCCTGCGGGTGCGTACCTACCCGAAACAACCTATTTCAAACGCCGGATATAACCGTCCAACGTATGGCGTGCCTTCAACTCCTGCTTTTTAGCCGCACGCAGTGCACGCTGCGAGGTTGAAAGTTTTCGGTCCAGAGCGATAAGTTCCTTTGCGAAAAGCTGCGCCTCTTTGGGGGCCGACTTTGCCGCGGCGAGATTTTGCCGTATCCGGTCTTCGCTGGCATTGAGATTGGCGATTTGTGACGTTATATCTGACACTGTCCGGCTGGCCGAAACCAAAGCCTTCTTGAAAGTCACGGTTTGCGTCAATCCTTTTACGACTGATGCCTTCATGCCCTTGGTCTGTGCAAGCGCCGAGAGTTGGTCCGGAGTGGCAGCGAGCAAATCCACGTACGAGGTATGCGACGAAAGCTGGGCGATCCGGTAGGTTTTGTCGGACATGGCCGCAACGGGGATTTCCACTCCAATTCCGGATACCAGATGGAGGATGTGGTAAGGCGTTGATGCCAGGTGCCAGCCTGTCGGCCGGCCCAAAGCTGCTACCACATCGATACGGTTGCGGTGCATACTGTGCAACTTGATATCTAAATGATTCGTGACGGCATCAACTAAAACGAGCCTGCCTTTATGAAATTTGGCCGCCTGAAATACGCGGGTTTCGAAGTTCGTCACATCTGCGGTGAGAGATAAATCCGTGGCAAAGGGCATTACCAGTCGGGAATTGACGGCGATAGATGGCGCATTTATTTCACCGCTGTAGGTGGCCCCCTCAAATACCGTCATGGGGCCGGCGGGTAGATAACGGTCGGAATTGTTAAACAGCAGCACCGATCGACGCGCGTGTTTTTGAACCAGATTCACATTAATGACCGAAACGACACGTGCGGAAATCTTCGATGAAAGGATGGGGAATGATGCGGAATGTTCGCTACGGATCGAGATATCTCGGGCGACATAATCAAATGCAGGATTGGAACTTTGTGGTTCCGCCATGGCTTGCACGCTGATGGTCCGGCGCAATGATGATATCGATTGATTTTTCGCTGCCGCCAACGCCATTTGCGGCATGGCACGTAACGAATTTACCGCAGTGGCCTGGGCGGGATAGAAACCATTGCTATTTGACGAATAATTCGCGGCTGTCATGTTGCGCAGGTAAAATAGTCCACCCTGAGGTGTAAGGGCCGTGTCGGCTGGTGCCGGCACGACTGGCCGCCGACCGTACAGCGGATGGCGCAGGTCTTCAATAAATGAATGCGGCCAGGTGCCGTTGATGTGCAAAGTAATATGCTTCCACGAAGTTGAGGTGGTATTGTGGACGAGGGCGTCTGCCATCATCTGAGCGGCCGGCGCTGGGGCGTGGCTGGAACTGGCCGGCGGCAACAGCAGCCTGTAGGTCATTCGCCATAAAGGTGTCTGGGTAGCGTAGCCAAATCGCACGATCCGCCGGCCGCTACCGCGAAATCGAATGGCGATACTTGCCGCACCGGTCTGTCGATTAGCTGCAATGTATCGCATGGCTTTACGGAGACTGGCCCGCAACTGATGGTTGCGTACCTTGAAACTGACCAAATTAGCCAGGGACACACGTGTTACGCGACCATCGTGGTATATGTCGGCGTAGCGTGGGGGCCAGGCGAAGATCGCCGGCTGGGCATTAGTTGATTGCTGCTGCGGTTCAGGGTGCCTGAGCGGACTGATCGGCCATTGCGCCTTGATCCCTATAAGCCGACCATTGACACATTTGCCCTTCTTAAAAATCAGGCTGATTCTCCGTCCTTTTAACTCGGAAAGCAGGCTGATCCACGACCCATTTTCACTTGGCGAAAGGGGTAAGCCGGCGAGTTTCACGGAAAGCGGAATGGGGGTGGCAAAATTAACTTCCGGTGCCCGATTTGAGGAGTCAAAAAAAACAATTGTTTTTAGCAGGTCGTTCACGTCGTTGGGGTTGACCGGGAGATTCAGCGTTTGGCTGTTATCAACCGCGGCTTTGAAACCGATGTAACCCACACCGTTGGGAAATAAATCCACCTGGTTTACTTGGGAAGACGCCTGACCGGCCGGCAAGCCGGTTCTATTCCCGTTCCCCATACCCCAATGATGATTGACGGCTTGACATCCCCCCATTAACCCGGTCGCCACGCAAGCCAACGAATAGAGCCAATTTGTTCTGCGCATGATAATTTCCCCTTGCGGCCACGAGTTACTCCAGCGCAAGTCCGCGAATTCGGACAGCGCAAAAGATAGTTGCCGCCAGAGTACCACGTCTTGCGAATCCTTGATGGCTTGCCATGCAGCGAATATCCAGCGACAATTCAGTATTGGCTGGTCTGATGGAACGCGACCTGCGATTGAGAAATGCAAAGGGAAGGCCCTTAAACGGTTGATACTGCTGAAGGCTGAAAATCTGGTTAAGCGATACGGCGGACGGACAGTTGTCGATCATGTCTCATTTGAAGTTGGGGCGCGAGAGGTGATTGGACTGCTGGGGCGCAACGGTGCAGGTAAGACAACCACCTTTCGCATGACCATTGGTATGGTACGGCCGGATGGTGGATCCGTCCTGTTTAATGGTGCCGACATTACTCGTCTACCCATGTATAAGCGTGCCCGGCGCGGTATGGGGTACCTGTCGCAGGAACCATCGGTTTTTTTGCGCCTGACGGTGGAACAAAATTTACTGGCAATTCTTGAGCATACCCGACGATCCCGGTCCGAGCGGCGGATCGAGGCGGATAAACTGCTGAGCCAATTTGGCTTGCAGCGTAATCGGACGCAAAAGGCTTATTCACTTTCTGGCGGTGAGCGGCGGAAACTGGAAATTGCCCGGGCCTTGGTCACTAATCCATCTCTAATCCTGCTTGATGAGCCATTCAGTGGTGTTGACCCCATTGCCGTCGAAGACCTGCAGAGCGAGATTCGGCAATTGCGTGAACAGATGGGCAAAGCCATCTTAATCACTGATCACAATGTCCAACGCACGTTGGAGGTATGCGATCGGGCCCTGATTATTTCCGACGGTAAAGTGCTGGCACAAGGGGCTCCGAAAGAACTTATCAATAATGAACTGGTGCGAAAAACCTATCTGGGCCACACCTTTCGCGGCGATGAGTTTGATTGACCGCCATTCGGTGCCATGTGACCTGTGGAGAAACTTTTTACACCACCCGCTCAATATATTCCAGTATTAAGTGCAGAATGACTTCATGGGCTTCCTGAATGCTGGCTGTCCGATTGGAATTGACCACCAGCGATAGATCGGCTATCTCATGCACGCGCCCCCCACCCCGACCGAGAAGCGCCAACGCCGTGCCACCGAGACGCTTCATGGTGTCGCAGGCGCGGACGAGATTTTCACTCTTGCCGCTCGATGAAAAAACCACCAATACATCGCCGGGCTTGCAATACGCCTCTATCTGGCGAGAAAACACACTGGCAAAGTCCCAGTCATTGGCAATGCAGGTTAAAGCCGTGGTATCAGCCGCCAGACATATGGCGGGTAAGGCGCGGCGGTCGGCGCGATGGTATTTACCGGTAAGCTCTTCCGCCAGATGCAACGCGGCCGCGGCCGATCCGCCATTTCCAGCCGTCAGGAGTTTATTACCGGCCAGCAATTGCTCGGTAATTTTTCGACATATGGCATCAATCTCCGGCAATTGATATTTGAGTTGATCAACAACCGACGCCGATTCTTTTATCAAGTCGAGCATCCAGGCCGGATTGACACTCAATGGATGAGAATTCTCTGAATTCAAAGTGAACTGCCTCCGCAGCCATCGGACGTAAGCGCCTCACTGAAAGGGTTAATCATTGAGGGCCTCAAATTCTTCAAGTTTAAATTGAATGTTTATCGCCGCGGCAGAACTGATTACCGATTCTTTCCGACTCGCACCCGGAATTGGAATAATGTGCGGTGCCAGAAGCAGCATCCATTTAAGGACTACCTGCTGCGGACTGACGCGGTGATGCACCGCGATTGTCTCAAGCAGGGGTTCGGCGGCGGCGATTCCTTTGGCGGCCTTGATGCCTCCCAAGGGACTCCAGGGCAAAAAGGCCATGTCGTGCTTACGCGTGTAGTCCAGGACGCCATCATGCTGGGCTTTTCGAGTTTTACGCGAAAATTCATTCTGTATGCTCACAATTTTCGCGACGGACTGCGCCAGTTCTATTTCCAAGACAGATACGTTGCTTAGTCCGATATGCCTGATTTTGCCGGCATCCTGTAATTCCTTGAAGGCACCAACGCTATCGACAAACGCAACATGCGGATCGGGACGATGAAACTGGTAAAGGTCTATGCTATCGACCCCAAGATTCTTCAATGCTTCATCGCAACGAGCCTTGATACGGGCTGGCTTGCCATCAGGTTCCCAGCGCCCGTCCGGCCGCACAAGCCCTGCCTTGGTGGCAACCACCATGCGCTCGCGCGCGGCCGCGTCCAGCCGCGACAAAGCCTTGCCTATCAGGCGTTCATTATGCCCCATTTCGGTATGATCGCGGCAGTAGGCATCAGCGGTGTCGAAAAAATTAATGCCCACGTCAATGGCCTTGTGAATGACGCCAATGGCATCCTCTTCCGACGGCCGATTTTCAGGTACTGACAGTGGCATACATCCCATGCCGATCGCGCTGACCATCAACCCCGAGGATCCCAACTTACGCATTTCCATGTGATATACCTCCAAATACACCGCCGACAGTGCCGACCTAGCCCATTATTCATCCCGGTTACTTGAACACCGACAAACATCCCAGCGCCGAGTAATCCGGCAGCTAATAATCCACCCGCAAAAATACACCCAGCACGGTGGCATCACTATGGGTGCCGGCTGGCTGCGCATAGCGCGTCGCGGCAAAAATACTGTTGGCCGAAAATCCTATCGTGTACTGCCCCGCCGATGGGCGTATGTTAAGCAGCCGATTGAGTGGATAGGTAATGGTCGTGCCGATATACGTGCCTAGATACCCGTCACGAAAACTTGAACGGTTGACGTCGAGGCGTTTTTCCCCATTTATAAATGAAACCGAAAACGGGGAATAGATCGTAAGGCCACCCGTATGGGGCACACGGAATACGGGGTCCATGCCCACCTCAAAGTACTGGCCCGCACTATGGGTGTAGTAGGCCCCGGCGTAGTCAAACCCCACCATGACAAACGGATGAAATGCAAACTGATGCAGATATCGATCATCATTGAGCGACGCGCGTAAGAATATCTCGGGACTGTTCATTTGACCGTGCGAAAGCCCCATCCTGCCGAGCGGATTGGAATGCGGAACGAAATATTGCGTGTTGGGGGTAATTTGATCGGTGAAACCCGCCTGTAAGTGAATAAGCCCGCCCGCATCGTAGGAGTAACCCAACGTCAAATCTGCTTCGGAAAAATTGCTGTCAGGCACATTTCCCACCGCACCGCCAGCGGCAACCCGTCCGGCAATGCCTTGCGAAAGTGAATTGAAATAGGGGTTTTTAATATCGTATGACCAATTGGCAAAACTGCGAAAATAAAGCGACCCCAACTTTTTCATATTCAGCGAGATGCGAGTGATATTTTCCAGATTGGGTCGATTCGGGGATATATCGAGGTATCGATACCAGTAGTCATTGTAGTACCCAAATTGAGTCGATATGTGAATCGACGCTTTTTCCTGGTGTACAGCACTCCACCAAGGTGCCTTAACATGGTTGGAAGAGGGCGAAGCAAGCAGCGGCAGTAAATAAGATTGATTCGACGCGCCCGAGTCGTTGCCCCACACGATTCCCCCGCGCTGGCCGGCGATCAAAATGGCAGCCAGTGCCAACCAGCGTAGCGCAGCACTTCCTGATGCAGGTCGATGATTTCTTCCCCCAAAACCCATGCCTGCAAAGATCATGTCACCACCTGTAAAGGCCATCCATCAAGTTATGGTGCGCCGCATGCGGCGCACCGCAAACCGCCGATTGACAAAGCATACAGGCAATTACGGTCCAGAGTAAATGGCGCACGGACAAATTGCGCCGGCCGACGCGTTTGCCGTAAACGCCCCGTTGGCGGCGAGATTGGACTCATCTTCACCAGCGTCGCCGTTGGCCCGACGTCTTAAATCCGGGGCAATTCCGGCATATCGCAGCTCTGCTATTAGTTGGACAAACTACTAGGCAATCACCACTTGCGGACGCACATGTTCGGCGTGCTTTCGCGCCAAGGCCCTGTCCATACCTGGAAGAACATAGTCGCGTGCCACCACCTCCCAACTCATCTGGTTGGCGAGGCGATACCCCTCCTTGACCATTTTCTCGATGGCCGCATCCGTGGTCGGAAGGCCGGTCATAATCTTAGCTGCAATTTGCGCGGCAACCGCACATTCAATTTGATTCCGCCGGTTTTTGTCAATCGCGAGGCACGCTTCGATGGAGTCAAACTGGGCATGCGAATCCATGGTGTAATCCACCTCAATCACATTCGGCGTTCCCCCCTCTCCCGCCGCCTTACGGGCGAAACCTGCGCAACCGCAAAGCGAGGTGAAAACGCAGATACCACCAAATGAGATGGGTTCAACCTGGGCGATGCCAAATGGTTCATAAACGGACTGCCCAAATTCTACATCCGAGCCTTGACGAATATCCATAAAATCCATCTCGGTGGGCATACGCAATCCACAGGTGCGCTGGTCAAACCCAAATTGATTGATATAGATAACTTTGCAGTATCGGCTGCGTGCATTGAATTCCTGCACGCCAACGTAAAATGCCGCCTCGCCGCCGGTCAGATCCGGATAACCCTCACGGTGAGCGACTGGCCAGTGGTAATTGGATTCCATGTTCAGCACATCATCCGCACCACGGGCGGACGTCTCGGTGGAAAGTACGATGAGTACAGCGGTTTGCTTTTTCTCCGCCATGTGCTGCTCAATTTGCTCCATGACGCGAATATCGCGCCATAGTCCCTTTGACAGCACCATACGCGTCACATGGGCGAAAACATAGTCTGGCTTAAAGCCCAGTAATGTTTGGCAGTAATGCTGAAGCCGACGGCGCGATGCATTTTTTTCATCCAGTGAAATTTTAAAGGATGGCACCCCGTTGTATGCCAGATCAATGTGTCGACGCTCAAAAACCGGGTTCAAAAAGTGAAACTCGTCGATAATGTAATCTCCCACCGCGAAAATATTATCGCAGTGTTTGGCCGCATCCACGAGTGGATATTTGTAGAAGAATGACTGCGACCCAAATACATCATCGACGGATAAATGCTGCTGGTGTGCCAGACGCATGGCGTTGTAAAAGCTCACGTCGTGCCCCGGATGTGATTCCACAATTCGGCGCATGGGTGCGACTTCATGGGCGTAAAATATCGTGCGGAAGCGGTCGGGGGCATTGAGTTTGGCCGCCAACGCCGTAGGCATTCCCATATACTCGTGCGAAAAAATAATGGCTGGATGTTCAGGTGAGCCGGCCCCAATGGCGGCCAACGCGTCAATCGCCGGTTCGGCGAGGCGGACATACTGCTCGTAATCCCATATCCATTCATAGCGGTTCGATTCAATGTGAAATTTGTCGTAAAGTTCCCATTTAAAAGCGGCAATTCGCTCGGCGGAATAATGATTCAAATTGAAAAGCAAAACCTCAGGATGTGAAGTTACCTGTGTGAACTTATCGTGAAAAGTCTTCCGCCCGTAAACAATGCTTACATGGTATTTACGCTCCACGGCCTGAAGCGCCTCTGCCAAGGGATGACGAACAATACCGTCCATGGAACTGTAAAGCACCTCTCCGCCTAAGCCGAGACGCGTTTGCGCCGGGCCGTCCGTGCTGAAGAGAGGCCCGACGAGAATATCACGATCAACGCGGTCGCTGTAGTGCCGGGATGTAAGCAAACCGTGCAGCACAGCACCAATTCCACCAATTTTCTGAACCGCCTCATGAGTTACGTGAACCGCTGTTTTCATACAATACTGATCCTTACCGAGTCTTCAGAGCACATTCCAGCAGCATAACCGCCACGCATACATCTTGCGACAGGCTGGGGCCAAAAAGCATCCCGGCTACTGGCGATTTGTGTCCCATCCTGAGTGCAGGGGGAGCAATCATCATGCCGAGATCAATCCTCTCCCGGGAACATTTTTCTGCCGGAGGAATTAAGGCCAAATATCCCCACACTCCCGATGCCGCCAACAATCGCGCGGCAGCCGACGAACACTGAGGTCGGCCGACCACCTCACGTGAAACTCTCACGGCCAGCAGATTATCGGCAAGGTGCTGTACCAATCTGGAACTAACTTTTGGCGTCACATCCAAGTGCATTTAACTATGAATAGAATTCACACTCGACGTGGCGTGCTCTTTTGTTATGCCGCCATCACGGCTATAACCAGTGATAGAGCGAAGTGCGGGAATAGCGCGGTGTGCCGATTGGGTTTCTGGCGGCGCTTGTTGAGGAGGCCTGGACTTTCAGGTGCGTACCCGAAATGGATGATCGAGAGGCCTATTTACTAAACGGTATCGTCCAGCGTGATTTTCGGCTGGGGCGGATCATCCGATTCAGAAAACTCGCGCGTGGCGTTCAGAGCGAAACCATTGAGATACTTACGTCCGAACGCCAATCATTTCTCGTGCTGATTTACCCACGGATATATGCGCGCAAGCAACTCAACACGGGAGCAAAAAAGTCAACCAGTTTGGCGAAAGCGACATTTCCCAGCCTCCATTTCATGGAACCTGTAAAGGCAGGTGGCGGATGGGTTGTAGACGGCCCGCAGGGCACTCATCTCATGGTGGCGAAGTTCCCCGTCGGGCAGTCCGTTGCCTGCGAACAATGGCAAAGTCAGGATTTGAGCCAACTCGGAGTGCGCCTCGCCTGGATGCATCGCATGACAACTGACGCCGATCGCACCCACACTGGAAAACCTCTTTACACCGAGCTTACCTGCCTGCTGGCCGAGCCCTCGCCTCGGCGCAACGCTTTGCTCAATATCCTCGATGCCAGCATCCTGCAGAAATTCGTCGACACCCAGAAGGGTAAACCACCCCTCCGAGGGTGGATTCACGGCGGTATTAATCAAAACTCCGTGCTAATGGACGACGATCGGCAGATTACATCGGTGATCGATTGGGGGCTTGCCGGTAGCGGCAGCAACTACGAGGATGCGGTGGACGTTTTCGTACAATGGTGCGTGGATTCAGAAGGTCAGATTCGGGCCACCGAAGCGCGCGCTTTTCTGGAGGCGTTTTTATCACTGGCTCCCGAGCCGAGAAGCCCCGATTGGCAGGACGTGGTGGATTACTGGTGCATGCGGCAGATAAGTAATGCCCTGCGGGGATACCGCCCGTTACCGCGGGGATTCGGTTCGATTATCCGAAATCCGGCCTTCCTCTCCACAGCTATCGCCCTGTGTCAAAACAAAAATAGCTGAAATGTAATATCTCAACGGATGTCTTTAATCACCGGTCGGTTAAACTACATTTCTTAGTCGGTGGAAACAGGAGAATGCTTGTGCCAAAAAATAGATCGGATCATCAAACGAACGATAAAGGCTCAGAGAGCAAATTAATTACCGTTTCCGATCCATGGCTTGAACCGCACAAAGATGCCATTCTTGCCCGATACGAGTACTATAACAAATTGATCAATCAATATGCATCGACGGGTGGTGTTCTGGGGCAAATCAGTCAGGGCCACCATTATTTTGGATTTAATAGAGGCCAGCGCGACGGCGTGCCGGGTTTGTGGTATCGGGAGTGGGCTCCGGCCGCCAAAGCACTGTTTCTCACCGGAGATTTTTGCGCCTGGGATAGGGGCCGCCATCCATTGAGCCGTGATGAATTTGGAGTTTGGCAGATATTCCTGCCCGACAACCAATTTGCATCGTGCCTCACCCACGGCAGTCATCTCAAGGTACATGTTGTTACATCGTCCGGAGGCAGCGACCGCATCCCCGCATACATTCGCCGCACGGTACAGGACCCCAACACCCATGGTTTTCTAGGGCAGTACTGGAACCCGCCCAAGCCTTATGAATTTAAACATTCCGCACCGATGAGAACCCGTCGCTGTGGAATAAGAATCTACGAATCACATGTCGGTATGGCGACGGAGGAGCCGAAAGTCGGGTCATTTGTCGATTTTAAAAATGCCGTTTTGCCGCAAATTGCGGCGCTGGGATACAACGCCGTTCAGCTTATGGCGGTCATGGAACATCCCTATTACGCCTCATTTGGGTATCACGTCAGCAGTTTATTCGCGGTGAGTTCCAGATTTGGAACCCCGGAAGACCTTAAAGAGTTGATAGATACCGCGCACGGTCTGGGATTATCCGTCCTGCTGGATGTGGTGCATAGCCATGCCATTAAAAATATCAATGAGGGATTGAACCTTTTTGATGGGACGGATTATCAATATTTCCACAGCGGTCCGCGCGGTCAGCATGTGGCGTGGGATTCACTCTGTTTTAACTACGCCATCTATGAAGTGCAGCGGCTTTTGCTCAGTAATCTGCGTTACTGGATGGAGGAATTCAGATTTGACGGGTTCCGCTTTGACGGTGTGACCAGCATGTTGTACCTCGATCATGGCCTGGGCGCGAAATTCACCAGCTATGACTCATATTTCGGCCCGAATATTGACGGCGATGCCTTGGCGTATCTTCAGATAGCCAACACGCTTACCCACGCTATTAATCAGCACGCGGTAACCATCGCCGAAGACGTATCGGGGATGCCCGGTATGGCCCGCCCCGTCGATGAGGGTGGATTGGGATTTGATTACCGATTGGCGATGGGTGTGCCGGATTATTGGATCAAACTACTGAAGGAAAAGCGGGATGAGGACTGGAACCTCGGCGATCTGTATCACACACTGATGAATCGCCGACATAACGAACTGCATGTGGGTTATGCTGAAAGCCACGATCAGGCACTCGTCGGTGATAAAACCCTTGCTTTTTGGCTGATGGACAAGGATATGTACAGCCAAATGAGTAAATTTGCACACAGTCCGGTCGTTGATCGCGGTCTGGCGCTGCACAAGATGATTCGCCTGCTTACCTTTACGCTCGCCGGTGAAGGCTATCTCAACTTTATGGGTAATGAATTCGGTCACCCCGAATGGGTTGATTTTCCCCGCCCCGGCAACAATTATTCATATCATTATGCTCGTCGTCTCTGGTCGCTGGCGCAGATGGATCACCTTCATTATCAAGGATTATGGCGCTTCGATCAGGCAATGAACCAGATGGACCAGGATTACCAATTGCTTTGCGATCCTTTCATAGAGCAACTGATGGTTCATGAAGATACGCGGCAACTGGCATATCGTCGTGGGCCGCTCGTTTGTATTTTTAATTTTCATCCCGGTGAATCGTACGTCGATCTGCGTATTCCCGTACCGGACCACACAGATTACAAGGTGATACTTTCAACCGATGAACAGAGATTTGACGGGCACGGACGCACTGAAAGCGGCACCTTGTACCCTATCCAAGCCTTTGCGATGTATGGTCGAGAGCAGTCTATACAGATTTATCTGCCGTCGCGCAGCGCTCAGGTGATTTGTCCAGTGGGCTTGGCGAAATGAATCGCCAACGCGCGGTTAGCGGTTTGGCACACCAAAGCCTGAAAATGCGCGTAACTGGGATACAATACCGTACCGGTAATGGATGAACGGCATGAAGAAGCAGGATTCTATTAATGGCGCATGAAAAGCTGAGAAATACGGCCGTCGGGCTGACGATACTGGTCGCAGTGGTGTTGCTGACCTGGGGAGCATTCCTGTTGGGGCGGCTTCCATACCTCGGCCCCAACGCACCATACCGGGTTACGCTGCGATGTGGTTCCGCGATGGGCCTTACTACGGGAGATCTCGTTTCTCTTAACGGCGTTGTTGTCGGCAGCGTTACGGGTGTTTCGCTCACCGGCAATATGCAACAGGCCAGAATTCGGCTTGCGGTTTACCGCTCAATCAATGGCCGCCCCTTAAGGTTACCGCTGAGTACCAAGGCGCTTATCGGCAGTAAAACGATCGGCACACCGTTCGTTTCTTTATATGTGCCGCCCGGCAAAATCAGTGGTTATCTGCCGACGGATGGTTCCGCCCATCTTGAGGCGAAGGTTGCATCATCGAGTTTAATTCCGCACTCGGTCATAAAGAATATCACATCACTCAAGACGGACTTCACCACACTTAGCGGCAAACTGGATCGAGTGGCAGATGATTTGCATTCCCTGCTAAAACCCGTCGCGCTTACTTCAGCACAGGCATCGGGTGAATCGTCTGAACCGGGTGATCTGAACAATGTCAGCGCGCTGATTCAGCGGCTTAATGTGACGATTAATTCCGTCAATCGGCTGGTCGCCAGTCAAAGCCTGCATCGTCAGGTGCGTACTATTCTCGCCAACGTGTCGCATGCGTCTATTCAACTTGCAACGATTCTCAAACAGGTGCATCGCCTCGTCGGTCGCGCGGGGGTATTTATTGCCAAGGCCAATCACACCGCCTCGGATGTTGATGCCACCGTGGCAACTGCCCACCAACAAATTATCGCATTGAGTTTGAGACTTACACATGTGTTACAAAATGCCAATCTCATCCTCGCCTCCATCGCCAAAGGACACGGCACGGCCGGCCGATTTGTTAAGGATCCGAGGCTGTACAAGTCACTGCTGGTGATCACCCAACGCCTGAAGGGCACCATCAGCGGACTTGATGCCCTGGTGAAGCAGATCAAAGCCGAAGGATTTGACGTACATGTGGGCTTTTAGTGCGTTAGTCGCACAACGCATGCAGTGAGGCTGTGCAAAGAGAATTCTTTCAATCGAGAAATTGACCAAAAAACAATCAAGAACCCTTATGATTCAGAGTATGACCAACGGCAATGACGCCATCACGCCTGCAAGTCGGCGAGAAGACCAGGCAATTATTGACCAGCGTGCCGAAGCATGGAAATCGCGGCCCTTACTGCGCGACGTCTATCACGAATATTTCGACCGCATGCGCCGGCACTTCGCACCCGGCCCATCGGTAACCAAGCCCTACGGCGTCATCCTGGAAGTGGGAGGTGGGTCAGGACATTTTCGCAGCTTTTACCCCGACATGATTGTTACCGATATCCTCCCGACGCCTCATATCAATCTGGCCGCCGATGCCATGCATCTGCCCTTTCGCGATCAATCCGTCAATAATATTGTCATGCAGGATGTGCTGCACCATATTCCTTTGCCGCTGAGATTTTTTTCCGAAGCGCAGCGAGTGCTGCAATCCGGCGGACGGGTAATCATGACCGAGCCATTTATTTCACCAGTTTCCGGACTGTGCTATCGACTTTCTCATCCGGAACCAGTGGATATGGATGCGCCCCTTTTCAAATCGCAATCCAACCCGATTGGCGAAGACCCCGTTGCCGTCATCGGTTCAGGTGCATTTGCCAGCAATCAGGCGATTCCCACACTATTATTCTTTCGTTATCAGAGGCTTTTTGAACGTCGTTTTCCCCAATTAACAGTTGTGCATCGTGAGGTACATTCGACCATGGTTTATCCTCTCTCCGGCGGATTTTCCAAACCCGTGCTGCTACCGCGTTTTGCGGCCCCGGCCGCCAAGATGCTTGAACGCATGCTTTCGCCCTTGGCACGCTGGATGGCATTTAGAACGCTGATTGTCGTGGAAAAAGCCCCCTAGTTTCCTGGCTTCAGCGGGTGCGTTTATTTGGAGATTATCACCATGCCCCAATCCGTGCATCCATCATCACCAACGGCATCACCAGAAGTGGACGGAGATGCCGGCGGCCAGGTGCCTGTGCCCATGTTCAATCTTACACGCCAGTACGACTCTATCGGCAAGGAACTGGAAGCCGCCGCGCGAACGGTACTTTCCCGTACTGAGTACATCGGCGGTACGGCCGTGAACGATTTTGAGCAACAATTGGGGGCGTTTTGCCAATGCCAAGCCGTCGCTGTATCGAGCGGCACCGACGCCATTCTTGCCATTCTCATGGCCTTGAAAATAGGCCCAGGTGATACGGTCATCACCACCCCTTTCACCTTTTTTGCTACGGGGGGCTGCATCGCCCGTACCGGTGCTAAACCCCTGTTCGTTGATATTAACCCCGACACCTTCTTAATTGATCAATCGGCCATGGAGCAGAGCGTAAATTCAAGTGTACGCGGCATAATCCCGGTGCATCTTTTTGGGCAGATGACACCGATGAAGTCCTTGGTAAAGTGGGCGTGTGATCGTGGTATAAGCGTAGTGGAGGATGCAGCCCAATCCATTGGTGCACATGATCCGGACGGTGTGGTACCGGGCGAACTTTCCGTCGCGGCAGCGCTCTCGTTTTACCCCACCAAAAACTTGGGAGCAGCGGGAGATGCCGGTGGCGTGCTGACGCGTATGGAAGCGTTTGCCAATCGCATTCGGCAGACGCGGCAGCACGGCGAGGTATCGCGTTATATGCATGAATTCGTCGGGGGCAATTTCAGGCTGGACGCTCTGCAATGCGCTATTCTTTCCGCTAAATTGCCGTATTTACCGAAATGGAACCAGCGACGCATCGAAATTGCCGATTTTTATGACCATGCTCTTGCTGATACAGATGTCAAGCCCCCCCACCGTATTGCCCACGCTCGACATGTGTTCCATCAATATGTGATTCGTACTCCCAAGCGCGACGAACTTAAAGATCATCTGACGCGACTCGGTATCGGCTCAATGGTGTACTACCCGAAGCCCCTCCATCTCCAGCAATGCTTTGCGGATTTGGGTTACCAAGCGGGCGCGTTACCGAACGCGGAGGCGGCGTGTCGCGAGGTATTGGCACTTCCTATTTTTCCTGAACTCACCGAGGCCGAAATTGTTCGAGTAGCCAACGCTGTGCGACATTTTTTCGGCAAAAATGCATTACCGTGAGGTCTCCCTGATGGGTGCGGCGCACATGCTGGTGTTGTATTTTTTTTGGGTGAAATAAATTGGGTAAATTTTTTCACGAATTGACCCCCAGGCAGCGATTCATCAATGGATGGCAGCGCATTTCTGCACGCCTGCGCGGCGATATCTGGTTCCCCCATTTACCCATGGCATTACTCATAGCCTCCCTGGGACTGGCAAATCTGGTGGCCGGTTTGAAAATACTTTCACCGCACCTACCTGCGGTTATTAAGATGATCACAAACCACCAGACATTCAAATGGCCGCCGGGATTGCTTACAGCCTTGGCAGGCATGCTGGTGCTGATCATGTCGGTGGGTCTTGGCCTGCGGTCGCGATTGGCATGGGCTATCAGTCTATTACTGATTGCCGGCACGTTGGCCTTGTCACTTCATCAGCATTGGCTGCACTGGAGCAGCATGGTCTATTTCAATGCCATCATTCTGTTTTGCCTTATTATTTTCTTCCGGTCGTTCTCAAAATCATCCTTGGCGGCCGGTACATTACTTTCCGGTGTAAGTCTGGTGCTGCTTTTTGGCTATGCCATCATCGGCACCTATGTGCTGGGCAGCGACTTTTCTCCTCCGATTACAACGTGGACCAACGCGCTCTATTTTGTTGTCGTCACGCTTTCTACCGTTGGGTACGGTGATATTACGCCCAAAACAGATGACGCAAAGCTTTTTGTTGTTTCGCTGATCATTTTAGGTATTACCGTATTTGCCACATCTGTTTCTACCGTTATTGTTCCGCTCGTTGGCAATCGAATGGAAAAATTGCTCGCAGGAGAAAAAAAACGCATGCGCAAAGATCACTACATTATCGTGGGGGAAAACCCTCTTGCCCAGAATACCTATCGACAATTGCGTGACCGTAAATTTGATGTATCGGTAATCCTGCCCAATCCACCAACCAGCAAATGGGTTGAGGATGCTGATTTAATTATTGGCGATCCGACGGATACTGAGGTACTTCGCAAAGCCGGTGCCGAATTTTCCCGTGCCATACTCGCCCTGCGCAATGACGACAGCGAAAACGCCTTTATCGTCATGGCTGCCAAAGATATTGGGGGACAGGTTAAAACGGTTGCCGCCGTCAAAAATGCCAATAATCTTCAACGTGTTAAGCGGGTGTCTCCTGATTTAATTGTAGCACCGGACATTTTGGGTGGTGAGTTGCTTGCCATGGCATTAAGCGGCGAAACGGTTGACGCCAACAGCATTCTCAAGAGCCTGTTTATAACCAAGACTCCGTAGAATTAATGGAACATTAAAGGCCGATCGATGGGATATTCATCCCTGCCGCCCGCTCAACGGACTTCGTCGTGTGCGGCTGGCCTGATGCCGACGATCTACTTTCCCTGTCCATAGGTGGCGGACGGACCGTGCTTACGGTAAAAGTGCCGGTCGAGCAAAGCGTCCGAAACGGCAGGAATATCTGGCTTGACCACAATATTTTGCCAGCACATTTTGGCCGCAAATTCCAGAACAATGGCATTTTCAAGTGCCTTGGCCGGTGTAGGCCCCCAAGTGAAGGGCGCATGGCTGCGAACCAGCACGCCCGGCAGTTCAGCGGGATTAATTTTTGCCGATTCAAAACATTCCACAATTACGCGGCCCGTATTTAATTCATAGTCTGCGGCGATTTCTTCGTCGGACATGGGGCGAGTACAGGGGATCGTTCCATGGAAATTATCCGCATGGGTCGTCCCGAGGCACGGTATCCCGCGACCCCACTGTGCGAACGTCGTGGCAAAATCCGAATGGGTATGCACAATGCCGCCAGCTTCCGCAAAATGTCGATACAGATGAAGATGCGTGGCGGTATCCGAGGAGGGGCGGCCAGTGCCCTCGATTTGCCGTCCCGATTCCAGTGAAATCACCACTACGTCAGCCGGCGTAAGCTTATCGTAGGCGACGCCACTGGGCTTGATGGCCATTACACCAGCATTGCGGTCGACACCGCTGGCGTTACCCCAGGTAAGCACCACAAGACCGGCTCGAACCAGATCGCGATTTATCCGGCATACATCTTCCTTAAGCGCATCGTAGGCCATTATTTACGCACCTCATCGCGGATGGCAAGTAATTCTTTCATGATGCCTGAAACGTCGGCCGTTTGACCTGCAATGCCAAATGCATCATGCAATCGCCGGTAGATTCCATACAGGCGATTGTATAAGGCCGCACTCCGTGGTGCGGGTTTGAATACCTTTTTCTGCACAGCCGTCATCGCCTTGGTTGCCGATGCAAAATCAGTATATCCACCGCGGGAGGGTCCAGCCGCTACCGCCGCACCGATGGCAGCTCCCAGCGCGCAGGTCTGTGTGCTGCGTGATATGGCAATGGGACGATTCATGATATCGGCGTAAATTTGCATCACGAGAGGATTCTTCGCCGCAATGCCGCCACAATTCACAACTCGCTCTACCTTGACGCCATATTCCTCAAAGCGTTCCATAATCACCCGGGCACCAAACGCCGTTGACTCGATAAGACTGCGGTATATTTCGGCAGGTGTTGATGCCAATGTCAGGCCCAGGGTCAGACCCGTCAGTCGCTGGTCAACCAGAATCGTCCGATTGCCGTTATGCCAATCTAATGTCAGAAGCCCGCTGGAACCGGGGCTTAATTTTTCGGCCTCGGCAGTTAATGATTCGTACGATCCCTTTTTTGCTCCGCCAGGCTGAATTTTATTAACGAACCAATTGAACATGTCGCCCACGGCAGACTGTCCCGCCTCCAGGCCGTAGTAATCCGGTAGTACAGATTCAGGCACGATGCCGCAGAGACCGGGTATATCAGACAAGTCCTGATTCATCGGTGCTACCATGATGTCACAGGTGGATGTACCAATAATTTTAACAAGCACATTGGACGATACCCCCGCCCCAATGGCACCATAGTGGCAATCAAACGCGCCGATACCAATCGTGATGCCTGCCGGCAAACCTAATTTCGCGGCCCAGGCCTCGCAAAGTCCTCCAGCAGACTGGGCGTTGCTATAGGTCACCGGCGGCAGACTTTGCCACACACGCACCAGCCTCGGATCGATGGCACTGAAAAAATCACGGTCGCCGTATCCGCCCCATTCCGGATTGAAAAAAGCCTTATGTCCGGCAGCGCAGACGCCGCGCCGTAAACCGGTGGGATGCAGATTACCGGCCAAGCAGGCGGGTATCCAGTCGGCTATCTCAACCCATGTATGGGCGGTTTCAAAGACCCGGGGCGAATGGCGGGCACATTTTAATATTTTGGCCCAGAACCATTCCGAGGAATATCTCCCACCTATCTTGGCCATGAACTGTGGCCGAATCCTTAAGCCGACATCAGTGATTTCGGCGGCTTCGGCATGACTTGTATGGTCTTTCCATAACCACGCCAGCGCTGCCGGATCACTACTGAATTTTTTATTAAACGCCAGCGGCTGCCCCTGCGCGTCGACCGGCAGTGGTGTCGAACCGGTGGTGTCCACACCAATGCCGATGACGTCAACGGGCGAAAACCCCCGCTGCTTTCTGGCCCCCTCACGCAGCACGGCCCGGACGGTTTTCTCAATCCCCACCAGATAATCCGACGGATGCTGCCGCGCCAGATTCGGTTGGCGTGCATCGAGCACCACACCATGATCGCCGTGGGCGTAGTTCCACACGCTCATCGCCAATTCTCGTCCGGTTTTCACCTCAACGAGTAAGGCCCGAACGGAATTGGTTCCAAAATCCAACCCAATAACATATTTCCCAGCCATTTATGCTCCAAACCGGTACCTTCTGAGTACCGCCGGTCCATGAAAACTTATATTCGGCCGTTCATGCACATAGGTGCCCCGACTGTCGCCACGGATATTTGCCAGCGTGATTGACGGCTTTGACCGCAGAAACACATCTACGCGCAATGGTGATACGTGTGCCACCCAAAATAATTTCCCAGTGCGTCCTGTAATGCAGACGATACGTTTGCCTTTGTTGCCGCCACATGATGCTCAAAACCGTTCTCACAGATATAGCGCAGCAACTTCTGGAATTGCGGTACCTTAATCACACCGTAGCCGCCAAACGTATCGAGCTTGTCATCGGTAAATTCGCCCTCGCCAAAGTACGCGGCTACACGGCCATTGAGATCATCCGTTGAAACCCGGCAGTAGGTGAAAGGACCTGCTGCTACACGGCCCACAATGGTACCAAAGGTGTTTTCCTTGCCGACGGTACCAGCGATAATTTCCTGATAGTCCATCTTCTGGCTCGCGAAAAAATCTTTCGGCAGATTGGAGCAATGAAATACCACGCCTCTGTCAGGGTCGGTACCGTAATTATTGTTCCAGTCCAGCAGTGCTGACGGTTTACCGGATGCCAACGTCAGCGCGTACATGCCAACTACACCAGCAACGTCTGTTTCACATGCACTGGGCATAAGTGAATTGGACATCATGCTCATAATGGTGCACGGCACCACCCCGTAAAACTCTTCCAGAGAAGTCCAGCACTGGATAGCGGTGGCGACGAGGCCATTTTCCGCCACCCACCGGTCAATGGCCACACCCAGCTTGGCCATCTTGATGACCGGCAATTGGGGGATGGAGCCGGTGTTGGTGTACGCCTGTATGGCGGCTAATTTGGCTTTTACATCCGGATCATGATCCGTCATCTTGGCCGTCCACCCCAGCACCTCAGAGAGGTCCAGTGTTTCAACAGTGATGCCGGCGTGTTCTAATAATTTCTCACTGTAGCGGACGGTATTAAATGCGCCGGGGCGGGCACCAATGGCACCAAGACGGCAATTCCGCAATTTGTTCACCACATGACAGGTGGAAACAAAGCGCCGCAGGTCTGCACGAAATTCGGCCGAATCCGGCGACATGGTGTGCCGCGTGGTAAGCGAATATTTAATGCCGTATTGCCGAAGGTTGTTGCAAACCGACATCTTGCCACAGAAACTGTCGCGCCTGTCTTTGATGGTCATCTTCCCGCCGTCATCTTCAAAGGCATGAATCAGCACCGGAACATTCAACCCGGACCAACGCAAAGTGTTGGCGACAGCCCGTTCATCACCAAAGTTTGGCAGTGTTACCAACACGCCATCAATTTTCCCCGCGTGCTTTTTGAACAAGTCCGCACATTTGCGGGCATCGGCATGGCTTTCGATGGCACCGAATTTAGTTTCGTCCACCGACATAATTACGGCATCGATGTTTTCCTCCGAAAGCACTTTTAGAATAATTTTTCTACCGGATTCACACAAATGCGAAGGAAAAAAGCCTCTGTTCCCAACCACTACACCTAAAGTTGCCATTAACCTAACTCCAAGCCCAGACTCACATACGGCCACATCTGTACCGGAACAGTACGCTAAAGCGCTGAGCATAAAAAGTCAACGTTGTTCAGTAATGCGCAGGGTTGGCAAAAACCTGACGCCGAAGCACCGTGATTGCGCCGGTTCGGTCATCTGGAAAGTGGCATTTAGCGGGATACGCTAAGCGCTTATGTCGAGTTTTACCGCTTTGCCGGGCGGGCGGGTCAAATTGCGAATGCTGATCTGCCCCGCGAGAGTCTCAACCATGGAGGTCATCTGTGGCTGCATTTTGCCAGAAAAATTAGCAAATGGGTCACCCGAATCGGAATTGATCCGTACCGACATATCCAGCGGAAGTTGGCCGATAAATGGGAGGCTCATGTCCTGAGCCATTTGCTGAGCACCGCCGCTGCCAAAAAGATCGTAGCGTGTACCGTGTTCGCACACGAAATAGCTCATATTCTCAACAACGCCGAGTATCCACACACCCAACTGCTGAAACATGCGCACCGCGCGGCGGGCATCGGCGAGCGCCACCTCCTGCGGCGTGGCAATAATGACCGCGCCGGTCAGAGGAATGCTTTGGGCAAGTGTAAGCGATACGTCCCCGGTGCCCGGAGGCAGATCGACAATAAGGTAATCCAGTTCTCCCCATTGCACCTGCTCAAGAAATTGACGGATCACACCGTGCACCATTGGCCCGCGCCATATGAGTGCTTTTTCCTTCTGCACGATAAAACCGATCGACATCACCTTAATCGGTTGCGATGCCGATCCCCAGTTAAAAGGTATGATCTTTTCTTCAACCACGGATGGCTGGGCGTCTGATAGACCGGTCATAATGGGTATTGATGGCCCGTAAACATCGGCATCCAGCAGACCGACCTTAGCCCCCGCAAGTGCCAAGCCGACGGCGATGTTTACTGCAACCGTGCTTTTACCCACACCACCTTTACCGGCCCCGACAGCGATCACATTACGCACATCGGGAAGAATGTTACGCTGATCATTGGATGGTCGCACACTGGCACCGAACTTAACTGCGACCGAAGCTGCCCCCGGAATTTGCAAAACCGCATCCGACACGTCCTTTTCTATCTTCGAGCGCATCGGACATGCCGGGGTGGTCAAATCGATGTCGATGCTGACGGCACCATTGCAGGCACGAACCTCTTTGACCATCTTAAGTGTAACAAGGTCTTTGAAAAGCTCAGGATCCTGAACTTTCGCCAGCGCAGCCCATACGGCATCTATCAGCGATTGATCGCCTTTTTCGGCGGTTGCATCAACCATTAAATTCCTTCCCAACTATCAGGCGTAGCTGTGAAGTCCAACCAGGAAAAAGTTCACGCCAATCCAGTTGAACATCATGACGCCGAATCCCGCAACGGAAAGTACGGCCGTCCACGTAGGCCGGTACTTCGGCGTAACAAACCGCAGGTGCACGATGATGAGATACACCAACCAGGTGACCAATGCAAAAGTTTCCTTAGGGTCCCATCCCCAGGGTCGGCCCCACGCATAGTCCGCCCATACGGCCCCAAAAATAATACCCGAACCGAGAAACCAAAACGCCATTTGCAGGATAACAATATTGGCCGAATCCAACTGCTGTAAAAATTGGGTGCGGCGCATTTGCGGGCTTATGACAGTGTTCGCAGCAGCCACAGGTGCCGCCTGAAGAGCCACGCCACCTGCGGTGCCTTGCGATCCACCCACGTGGGGTTCGTCGGTCGTATGCGTACCGGCGGGTTCAATACCGTAGCTTGAAACCGGATTAAGTTTGTAGTAACCCTTTATACCCAAAAATAACAATCCAAGACAGAAACTCGCACCAATAAGGGCATAGCTACTGATGACAACATTAACATGTATCCAAAGCCAATAGGTGCTCAGCATCCCATCCACGCGGGAGATGTTGGCACCCATGCTGGTGCCCACCACATACGGCATTACGAAACAGGCTGTCATAGCCATAAATCCGACAAAGCTCATGGCCAAGCCGAAGAGACTGTTCTTTTTCCAATATTCCAATATCAGACCGATGGTGCACCCCACCAGCGCGGCCCCCAGCACGCTTTCAAATTCATTTTGGATGGGAATGCGCCCGGCCAGCCACCAACGCACACCGGTGAAAGCTGCGTGATTGATAACGGCCACGGTAAAGAATCCCAGCGCAACCTTCCGCACGCCCGGTGCGGCACCGACTGCTGCAATCAAAAACAATGTCAACGACACAAAATAGAAAAACACGCCCACGAGGGTGCCGTCGAAAAGGCGGTTGTACCAGATTTCCGTTACCCGTTTGGCGTAAGACGGATAGGCGGCCTTATTAACCTTGGGCAAGATGCCGCTGAGTACGTTTATTCCGGCATTGGCCAGCTTGGCATCGTTGTCGCGCCAGCCGCCAAAAAGTTCCACAAAGCCTAAAACAATGCGCTTGGACATCTGCTTGGAATATCCGGGAACAGGCTTGCCCAGTGGCATTCCGGGCGGTGGCGGTACACCAGTGTTGGGAATCAAATCAACGGGATTCAGCCACACTTTGCTTTTTGAGCTCGGTAGCGGGGGCACAATTCGCAGTTGCGCCGCCATATTCTTAAATGCATTCAGGGCGTCGCCAATCTGGGCGACTGAAGAATTAAGCACACCGTTACGACTGATGTGCTCCAAAAGCCGCCGCACTTCCGGTTGCGCCAGAAAATCCGGGCTCACCGTCCCCTGCTCAAGGATTCTCTTGGCCTCAGCCTTCGTTACCAGCTTACCAAGTTGCTCACGAATAGGCACGGCCATAATGTAGATGAAATTACGGTTATCCCACGCCTCGGGACGATAAGCCATATCGAGGGCTGTGTACAAGGGTTCGCGGCCGTTGATTGAACCATAAAATGTAATAGTCTGTAGCACTTGACGAGCCCATGTATCAAGCGTCTTGACTTCCTCCTGATTTTGCACCGCCAATGTTTTGAGCGGCCCTAAATTAATCGCATGCCGAAACGCTGTACGATTTTGCGCGGCTATCGCCTTAGCCCGCGCCGACCGAAAGTTTTTAATTTCTGCTTTCATAACCGACGCGGCATTCAGCGACGCTTGGGCCGCTGACGGGAATTTACTCGGTGCCCCTTCCTGAACTTTGATGGCCGCGCCATGGGCTAATGATACACCGATGGCCACCACAGCCAATGCGGCCGCCAAAACACCGGTTGGAATACGGAAACGATCAAATAGGTTCATATTCATGGTACATCTGCCTTTACTTATGCATTGCGACCCGGCATCAGACCAACGGCCTGCGCCAACTGCTTCTTCTTCACGTTAATGAGAATAGGCTTAATATAAAAAGCATACCCAATACCGGCGATTATCATGATCACACCGGTCAGCATGGCGTAAAAACCATGCGTATTTCCTACCCCCAGTACCGTAAACGGCTGCCCATTCTGCAGCTTGCCGAAGCGGGCCTGAAAAATATGCAATCCGTCAATTTGCGCGGGATGATTTAGATGGATTGTGACATCTTTGGCCTTGCCGGTGCGCAGATTCCGCACGCGCACCTTGCTGATGAAATCACGCGGAAACGAGTGCCCGCCGGGAAAAAACACCTCTTTGCAACTCAGCAGCTTGATTGAAATCGGCATAGCACGGCGAAATTCCGAAAATATCAGACTCAGTTTGCCACCATTCGGTAATCGCGCCGAGATCGGTGGCAAATCGCCATGAAAGCCGAATTGCTGAAACGGAACATATAGATGCTTCGTGAACCCGTTGGGACCGGTAATTTTCGCCAATAAGATGCAGTGTCCCATGGTATTTTCCACCTTGGGACGCCTGTCTGCGGCGGGTATCAGATGGGGACGCAATGCGACCTCGGCGTCGCGTACCAATGTAAATGTGGATTTAATACCCTGCATGCTGATGGGAATCGGCTTTCCGAAACCGCTGACAACCTTTTGCGATACCGCCCCGCCGGGCTTCCGGTGCACCAGTAAAAATTGACCGCTTTTCTTTTCCACCACCCAGAATTGATCGCGTGTTGCATCGAGATACCGAATATGCAATTGGCGATCAAACTTGTGCACGAGCAGTTTGCGACGCCCATTTTTGACCACAAAATCCACTGATTGAGTTGGATAGCGAAACAGAGCCACACGCTGAAACTGCACACGTTGGCCGCCTGTTTTCCGCGTAACATTGATCATGCAGGCCTGGCTGATGGCACCATTGTAGGTGGAACTGATCAGCGGCATGGTCATCAGATGGCGTGGTACCAGTTTGTACGGCGTACCTGCCACCTTAATTTTTTCACCCAGCCTAAAGGGGTAAACGCGACGTACATGGTCGGCGTTCACCCGGACAATAAGGGCGTGTGTGCCTGAAAAGCTTTGAGTGATGTCGCGCAGACGCCGTTGCGATGGATGGTACAAATACTCCACCACAAACGGTGAATTGACGCCCGTCACACGAGCGCGTGGGCTGTTGCCAATCAGCCATTCCCCACCTGATCCGTGGGAGCCGCCGATGTTAAATTCGATTGCGGGGCGACGCGGATCGGTACCCGGCGTTCGAGGAATCGGAAACCCCTCGAGCCGCGAGTAGGGAAAATAACCAATTATCTTTACATGGTATCCCTTGAGCGATGGGCTTAATCCATCAATGGCACCTTGCGGAATGGTGATATTAAGCGGATTACCCCCCTGCGGCGTGCGCCGATCGAATATTGGCAGCGATTTGAGTTCCACGATGGAGGATTTTTTCGTCATTCCATCTTTGTACTCCAGATATGCCGCCCGATCGGAAGCGTCATAATAGTGCCGAACCGAAGAATTTAGGAAAATGCGTGTCAGGCCTTCGTGCTTAAGGCCGAAGTAAAAAAAACACCCGATAATAAGGGTGATGATTCCGGTGTGTACTGTCCACACGCCGAGTTTATACAGCGTGAGCGGAATGCGTCGCAGCGTCACGACGATCAGTGTGACAGCCAGGAGCAAAAGCATGATTACCAGGGGCGGCGCATCAAAAAATTCCATGGTGGAGACATCAAAGTAGGCACGCAGGGAGGGCAGCCCCGATCCCAAGGCCATGTAGACGGCAATTAACCCGAGGTAAATTATGCCCAGCGTCACTGAGCTGAAGTACCGAACCGTCAGACCGATGATGTCATGCCGCATGGCCAATTTATCGAGGAATTTTCCAGCAGCCTTGGGATAACGCCCCACCCACAGGATAGCGCGCTCAATGGCCCAAAGTTGCGCCGCCGGCTTGGCCGCGGCCACCGCTGATGGCGGGCTTTGGGATGGGTCTGGAGTAACAGTCACCATGGGGTTAATCGACTCACTAAAGCTACCGGCGGTCCGCCTTGCCGCGTCTTGGAACATCTTAACGGCTCGCCGCCAAAATATCTTGTGAAATTTATCACAAACTCTGCTACGCTCCAAATCAGTGATAAGTTCAGATGAATTTCACCGCATGTAAAGTTTTCTAAAGTGAAGAGATAAGTGCTGTTGTAAATTCATCCGTGGTAGCTGAGCCCCCCAGATCGCGCGTGCGTATTTTGCCTTCTGCCAGCACATGGTCATACGCACCTTTGATCCTTTCGGCGGCGATTCTGCACGGTTGAGAATGATGCTTTTCCGCCAGAAAATTAAGCATCATCACGCCGCTCATCAGGCACGCCAGCGGATTGGCTAACCCTTTCCCTGCAATGTCGGGTGCGCTGCCATGAACGGCTTCAAAAACGGCACAATCACGACCGATGTTGGCCCCCGGCACAACACCGAGGCCCCCCACTAAGCCCGCGCACAGATCACTTACCAAATCGCCATAAAGATTTTCCATCAGCAGTACATCGTACCGGGAAGGATCACGCACGAGTTGCATGCATGCGTTGTCGATTATGATCTCTTCGTAGCCTATCTGCGGGTATTTCGCATCATGCACGGCTTTGGCACAACGCAGGAACAGGCCGTCGGTCAGTTTCATGATATTCGCCTTATGGAAGACGCTCACCTTTTTTCTATTGCGGTGCACGCAATATTCAAAGGCAGACTCCGCAATACGCGTGCATGCCGTCTCGGTGGCGACTTTCATGGATGTCACAACACCGGGGGCTACCTGATTCTCAATACCGGTGTAAAGCCCCTCAGTATTTTCGCGGAAGATCACAAGATCAACATTTTCATAGCGGGTCTTGACCCCCGGCAGGTTACGGACCGGTCTGACAGCGGCGTATAAATCGAGGGCTTTGCGTAACGAGACATTTACTGAACGAAACCCGCCTCCAATTGGTGTGCCCACGGGCCCTTTCAGGCCCACACCCACGCGGCGAAGTTCAGCCAGCGTCATCTCCGGCAGCACATCCCCATGGGTGGCGACAGCACCAACACCGGCCGGCATGGAAAGCCATTTGATCGGTGCTCCGGCCGCCTGCATCACTTCGCATGCAGCGGCAGTCACCTCAGGGCCAATTCCGTCACCAGCAATCAAGACGGCTTCAATCACTTCAGTAGGCATCAGACGGTAACCCCTTCCCAAAAAACACGCAGCAGCAGATGATAGCCGGATTCATCAACCGCATGCCAACAAGATGATAGCGACGGACGTCCTTAATCCATACTGCAATCCGTTAAACGCCCCGCCAATGTTGACGCCACATATCGGTCTTTTCCGCCATCGATAAACCGATTTTGCGCTTGGTGGTAAAAACCTGTACACTTTAAGTGGGTAAAGTCGGTCGGAAGGTGGCAGAGACTCCGACGGATCGACTGAAATATTTTTAGCGAAGCTGCTACAGGAGTTTGAAATCGATGCTTTACCGCGTCATTCCCCATACCGAGATCAAGGTATCAACTTTATCCTTCGGCAATTTTATCTATGGCAGCGGCATGTGGGGCAAGACCGCAGCCGATGAACCTCAAGGCGTCGCTCTGCAAAATAAGGCCTTTGATCTGGGCGTTAATTTTTTCGACACCGCCGACGCCTATGACAACGGTCGGGCCGAGCAAATGATGCGCGAAACTATTGCTTACGCGGGCCGCGATAACATTGTGCTTTCGACGAAATTTGGTTACGACTTTTATTCTGATCCCGGCTCGGCTGGGTCGCATCGCGAAAGAAAACAGGACTTCTCATCAGCTTTTCTTGATTTTGCATTGGAGCAATCCCTTAAACGTCTTAACACGGACTATATCGATCTTTGGCAGGCGCATAATATTAAATTGCCGCAGATGACGGATGAACTTCGCGCCTCGCTGGAGCGCCTTACCCGGGAGGGAAAAATTCGCGCTTGGGGCATTGCCCTTGGCCCAGCAATTGGCTGGCGCGAGGAAGGCGCAGCCGCCATAGAGGACTGGAAATGCGGGACGGTTCAAACCGTCTTTAATATGCTTGAACAGCATCCGGGCCGCGAATTTTGCGTCCGCAGCCAGCGAACCGGCTGCACGGGAATCATCAGTCGCGTGCCGCACAGTTCAGGCATTTTGCAGGATATCTACACGGCCGATATGACCTTCACCGATCACCGTAAATTTCGCGACCGCAACTGGCTGGTTTACGGACTGAAAAAAGTTGAGTTGCTGCGCGACATTCAACGTGCCCACGACTGCACGCTGGGGCAGTTGGCAATCAAATGGCTGCTGAGTTTCCCCACGCTGCTTTCCGTGCAACCGAATATTGCTACCGAGGCAGAATTGCAGGAATTTGCCGCCGCATCCTCCGATTCGCGATTCCTCAGCGAAGCGGAGATGAAGAAAATTGAAGACTTGGTTGAAAATGATTTTGGATTTGGCGCGGAAGCCCACGCCTGCGATCTAAAGAGCAGCTTGACCGCAAGTGGCGTCACTCGCAGCGAATATCAAATGGATCATGCAGTGCCGCGACTGCCGTGGTCCGCTCCGACCGCGGTGCCCCAGCCAGCCAGCGCCGCGAGTTAAAGGTCTGTCGAAAGGCTGATGGCTTTAGCTATTGACTCGCGCTTACGGAACTGAGGTGGAAGTGACGCTGCTTTCAGCTTGGGTGAGATATATTATGGGTGTGTCAACGGGCAAAAATGATCCGAAGGGAATGCCAGCATTTTTTTTCAGCGATGCGATGCGATTGGATTATTCTTCGGCGACCAGGGCCAACGTTGAAAAACAATACGCGTCGGTCATACCACGTTACTGGTACATCGATGCCATAGTTAAATGCCAGCGTTGCGAGAAAGAATTTTGTTTTACCGCTGCGGAACAACGGGTATGGTATGAGGAATACGGATTTTGGATTGATTCATTTCCCAAGCGCTGCCTTACCTGCCGACATGCCCTAGCCGAAATCAAGGCTCTTCAGCAGGAGTATGACCGCGATATTGCCCGGGCGCTTGGCACTCAAGACATCAAATTAAAGCGGCGCATGATTGAACTCATCAAACGCCTGGTCGATATGGGGCAAGACCTTCCGCCGCGTATCCATGAAAAGCGAAGGATTCTTTCAACGCAGATTGATCGGGATGCCGGAGCAGATTGACACGTCACCAGCACCCACGAGCATGTCCGAGTAATAACAGGGACTGCGACGGAATGGATTTTGGCGGGAATCAAGAAGCGGCGACGAGGACGTATCTGGCGAAGTTGATACGCCGAGGAAGCCGCGCCGTCGAGGCCAGGCGAAAGGCGTGCCGCCGGGAGGTTTGCCGAACCTGTTGCGGCTCGTTCAAGCCAGTAGCGCGGGTGGAAGAACGCTGCAGATCGTAGATGTCGATTTCGGCAATGCCTACCACAACATATGACGGCATGCTGTAGAACTCTGCAGCTATTTGAACATCTACGCAGAATCCTCTACGCTAATCACGCACCGGGATTTGCCCACCAATTTTCAGGTGGATTCTTTTTTGGGGAGTCGCTCTGGCGTGACGCTGGCATCTTTATTCTGGGTTTTAAAAATAGCGCTCATTTCGTGCGCCGGTGGAGTGGTTGGGGCCATAAGTGGCTTAGGCGGCGGAATCGTCATTGTGCCTGTGCTGACCATTTTCATGGGTTTGCCCATTGAAGATGCCATCGGTGCAAGTATTGTGTCGGTGATTGCCGTTTCATCCGGCGCAGGTGCTGTTTATGTGCGAGACCACATTACTAATGTGCGGATTGCCATGTTTCTTGAATTGTCCACGGCGACCGGTGCGATCTTTGGGGCGGCAGTCCTGGCGCGATATTTGAATGCCCAATTACTATCGATACTTTTCGGTATTACGCTTTTGATATCCCTTATTCCCGTTATGTTTAAGATCGGTGACGAATTACCGAAAAACATAACCAATGATCGATTGGCGAATTTTCTAAAATTGCAAGGCAGCTATTTCGATAAGCGGATGAATCGTGAAGTGTTTTATAATTCCGCGCACGTACCGCCGGCGATGGGCATCATGTTTGTGGCGGGATTAATGGCTGGTATTTTGGGAATCGGTGCCGGCGTACTTAAGGTACTGGCGCAGGAAATCGCTATGAAACTGCCCACCAAGGTGTCCACGGCAACCAGTAACTTCATGATTGGAGTGACGGGCGCGGCCGCAGCGGGAGTCTATCTCAGGCGTGGTCTTGTGCTTCCCTATCTGGTGGTGCCCGTGGCCACATCGGTGCTGCTCGGTGCGTTAATCGGCACCAAATTGATGGAGAAGATGTCGAACTCGGGTGTGAGAAAGGTCTTTGCCGTAGCGCTGGGTGTGGTGGGCGTTGAAATGCTCTTACGCGGACTTAAGGTGCATCTGTAATGAATGAAGAGACGAAACCTGATTCAGCCGAGGGAACCGTTGCCCCCAATCAAATCCATAGCGATGCGATCGTACAGGATGTTTCCGGATGGGTGCTACGCATTGGTGTTATTTTAAGTGTCGTAGTGATGATAGTGGGTTTTATTCTCAGCTACATCCAAAAAACACCCAGCGTGAAGTATATGGAACACGCGACATTCAAATGGAGCACGCGCACACTGGTTTTGGGCGTGCTGCACGGATCGGGTGAATCCATTATTGAGCTGGGACTCCTGTTACTGGTGCTTACCCCCGTTACGCGCGTGGCGGTGAGCGTATTTCTCTTCACGTTTGTCGATAAAGACCGGTTTTATGCGCTGGTAACACTCGGCGTACTGATTATTACACTTATCTCGTTGTTCTGCATTCGCTGACTTCATGCGGACGGATCGGACAGCAGACTGCCGCTACTCGCGTATACATCAATGTGCCCGTAGAATCTCCGCCATGTTGACCGGCAAGGCGCGAGGAAAACCGTTAATGACACGCTCGACACCCCTTTGGGTGCTCATCTGCATGCTGACGCTTACGGCGTCATCAGCAACTCTGGCCTGGGCTGCAGCAAAATTGATCCCGACCGGCCTGCAAGCTGCTGGCGATGGCAAAACGGTGTTTCTTTGCCTGCCCGAAATCGCCAAGGGTAACACACCTGAATTTGCCGTCTGGTATCACCCGGCCAATCGGAGGTCGGGCGCAGGTGGCCTTTGGAGGAACCTTTATCCAGTACCCTTGCTCGGGCATCCTGCGTGTATCACGACGATTAAACCAGCGAACTCACATTCGCGGTCGTCTACGCTGGTGGCTTTTTTTCCTTCGGGCACAGGCTGGGAATATTCTTCAGCCGGACGAATTGCCCTGACACCGCTCCCTCACGGATTTGCGCCCGTAACCGCCTGCGACACTGCAAAGGGGCTGACAGTTCTCGGTGAGGTTGAAGCTACCCCACCGACGCACCCGCCGGCGGCATCGGCAGCGACGCACCCCAGCCCAGGTGCCGCGCCTGCAAAAGCGACAGCCAAAGCGGTTCCAGCCGCCCCCCTGAAAGCAGTGGCCAAAGAGCCTGGCGTCAGTGGTAAAGCGGCCAGTCGAAGCACGGCAAATCGATGGCTTTTGTTGCAACTGCAGCACCGCCGTTGGACGCCAATACCGCTGCCAGCGGGCTTCTTGCACATCATCGCCCACGCCCATCCCATCATTGTTGAAAAAAATAGTTCGCTATGGCTTTTTGCTAACCGTCCTGGCCCGGTAGAGGTGATTCACTATTGGCGGTTGCCGCCGCCTGATGGCCTCCATGGGAGCGATGGACTACCGCCTAAGCAAAGTGGCAACAAGCAGATGGCAGGAACGCATTCGAACGCCCCAAAACCCATAATGAAGGCCTCGCGAGCGGCGACGCGATGGAAACCTTATTCCCCGGGATTGACGATTGCGGCATCGGCGGGTGTGGCCACGGAATTTTCAGTCCATGGGGGTGTCGCCGTCCTTGTCGCATGCAAATCCCCAAAATCTCAGATGGAAATTAAGGGCGGAATTATTCGTCCGGAGGGTAATAACGAGGCATTTAAACCGTGGATAAAACCGTTGAAAATCGGTCGCATTCGCGCTGATAAGCCGCTGACCGATCTTGCAACCGCCCGCGACGGTGATGGTATCAATGTGCTGATACTCGGTCCAAAGGGGGACATATCATCACTCACCCTGACCCCGACCGGGGAGCAGATTTACGGCCTCGCCCCTGTTGCCGCACGGAAGTCGCCATCTCCGCAGCCACCGTCCTATCCCCAATTCCTCGTCCTGGCGTTAGTCACATTGCTGGTGTTTTCACTGTGGCAGCGTAAAGCGCCGGTGGGCGGTTCCGAGGCGGCGACGTTCAAGATTGCCCTGTTGCGTCAGCGTCTGGCGGCCGCACTGGTTGACATGGCGCTGGCTGCGGGCGTTATTGCCGTAATTTTCAAACTTTACGACTATCACGCCTGGCAGCCCATTATTCACGCTGCCGAAAATATTCTTGCCCAGCCGGATTTAATCTTGAGCACGCCGCCACTGGTCATGTGGCTGAGCCTGTATGAATTGCATGTCATCTTAGGCGAAGCACTGTTTGGACGTTCCATTGGCAAAGCCATTTTTGGTATACAGGTTGTGGACATAACCGGCAAACCGGCAGGTCCGCTGGCGGTACTGATTCGCAATCTGATTCGCATACCGGAAATGATTACCATATTTTTGTTAATATTCATGTTTGTAAGTGAGGAACGACAGCGCCTTGGCGATTTAATAGCCCGCACGATTGTCATAAGACAAAAGAAATGACCTGAATTTTTCCAGGCACCTTGATCGTCGGCGCGGCATTGATGCCGAAACGCTGCCGTCGATAGGCCCGCTCCAAAAACCCGTGACCGTTTATGTATGGAGACAATGCTTATGCCGCCGGCCGGTCATCAACTTTCCGTGGTACTTGTTCACCCGGAGATGCCACAAAACACGGGAAATATCATCAGACTGTGTGCCGCCGCAGGAGCGCCATTGCATTTAATAAAGCCCCTCGGATTTGTCTGGAACGAAAAAAAAATGCAGCGTGCGGCTATGGATTATGTACAGCACACCTCGATTGAATTGCATGCGGACATTGACGCCTACCATCGCACGGCGACAGGAAGACATTGGCTGATGAGTGCCAAAGCGGATGCAAATCTTTACGACACCGTCTTTGCGCCACAGGATCGGCTGGTTTTCGGCAGCGAATCCGCCGGTTTGCCCGACGTATTCAAGACTCTTTATCCCGATTCTCTCATCCGCATTCCGATGATGAGCGGCAGGCGATGTCTGAATCTCTCATCTGCGGTAGCAATCACCCTTTACGAGGCGATTAGACAGTTGGTCTTTCATTCTGGAGCAACACACCATGGCAGCCCAATCATTGACCCTTGATGAGTTTCAAAAACACATACTGGCAAAGTATGGTGAACATGACAAAAAACGGGGGACAGCTCCCACATTCATGTGGTTTATGGAAGAGATCGGCGAGCTTGCCACGGCTCTCGGGTCGAATGACCCTGCCAATCTGCGGGAAGAATTTGCGGACGTGCTGGCATGGCTTTGTACACTTGCCAACATCAATGGTGTCGACCTTGCCACCGCCGTACATGATAAATACCTTGCGGGTGATGGCCCCACCGGCCATAAATAGACAGTTTCCAGCTCATTGATGGCAGGTTGCATAAAGCGACCATTTATCAGCAGAAACGTTTCGCAGGGCCATTTTCAGCGGCGGATTGCACCCGCTGGCGCGAATCTCCAGTGCTGTCGAGCTTTGCCAAATGACCTGAGCGTCAAGATGAATAACTGGGGTAACCCAGCCTCGTCCGCCGGAGATGGGTCCCGTGAAATCCAGATATTTAAGCCGATGATTATGCAACTGCGTAACGACGGTATTAAAATCAGTTGCGTTGAGGAACCAGGCAGACGGGTCAATGAGGCATCGCCATGCGAGAAGTTCCGGTGCGTGGCCGACACGAATTAAAATATCCCAATGGATGACCAAGGGACTGGCGTGATAGAGCACCACAAACTTCGATCCATCAGTGCCTTGCCGTTCAACCATGCTTCAATGATACTATCGTAGTGGCCGATTTTGGCAAAAGGAGATTTTCATGGCGGACGTTTCGATTCGATTCAATGCAATCAAGGCTCTTACGGCTTGCGCGTTGATCGGGGCTGCAGGTTTCATCGGTGGTTGTGCGGACCGCAGCATGCATCTTCGCGATCAGGGCGTGGCGCTTTACCAACAGCATAAATATCCGCAGGCATTGACGGCGTTAAATGCCGCACTCAAGTACGATCCTACCAGCGCCGAAGCCAATTACTATGCCGGTATGATTCAGTATTCCAAGCATAACTACGATCTGGCGGCCTTCCATTTCAAACTAACTTGGAATGCTGATCCGCATTACCCGCATGTGAAAACGGCTTTGGCCAATACTTATTTAAAAATGGGTGAACCCAATGCCGCCATGAATTTTCTGGAACGCGACGCCGAACTCACCGGTTCCATTGCCGGACGATTGCGGGTGGCGCGATTCTATAAAAAGATTGGGGACCTGGATGATGCACGGCTGAATTACGAAAAGGCGGCGGCCATGGATCCGAGAAGCGTGCGTGTGCTGATGACAACCGCCGAATTTTTGGATTCTGTCGGAGACCGGCATGCCGCCGGCGAATATTACGCCAAAGCATACCGCATAGCGCCCACCACGCCTGGCTTGGTGGAAAAAATGCAGGCTGATGGTGTCTCAATTGCGGACGCGTTGTCGCAGGCTGCTACGCAGCCTTAACGCATCCATGATCTCGCCAGCATGAATCGTGGCATAGCCACAGACAGCGTCTGGAAAATGGACGGAGCTTATTATTGAAATGGAAATTCGGCAATCGGTTAGTTTGCTATGATTGAATCCACCAGCCAAGCTTTTTTGGATATCCTCGATCCGGCCAAAGATAAACTGTACAACTTGGCGCGAGCCGCCGGAGCAAGCCAGGCGGAGCTTTGCTTCCAGCGTTGTGCGCGTGATGTGTTTGAGCAGTTTCACAATCGGGTTATTGGCCCGGCGGATGTGATCTTACGCATCGAGGCTCAGATTCACGCCAGCCAAGCCAGCAACGAAAATTCGACGACGGATACAGTGCCGATGCCCGCCGCGGTCTGGGCTCGAATGGTGGCCGCTGTGCAGATCGACGCCGCTCGCCTCGGCGGGGTAGCGGAGCAATCAATGCTCGCCTACGACCCACTGCTGGCACCGCAGAAGAAGAAGGCCAGCGACGACGGCTCCGAAGGTTTGAACCTTTCGCCTTGGTCGAGATTTGTCATCGCTGCCGCCATCGTGCTTACCGTCGGAATCGCGGCCAGCATAATCCTCACCACACGTCATTCACCATCGGGCAATGATGCCAAACCCGCCACGACCACCAAGCCGCATCAGCCTGCCCATCATGCTTCGGGGAAAAAATTGCCGGCGGCCAATCCGACAACCACACCGGCTACGCATAAGGCATTAAAGGCATCGTCGCCATCATGACCGCGCAGACCACCGCTATTACTTACCGCCACCCGACACGAATCCACCTATTTCAATTTGGCGATACGGCCATGAAAATAGTCGCCCCCGCCGATCCCGACGCATTACTCGATGATCCGGAGGCGGAAAGGCGATACGCCGCCGACCAATCGCTTCCCTACTGGCCTGTTATCTGGCCCAGTAGCCTTATGCTGGCCGGGCAAATTCAGGCATCTGGTCCGCATACCGGTGGGCGCACATCGTGCCGCGTGCTGGAACTTGGCTGTGGACTTGGGATTGCAGGTATTGCCGCCGGAATGGCCGGCATGCAGGTAACATTTACCGATTACGATCAGGATGCACTGCTGTTTGCCGGGCACAATGCACAGATAAACGGTTTAAATCAATATTCGCTGCGGTTGATGGACTGGCGCAAGCCCGATTCGGATTTATTTGATTGGATCATTGCCTCAGATGTCCTCTATGAGCGGCGGCTTCACGAAATACTTATTAATGTGCTCGATAACATGCTGGCTCCGGATGGCGAGGTCTGGATGACCGATCCCCAACGGACGGCCGCAGCGGACTTTCCACTGCTGGCAGCGTCACGAGGATATCGCTGCTCGTCAGCAGCCATAGGATGGGAAGCACCGGCAACGCCTATGATTGCTGGAACCTTGTTAAAGATAAACCGCGCTAAATACAGTCGTTCAGTGCCACAGGTTCTTTCCGACGGCGGATGACGATATGGATCGATATTACTGCGAAGAAATCAGCCAGGCCGGTGTCATATCGCTGTCCGATGACCAGGCGCATCACGCGTTGCATGTTATGCGGTTGCGGAATGGAGATAAGGTAGAACTTTTTGACGGACGAGGCCAGTGGGCCGCCGCCCACGCGATCGTTCAAAAGAGGCAAATCCAATTTGAGATTGTTGGCGACAAGCATACTTCTCCCCCACCGCCGTTTGAACTGTACATTGCCACCGCCATTCCAAAGGCAGATCGGAGTGAACAGTTGGTGGAGGCCGCCAGCCAACTCGGTGTGCACACGGTCAGTTGGATAAACTACCGACGGAGTGTTGTAAAGTCCGGCGACACAGGGGGGAAGATGGGCAAATGGCGGCGAATCGCCATCGAGTCGGCCAAACAATGCCGGCGGAACTGGCTCATGAATATCGAATCACCAACGCCCTTAAGTGACTTTATCCATCGGTGCAAGATGCCCATGCTCTTTGCCGATCCGCAAAGTTCCATGCATCTCATGGCGTGGGCGATACCGGCCACCCCACCGAAACAATTGACCATTTTCATTGGTCCGGAAGGGGGCTTGAGCCCTGATGAAGTCCAGACATTTCAGAACTGCGGTGCCCAGGCTGTCAGCTTGGGGGTACATATCCTGAGAATTGAAACTGCGGTTGCCGCTTCCGCCGCCATCATGGGCAAGCTGCTAATGCCCCCCTTGTCATAAATGGTTTCAGGACGTATTGTTTGCGTCCTGATTTGAGAGGAATTTCCGATGTCCGTTGCGCAGCAGATTGTCGATCGACACACTCATCACATCATTGGCAATTATGGCAAATTGCCGGCGGTTTTTACACGCGGCAGTGGATCCACCCTTTGGGATGCCGATGGCAAAGTTTACGTAGATTTGTTTGCCGGTTTCGGCGGGACCATTCTCGGCCATGCGCATCCTGATCTGGTAAAAACCATTCATCTGCAGTCACAGATGCTTTGGCATGTGGGTAACCAGTTTTATACCGAGCCACAGGTACGTCTGGCCGAGGCGATCAGGCAGGCCAGCTTTGAGGGGCGAGGTTTTTTTTGCCACAGCGGAGCCGAAGCGGCCGAGGCGGCCATTAAATTGGCGCGGATATCCGGCGGGCCGGATCGAAAGAAGATTGTATCCATGCATAAGGGCTTTCATGGCCGAACGCTCGGTGCCCTGTCAGCAACTTCCGGCCCAGCGCAGCAGGGTTTTGAACCGCTGGTACCCGATTTTGTGCACGTACCGTTTGATGATTTGGGTGCCCTTGAAGGCGTGATGGATGAGCAAACGGCTGGCGTCATCATGGAACCGATCCAAAGTGAGGGCGGGATGAATGTGCCCAGCCCGCAATACGTGGCCGGCGTGCGAGCTTTGTGCGATCAGACCGGCGCTGCCCTTATTTTTGATGAGGTATGGACCGGTGTTGGACGCACCGGCAGATTTTTTGGCCATCAGCATGTCGGCGTCACACCCGACATCATGACCATGGGCAAGGCCCTTGGCGGCGGTTTACCGGTTGGCGGCATCTGGGCTGTACCGGAGCGTGCCTCATTTTTTAAGCCGGGAACGCATGGGTGTACGTTGGGCGGCAACCCCATATGCACGGCGGTCAGCGCGGAGGTGTTCAGCGTAATCAATCGCGATAATCTCCTCGCGCGTGCGGTTGAGGGAGGCAAACAGATAGTGCGCTTCATGCAGTCGTCCCGGCATGCATCTAAAATTGCCGACATTCGCGGACGGGGCTTATTTATCGGCGTTGAGTTGAATATCGCTGATGCGACGGCGGTTTTGCATCGTTGCCTTGAGCTTGGCCTTGTAATCAACGTGACACAAAAAAATGTTATTCGGATTTGCCCCGCATTGACGATATCCGATGCGCAGCTACAGCAAGGTTTGGAACTGCTTGAAAAGGCGCTGGGATCCATTTAGCAGCTTCCAAGTATGGATCACCGACGCCCCTTTATTACAGATATCACGCCGCTCACCGAGTTAACCATCTCTTTGATCGAAATCTCGGTTAAAATCGGGTGGAGGAGTTCGGGCCGGCGGTCACCGCGCTGTCAGTGTTGCGGACCACACGATCAAAAGCGAATGATGTATGGAGATAATGCGAAATCATCTGAAAATCGGGCCTTTTACGCTGCCCATTCCAGCCATTGAGGCGGGGCTGGCCGGTTACAGCGACATGGCCATGCGCGTTACGGCGCGGCGTCGCGGCTGTCCTTATGCAGTGACTGAGGCCCTGCTGGACCGAGTGATCATTACCGGCGGGCGTGGGCGCGAAAAAGGACTGGTTTTGAGCGACGACGATCATCCCGTGGCTGGTCAATTATTGGGAAGTGAGGCGGAAGAAATGGCCGCCGCGGCAAAAATTCTCAAAGAGTATGGTTTCGATGTGGTGGATCTTAATTTCGCCTGCCCGGTTAAAAAAGTAATGGGCCGCTGTCGGGGCGGATATCTTCTCAGTGATCCGCAGCAAGCTATTGCAATTATGCGACGGGTGCGTGATGCGATTGGCGGCCCGCTAACGCTTAAACTCCGAAGAGGCCTCGATGATTCAATGCAGGCGGCCGAGCAGTTCGAGCAGATTTTTGACGAGGCTGAGCGGCTCGAATTTGCCGCTATCGCCGTTCATGGACGAACCGTTGAGCAGAAATATACCGGGAAGGCGGATTGGGATTTTTTGCGACGTCTGAAAGCCCGCAAGCCGAATATGACGGTTCTAGGTTCCGGCGATGTATTTTGCGCTGTCGACGCCCTGCGTATGTATGAGACCACCGGCGTTGACGGGGTTTGGATTGCGCGCGGTGCCATTGGCAACCCATGGATATTCGCTGAATTCGAAGCCCTTCTCAATGGGCAATCGCTGCCACCGCCGCCGGGCATATTTGCCCAGCGAGCTGCATTGCTGGAACATTTTCAGCTTGCCGTCGACATTTACGGCGATGAACTTGCGTCGCGGCAAATGCGCAAGATGGGAATTAAATATTCACGCCTGCATCCCGATGGGGCTGCCGTGTGGCGGGACTTTATTGCGGTTAAATCGCAATCGGATTGGGACAGAGTATTGGCGAGTTATTATGCGTCGGACGGGCCGGGACGCCCCCAGACATCCATTTCCGATGCTGCGGATATTTACAATTCATGCAGTTCCGCAGGTGCGGCGGCTTAGCATGGAGCATCCCCGCAAGATACTCATCATCAAGCCCAGTTCCCTCGGTGATGTGGCCACGTGCCTTCCGCTTGTTGCGGACCTGAAATACCATTTTCCTGAATCGCAAATCGACTGGCTGATAAGTCCGGCGTTTGATGCGATGGTCAGGAATCATCCCGATCTGCACCGCTGCCTGTATTTTGACCGCAGCGCTCTAGCTGGCTGGCTTTGGAATCCATCATCCACGCGGGCACTTCGCGATTTGATCGGCACGTTGCGTCATGCCCGGTATGACGTGGTAATCGATGCCCAGGGGTTGATGCGTAGCGCCCTGCTGGCGTGGGCGTCCGGTGCCGCAATGCGTATTGGCCCCGGTGATGCGCGGGAAGGTGCAAAATTTTTATACACCCATCGTGTGGACACCCACCGGCATACGCAGTTGGCCGTGGATCGAATGCGTCTTTTGCAGACACCATTAGCACCGCTGCGCGATCAGGTGGATTTTCGTCTGTGTGTCGATCCCGCCGCAGCCGTGAGCATACAAACTCGGCTGGACAGCCGCCGTCCGTATATCGCACTGCTGCCAGCCGCTCGCTGGAACGCTAAGATTTGGTCGCCGGAAGGTTTTGCGCAGCTCGGCAAACTCATTACGCAGGCCGATATGGGCGTGGTCATTCTTGGTGCCCCCGTTGAAATCTCGATGTGTGATGCCTTGGCTGCCCAAATTGGCCCTGGCGCGAAATCATTGGCCGGTAAGACTCATCTGGCAGAGATGATTGCCATTTTAGCTGGTGCCAACGCCGTCGTGGGCAATGATACCGGTCCGCTGCACGTTGCCGCCGCCCTCAAACGGCCGCTGATTGGACTATATGGGCCAACGGATGAAAAATCTGTCGGTCCGTGGGGGCAGTTGCACAATGTGCTGCGGTTTGCTCCGCGAGGGGATTACCGCCGTGACGGAGCGCCTCGTGGCGACGAAAACCTGCAACGCTTGCCAGCCCAGCAGGTATGGAAGAAACTTCAGGAGTTACTTGATGGATCAGGCAGCAGATAAGGCTTTCCGGGGACGACATTGGACCTTGGCAAGCGCATCGCCTCGGCGCGCTGAACTTTTACAGCAAGTACTTGAATCATTTGATATCAGGGTGAGTCACAAACCTGAGCCTGTGCGTAAGCCGGCAAGCGTCGAGGTGGAAGTCTGGCCTGTGTGCCTCGCACACTACAAGGCAAAGGCGGTGGCGGCCGCGGTGCACCGAGCACCTCGACGCAATAATAAATGGGGTGTGATCGGCGCAGACACCATTGTTGAACTTAATGGCCGGATTATTAACAAAGCACCCAACGCGGCCCATGCGCGGCGCATTTTACTATCGCTTTCCGGGCGGCTGCATCGCGTGATCACCGGGGTGGCCGTGATTGGAAGCGATCAAACCCATCTGCTTTCCGCGACCGCCCTTTGCCGTATGCGCCGGTTGAATCCTGCGCTACTGGAACGATACATTGCCACGGGCCTATGGCGTGGCAAGGCTGGTGCCTACGGTATACAGGATGTTGCTGACCCTTTGGTAGAGATTATTTCCGGGGATATTACAACGGTAATGGGCCTTCCCGTTCCACCCCTTTTGGATATATTAGGACGCCTGAAGTAACCCAACCGTCGTTGCGGACTGTGTTGGCTTTTAATAGTGGAGGAGTTAGTGATATGCCGATGATTGATTTTCCCATGGAGCAACTGGTCGTTTACCAGGGACGAAATCCCAGGCCGACCGACTTTGACACCTATTGGGATCGAGGTGTGGCGGAGATGAGAAGCATTGATCCCAGAGTTCGGCTGACGCCCGCCCGGTTTCAAGCACCGCAGGCTGATTGCTTTGATATGTACTTTACCGGCGTCGGCGGCGCACGCATATATGCCAAATTGCTCAAACCCAAAGTACTGAAGACCGGCACTCACCCGGCGGTGTGTCTGTTTCATGGTTATACAGCCAACAGCGGCGACTGGTTTGATAAGTTACCGTGGGCAGGTGCGGGTTACGTTGTGGCGGCCATGGATTGCCGAGGCCAGGGTGGACGATCGGAAGACATTATCCCCGTATTAGGAACCACGCATACCGGCCATATCGTTCGAGGTTTGGATGATCCGAATCCGGATAAGTTGCTGTTTCGATCTATTTTTCTGGATGCAGCCCAGCTCGCGGGCATCGTCATGAGCATGACGGAAGTTGATCAGAACCGGGTATTTGCCGCAGGGGGTTCCCAAGGCGGCGGTCTGACCTTGGCCTGCGCCGCACTCGAACCTCGGATAGCCAAGCTGGCAAGCCAGTACCCGTTCCTGTGCGATTACCAGCGCGTATGGGAAATGGATCAAGCCAAGGACGCCTATAAGGAGCTATCCAGCTATTTTCGGCGGTATGATCCGCGGCACGAAAGACAGAATGAAATATTTACCCGCCTTGGCTACATTGACTGCCAGCACCTGGCCGGCAGAATTAAGGGAGAAACGCTTATGGCCATTGGTCTGATGGATACCGTTTGCCCCCCATCCACCCAGTTTGCAGCTTACAACAAGTTGAATGGCAAAAAGCAAACGGCCATTTACCCCGACTTCGCGCACGAGAATCTGCCTGACTGGTGGGACATGGTCTTTGAATTCTTTAATCGCCGTTGATCCTTGACCGCAGGGGTATTGGCGGATATTTTAGCGGGTCTGTATTGGGGGCATAGCTCAGTTGGTAGAGCGTCTCGATGGCATCGAGAAGGCCAGGGGTTCGAGTCCCCTTGCCTCCATTTTTCAGGGCACTCCACGTCGGCGGCAATCGCACGTGCTGACTGTGAACAGCAACTTCGATCGATAATTTCGAAATGTCACCCCGGATGAAAGTCGAATGACTCTGGAAATTGGGAACCTCACGAGGCATACGGCATAAAACGCTAATTGGGCTTGTGCCACATACTACGGCGATTACGTTTAGACGCTCGCCCTTGCTGGCGATATAATTGCTCGCTTTGCTGAAGGCGAATGCACATATGGTGCTTCTGGCCGCTGATTTACCCGAGGTAACATGGAATCACCCCCAAAAATTATGCAGGAATCATCGAACAAGGACTACAAGTCCACACTGAATCTACCGTCTACCGCTTTTCCGATGAAGGCGAATTTGACGCTGCGCGAGCCAGCCATGCTGTCACAATGGCAGAAAGAGAATCTCTATGCGCAAATTCGCGAATCGCGGCATCGACTCGGCAAATGGGTGCTGCATGACGGGCCGCCGTATGCCAACGGTGATATCCATATGGGGCACCTCATCAATAAGGTGCTTAAAGACATTGTGGTCAAATACCGCACCATGTCTGGCTATGACTGCCCCTACGTCCCCGGATGGGATTGCCATGGCTTGCCGATTGAGAGTGCGGTTCAAAAAGAACTCGGCCCGAAGTTAAAAACCATGCCGCCCTCGCAGGTGCGTAAACTCTGCCGCGACTACGCCATGAAATTTGTTGGCCAGCAGGCAAAATCGTTTGAGCGGCTTGGCGTATTTGGCGATTTTCAAAACCCTTACCTGACGCTTGCGCCTGCCTACGAAAAAGGCGTTTTGCAGGTACTCGCCGAGTTGTTGCAACGTGAGTTGGTATTCAGGCAGCGTCGGCCGGTGCATTGGTGTACTTACGATCAGACGGCTTTGGCTGAGGCTGAACTGGAGTATGCCCCGCATGAATCTACCAGTGTATTTGTGGCCTTTGCAATGAATTTATCAGAGGGTGCCTGGCCCTCTGCCTTTGGGCCCAAGCCGACATCAGCCGCCTACCTGATATGGACCACCACGCCTTGGACTCTGCCGGCCAATCGCGCCGTCGCCGTCGGGCCTGCAAACGAGTACGTCTGTCTGCGTGAACGTGGTAACAGGCATCCGGCACTGATCGTCGCCAAGGAGCGGGCTGCGACCGTCATCGAAGCAGCCGCTAAAGGCCCTTTGGCCGGAGACTATCAAATTGACGGCGAAGCTGTATTGGGTGACGCACTTGCTGCCGCAGCGATTCCATACCGACATCCCTTTGACGCACCGCGTCAATGCCCGGTAGTTTGTGCCGATTATGTCACTTTGGAAGACGGCACCGGCTTGGTGCATACAGCGCCGGGGCACGGTAACGAGGATTACCTGACCGGTCGTCGGTACAACCTTGAAATCTATTCACCTGTTTTACCCAATGGACGCTACGACCAGACCGTAGACGATTTCCTCCGAGGTGAATTGATCTGGGCCGCCAATGAAAAAATTACTGCTCATTTGGCGCGCCGCGGGCATCTGATTGCCCAGGAGTTGATTAAGCATAGCTATCCGCATTGCTGGCGTTGCCACCGGGCTATTATCTTTCGCGCAACTGAACAATGGTTTGTGCGGGCGTCGCACGAGAGTTCATTGGTACACCGGGCTGATCAATTTATTGATCAGGTGCAATGGATTCCGGCGTGGGGTAAAACCCGGATAGCTGGAATGCTCGCGACGCGACCCGATTGGTGTATCTCCCGGCAGCGGTCCTGGGGGGTGCCGATACCGGCTTTCACCGATGCGGACGGTAATATTCTGCTCACCGCCAAGTCGGTTGCGCGTGTGGCGGAATATATCGGCACACACGGGGCGGACAGTTGGTACACGGACGCGCCGGAGAAAATTCTCGGCACCGACAATTGGTGGGATGAGGCATTAGTATCCAATGCCGGCAAAAAGCCTGGTCATCAGTTTATCACCGCCAACTTGCGTAAGGGCAGCGATATTCTGGATGTGTGGTTTGAATCCGGGGCGTCGCATCGGGCAGTTCTGGAAGGAACACATCCTGAGTTGGGATACAGCGCTGATTTATATCTGGAAGGCTCCGATCAGCACCGTGGTTGGTTCCAGGCGACGCTTTTGGAGGCGGCAGGATATAAAAGCGAGCCACCGTTTAAAACCGTACTGACGCACGGCTTTATTGTCGATGGACAGGGACGCAAGATGTCCAAAAGCGCCGGCAATGACATTAAGGTATCCGATGCTTTGAAAGAGCATGGTGCCGACGTGTTACGCCTGTGGGTTGCGAGCGTGGATTATCAAAATGACATGCCATGCTCAAAAGAACTGCTGGCGAGAATTGGCGAAGCGTATCGAAAAATTCGTAATACGTTTCGCTATCTGCTTGGCAATTTATATGACTTCGATGCCTCGCAACACGCCATTGATCCGCTACCGCAGAGCATTGATATCTGGATGCTTGGTCGGCTTAGTGCCATGGAGCGCGATACCCTGTCGGCCTATGAGCAATACGATTTCCATCGGGTATTTCGGAATATTTTTGAATTTTGCAATGTGGATATTTCAGCCATTTATGCCAAGGCCATTAAAGACCGTCTTTACTGCGAATTGCCCGATGCACGCCGGCGCCGATCATCGCAGCATGTCTGCTTTTTGCTGCTTCGGTCAATGGTGACTATTTGCGCACCGATACTGGCATTTACCGCCGATGAAGTATGGCGGGCGATGCGTGAACTGCCCGGGATGGACAATATTCTCTCCTCAGTTCATCAGGCGCAGTTTTCGGAACCTGTCATCGTGAACCACGCGTCCATTGAACCATGGGCACAATGGATGGAGCTTATTGAAAGCGGCAATAAACAACTCGACGAATTGAAGCGCAGCGTTGGTTTAGGCAATGCCCTTGATGCGGAAGCAGTCATCATCGCCCCTCCGGATGAAGCATCGCAATCGTTGGCGCTTCTATACGGACCGGAAATTGAGGACGCATTGGGCGCGGGATGCCATCGGATTGAACCTGGTCCGCAATGGCATATCCGCATGACCGATGTGCGAGATCAATATTCCAGTTGTGCGCGGTCGTGGAAGCGGCGGCCGGATGTCGGTTCAAACCCCCAATACCCCGATTTATCCGCACGCGATGCGCGGGTGGTGGAAGCCTTGCTTAAGCAAGGAAGCGAAGCGTCGCCGAAGTCAGTATCGTCGCAAGGATAACGCATTATGCCATTGTTGGGTGTGAATATTGATCATGTCGCCACGCTTCGACAAGCCCGGCGAGGTGTTGACCCGGACCCCATCTGGGCTGCGGTGGAAGCCCAATTGGGGGGTGCCGACATTATAACCGTACACCTGCGGGAGGATCGCCGTCACATTAATGACGCCGATGTGCGGCGATTGCGGTCGGTGGTGCAGGTGCCGCTGAATTTGGAAATGGCGGCGGTCGCTGAGATTCGGACTATTGCCACCTCGGTGCAGCCGGCGATGATTACGCTGGTACCTGAAAAGCGTACTGAGGTGACCACGGAAGGCGGCTTGGATGTTTGCTCAAAGCATAAAGCTCTTCGTACCTTCATCGCGCCGTTGCGCAAGCGTGGTATTCTGATCAGTGCATTTATTGACGCCGACACCTCTCAAGTTCGCGCTGCCGCCGATGCAGGCTTTGACATTTGCGAATTGCATACCGGGCCATATTCGACTGCAAATATCGGGCGGCGCGAGTCTGAAATTGACAGATTACGACTGGCCGGAGAGGAAGTTGTCAACCAGGGGATGCAACTTAATGCCGGCCACGGATTGAACTACACCAATGTTGGCCCGGTTGCCGCTCTGCCCCATATGACAGAATTACATATCGGGCACTCAATAATCAGCCGGAGCGTGTTTATTGGGCTGCGCGAGGCCGTGCGCCTTATGCGAGAATTGATCCAGCTTTAGATGCAAGGAGTCAGCAACATGTTTGCGGGAACATTCACCGCGTTGATAACCCCCTTCAAGAATCAGCAATTTGATGAGTCGACATTTGAGCGGCAGATCAAAGCCCAGACCGATGCTGGAATTACCGGCATTGTGCCGGTTGGCACCACCGGCGAATCGCCAACCTTATCGCACGAGGAACATCGACGGGTTATTGAAGTAGCCGTCTCATTGGGGCATGCAGCCGGGCTTAAGGTGATAGCGGGCACAGGATCGAATAGCACGGCCGAGGCGATTGAGCTTACAGCCCATGCTAAAACGTCGGGTGCCGATGCGGCACTTCTTGTCAATCCGTATTACAACAAGCCCCCGCAGGAGGGGCTGTTTCGCCATTTTTCGGCCATTGCCCGGCAGGTAGATATCCCGATCGTGCTCTACAACATCCCCAGCCGCACCGGCGTGACGATGACGGTGTCTACCATGAAACGGCTAACAAGCGAATGTAAAAATATTGTGGCAGTAAAAGACGCCGCCGGCAGTTTGGATTTGACCAGTGAAGCCGTCGGTGCGGGTTTGACGGTACTTTCGGGAGATGATTCGCTGACACTGCCGATGATGGCCGTTGGCGCGAAGGGAGTGGTGAGTGTGGCATCCAACATCGTGCCGGAAATGGTGGTGTCTATGGTAAAACACGCGGCGAACGGGGACATTCATCAGGCTCGGGTGATACATCACAAGTTATTTGCTTTGTGCCGGGCGCTGTTTATTGAAACGAATCCGATTCCAATCAAAGCCGCGATGCAAATGGTGGGCCGCGACAGTGGTGAATTGCGGCTTCCTCTGTGCGAGATCAGCAGCGCCAATCGCCCCGCCCTTCAGGCTGCCGTCCTGGCAGCGGGTTTGTCGTTAAGGTAGTCTGTGTTACCATTTTTAATTCTTGAAAAGGAGCTTTAGATGGCGCGAACCATAAACTACTCAACCTTGCAGAGTTTAGGCCTGCTGCTAATTCGGTTGGCCATCGCCATGGTGTTTTTATACCACGGTTCACAGAAACTTTTCGGCGCATTTGGGGGCCCGAACTATCAGGCGTTTGCCAAATTTCTGGCCGCCAAACATGTCCCTATGCCCATGGAGAGCGCCATTCTTTCCGGTTGTGCCGAATTTTTTGGCGGATTGGTATTTCTGGTCGGCACAGGTTTACGCCTGATATCCATTCCATTGGCTTTTAATATGGTGGTCGCGGTGCTTATGACTGCACCCAATGGCTTCAACGTGAGCAATAAGCCTTACGCTGGATGCGAATATCCGCTGACTCTGCTGTTTGTTGTTGTCGCGATGGGCCTGCTGGGTCCGGGTGAATTTACGCTTGACCGCCTTTTTCGCAAACCGGTCAAGGTGGTTGCATAGTGTAGGTGGGGATGCTGATATCGGAATCGTGACTTTTCATCGCCCGCCCCGAGCCAACTTTGGGTTGTCGCTGGCATTCATGTTTTGTTTTCTTGCAATCGCCGCTTTGGCAGGCTGCACCAATGAGTCCGTGCAGCCTGGTGTGACGGCATCCGCCAACCGGGCCGCTGCCATGCATTCTGTCGCCCCGAACTTGGCGACGGCGCTGGGAAACTTGGCAAGGGCCAGTAGCAATAAGTGTCAATTGAGTTTTTTAGCGTCATTCAAAGGTTTATCTTCGGCTGCGGCGCGATTTAATAGCTATATGGGAAAAAGCCAGAAGGCCTTGCTTGTTGAATTGCAGCATTGGGCGCAGAGGCATCACCTGACATTGCGACATCATCGCCGGAAAGGTTTATTTGGAACCGCTGAAAAATTGCAAAGTTCCAGTGATGCGCACGCCCTGCTAACCACCAGCGGGATTAACTTTGAGCATCTCTACCTGCTGCTGATGTTCACCGATTATTCGTGGCAAATTCAGTTGGATAAGGCAGCCTTGCAGTTCAAGACGCCACCGGTTCCGATAACTTATCTCAAACACGCGTTAAAGGTAAATCGACAATCATTATCCATGATCGAACGATTGCTGTTCCATGCAACGCATCATTAAAATTTGGCCCGCCCGGAAAACAGACCAAATGCTACGTTTCCCGGACATTAGCTGGAGGGCTTGGACGAGTGAAGGTCCTTGTGATCTCAGGGGTGGGTAGAGAAATGCCCCCAATCAAAGTGACCATTTACCGATAATTGACTTTTTGCGATTTTTTGTTATTCTCTATGTTCTGTACCTATGGGCGGGGAATCTGGCCCACCGTGTAAAATCGCGTCCTAGCTCGACCGATTTTTTGCAACGGATTGATGGTCAGTTCGGGCTTGAGAGTGGCATCGTAACGCTGTACCTTTGGAGTCTCCATGGCCTCAAAAACAATCGTGACAAAGAAAAAATCAGTCAACAAAAAAACGGCCAAACTGGGCGCAGGTAAATCGGCTCGCCGCGGACCAGTCACTGCCAAAAAACCGCCTAAAGCCAAGGCTGCCGTTTCCAAGCGTGCCGCCACAACCCGCAAGCGGTCTTCTGCAAAAATCGCAAAGCCAAAGCGTTCATCCAAGGTTAAAAAACCAATAGCTGCTGTTAAACGTCGAGGTGGTGCGGCTAAAGCGACCCGCCGGGTGTCCATGGTTCGTCGGGCGGCGTCAACACCGGCAACCGGTCGCAAAAAATCTCCCTCGGCGACCGCAGCTAATTCGAAGAAGAGGCCTTCCCTTGAGTCGTCGCCCGCTGCGGTTTCCAGCGCCACTGAAGCGCCGGTGGCGGAGCCAAAACTCACTGCCGCCGATCTGGAATATTTCCGAGGCTTACTCGTTGAAAAGCGCCGGGAACTGCTTGGCGATATGGGTTCGATGGAGAACACCGCATTCCCTTCGGATGGTCACTCATCGAGCCCAATTCACATGGCAGATGTGGGCACAGATAATTTCGAGCAGGAATTTACCCTGGGTCTACTTGAAAGCGAACGGCAGACCCTCCGGGAAATTCATGAGGCCATTGAACGCGTCGATAATGGTACATTCGGTGTTTGCGTAGCAACTGGAAAGCCGATTGGACGAGCGAGGCTCGAGGCAAAACCTTGGGCCAAATACTGCATTGAATACGCGCGACAGATGGAGCGTGGGCAGACTTCTCGTCTCATGGAGGCTAACAATCACAATGAAGATGGCGAAGACGATGATGACTGATTGGCAGTCACAGCCCGTTTCGATTATTTTCGCGTAGATTGATCGACCAGTACTTCGTCTAAACCGGGCCTTATCCTGACCGTCAGCGGCTGCATCTTTCATCATTTCTGTGCACCTTCGGCGCGTGACCACTCGGTGCCGCGAATTGGCATATGTAAATAGTCCTCACCAATTTGCAGCCTTGGCCGTCCACGCCCGGAATTGCCTTTGCCCCGCCGCCAGGTACGGTCGCAGTAATAACGTTTATCGATACTGATAGTCATGCACATCTCCCGCCGCCACCCCATCACTATCTTATTTAATTTTCATTTGCCATTGCCTTAATGTTTATGTACAATTTCCTTGGCTTTCAGCTTTTAGCTTTTTTATAAGGAGCACCGAATGCCAAAGATCAATCAGCACGGCCAAGTCACCATCCCAATTTGGATGCGTCGCAAGCTGGAAATCGAATCGGGTGATTATGTGGATATTGAGGAAGGCAAAGGGTGCGTGACGATCAAGCCGCGTCGTGGCAAGCTTCGTCACGTGTCACCTTACAAGAAGAAGTAAATTCTTCTCAGGTAATCATTCATTTAGATTGGCGTAGCCGCGACCGCGGCATCAGCATCACGTTGTTACAGTGTGTAGCCTCTGCCGCGGTTGTGCGCTGCGGGTTATTTTTTTGCCACTTCCAGCAAAGACTGCAGATTCCATCAATTGCCCCGTCTGAAGCCCGCGTTTATTGGTGCGACGGTCAATTGCCATAAAGCCGGGCTGGTCTTGGCTCGCCTTTAGTATTACTTGGATTGGGATTGCGGTTGGCCTTAGCCATGCGCATTTCCCTTGGCCCATTTACGTTGCTGCGCAATGGCAATCAACATTTCGGAACTTCCGATAGATCAGCGTAGAGGCTCTCAGACTAATTCAACTCGCGCCTTGAGCCTGCTGTCGGCAGATGACTCCCCCACCAGCACAGTAAATGATCCAGGCGGTGAGACAAATTTTCGCTTTGAATCATCCCAGTAATAGAATGCCTGCTGGTTGCGCGGCAGTTCAAACTGCACAGTCACCTTCTTGCCCATCGGGATATGCACCTTTTTGAACGCGACGAGTTGCTTATTTGGTCGTTTAAGACCGGCAACCTCCGGCGGCGTGATGTAGCATTGCACAATTTCATCGCCATCCATCGAACCGGTATTTTCAACATCCACTGAAATCTTCAGCGAACGGCTAGCTGATAACCGTTTGGAACTCAGTTTGAGATTGCTGTACTTGTAACTTGTATAACTCAAACCATATCCAAATGGATATAGCACCGGACCGGTGTAATACATATAGGTGTGCGTGGTTATGTCAAAATTATGAAACGGGGGAAGATCCTTCACATCGCGGTACCAAGTTACGGCTGTTTTTCCCGACGGGTTGTAATGGCCGAACATTACATCGGCAATCGCGGATCCCTGCGCCTGACCACCAAAAATAGCGCCGACAATCGCCGACAGATTGTCATTTTCCCAATTCACTGCCACCGGGCAATTCGATGAAATGACTAAAATTGTTTTAGGATTAGCGGCAAAGACGGCCTTGGCCAGTTCATGCTGGGCACCGGGCAGATGAATGTAATCCCGGTCATGCTGCTCGCCATCCACAGTTTGATCGGCACCCAGTACCAGGACGGCCACATCTGCCTCTTTGGCCGCCCTGACTGCCGCCTGAATCTGTTTTTCATCCGCGGCACCGGTTACCGAACACCCTTGCTCGTAAACAACTGCGACGGATGCCAAGGCATGGTGATGGTGCACAACCGGGGTAAATTCAATCCATTCAATATTGAATAGCGCGTTACCATTGCCACTGAATGTTAAAAACAGCTTGTGCTTTCCCTGTGCCGCCTTAACGTGGCTATGGAGCGTTACCCAATTCTGCCAACCTCCGGTATTTTTAACTTCAAAACTGGCAATTACGGGACCGTGGCGCGAATCGATGTGGACATGGAGATGCCCACCGGGGTTATCGCTGGATACGCGGGCAAGCAGGCCGGTCTTTCCGCTCAGATCGACAGGCGAAAGTTCGAGCCAGCCACCATTGTTAAGCCAGCCCACATTCAAACCTCCCTCAGAGCAACCTTGCGACCTTACAGACGCCGATGCGGCAATGTAATCGGCTGCACGGATGCCCGGCCCTTCCGGCACCTTAACACCCATAGCGGCGGCAATACCCTGCAGCGGCGAAACGGAATGGGCCGGCGTCCCGCTATAACCGCCGAGGTGAGCCTGGTTCCCCATGGGGCCTATGACGGCCACCCGTCTGGCCTGACTCTTCTTAAGCGGCAGCATCCCATCATTTTTTAATAATACAACCGACTGCCGAGCCGCCTCCAGCGCCAGCTTGGAATGGGCCGGTGATGCGACGGCATCAAACCCAATTTTGCTGTATGGGCAATCTGAGGGTGAATCAAATTCTCCAAACAGAAATCGCCCGGTTAAAACGCGTGCAACGGCACGATCTATCGTCTCCAGCGAAACCAGATTATCGGCCAGCGCCTTGGCCGTATGCTGCTGGTATGTATTACCGCAATTGGAATCGCAGCCAGCTTCCAATGCCAGCGCCGCCGCCTCGTGGAACGTTGGCACAAAATGGTGAGAACCGCAGATATCCCAAACGGCGTCACAATCCGAAACCACATAGCCGCGGAAACCCCATCGGTGCCGAAGAAGATCGGTAAGCAGTTCGCGATTGCAGGTATTGGGCACACCGTTGACCGCATTGTATGACGACATGAGAGTAAAAGCCTTGCCCTTGCGCACACATGCTTCAAAAGCGCGGGTGTAATATTCCCAAAAACTGCGCGGATCGACCGCCTCTGACACATAATGCCGATCATCATCAGTCCCGTTGCAGATGAAATGCTTGATGCACGCGGTCATCTTAAGGTATTTTCGGCTCGGCCCCTGAATTCCGGCAATGACCTGCACCGCCAAGGTGGATACGAGCAACGGGTCCTCGCCCAGCGTTTCCTCAATGCGTCCCCACCGTGGATCGCGCGCCATATTGAGTGTCTGCGGCGAATAATAGGCTAAGCCTCGATTGTATTTTTTGTTATACCCGCGGGCCTCATCGGATACCGCCGTGTAAATTTTATATTGCAATTCTGGGTTCCACGCGTTGGCCAATGCCAATGGCAGCGGGAAGGACGTGACCGGCGGGCCAGCACACACACCGTGGAGGGCCTCACCGGAATAATAGTTATACGCCGGTAAACCCAGTCGCGGTATGGCGGGCACTCCGTTGCCCAGTTGGCCGATCTTCTCGGTAACCGTCATTTTCGACACCAATGCCGCGGCACGCTGGCGAGCCTTACGGATGGCCGCCGCAGACAATCCGTAGTCCGGGCCACTTTCATCCGCCCACTGCATCACTGCCGAAGCGTGCACTCGCCGTTTCGGCTTGCGGATAAGCACCGCTGCCGCACCAGCAGCCAACACCGACCGGCGCGTGACGCCAAGGTTCGATTGCCCCGTTGTTTTATTGGCACCAGCCGAGGCCCTTTCCGCCGGCCGCCTTGTGCTGTGTTTGTTAAATTCCGACGAGATGGGCGTTTCAGTCATGTAACAACTCCTTCAAATTTCGGTCTCATATCTGCTGAAACGTGATATTAAACGCACTGGCGGCAGTTTCTATTGCACGCTTGGCTTCAAATGCCGCACCGTTATGGCCCCCCGCCATCGAGCATCTAATATCGCGGTACCGAGGGATCAACCCACAGGCTCCATCCATCAATCCCCGCCTTCATCGATTGGGCATGTGCAAACCCTTGCCCGCGAAGCCATTGGACCGCCCGCAATGAACGGACACCGTGGTGGCAGTGCACGACCAAAGGTTGGCCAGACGGCGGAACAATTTCGCCTGCACGAGATTCGAGTTCTGCCAGCGGAATTAGTATGGCACCAGATATACGGGCCACATCCCACTCGCCAGGAGTGCGTACATCCACAAGAAGCAGATTGCCGGTGTCCAGAAGTTTTTTTACGTCAACAGGATGTATTTCCCACTCTGCAGGGGTTGCGGGCGACGAGAGATTTATTTTTGAAGACGCGCCCTCATTTTTCTCATGTCGGTTAGCCATCTGGTCGCCACCCCACACATAAAACGGTTGGTTGACGATAATCGATTGGCGATCGTTTAGCAATGTGCACTTATTTCATCCCGATTAAAGACTAAACGCATATAATCATTGGGTGTCTTTAACCTGTGCTCAACTAGTTATTTCCTCCGGTTCGCTGGCTGATATCGACGGTATGTGCCGGTGCGATGCCGGTGGCAAAGACCCGCACGAGGTTTGTGGATTTCTCGCCGGGCAAATCGAGGGAAATCAATACATCGTGCGACTGGGCCTCGGGGTGCAGAATAGTGCCGTGCGTGATCAACACCGGCGATATCAAATCAGTACGGAAGCCTTCATCGAGGCCGAACGTCTTTTGCAGATGCAGAGATTACATATCCTCGGACTTTTCCACAGCCATCCCGACGGCCGGGCCTGGCCAAGCCCATTGGATATTGAATATTTTTTCCCAGGCTGGATTTATTTAATTATTGGAGTTTCTGCCGACAGTGTCACTGAACGCCGTGCTTTTCAACGATCCGCGTTAAGTGAAGCTCAATTCGTGGAAGTCGGTATCACGGTAGTTAGTGACGATACCACTGCAACGTGATGCCATGAGGTTATCTACCCCCTCCCAACAGTCCCGATTACGCGCCCAAGCGGATGGCAATCAGTGCTCCGGTGGCGATCAAGAACCACAGCAAAATCCCCTGCAGCATGGGTTTAAAGCCCACGGCTTTGAGAGTTTCCTTGGAAAGCCCCAAACCAATAAGCAGCAAAGTCAGAGCGATACCTATGGCACTGATATGATCGATATCTCCACTGTATGGGTGAATGGCCGGGACAAACGTTCGAATAACACTGGCAATCAAAAATACGCCGATAAACCATGGAATGTGATGTGCCTTTACAGCCGTCGTTTTGGCTTTATTGCCTGCGGCATCTTTCTTATCGACATCAAATTTCATGGCGACGACAATGGTTATTGGGATGATCCACAGTGCGCGCGACAGTTTTACTGCGGTGGCGACCGTAAGTGCGTGCGGACCGTATCGTGCGCCAGCGGCCACTACCGACGAAATATCATGAATGGCAATTCCAGCCCAAGTGCCAAAAGCTGTTTGGCTCATACCCAAGGCATGCCCAATCGGTACAAAAACACATAGCGCGACCGCATTGAGAATAAAAACCGTTCCCATGGCAACGCTGAGAGCCGCCTGATCTGCATCGATAACTGATGCAACAGCCGCTATCGCAGAACCGCCACAAATGGCGGTGCCGGCCGAAATCAGCAAGGACGCCTTCCGCTCTACACCCAATCTTTTGCCCAGCCATATTCCGGCAATCAGCGTGACGGCAATCGATATGGCTGCAAAAGCAGCACCGTCGGCTCCGGCCGTAAGCACCGTTTTGAGGTTCATCGTAAAACCCAGCAAAACCACACAGGCTTGCAGCAGCCATTTGGCAGTGATGTGGGTTTGGCGTCGCCAGGGGTTGTCTAAAGTCAGAGCGATGGTGATGCCCATCCCGAGGGCAATTGGTGGCGAAGCGACGCCCAATACGCAAAGCAGCCCGGCGGTCGTCATTGCCACCGTGGGCCAAGGCAGTGATTTTACCTTTTCGGCAGTCTTGGAAAGCGTTTCTATTTCCGGGGCAACTTCCTCTACTGGTGTGGTTATTTCATCTTGCGACATTCACTGATATCCCTTCATCAAAGATCACAGGTTGAAGCATAGCGAAGACAATTACATCTATCAAATCGATAACATATATGTTTACAATTCTTTTAACTGATATAAGTCTCTGATATTCGTCAAGTCTTTCATCATCTGGCCAACGTTGGCGCAAAGTACACCTCGAATTCTCCCACGACAAAAACTGTCGGTGATATCGGAATGGCCTATGGTCCGGTAAACTTTGAAACAGTTATGCGGAAGTCATCGGTGTGATGCCGATGAACTGGGAATATATGTATGCACCGTACGTTAGTCCAAAGTGATGGAAGTTTCGGACAGGAATTGCGAATAGGTCTATGTGGTACACACCCTTGAACGGTACAGGTAAGCCATCGGCTGAATTCACCTTTGCGCAGAGGATGGCCCCACCACGGCTACTCGGCAGGTGGACGCTGGCAAGAGGACTCGTTTTCGTATTAACCGCGATAATGGTTTTGTCGACCTCAAAAATTTGGGCTCTCCCTAATAGTACCACCCGACCCGCTACGACGCAGCCGGTTGGGGGTGGCGGAACTGGTAACGACAAGTTGAAGATGCCTGAAGACACGCGACTACCCGTGCCCCCGGCGCGCGAATTGGCACGTGCTAATGATGAATTACAGGCGTACTACGTGAAAAAATATCCACTGGACACCAACTTGGCCGAGTACAAATTTTACATGACTTTGTTTCGCCACTATGTGAGCGGAAACGGGGGCAGGCACCGCCCTGTGATGTGTTATGCAGCCATGATGGCCATTGTAAAGTTGGCACCTCTGCAATTGGATTCAAACACCACTTTTGAAACCATTGCGGCCCTCGCCAAAAAATATAAGGTTCACGAATACCGTATGATCGCCGAAGCCAGCCAGAGGATGGTTCGTCTCGGCGGGATGAGCGTTTCAACTGCAACCACGCTGGCCGGTCAATTGGTGACCTACACCGGCAAAGCCATTAAGTCAGTTCATTTTAAATCGGCTGAGCGGCTGGCCCGCATGGGATTGACCTTGGCCGAGGCCGTTGGAAATGAACCGGACGAAAAGGAACTGATCCCCATGCTGGCCGACGCTCGCTTGGCTGCACCGCTTAGTGGCAAATTTGAACAGGCGAAAAAGCGGCTGGCACTGCACCCCAATGCCCCGGCAGCCAACACAACGGCTGGCCTGTTTTTAGTATGCTTCACCACGCACCGGATGCAGGCGGACAGGCATTTGCTTTTGAGTGGCGACCCGAAACTGGTCTCTATTGCAAAAACAGACAAAGAGTCTCTCACCAGCGGGAAAGTCCCCGGATCAGCCATGATTGCGTTGGCACATCAGTGGCTCGCTATTTCAAAGGAACATGTTTATCGTCGCTTTCGCCAACCTATTCGAAAATTGGCGAAACGCACGGCATCGACCGCTCTGCAATCAATCGATTCGGATATTCTTCGTGCATTGAGAAATGATCAGTACAACCGGGCGCAATCCTTGTTCCATGATGCCATTGCTATAACCACTCAACTGAATATTGCGGGATTTTCGCGGCGGATATCAAGGTGGCAGTCCACCAGCCGGCGATTGGCCTCGCTACGCAATAGCTACCGGAAGGCGATCAAAGCCATGAATAATGGCAAAAGCAATGGCTCGGACTATCTGACTATTGGTGAATATCTTTGCTTTGGCACTGGGCGCTGGAAGGACGGACTGCCGTATCTCCGCCGGTCGAAAAATGGACGCATTAAGCAAGCAGCCACTACGGATGCCAGAGAGCCAAAGTCCGCTCCAGCACAAAAAGCGCTGGGCGATATGTGGTGGCGTATTTCCAATAAATACAAAGGTATCGAGCGCTACAATATTCGGTTAAGAGCGATTCACTGGTACGACTTGGCGCTAAAACGGCTCCATGGATCCGCTTTGACCGCCGTGATTTATCGCAAACTTACGCTTAAACACGAGGCATTTTAGCCCTTGAAACTTCCTGCTGCCGATAGCGCGGGTTCAAATCCCTTTCCAACCAGACGACGCTAGCATCCCACCATATAACGGTGTGTCGTTTCATGTTGGACGAGAGCGGCACAATCCTCTACGATTTCCGCGGATTGGTGGTTATTGAGATTTACGGATGTTTAAGTGGCGACTGGTTTACGGACTCCTGTTTGGCGTCGCTTTGCTGGTCATGTTTTATTTCGATCAGACTCAGGCTGTTGGCTGGCCGGGACGGGACGACTCCTTTCCACCGGGTATCCTGTTCGCGGGCACAATGACCCTTATTATCCCTTTGGCCATTCTCGAAATGCGCCGGTTGCTGGCGAGTGAAAATGTTACCATTTCCCTTCGGGTGTGCATTCCGTCGGCTATTTTATGTATGCTTTGGCCGTGGCTTGAGCAACTCGCCGTCGTGCTGCTGCAACATCCGCACGGGGCAGCACCGATCGCCATTACGGTTGCCCACTGGTTTTATACGGTCAAGCCACATTATCTAGTACCTACCGTACTCGCGCTGGGTTTGGTAGGTGCATTTGTCATGTACTCTAGGCACCAACGGGTCGATGGAGCCATGGCGTCGGCTGGCGCATCACTTCTGGCCATCGTATATCTTGGAGTGTTGCCCGGCTTTTACCTGCCGATACGGCTGACGCACTCAAGCGGTATGATTGTGTCGATTCTGCTGATGGTGAAGGGGGCGGATATTGGTGCCTATGCTTTTGGGCGTTTTTTTGGAAGGCGAAAATTGATCCCTTGGATATCCCCCGGCAAAACATGGGAAGGTTTTATTGGTGGATTGTGCTTGGCGGCGGTGATTGGCAGCCTGCTTACGCTCTGCTCATCGGAATTCAGTTGGTGGCAAGGCGCAGCGGCGGGCGTGATTCTTGGCGGGGTTGGGCAGCTTGGCGATCTGCTTGAAAGTTTGCTCAAACGTGATGCAGGCGTAAAAGATTCCGGTATTTTGCCAGGGTTTGGCGGCGTGCTGGACTTGATTGATTCACCCCTCCTGGCGGCACCATTAGCCTACTGGATGCTGAAATTGGTACACGGATAACATATGGCGGTCAATATGATGCTGGTAGATGGTCTGACAGGAAAACATTACACAAAAACGTTTCGCCGGATAGTGCGCCGTGATCCGAGGCGAAATGATCGTACTGGCAAGTTGATTTTGCCACAGATCGCATTGATGGCATCACTTGGGATACTCGGGGTGCTGGCACCAGGCCATATCGCAACCGCCGCGCCGCAGGTTACCTCCCAAAAGTCAATCAAGCCGCCGCCAGCGGCCGATCCCGCTGTACTTGTAAAACTCGAAGCGCTTATGGAACGGGCATTGGACGGTCGATCCGGTACCGCCACTGTTATTGCCGATCTGCGCGGTACCGAAGACCCGGAACTGGTTCCATATTTCATGAAAATGGCCCAGAGTTCCAATATTGAGCTCCAAATAGGTGGCTTGCTGGCCGCCAATTACATCAGCAAAAATCCAAAATTGATCGACGTATCCAATCTATTAAAAATTCAAGCATCCAGCGCTCTGACACTGGGAATTGCCGTATTGGTGCGGCATGGATATATCACCAACGCACAGTTGGAGCAGATCACACAACTCGCGCCGCGCCCAAGCCAGCGGCTGATGGCAGCGTCGGGGCTGGTGAACCGACATCTGGGCAAAGTCGCGGCACCTTCACTTTTGATGCTGATGAAAAGCTCACAGGCTTCGATTCGCTATTTTGCCGCACTGAAATTGATTCAGGCCAAGGTGTCACCAAAGGATACCAAAGCGGGCCTCGCCCTTCTGGATACGCTTATTAACAGACCGGAATTGCGATTAAACGCCCTCAAGAGTGCATTGATTGAGCGCGTGGGCGGAGAGAAATTGCGAATTTGCGGCCCATGGGTTACCGCCATGGGGGAATCGAAACAATCAAGCTTTTCTACTAAGCTTCAGGCCTCACTGGTGCTGCTATCGATTCACGATTACGCCGGCGTAAAGATTTGGAACATGCTGGCACAAAGACACAAAGGCGCTATTTCCCGTATCGAACTGGGCTTGGCCGCCATCGAATATGCATCTCAATTTAAGCCATCGGAAATTGCAGCATTAGGCCAGTCGCAATCTCCACTGCTTCAGGGTGTGATCGCAGCGGCAAGGCTGGCATCTGAGCATCGCAGTTTTCTGCTGCCGATTAAAAAAATGCTGGTGGATGGACAGCCACTTTTTCTGAACTGGTGCCTGCAGTACGCACAAATGCCGCACTGTCCGTATCGATCAATGCTGCTGAAATCTATTATTGGATATTCCACCATTACGGACGGACAGACAGGACAGGACTATCGACGTGCGGTTTCCGCCGCATTAACCCTCGTGAGCCTCAAGCACCATTATGACGAGGCGATCATCAAATCGGCGCTTAACGCCTTTAACCCGGGGGTGCCGGCCGCCATGTTGGCCGCCATGCTCTCGCCGAAAAGCAAAAGCTTCTCCCACCTTATAGCACAGCACTGGAACAACTACATGCACCGCCACCACCGGCGAATTCGCCTGCTCGCGGCCTTGGTCATGGGTAAGTTTAATAACCCTGTCGCCCTGCCGGAATTGCGTCATGTCGTACTGTATGACGGAATTTTAAGCAATGGCCTTCAAGCCCAGGCCGGTTGGTATTACGCCAAAATAACCGGCAGCACCCATGAGGTTTTGGAGATCGGAA
>JAKAEB010000070.1 GCA_021818445.1 Planctomycetota bacterium
ACTTTAGCATTGTCCACCGACTCGGCCATGTGATTGATGTCGCTGTCAATAATCGACTGAAGAAAACCTTCGAGCGTCGGATAGGCCTGACGGTTCCAATTGCGATCACCATCAAGCGCCTTCTGAACGGCATCATTAACAAAATCGCCAGCCTCATAGGCTTTGGGAACAGACCCGCCACGGGCGATGTATGCGCCGCGCCACGTTAAACGGTGCATCTTGCAATTAGCGTGATGCGTAAGCCGCTTATACAGTCGATCCTGTTCTACATTATTGAGATCAAGTAATTCCTGCAAACGACCTTCCCTGGCGCAACGCCAACAATGCTACAATAATTTATGCCGGTTAGATCGCCTATTGTGCCACGGCATGCAATTTTTCATCTCGCGCGGCGAATTCAATTGGCTCAGCGGCATAAAGTAGCAGAACGACCGAGCCGCGATAAGACGCGACAATCCACTGGCTGAAAGCCAATCGTACCGGCTTTTGGGACTGGGGCAACTATGGGCCCTGATTTTGCGGAATTCCGGCTCGAAGAAAATGGTGACATTTACAGAAAGGAAATCGCTATGTCAGATCAATCACATCGGCCCGAAGAATCAAAGGATCGCCCCACAAATATCGAGCAGGGCGAACTTGTGGAAATTGTCGACATCGAGGCATTCGGCAAGCAGAATTGCAAACCGCCCCGAGCGAAAACATATAGGCTCCGAATTGACCGAGAATACTTCACGGTTGAGAAGCAGTTTATTACTGGCTTGGAGCTATTACAGCTAGTGCATAAGTTGCCTTCAGCGTGGCGAATCCATCAGAAGCTGCACGGTGGACTCATGCGGGAAATTTCTCCGGATGAGGTAGTTGATCTTGGACAGCCTGGTCTTGAACGTTTTGTGACGATGGAACTGACGCAAGGCGATGGCCAGCAAGCAACGGCGAACGAAGTAGAATCTGCTAAGATTGAGCCTTCGCCACGTCGCCATTTCTTGCTGCCCAAAGAGGATGAAGCATACCTTAACTCGCTACTGTTGCGGTGGGAGACTATCAAAGACGGCCCAGTGCAATGGCTTCTCATACACAATCATGCGTTACCCACTGGGTATAAACAACAGACAGCGACGCTGGCCATTCGTATCGAAGGGGGCTATCCGCCGGGAGCTTTAGACATGGCTTATTTTCTGCCACTTCTCGAGCGTACGGATGGTAAGGGCATCAACGCGGTCGCTACGCAGTCTATTGACGGCAAAATGTATCAGCGCTGGTCACGGCACTACTCATGGCGTGATGGCATTGATAGCCTGGCCACACATCACCTGCGTATTAAGCAATGGTTAGACTCTGAACCAAAACGATAGGAATCAGCATGCGTTATGCTTTGAGATTGACCAGCCATCAACATGCGCAGCTCTTGGCACACCTGTTTCCAGGTGATGGGCTTGAGGCAGCCGCCCTGGTTCTATGCGGGCGGCGTGACGGCGAGGAACGCGTTGTGTTCTGTGCTCATCAAATCACCCTGATTCCGCACGACGCATGTATTCGTACCGAAGTCAGTGTTGACTGGCCGACCCGTTTCGCCGACCCATTAATCATGGCGGCAATGCAGCGCGGCATGGCTATCATGAAGATTCACAGTCATCCTGGAGGATTGGATAGCTTTTCCGCCCGAGATGATCAATCGGATGGCAGTTTTTTTAGATCGGTCGATGACCTACTTGAAGACGATAGGCCTCATTTGAGCGCTGTGATGTTACCGGGCGCTGACGGACGCATTTTTGCAAGAACAATTTTGCCTGATTGCAAGAAGATGCCTGTGGAGTTGGTATCCATTGTCGGAGATGACCTGTGTTTCTGGTACGCAGAGGGTAATGGTTATGGCTTGCCCGAGTTCGTGCAGCGTCATGCCCAGGCTTTTGGGGAGGGAACAGTCGAGATTCTAAGACGCATGAAGATTGCGATCGTTGGCTGCTCAGGGACTGGAAGCCCGCTGATTGAACAACTTGTAAGACTTGGTGTCGGTTGGGTTGTGCTCATTGATCCTGATCGGGTCGAATGGAGGAACCTAAACCGCATCTATATGGCGACAGCAGCCGATGCCAATATAGGCCGTTTCAAGGTCGAGGTTCTGGCTGATGCCATCGGCAAAATCGGCCTTGGAACAAGAGTCGCAGCTATGGCGATTGATATCGACACCTCCCAAGCAGTAAAGGCGATTGCCGAATGCGATGTGGTGGTTGGATGTATGGATACATGGTATGGAAGAGACTTATTGAACAGAGTTGCGGCATTTTACTCCTTGCCATATTTCGATCTGGGCGTGCAACTCAATTCGCTGCCGCACGGCGGCATTGATACAATTTGGGGCGCGGTGCATTACTTGCAACCTGGGCGATCTAGTTTAAAATCACGCGGCGTGTATACATCAGAGGATGTGCAGGCAGAATTACTCAGGCGGGATGATCCTACTGAATACCGCCGCAGGCGGCGAGAAAAGTACATTCGTTTGGTCCAAGAGAATAGGCCAGCCGTCATCAGTGTCAACACGCTGGTCGCGGCAATGGCGGTCAATGAATTGCTGGCGAGAATCCATCGCTACCGCATCCCCTCAAATGAGGAATTTGCCTCACAGCGTATTGGGTTACACGAAGGCCTAACGTTTAAAGAAACAGAATCGAAAATGCAGACTTGTATAGTGCTTAGCAAAGAACTCGGACGTGGCGATGTCGCACCATTGCTCGATAAGCCGGAACTGAGCTAAGGGTAGCAAATAGCATGATAAGATTTATTGCTGGTGTGGTCTCACGGATATGGATTCGGCTTGTCTCAAGGTACAGACGAACTTCCAAGCGATTGCGCACCGTATATCTGGAAGAGTTGCCTGAAACGCTCGACGCTGATACCGTCTATGTGATGGGCGAAGGGGAAAAAAAGTGGTTCGTGGCGATGATCTGTCCATGTGGATGCGGAGCAATAGTACAAATAAGTTTATTGCCGGATGCCAAGCCACAGTGGCGGATTCACGAGCATGGTGACAATACAATTTCTCTGCATCCGTCGATTTGGCGGAAGGTTGGCTGCCACAGTCACTTCTTTTTGCGACGGGGATTCATCGAATGGTGTGGTCGAGAATGATGATGAACTAACGGACAATTGCCGAGGCCACACAAGTCACTTAATTTGATGAAACGATAAACATGAAAATGCACACTGCATCTTTCTTGTTTTTAAAACGCCACAGATCTAATAATCAATTATGATTTAATCGTCCATCGGTCATGACGACACTGCCCCAGAACCGTTTAGTGTTGGTCTAGTTTTAACGTCCTTCGCAGAGTTGATCTTTGATACTTTGCGGACGTTGGCAGCGGCGAGTCTGGTCTTGAACGTTTGAAACTCCCTATCCGAATCCATGAATCGTCGGGCCATTTCACGCACCAAGTCCGCATCGGCAACCTCCGCGTTGTAGGCCTGTTTGTAGAATTGCCGGTAAAGCTGTAAATCCAGCCCCATACGGTAATCAACTTTAATATTACACTGGGTTGTCTTATGTGGTTGACCACATAAGACAACATATGTAGCGTAGATGGTTATGTGGTGTGGTGACACCGCAGATGCGATTAAGCGGACTTGTTAATCCAACAGTTGGCCACATAAGTTTTACTTTGCCGATTTGTCCCGCCATTCGGAGGTCTATCGTGATTGCACTCGCACCGTTTCATGTGACAACGCCTCGCAAAATTGAGCTCAAGTTACCCGCGCCTGTAGCTCAAGACTTGGACTTGTACCGTCGCCTCTATCAGGATACCTACGGAGCCGAGGTCGCCGAATCAGATGTGGTTCGGGAGATCATCCGTGCCTTCCTCGATCACGACGACGCCTTCCGCCGGTATAAGGAAGTAGCCCGGTCAAAGCCGATGAGCCGACGCGGCCACGCGAAGGATGCGGTCGTGCCAAAAGCCGTTTTATCCGGGGGCGATGCTTCGCCGCAATCGTCCGGCTAAACGTTGCCCACCGCCAATATTCAAAGACCGCGAAGAAACTCCATCAGGTTTGGGTCATCGTTCCATTGTCGCCTGGACTTCTTGGCCGCTGGCTCACACGCCGCAAGCATCGCGGCCTTGGCTTCCAAGTCGACTTCGGCATACACGTTGGTCGTATCGATCGACACATGCCCCAGCCACGCGCGGATCGTGTTGATGTCCACGCCGGCACGCAGCAGGTGTGTCGCCGTGGTGTGCCTAATGGTGTGCGGACTGACGCGTTTATTTCGTAGCGATAGAACTCTTTGGGCGACATCGCGTGCATGTCGTTTAACCATGGCATGCACGCCATATCGGGTGATCGGCTGGCCGCGTCGGTTGAGAAACACATGCCGTTCGGCCGTCGCCGTGGCCACCAGAGGCCGCAGCGCCGCCATTGTCGTCGGCCACAAGGGACAGTACCGGACCTTGGCCCCCTTCCCAAGCAGTCGCACCGATCCCGATCCATCCGGATGGAACGTCAGATCGGCCATCATTACGCCAGCGGCCTCGCTGGCCCGTGCTCCAGCGTTGTACAGGAACAATAGCAGCGCATGATCGCGCCGTCCTTGCGGCGTATTCTGTTTCGGAGCGGCCAGCAGCGCGTCCATCTCCGGCTTTTCCAGATAACAAAGGGCTGGCCGTTCAAACCGTTTGAATGGAATTCCCCTCACGTCGGCGGCCCATCCAATAAACTCGGGCGCATTACCGGCAATGAACTTGGCCAGTGCATGAATCGAAGCTAAACGCTGATTTCGTGTCCGGGAAGAGCAACCTCGCACTCCTTCGATGTGGACGAGGAATCTTCGTATAACGTCGTGCGAGATGTCCGTGACGCACAGTTTGTCTACCGCCCGCTTCGTTTGGCCAGCCACGAATGGCAGAAGCAACCTGAACGTGTCCCGGTAACTGCGTTGTGTGTTTCGGGCGAGATTTCGGTCGGATACCAAGTGTTCCAATAGGAATCTTCGAATCCAATAACCCAACAGGATCGGTCCCAGTTCCACGCCGGAGGCCGCACCGACCGGAATTTTATCTAATCTATTTCTTCTTTTGAACATCCTTACCTCGCGTTTTCTTTTCCACTTCGGCATACCGGCGGAATCGGTCTCCGGCCTCGGCTAACAGGTCGGCGGTCATGCTCAAATAACGTTGCGTATCGCCCACGTCGTAGTGCCCCAAATACGTCGAGAGATGCGGCAGCAGCCGTTGCACGTTCTTCCCTTCCCGATACCAGGTTACCACACGATTGACAGCGAAGGTGTGCCGGAAGTCATGGAGACGCGGTTGTTCGTACGCCGTGGCGGGTTTCCGGACAACTCCAACATGCTCACAGAGAGTGCGGAAGGATTTTTCACACGTCTGTCGTGGTAAAGGCAGCCCACGACGGTCAACCAACAACGGTGCACCATCGCCGCATGGCCACCGCTTGGCCATGTCGGCGCGGTACCGCCGCAATACGCCCAGAAGATCCTTGCCCAGCGGCACCAACCGAGTCTTGTTGAATTTGGTCGCGCGCACGGTCAAGACCCCCGCCGCCAAGTCGGCATCGGATAGCTTCATCTTGATCGCTTCGCCGATCCGCATGCCGGTTCCATACAACAACAAAATCAGCATTCGCAGCGTCTGCGGCTCAATTACCCACACATCCTTGTGGCATAAATCAACCGCCGTCAGCAGCCGCTTGACCTCCTCTACTGTGTAGATATACGGCTCCATGCGGGCCAGAACCGGTGGTGCAACATCCGCCAGCGGCGAACGCGTCACATATCCTTGACGAATCAAAAAGCGGTAAAATGACTCAATCGTCCGACGCTTGAATCGCCAGTATTTGGTCGCGGGGCCATTTCCTTGTAAATAACGTTGAATCCCTTCGGCGGTAACCGTATCCAGCGGCACATCACCTAACGTCCTGAGAAGCCACCCCAAGCGGTCCGTTTCCTTGCGGAAGGCCAAGCCTTGATCTCGACGATGGCGTATGTATTCCCTGACTGCTTCGAGCAATCGAGGAACCGCAGCTTGCTTCTTCATGGTCAGATCCTCATGGCGTCATCTTCGTGTCCCAAACGGTGCGGCGTATGGAAGCAATCGCCGAAGCGTAACATCGGCCACTTCCCGCAGCGCCTCCACGCTCCGTCTCGGCCATAGCCCAGCCTCCCGATCCGCACATGCACGGTCGTGTCGTACCAACTCCTTGATATCGATCGCCGCCACTTCCCGTAATCCGGCCAAATCCACTTTGGCATAGATGCCGGTCGCCGCCGAGCTCGTGTGACCAAGTTGGTCGCCGATCTGCTTGAACGTAAATCCCTCAGCCAGAAGATGCGTCGCACAGGCATGACGAAGCCCATGGGCACCGTAGCGTGTGAGTTTCTGCCCAAGCTGCTGCTGCCGTTGACGCACGATGGCCGTAATGGCATTGGAGTTGACCGGCCGAAACGGCTGGAGCCTGGAGATAAACAGAGTACGGTGTGGGCACGTCGTCGGCCGAACCCGCTGAAGATATCGCAGAATCGCCTGACCGACCGGCTCTGTCAGTGGATATATACCGGGCCGGTGACACTTGGAACGCCGAAGCCGAATAACATTCGTCTGCCAGTCTATGTCCTCCAAACGTAGCGCTGCGACTTCTCCGACACGGAATCCATACACTGCCAGCAACAGGATCATCGCCCGATCACGTATGCTCTTGGGGCTGGAACCGCGGGTAGAGGCGATCAACTGACGGACTTGATTCCAACGCGGTCCCAAAGGCAGTGTTGCATGTCGATAGACTCGCGGAAGGTGAATCGCTTCCGAAAGATGCGACGGACACCAATTGCGCTGGGCGGCAAATCGGAGGAAGCTGCGCAGGTTTTGCGCCGCATCGCGTTGAGACACGACTCTCCAGCCACGAGCTTTTCCCGCAGCAAGGAAGGATGCGGTATCTGCTTCGGTTACCGCCGACAGGGAGCGATGCGACGCGGTAAGGTGCTGAAAGAACGCATGAATAGTCTGGCATTGGCCTACCAGTGTTGCGTTCGTGAAGCCTTTTTCCTGACGGTGGAACGTCGTGTACTCACGTATATAGCGCTCGAAGGCCGGTGGTGTCACCGACGGCTCCCGGAATCGTCCGATGAACCGCAGCCAATCAGTCACATGAGTCATGAACAACCGCCATCCACGTTCACGGTTGCCAAGGGTGTGTGGGTGGGCGAGCGGCCGGGGCAGCCACGGCTTGCGAAGTTGCCGCGCGACTTGGCGCTGATTCAGCAAGTGGCCATCAGCAAGGTCAAGATGCTTCGCCGCGAATCGCAACTGCCCCATAATTAGCCGCATCGTACTGACAGCCCGCCCCTCGGCAGCAAGGTGTGTGAGATAGCGATCCCGCTCGGCTGCATAGGGTCCCTGGCGATGAAGAACCGCCCCCCGTGGACTCTGAACGTACTGCTCGTATTCAAACACCGCCAACCTCCACAACTGCCACCTTCCACTCTTTATGGAGCGCCGGGAGGTGCAGCAACATCATGAACGGCGCTATCCTTCGAGGAAGCGTTTGGCATAAGGTTCGCTTGACGTAACCGCTTGGAGCGGTTGCAGCCTCTTGCTACACGCTTGAATTGCCGAAAAGTTTCATCACCTTCGATAAACGCACGCAGAATCTCGCGCATTAAATCAGCCTCCGATACTTCGGCACCGTACGTTTGCTTGTAGAACATGCGGTACAAGGTGAGGTCTTCTGCAAGTCCGTGTGGCAATCGCGTTTGGACCACACGCAGGGTGGTTACGTGGAAAGCTGGCAACGCAATCATTGGTAGCCTCCGTTGAAAATAAACAATTGACTGGCTCCGCCAAGTAGGCCGATCTCATGTGAAATTATGTTGTATAACTGGTGCATCATATTGCGGCCAGCATGTAATACGTTTGCCACACACCACATAACCGTCTACGCTACATATGTCGTCGCCGTATGGTGAAATGCCGGCAATGAGATTTCAGTCACGGGGTGTTCTCCTTTTCGTTCATAATAGTCTGTCTTGTCCGAAGTTTCGGTTTTTCCGACGAATGCTTTAACGTTCATTAAGGGCCTCAAGGTCGGTACGGCTTTAAGCGCATGTCCTGGTTCACCAGGACACGAAACGGCCAGCCGGGCCGAATCGTGATAGTCGGCTGCACGTTGAGTTGCCGGTCAATAATCTTCTGCCCGATCTGGGAACCTTCCTGGGCAATCGTATTGCCCACCACATCCTGATTGGTGGAGGTGCTGTTGGGATTAATGGCCAGATTGCCACCGTAAGCGATGGCGGTACTTAAGGCTGCGGCCTGGGCGAGTTTGGCAAAGTGGTAATTTACCTGATCATGCAGGCCCGATTGACCTTCCTGGTTTGTACCCGGCATGGCATCAAGCACAATCGAATCGCCATTGGGCAGTATCAACCTCTGCCAAGCCACCAATACTCGGTTTTCACCATTGCCCACCACACTGCTGTAGCGGCCTAATAACCGCGATCCCTGTGGTATGAGCAGATATTTGCCAGTAACGGAATCAAAGACGTTTTGCGTCACCGTGCCGATGATCTGGCCCGGCAAGTCACTGTTGATACCTGTCACGAGAGCGCCGGGGATCACGGTGCCGGCCTGAATTTCATAGGGGGATGCCGGCGGCGTCAACGGTTGGGCCAGATAGGATTGAACCGAAGCGGATGATTTCATAAAGGCCCGGTGCTCCTGTTGAATTGCCGTGCCTTGGTCGCCATGGCTTGAATTGCCATCGGGTGTTGGCATACCCGGTGGAATAACACCGTCAGCAGCGATCAGACCATTACTTGCCCCCAGCGAGGATGAATTCGCCATCGGCGGCGTTCCCGTGCCGCCAGTGTTATACGCATTGTCAGCCATACCGGCAAAAACCACCGGGGCATTCATCGCCTTACGCCACTGGCGTTGCAAGGATTTTAATTGACGCATCCGCTGCCGATCAGGTGCGGTGGTCGATTTGGATTGGGACACGGAAGACCGGGATGAGTTCCTGGCTGGTGTTGCAGAATGGCCTGAAACCGTAGCAGCGGCATGGTTATCCGCTTGTGGCCAGGTGTACGTCTGCGGTAACGTTCTCACAAGAGCGTTGTTGTCGGCCATCTCGCTGGACGGCTGTACAGCACTATTGGAAGATGGCCGCCTTTGTACCTGTGGAACCGATGGCGTACCGCCCAGACCAATGACCAGCGCGGTGCCCACCGCGCCTGCGGTGGCCAGCAGTATCAGCATGACCGCCCTGGGTTTTAACCGCGTTACCCTTGGTTGCGGCGTGTGCATACGCACCACTGTCTGGCCATCGAATTTTTCATCCGACACCTGATACGGCGTCTGATCTGGAGAATTTCCAGTGGAACCATTTGCGGGATCATTGAATTGTCCTTGAGTGCGCACCGACGATTCGGTTGGCAAATTGGTTCCGGAAGCCGCCGGCGATGCCTCTGCGGCGGATGGGGAGTCCAAGTGGTTTGTTGAAACTCCCGCATCCGTGTCGCCGTGGCCAGATTCCGGCCGCGCATCGTCCGCGCCGGTGCGCGGTTCAATGATTTCGTTTGTGATGTTATTCATACTTTCATCCATCGCTTTTCCTCTCATTACATTGGTCGTGATGTTGAAAACATTCTTTCTAATCCGGGATTGCATTTCTGGGATTGCATTTCACCGAAGTTATTTGGGCTTGGCCCGCACAATTCGCACAATGGTCTGTGGACTTTCGCCCAGACGCAGTTCCGCCTCATTGAACAGTTGATCCACGATGTAGTAATTGCCTGCAATTCGGTAGTTGACGATCTGGGAACGCCCATTTCGGCCCAACACAAACAGAGGCGGGGCTGCGGTAACGCCGAGTTCCGGCGGGAACTCAATGAAGGTCTTTTCTCCATCGTCAAAAGCCCTTAGCGGTGTCCATGGCGGCGTTTTGCCCTTCTGCTTGAGAATCAGATAATTGAAATTCATCTTGGATAAATTCAGATGCCGGCCCAGAATGGCCGCCTGACGACTGCTTTCACGTTGCATCGTGTGGCGAATCATGATCAGATCACCAAACGGATAATGCCATGCGATCATGGTCTGATAAACCCCCACCGCTACGCTCTGTAGATCAATCTGATAAATTCTCTGGCTGGTGGTAATGACCATGTTGGTGCTCAAATCCGGTAAACGGGGTTTGACCAGCACCAGTGCCTGACGCTGCGGCCCGGAACCGGCATGGACTTCCTGCACAATCCAGCGGGTCGTATCCCCGGCGGCGCAGCTTTCCAATTTTTCGCCTGGAGCAAGGGCAATCGTTGTGACAAAGCCCGGACTGGTGATGGCGGTATACACCACGCCCGGGGCATAGTTGTAGTATTGCACCGCATCAATAAATCCTTTGGGTGTCGGCTCCCGTGTGGCCCTGGCCACCGCATTGGCAATACTCTGTAAAACATTGCCAGAATGTCCGGATCGGATTTTACGGACCATCGTTACCGGCAATGGCCGCAGTTGCGGCTCAAGCACCGGCACCTTGACCTCGACGACTTTGGGCGGCGCCGGATTGGGGGCCAGATGGGCGGGCACCAGACGTGTATCCGGGCCGACGACAATATCCGGCTTTTGCGCAGTGCATCCGGCCAAGAGGCCCAGTGCCGCCATCAGGCCCCAGCCTGCAAAACTCTTGAAGCCTTTTGTTTTGGAGTTCCAGTTCATGTAAAAATCCTTTCCTTAAAAAAGCAGTTATCTGAATTTCAATCTTCAATGTCGGGTTACATCTCTCTTTCTGGCTATCGCACCGTTTGCACCGGAGAATCAAAGTCCCGGCTCCAGGTAAAATTGGTGATATAAACGCCCAACGGATTGTTAAATACCGCATGAGCGTTATGCGGCGGGATCAATTTGATCTCAAAGAGACCGGTGTAACGCACCGAACGCTTTTCAATGCCATGTCGGAATGTGGCTTCAATCCAGCGCACCTGATACGTGGTCTTACTGCGTTGGAGAATGCTGACAAGGTGAACGGTTCGGGCATCGGTATTTACATGGCTTTGTGAAGCCGCATACTGATTCATGGCCCGCACCGCGTCGCCGGCCAAAAAGTGGTAGGCTTGCAACCATTGATTCCGCAGTACCACCGGGTCCAGTGGACGGGAACGGACCAAGCTCACCACCTGACCGACAAAGTAGCCGATCTGGGCGGTATCGGGTTTATAAAGTCCATTGGCCAGTTCAATGCGGCCCGGCATTCCCACCCGGTTTACCGGCACAACGTAAGCGGCCACCTGGCGTGTCAGGCTCATGTAGACAAGGGCACTTGTGGAAAGAATCGCCAAGCCCAGACATCCCAGAGCCGCCAGCCGCCAGTGGGCCGCCTGCTGGCGAGCGGTTCCGATCCGCTGATCCCAAGCTTTGGCGGCCTGACTGTACGGTGTCTGGTAATCGGTCTTGTTGTTCTGGCCATAACTGGTGGTGTGTAATGAAAATCCCATTTTTAAACTCCATTGATACATTCAAGCTGATCTATAAAACGTATTCTAAAAACTGATCCACTGTTTTTTTACATTTCAAATCGCGGCCGTATCGCTATTCTTCTGATATTCCGCTGCGCCCCGCACTCAAGCCTCCACCCCCTGATCCGCCGATCTTACCGATCCCATTACTGATCTTCTGACTGCCAGACCGAAGATGATCGGAACCGGAAGATGTTGGTGATGCACCAGATGGAGAGCGTGATGGCGTTGTCTGCGAGGACGTTCCGGCCCTGGCGGCTCCCGTTGGTAAAGCACCACTTCCGCTGGCCGCGACGGCAGCGTTTCCAGTGGAGGTGATCGTGGAAGCGGCGCGTACCGATGCCAGGGACGCCCCAACCACAGAGCCGGCTAAAAAGGTTCCGCCGCCATAAACCGCCTGACCGGAACCAAAGGCCACCGCACCGGCTCCGCCGGCTGCTCCGACCATGCTTGCTGCACCGAGGCTTGGTCCGCCGGAGACCAGATCACCAGCCAATCGTGTCGCGGTAATCGCCAACACCATCAGCACAATGGCTCCCAGTGCAATGTCCAGAGCCGAACGGATCGTAATAGAATCGGGATTGAGTTGCAGGTGGCCAAAGGCCAGATCACCGATTCCGGCCACCAGGGTTAATACCATGAGTCTTACACCGGATGACACGACCCAGCCCAATGGACGTTCGGCAATAAATGCGGTCTTGGAAAGTACCCCAAAGGGAATCAGTACAAAGGCCGCCAATGAGCCGAGTTTAAATGATAGGATCGTCACAACAGCCTGTATGGCGACAATAAAGAACGCGGCCAGAATGGCCAGTACGGCCAAGGTCAGCAGCGCAATCTGCGGGAAATTCTTAAAAAAGCCAATTGGCCCGCAGAGATTGCCAATTTCCGTCATGATCGGAGAACTGGCGGTAAAGCCCCGATAGGCGATATTGCCGGGGTTCAGCAGATACACTTGGGGAAAACCTATTCCCCCAGCTTCAAAGCCCAGGTACATAAATGATTGGGCGATGGTATCACAAAGGCTCTGCCAATTCTGAACCAGCCATACAAAGAATCCAATGTAGACGATCTTGCGCGCTAATTTGACCATGACCTGGTCTTCCGATAAGGCCCAGAGCATCGCCGACAAAACGATATTCATAATAATTAGAAAATTCAGCAGCCAGACCACATGGCCCTGGATCAGGCCAAAGGCGCTGTTGATGGTTTGCAGATATTGGTTCAGAATCAGATTGATGGTTTGCATGGGATACCTTTATGTAACGGCTTGACGTTGAACGCTTTACCTGGACATCTTTTTATTGTTGGCCAAACGGCATCGGGATCGGTTGCGTTGTCGCCGGGGTATTCCAGTCACGCATCACCGCAGCCCGCTGTTGATCGGCATAAGCCCTCTGTGATTGGTAGATGGCCTGCTTTTGCACAGAGGTTCTCTGGTTACTGGCTTCCAGAGCCTCCAACTGCTGAAGCTGGCCGGCCAGCGTCGCGACAATCTGATTGCCCGCTTGCAGGGCACTCGTGGCACCGGGAGCGGAATTGGAGGCCGCGACCAACTGGCCCACCTGACTGGAAGTCGCGGGCATCTGGGCCACGATCTGGTTTTGTATCTGCCGATTCTCCACCAGAGCCGATCTCTGACTCTGCTGCCATTGCTGCTGGAGCGCCATTACCTGCGTGTTGGACAAACTGGCATATTCCAGTGGATAGTCGGCACTGATGACCGCCTGAACATTGGCGGCCAGATAGGCCGGTTGCTCGATGATGGCCTGCAACTGATTCATGGAATAACTCAATTGCGGAAACAAGTTGATATTGAGGCTCGCCAGCATCATTTCTTCTTGTTGAAGTTGCTGCTGCATGATCTGAAGCATCTGAATATCCTGCTGAACCTGCTGGATATTTTTGGCATAAATCGCTGGATCAAAGACAATCCCAAATCCCCATGAGGTCGTGGGCACGGTCAACGTGATCAATGCGCTTACCGCGATGGCCGCATTCCAAAGCGGTCGAGCCAGGGCGCGTTTACCCGGAATCCGTTTTCTCATACTCGGTTTTCCAGGTTTGGTTGTCGGTTGTTCTGAGTGCATTATATAGTCTCCTGAATCTTGGTTTTTGGTTGATTTCGTTATGGCGATGCGTTTATGCCGTTTGATTCATCCAACATCAATTCCCATACATATCCGTAAACGGATTCGCAATCGGCTGGCTCTGGGTTGGATTATTCCAATCGTGCATCACCCATTGCCGCACCGCGGCGTGATACGCCTGGCGTGACTGATGCTGTGCGGAAAGTTGTGCGAGCAGTCGATTCTTGGCCACTTTCAGGGCGATGATCCGGCCTACCTGTACGCTTAAATTCGCCAGCAACTGATTGTGGGCCTCAATGGCCGCCGTCATCCCTGGGGCGCTGTTGGAGGCGGCAACGATGCCACCAATCTGCTGTGAATCGGATGGCATATTGGCAACAATCTGGTTTTCCAAAAGCCGGTTCTGAATAACCGCGACCCGATTGTTCTGATTCCATTGGGTACGTAACTCTGCCATTGCCGTGCTATTCGGGTTTGTGGTTCCGTTGCCAAACGACAGGGGTTCATTACTCGCCATCTGGGTATCGGGATTGCCACCGGCAAAACGCCCCCCGGCTTGCAGAATGATGGATGTATCCTGCATGGATTGGGCCATATTTGGCCATGGATTACTGCCCAGATTGGCGAGCATTTTTTCCTGGGCTTGCAATTGACTCTCCATGCCGACCAGTTGCTGCACCGATGCGGCCACAGCCAGAATGTGCTCAACAAAGTTGCTGGGATCAAAAATGATCCCGCCAAATAGCGCTAACGCTGGGGCCGCAACCATCAGAGATGCCCCCAGCGCTGCGGCAATTGCCGCCTTACGCCAACGGTTATGTCGGTGGCCAATGAGTGGTTGATCGG
>JAKAEB010000071.1 GCA_021818445.1 Planctomycetota bacterium
CCGGAAGAATGGCTGACAAGGTCCAATGTCCGTCGAGCCAGTGCATCGCGCCGACAACGGCCTCACAGGTATTGGTACCGCGCGAATCCAAGGATGATACCGGTTTCGAGCTGACGTATTCGTAAAGGTTGATTCCGCCTTGATAGCCGATCGGGTCGCGGGTAAGCCAGCGGCCAAGCGTCGGCAGATAATACCGGTTCCGCACATAATAATTCTGCGTTTCAGCATCAGCGTTGCATCTGCTACCGCCCGTGAGAATTTTATTTTCAACAAATGCGACCATCAATCGGCCTCAAAACTGGAATCAACAATTGGCAGCGTAACGCGCCGGGGTGGGGCGGGCAAGCGGCACCATGCCACGCCCGCGCGGCACCTGCTACCGGCGATTGTCCGCTCCACCTTGCCGCTCGCCTTTACAACCTGACAGGTCCTTGATAACCGCCTCGGTTTTGAGTTTGGCCAAATGCACACTATCGGGCATAATTTCCGGCATGAGGCAATCAACATCTGCATCGTCGTCCGGCGTTAATACCATCCTGATCACCACTGCCGGGACCAATTGCGACCGAGAACTGGCCCGCGCCTTCCAACTGGCCGGATCGCACGTTGAATCCGTACACATTAATCGCCTCGTATCCGATCCTGGCATATTGGCTAAGTTTCAGATTATGGGCATCCCGGGGGGCTTTTCCTACGGCGATGACATCGCGAGTGGAAAAATTTTCGCCAATATCCTCGTCGATCATCTGCACGAACAAATTCAACAATGGATTGCCGACGGCAAGCTGATGATTGGAATTTGCAACGGCTTTCAAGTTTTGGTGAAAGCCGGTTTGCTGCCCGGCAACTATCGGTCTGACAGCGCGCCGGCGGGGCCAACCGCTACGCTTACACACAATCACAATGGCCGCTTTGAAGATCGGTGGGTGAAATTAAAAACCTGCTCCCGCCTGTGCAAATGGATAAAACCGGGCTGCGAGTTATCGCTGCCAATAGCCCACGGCGAGGGGCGTTTCGCGGTGCTGGATACGGCCGTTTTAGATGTGCTGAAGCAAAATGACCAGATTGTCTTAAGGTATGTGGATTCCCAAGGGCATCCAACCGGGCAATTTCCGGATAATCCCAACGGCAGCCTTGATGCAATCGCTGGTATTTGTGATTCCACCGGCCGCGTTCTGGGCCTTATGCCTCATCCGGAGCGATTCATCAGCCCCTATCATCATCCGTATTGGACGCGGTTTGATACGCCGCCATTGCCGCAGGGGCGGATATTTTTTGAAAACGCTGTGGCGTGGGTCCACCAGTCACGCACGATGGAATTGGCCAATGCCGCCACGGCGGCCGCCCCTTAATGAAGGCCACAATTGGATGATCCGCACGGATGCAAAAGGAATGTCGGGGGCCTGCTGGATTGAAAAATCCGGCGCACCAACGGACTTGACCGACGCGATTGCCCGCACGGCCAATTGCTCGCCGCTGCTGGCCAAATTGCTGGCCTTGCGTGGCATCACCCCGCCGGAGGTTGCGGGTTTTTTGTCGCCTGGTTTTGCGGATATCAAGCCGCCGGAATCATTTCCCGCCATCGCCCGTGCGGTGGATTTGATCTGCGACGCTGCGGAGAGGCGTCAACTCATCGCCATTTACGGCGATTACGACGTGGACGGCATCACCAGCATTGCCATCCTGAGCAAAATATTAAGCCTGGCCGGTGCCCGCCATCAATTTTATATTCCGCACCGTGTGGATGAGGGTTACGGCCTGCAATGCTCGGCCGTGGAGCAACTCGCTGCTCAGGGCGTGCAACTGCTGATTACCGTGGACTGCGGAGTGACCGCGACTGAGGCAGTGGGGCGGGCCAAATCTCTGTCGATGCGGGTGATCATCACCGATCATCATCAATTATCCGGCGAGCCGACGGCCGCGGACGTGACCGTGCATCCGCAGATGGGGGCCGATGCGTCGGTCGCACACCTGTGTGGTGCGGGCATTGCGCTCAAACTGGCCTGGGCTTTGGCCCGGCGATTATGCGAGTCGGAAAAGGTGACCGATCCATTTCGGTCCGTTTTAATGGAAGCCACCGCGCTGGCCGCCCTCGGCACGATTGCGGATGTGGCACCGCTTACCGGCGACAACCGTATCATGGTGAAATATGGCCTCAAGGCCTTGCGCCAGATAAACAGCCCCGGCCTTACCGCTTTGGCACAGGTGGCACGCCGCGCCGGTCCGGTGGCTGCCGTCGATGATGAATATATTGGATTTTCATTGGCTCCCCGGCTCAATGCCGCCGGCCGAATGGGCCACGCCCGCGAAGCCCTCGAACTGCTTATGACGCAGGACGCCCCAACTGCCGGAAAACTGGCAGCCGAATTGGATAAACTCAATCGCCAACGGCAGCAGGCTGACCGAAAAATATTCCTCCATGCCGAGGAAATGGTGCTCGCCATGCCGGATCTGCCTCCCTGCATCATGGTGTACCATGAGTCCTGGCACGCGGGTGTGGTGGGGATTGTCGCCGCTCGCCTGGTCGATCGGTTTGCCCGCCCGGCGTTCGTTCTGCGCCGCGACGGGGATATGCTCTCCGGCTCGGCCCGCGGGTTGCCGGGATTTGATGTCCATGCCGCCATCGAGAAGGCCCGGCAATGGATCATTTCGGGCGGTGGCCATGCGGCCGCCGGTGGCGTCAAATTGTCTGTAAGCCATTTTGGGCGGTTCACCGAAACCGTTAATCAATACGCAACCGAGGTGATGCCCGCTGGCGGGTTTGTTCGAAGTATTGCGTGGGATGCGTCTCTGAACGCCGACGATATCAATGCAGACTTGCTGACTCAAGTCGAACAGCTAGCGCCCTTTGGAGCGGGCAATCCGAGGCCCAAATTTCTTATTACGCAAGCCGTGATCGATGCCCCGCCCCATCGGATGGGTGTGGGTGGACGCACACTTGGCCTGCGACTGCGGGTTGGTGGACGGCTTATCGAGGCGGTCGGCTTCGGACTCGGCACCATCGGCGCGGATCTTCGGCGCGGATCAACCATTGATGCCGTGGTGGAGTTCCGCCCGTCGCAGGAATCGCGCTATCGTCGGCCGGAATTTCGCCTGCTGGATTTCCGTCCCGTATCGGCATCGGTGGTGGCCGGCTTAACGTCATCTATTTCGGTCACCACCTGACGAAAATGTGGTGTGGCTTTGACCTCCATCAAACAGGCCGCTTGCCGTCCGGGGGCCTGCATAAAAAAAAAATGATTTATATTTGCCTTTTACCCCGGGCGCAGCTATTCTAACATCAGAGAGCAGGAGTGTCGGCCCAAAGTGTGTTTTGGTGCTTTGACAATCCACACTAAATTTCGACGGAAGCTGCCCCCTAAAGTGCCATTTTTACAAATGGCGAGCAGCACGGGCAGTCTACCGCTGATAAAGCGGGTGACTGGTCTACAGGCATCACTCCTCTCCTGATTGGTTTCTGGCCGCAAACACCCGGCATCGGTTCGTAAAACGAATGTTGGGTTGCTGGTGTGGGTAGAGTTTTTCTTCAAGGGAGCATCAATGGATCGTATGATATCTAAATTAAGCGTTTGTTGTCTCACCCCGGCCTTGATGGTCGCCTTATCCATCGGGGCCGAAGTTGCCCAAGCAAGCCAAAGTCCATCCCCTTTCAGCTTTAATTTGGTGGCGTTGGGTAACGTTGGCAGCAGTTTGAATCCAAAAACGGCAGATGTACAGGGGACCGCCGCAATCGTAGGCAACCTCTACGGAAGTGGTTGGAGCGCTGGCGATGATGCCTCTTCAACGGCAGGCTATTCGCTTTATGTCGGTGGAACGGCCAATTTCAGTGGAGGTTCGATTGGTGCCGGCGGCATGCAGGTCGGCGGCGACCTGACTCTCAACAATTTTGGGACCGGCAGTCCCATCGTTTCGGGCGGCAATCTATATGGAACCAACAGTGGCACGCTTTCCGGGCCGGTGACACTTGCAGGCGAGAACAATTCGCAACTGACATTTACCGGAACACTCGAACAAAATTCATCTTTTTCTCCCTCGTTTAACCCGCAAAGCCTCACGGGTTACTTCGACAATCTTTCAAGCACTTATGCCAGCCTATCGCCGACGGTTCCCCCCAGTAATGTTGTGAACCAGGGCAGCACGCTGACAATCGACGCGACCGCCGGCCAGCAGGTGGTAAATCTGGCTGCCGGTGAATTCGGAGATCAGACCAACGTAAATATAAATTTTTCTGGTGGTAGCTACAGTTCCAACTACCTTATCATCAACGTACCGGATACCTCGCTTAGCATGAATTACCTCACGTTTAACTTCACTGGCATATCTGCATCTCATGTGCTGGTGAATGCCAATAGCCTCCGTACGCTGACGCTGACAGGAGGCGGTAATTACAATTTGCTGGCCCCGACCGCGAATGTTAATTATTCATCCGGCAGCTTTGCGGGCAATCTGATTGTTAACAACCTTACGGGAGGTGGAGAGTCGGATCTCGGGTATTTCTTCAATCCGCCCGCGACCGCGGTTGAAACCCCCGAGCCCGCAGCTTTCGGCCTGTTGTTTTTCGGCGCAGCAAGCGTATTGTCTCTACGCAAGCGGTTGTAACGGCTTACGCGGACCGTCGGCCGCCAGCCGTCAAACAGCCCGTCCATAGCCAGGCAGTTGGGAGGATGGGTGTGCCAAGCTGCGCGGTAATCTGCCATCAACGACGGCTCACCACCACCGAGGGGAGGCCCGGCGGTTGAAGGCTTAATTTGAGATGGTGGATTTCCATAAACTGGCGATGCCGGAAGCGAAACATTGCTGCCATCTGCCGCCGAATAATAAGCCCGTGCATCAGGCGTCCAACGGCACCACCCCCCACGTCGTAATGCACCACATCTTCAATCATGGTACCGTTACCGTGGTCGGTAAAGCGGTGTTGATGAATCCAACGCTTAAAAAGACCGCCGTGCGCCTGATCTTCAAACAGGCTTCCAATTTCCACCTGCGTAATTTGCGACGTAAAATCCATGGCCCATCCGAATGGGCGCACGCGGATATGCAGCGTTTGCCCCGGAGCAATCGGAGATTGCGCGCCGTGCATAATTTGCAGCCCCACGGCGGGGGGCGAAAGCCGCACGAGATTATTTGGGTCGGCAAAAAATTGGTAGACGAGGCCCCGATCCATCGGCACCCATTGCCTTGCATGCAATTCGTAACCCATGAGCGATTGTAGCGCCCTTTCATGCGGCAGGGATCAGACGATATGCCCTTGCGTACCATTGCCATCAGCCGTTATAAAGATGGTGGGTGTGCAACTTTTTTGGCGGGTGCAGAATTGAAAAAAAACAGTTCCTTAGTTCGGTTAATAGTCGGTCTGATGGCATTTGGTGCATGGGCGACCGGTGCGCGGGCGGCCCTCGGTGCGAATTCATTACCGGTGGTTAACCGTGCGGGTGAATGGTGTTTCAATCATCTCTCCGCCGCCGCCATTGATCGTGATGCCCGCATGCTGCTTTCAAAAATGACGCTGCGCGAAAAAATTAAAATCATGGCGTTCAAGGGGGTATTGGATATTCCCGGCATCAAGCGGCTGCACATCCCGTCGCTGATCATGTCCGATGCATCGGTAGGCGTACGCCGCTTTGGTACGTCCATCGCGTACCCAGCCTCCATCACGTTGGCTGCAACGTGGAATCAGCAGCTTGCATACCAGCAGGGCATTGCATTGGGAAAAGACTGTCGGGCCAGGGGAATTTACGTTATTTTCGGCCCGGGGGTTAATGTACTTCGCGAGCCGCAGGATGGGCGGAATTTTGAATTTCTGGGCGAAGATCCATTTCTCACCTCAGCCATTGCCGACCCCGTGATTGAAGGCATTCAGTCCCAACGGGTTGCCGCCTGCGTCAAACACTATGCCGGAAATGAGCAGGAAACTCATCGCAAACGGCTCAATTGCATTATCAGCAAACGGGCGTTGGAGGAGATTTACCTCCCGCCATTCCGTTCCGCGGTCGTACACGCTCATGTGTGGACGATCATGGCGGCCTTCAATAAAGTCAATGGTGTCTTCTGCACAGCCAATCATTGGTTGCTGACTACGATGCTGCGCCGGCACTGGCATTTCAAGGGCATTGCCATGTCCGATTGGGATGCCACCCATTCCACACTCGGTGCGCTGCAGGCCGGGTTGGATATGGAAATGCACACACCCATTTATTACAACCCTCACAAAATTATTCCATTGCTTAAAGATGGCAAAATAACGATGGCCCAGTTCAACCGCCATGCACTGAGAATTTTACGCATGATGATTGCCATGGACATGATTGAGAAAACCCAGCTTGATAAATCCATTCCCCGGCTGGGACTCAAACGCCTGGCACTGGCGAAAAAGATTGAAGCCCAGGGTGCGGTGCTGCTGAAAAACGCCCATCATTTTCTGCCGCTGAACCCCAGAAAGTTAAAAACGGTGGTGGTACTTGGCCCCATGGCGACACCGGCTGTGACGGGCGGCGGGGGCAGTTCCTATGTTCGCCCGATTCAAAAGCCTATCAGCATGCTTTCTGCGATTAAACACGCGTTTGGTGCCCACGCCCGTGTCATCGATATACCTTACATCGGGCAATCAAAGCACTGGTACCGACAAAATCATTTCACATCCCATGGTCGGCCGGGTTTCACTCAAACGCTTAATCTCATCACGTCATCTCATGCGTCAAAGGTGGCGGCCTTCTGGCGGCATTACGCCCATCCGCAACCAATTGCCGAGGTGCAGTGGACGGCCACTTTCACCCCGCGCCAATCGGGGTGGTACCTGCTGAAATTTTTTGCCAACACCGACGGACGCATTCGTATCAATGGTAAATTAGTGGTGGATCAATGGCGTCCGGTCCCGGTGGTGCCTTACCTCAACAGCCTGTACTTCAAGGCTGGGCATCCATACCGTTTTTACATACGTGTGCGGAAAATTCTGCCTCAAACTTTCGTACATTTTGGTCTCCAGCCGGTGCGTTACCCCCTCATCAAGCCGCAATACATTCACGCCATCTCCCACGCCAGTTGCGTCATTGCGTGTGTTGGCTTCGGCACCCGGCTGGAACGGGAAAATCTCGATCGCTCCTACCACCTTCCGGCCATGCAGGATCAATACCTGACGGATGTATCCAAGCTCAATAAGCATATGGTGGTAGTGGTTAACGCCGGTGCCGGTGTGGGCATGGAGCATTGGATTAAAAACACGGCTGCCGTCCTTTATGCATGGTACCCCGGAGAAAATGGTAACCGTGCCATCGCCCAAATTCTTACCGGCAAGATAGACCCCAGCGGCCGCCTGCCCGATACCTTCAGTAAGCATTGGCGTGATGAACCGGCGTATGGACACTTTCCCGGCCACGATAATCAGGTCACTTTTGCCGAGGGTATTTTTACCGGGTATCGCTGGTTTGATCATAAGCATATTCAGCCGCTGTTTCCCTTCGGGTTTGGGCTTTCCTACACCCATTTTTCGTTCAGTCCGCTTACCATCACGTCACGCGGCGCAGGTAAAAACCGAACAATTGCCGTTCGCGTATCCATTGCCAACACCGGCCACAGAGCGGGCGCAGAGGTGGCGCAGCTTTACATCCGCCCTCAAAACAGCAAGGTCGTTCGCTGTTTTCAAACGCTTAAGGGGTTTGGACGCGTGAGCCTGCAACCGGGGCAGACCCGTGAAGTTAATATGAAGCTCGACTGGCGCGACTTTGCCTATTTCAGCACGCCTCTCAATCGCTGGGTGGTGCCGCATGGCCGCTATGAGATAGCAGTCGGCTCCAACAGCCGCGATATTAAATCAGTCGGCGTGGTGCGCTGGTGATGCGGGCGGAATAACGGCATCGGGCCGATCATTTCGACCGCTGGCGGGTTCCATCAGTTTCCGCCATAGAGTGATCTGCTCGGCCAGCGTGTTAACACTGTTGACCATGCGAACCAATTCAGGACGAATGGGGTTTTCCAGCAGTACCGCCGGGGGCTTTAATGATTGGAACGACTTTACAACCCGTTGCGCGTCGGTTGGCGGTGTGGCGTGGTCAAGGTCGGCTAGTTCTGCAAGAAATGGGTCAAGCGCATCAAAAAATGGACGGCAACAGGCGATCAGGGCCTTTCGGTCGGCTGTGATTTCCATCGTTTCCATGCTGGCCGCCGCATGGAATAAGCGTAACGAACTCGCCATCATGCCGCTTAATAACCGGTTGAGTCCCGGTTTCACGGCCATCTGGGCGTTGAGTCGGGTGATGGATGCTTCAAGATTGGTTCTTGCCAATTGGGCCGCGCGCCGGCTCGATCCAACCGATGCGGCGGTGGCAAATTCACCTTGAAATCTGCCAATAACGCTCATGACATAATGGTGATGGCTTCGTATCAGCGACTGAATATGTCCGGCTATTTGCGTCTCCTCCCGGGTAGGCCAAAGGCAATATGCAGCCATCGCTATCGCCCCTCCAATCAGCGTACAAAGTGCCCGGGCATCAATTAAAGTGATGATATGCTGGCCCGACTGCGAGAGCAAAATGACGATCAGTCCGCTGATGAAAACGGCAAATAAGCCATAATTCATGGGGCCGAGATAGCGCAGAAAAAACATCAGCAGTCCGACAATAATCAGCGGTGTCGCAACGGTTTCCGGTGCAACAGCGTAAATCCACGTCAGCAGTATCAGCCCGATCATCGTACCGGCCGTACGCAGCAGACCCCGGCTGATGGTGGTGCCAAAATCCGGCTTGAGCACCAGCCCTACCGTCATGGGTATCCAGTAACTATTTGTTAATTGCAGCCATCGCCCCGCCAGCATGGCCACGGCCAGCGCTACGGCCATGCGCAGGCCGTGCCGAAATGACGGCGATTGAATATTCAAATTGGCGGCAATAATCGCCGCACTTTCCGAAAGTTTGCGGTTGTAGCGGGCTGTCGGCCGTGCTCGGTTGCGGCCGCCGTGGCGGGCTGCCACCGCATCGGCCGCGATGTCTGCGATAATCCAAAGCTGCCGGACAATAATATCCAGACATTCGATCAAATCATCAATTTGCGTTTGGCTTATATGATGGGTCGCCAGTTCGCTTGCCAGTTGTTCATGATCAAAAGCAAAAATCCCGCCCGCTGATGGGGCCTTGCCATTCGGCAGCGGTTGATCGGACAGAATGTCAACAATTGTTGCCAAGCCGGAGCGGATCACCTCTTCAGCACCGCCAACCGCGTTTCCCGGCTTTCTAGCCTCCGGTGGAAGCATCCGGATCAAACCACCGAGGCGGGTGAATTGCAGCGCCAGGCGTTCGCCTTGCGTAAAAAGCGAGCGGATACGCTGTCCCTGTCGCGAAAAATCGTCATCCAGCGACGGGTAATTGTTAACCCACGGCACCACCAGTCGGCTCTCGCCAGCGTCGGCCGTGGCATCCATGCGATAATTGTCGGCCGCCCAATTCAGTAATCCTCGATAAAAATCAAGAAGGATTCTGCGTTGCGGGGCATACGGATTCAGCGGCATCATCAGAAGGGAGAGAACCGTTTGAATGGCTCCGCCACCAAGTGCCGCTAAGGCCAATTGCCAGGCATCCGTCCATGGAATGCTGCGAGCCGCAAAGACGGTAATCGTCACAATCGCCGCCAAGCCAACGTCGGTCGCGCCGCTACCGAGACAAATGGCAAGCGCTGCGCCAAAACCAACAATGGCAACCGCGATGATGGCAAGGGGCCATAGGGTTGCAAGCTGGGTGCCGACGGCCATCATTATCGCAATAAAGAATGACGCAGCTATCAGGTGTTCGGCTCGCTGGCGATACGGGAGGATACTGTCGGACAAACTGCTCGTCACCGCCCCAAAACTCAAACCCACCGCCGCGAAAGGATTGTGAATGATTAGCCCGAGCGCGAGTGCCGCCACCACGCCACCAGCGTTGCGTATCGCCATCGGCAGGTTCGCCTTTTGCCTGTCCATGTGCAAAAGGCCACCCCATTGCCCAGCGGATCGCACCGGTAGGGCCTTGGCTACTGGCTGCGATTCAATATTATTGCGTGATTCCACACTCATGGGGGATAAAAATAACCGATATCGCCTTATTTACGCGCCCAACCATCAGCCTTTCGACGCCCGTTCGTCGCCTGCGGCCGCTTGCATACCCGTCCTTCCGAGCGCAGAATACAGGCCTTGGGTTTCACCCGACGCAATGTGAAGCCTTAACGGTGCCGATCGCTGGCCGATGGGAAACATTCATCGTGCCGGCACGGCTGAGGTTAATTTTACGGAGTGTGTGGCGTGTCCAGGGCAGCCCCGATTTCCGGACTTTCGTGCAACGTCTTGGTGCTTAACCGCCTGTACATGGCGATTCGTGTGGTAAGCGCCGCCCGCGCATTTTCGCTTCTTTCACGCAGCCGTGCGGAAGTTATCTCCGTTGAGAACGGTTCCTATTTTAATTACAGTATTGAATCATGGATCGAGGTATCGCAGCTTAAAGCCCAGTTTGAGCGGGATACGCACGATTTTGTCCGCACCGTCCGTTGTGAAATTGCCGTACCGCGGATCATTCGGCTCCTCGGATACGACCGCCTTCCCCGGCAGGATGTAAAGCTGAACCGGCGTAATATCTACGCCCGCGACAGCGGCACATGCCAGTACTGCGCCAAACGCTTTCCATCCAGCGAGCTTTCGCTTGATCACGTGGTACCGCGGTCACTTGGCGGCAAAACCGTCTGGGAAAATCTGGTCTGTGCCTGCGTATACTGCAATGCCAAAAAGGGCGGTAGGACTCCGCATCAGGCCAACATGCATCTCATGCGTCCTCCGGTTAAGCCCAAACGAAATCCGGTCATCAATGTGCGGCTTGGTTCGGATAAGTATTCCTCCTGGCAGCACTTTTTGGACCACGCCTATTGGAGTGTGGAACTCAAATAAGTCCGCGGTCTCTTGCACGCTGCGGCCGACAATCGTTAACCCGAATATCGGTCAGTGGCCATTTTTCCAGATGCTCCCGATGGCGCTGGTGTCCTCATCCGCCTGGGATTTTGAGCAAGTCCAGCGAAACGCCTTCAATATTATCTATTCTCCGGCGATTTCACCTCCGCCGGGACATAATGCCACGCCCAAATAGCGTTTCTTCGACAGCTCCCTTGCAGGTGTCGGTTCGCTGCCTTATCCTTAGTCCATCGGGTGGGTTATATCAATGGAGTCTTTGATGTTGCGCGCATCAATTGCACCTCGCCCCCGTCTGGCCCGATTTATTAATTTTCATGTAACTGCCCGCTCCCTCTTTATTATGGCATTCGCCCCGGTGGCCGCGATATGCTTGCTTTCATCAGCCCGGCTCCTTTCCGCCGCCCCGCGCCTCATTACCATCAATACGCAGCGGGCGGGCAAGGTTTTCCATTCCGCGCTCAATGTTTGCATTGGCGGTGAGCATGCGGCCCTGGAATTTAACCGCGAATCCCTTCGGCAGTTGGCGATTGCCCACCGCCTATGTGGCTTTTCATATATCCGTTTTCACGGGATTCTTAATCCGGCTATGCAGACCGCACGCCGCCTGCCAAACGGGAAGTTAATTTACAATTGGCGGCGCGTTGATCACCTCTATGCCGATTTACTCCATACCGGTGTTAAACCGATTGTGGAACTCAGTTTCATGCCCAGGGCGCTCGCTTCGGGTACTGCCACCTGCTTTTATTACAAAGGTAATATAACCCCTCCGCGACACTATCGGCAGTGGGGAGATATGATCGAGTCACTGGCGCGTAATCTCGAAAAGCGTTTTGGGCGTCATCAAGTGCGAAGCTGGTATTTTGAAGTGTGGAATGAGCCGAACTACGGTGGATTTTCAACCGTCGGATTCAAAGGCTATCTAAAGCTTTACGCCTCCGCCGCCCGCGCCATCAAGGCGGTCGATCCCAAATTGCGCGTGGGGGGGCCGGCGTCCGCAGGGATGGGATGGATTTCTCGATTTATCAAGGCCTGCCATCGGGAACATATTCCCCTGGATTTTATTTCCTGTCACACCTATGCCTGCGGACCTCACAAATGGGCCAACGGAAAAAAGGGGCTTCGTGTGGCGGCAAAACCCGACGCCATTGCCGGAGGCATCCACTGGACGCAGGAACGCATTCTGCATTCGCCGATGCCGAATCTGCCGCTGCTCATCACAGAATGGGGACCATCCTATTCCAGCCGCGATGCGGTGCATGACACCTACTTTCAGGCGGTTTGGCTGCTGGAGCAAGTTCATACCATCAAGCCGTCGCCGCGGTTGATGTCTTACTGGGCGTTATCCGATATTTTTGATGAGGATGGCCCGCAGACCAAACCATTTGAGGGAGGGTTTGGAATTTTTAATCCGCAGGGCATTCCGAAGCCCACCTTCTTCGCCATGGAATTTCTCCATGAGTTACAGGGTCGGGAACTCGCCACTCATGATTCCCAGTCCATCGCGGTAGTCCATGACAATGGGATCCGTTTACTGGCGTGGGATTACAATTGGCCTCACCAGACGTCACGGGACGATTCGTTCTACCGGGCACCGCATCCATCGGTCGCGGCTTTACCGATCGCCTTGACAATCGAGCATCTTAAACCGGGCAAATATATATTAAGGATATATCGTGAGGGATATCGCCATGATGACGCCTACACGCTTTATCAAAAATGGGGGCACCCGGCGCATCTCACACCACACCAACTGGTGCGGCTTCGTGCGGCGGTTTCCAACCAGCCGGTGCTGAAAAAAATAGTATCCATTCCGGAAGATGGACAACTCAAATTGACCATCTCTATGCGTACAAACGGAATGATATTGCTTAAGGTTACGCCGCGCGGATAGGGGCCAGCCCTTTAGGGCCAGCGACTGAATTGTGATATTAGCCATCCCGCCCACGCCATGGAATAGATTTTCCGCGCAGTCGGCACACGACCGCATACCATTGGATGGCGACCAAAATCGATACCCCGATGGGGTTCAGCAGGGCGCCGGGAATGGATTGGTCAAACTTGGCTGCCGCAATCAGTCGCACGCCAATGGTCATTATCACCGCAATGCCGGCCCAGATACTTGCGCCCGCGTGGGCGGTGCCCACGGCCCACAACCAGATCACAACGGGTAATACCTGCCCGCCCAGCAGCATGACGCTGGCCGGAATGATCAGTCCCGGTGCCGCCAGCCCCTCGGTGGCATTTTTGGCCAGACCACGCACCAATTGCCTGGTTGAGGCGTACATGCGGCAACAGGCCAACCCTGTGCCGTCAAACAAATCCGTCCACACATTCTGCCGGCGGAAGGCCCTTGGCAAAGTGATCCCATCATGTCGGGATGATCGAATAGCCTCATGGCCGCCGGCGGCAAAATAGTCCCTCCGGCGGGAGGCGAATAATTGTCCGCAGCCGGCGGCTAATGATGGCTTGTTACTGCGGCGCATTTGCCATAGCGGCAAAAAACCCAGTAGCACCAAATGCATTAAGGGAATCACCAGTTGCTCGGCCCAACCAACAGTAATCTGTTTCGGGAAAAGGCTGATTAACCCAGCACGCCCCGCGCCAAGTTCCGCCGCGATGGTCGCCAGCGCCATGGGCGTCAATTCAACGTCGGCGTCCATAAACACCAACAGGTCATGTGTGGCCAGGCGAGCCAGTTGCCAGCAGGCGTGCTGTTTACCGCACCAGCCTGCCGGAAGCGGGGGGGCCGGTTCCAGCCGCACGCGCGGATCGGTGGTTGCGATGTCGCGGACAATCATCGCCGTTGTATCTGTCGAGTGGTCGTCAAGAACGATTATTTCCAAATTCACATCATCACTTTTAAGTGCGCATTGGATAGCTTTCGCAATGTGATCCGCCTCGTTTCGGGCAGGAATTAAAAGTGATAAACACGGGGTGTTGTCGACGGCACATTTTCGTGGCGGCGTGAAAAAACGCAAATTGACCAATGACATCACCGACGGAATGGCCGCCAGGACAAAGCATGCAATCGACAGAATCGTCAATATCAATGTGAATCCTCACCGTGGGATGATGCAAATGGTTTACCCCTGATCATCGCTCCCGTCCGTCGGATGAGGTCATACATCCCGCCCACGCCGGAGGTACCATCTTGCACAATGTCAAAGTCATTCCAGTGGCGGTGCACGACTTTCGCGGCGAGTTGGTCCATTTCATACTCCAGACGCCGGCTGAAAAATTCGGTCCATTCTGCCGCCGATCGCCGAGGCTCCTGAGAAACTCGGATGCCACCACCAAAGCGGACGGCCACTTCGGCGGCGCTTTCCTGGTCAAACGTGTATTCAATCGCCATGGGCACAAACGTTAAATGTGGACAAATCGCCGGCAGGTGTCCGATGCCCCTTTTCATTGCCACGGGGCGACTGCGCACATCGCGGAATCGTCCTTCGGG
>JAKAEB010000072.1 GCA_021818445.1 Planctomycetota bacterium
TACAGTCTGTCAACATGGCCTTGCCTCCTTGCAAAATCCGAAAACGCTTCAAACACCGTGATTTTACAGGGTGCAAGGCCTATGCGCAAGCGCACAAACCACTACACTGATGAAATATTCGGGCTAGACCGCAGGCCGAACCAGTCGCCGGTCAGATCACCGGAATAATCCGATCCGGAAACGGTGGCTGTATTTCGGCCTTTCAGGGCAGTCTGGCCCGGCGTGCCCTCCAGGGCGAGCACTTTGCCCGTGCTGGTACCAATGTACACTGTGGCGGGTGTTGAAGCTGTGGTGCCTGTCGATTGACGGCTCTCTACCACTGGGGAGGTGATGACCGACGCGGTATGGTAGGACCACAGAACCCGCCCCGTCTTGGCACGGATTTTCACAAGGCGATGATCACCCACCTTGATGACCACCGCGTTTCCATCGACTACCGGCCTCGAAAATGGCATGCCATGAAGATCAGTTGTCCACAATATTTGGCCGTTATCGGGATCAATCCCCACCGCATTTCCATCACGAGAGGCAACAATTAGCGTTTTATCCAGAATAACGGGGGCGTAATTCGTGTAATCAGCCATCTGGTGATACCAGAGCTGCCTGCCGGTCGACACGGACAGGGCATATATGCCTCGATCACCAGCCCCAGCCGCGATAAATACCTTGGAACGATAAACCACCGGCGGCGTGTCGATCGGCCCATTGGTGGCAGCCGTCCAGATGGTTTTGCCCGTGCCGACCGCAAACGCATAAATGTTGCCGCCCCGATTGCCCGCAACCATCATGTTTCCAATGACAGTTGGCGGGGCCGTAAAACTGTAACCTGTCTTCTTTCTCCAGCGGATTTTGCCCGTCTCTGAGTTCAACGCATAGAGGCAGTCGTCAGCTGATCCAAACAGCACAATATCTCCGACAATTACGGGTGCCGTAAGCCTGGCACCATCACCCCGAAATACCCAGACCCGTCGGGACGGTATGGTCCCATCGGGGCGGAAGGCATAAAAACTGTGTCCATCGGTTTGGGCAATAAGCACGCTCTGCAAATAATGCGTTTTATGGCTGCACATGCACTCCGGTGGTTGGTCGCGTGTGTAATCCCAAATCAGTTGACCAGATTTGGTATCCAGCGCCCGCATGTAATGCGTAGGGCCAATATCTGAGGCCACAAAGAGCTGCGACCCGCTGAGCGTAACAGGCGTGGTTATGGCCCCGCCGGTGGCGAACTTCCAGAGTATCTTTCCGTGCTTCACGGCAAACACGTTCGGTCCACTGGGTTGTACGGTGTCAAGATAAACGACGCCGTCCCGCACACGCGGTGTGTTGTAAACCGGCTGTCCCACGTTGACCGTCCAGCGCACGCGGGCCGTTGGCGTGGCGGCCGCGGCCACCATCGGCGCGATGGTAAAGGCGGCCACCGTGAAGACCGCGACGAGTCGGCGGAGAGCCAAACTACATTCACGAACTACCGATGCCGACAAACGTGAAAGACCTGTTGACATGGGAACCAGCCTCTTCGCATGCAGCCCATATTTCAGTGACCATTGCCGATACCACCACGGCAAAGCGCCAATACTCTCCAACGCCGCTACGATGGCGTTGCACGTGAATTATTTTTGCTGCTCGGCATGACTGCCTCAATGCGGCAATTTGTCGCAACCCAAAGATTTTATTTTGTTGGGAATGGCCGCTTGGCCAGCTTGCGTTGAAGAGATCGGCGGTGGATACCAAGCAGCGCGGCGGCACGACTGATGTTGCCATCGCAATCCTGAAGAACGCGATGGATGTGTTCCCACTCGACACGATCCAAGGGCGGGATGGGATCAGGCTGGCTCGCCGCGGGCACGCCCGTTTTTATGCCACGCGCATATTTTATTATGTGTTCAATATTGACTGGCTTTGTCAGATAATCTGCGGCACCTTGCTGCAAAGCAGCGACTGCGGTTGCAATGCTTCCATAGCCTGTCAGAATTATTATCCGTGCCTGTGGGGCCGCCTGTTTGATTTCCGGCAGCACATCGAGACCATTTTCTCTTCCCAGGCGCAGGTCGAGAAAAATACAGTCTGGCGGAATAGACTGCGCCCGGGCGACGGCATCGCTCATGCCCGACGCACCAAAGGCGCGGTAACCACGGTTGACTAAGGCCCTGACCACGCGATCACGAAACGTGTCATCATCATCTACGACCAGTATCTCTCGGTCCGGGTGCGGAGTTATTTCTTCCTTCAATTTAAGATCACTGTGCATCACGCGGTAGCATAATTTGCGTAAGCGGAAACTCCAACTCCGCCAGTGCGCCTCCTCCGGGGCGATTGGTCAGGGTCAATCGGCCACCGTACTGAAAGGCCAACTGCCGCGCGAGAAAAAGCCCCATCCCCCTGCCGGTTGGCTTGGTAGAAAAAAACGGCTCTCCCACGCGGTCAACCACGCCAGATGGAACGCCTGCGCCTGAATCAATAATACTAAAGATAAGATTCTGCTCCGAGCGGCGTGTGTGAATCTCAACGACACATTCTGGTGGAGAGGCCTCAATGGCGTTTTGCACCATGGCCGTAAGTCCTTGCAATAACCGGGGGACCGGAAGCTGATATTCACCGTCTTCGCCTATGAACGTCAGCACCCGCTGGGCGAATTCGGATGGCAGGTTTTCAATGAGGGTGTGTATTAACTCCCTCAGTTCGATATTTTCAATGGGGCGTTGATCGTGGCCGGTCGGACTCATCTGATCCAGAATAGATCGGCATCGATCAATCTGCGATTGAATCAGTTCGACGTCGGCAGCGAGCTGGGCTGGGAGGGCGAGTTGCTGCATCTCGTAGCTCATCTCGCCAACGGCAATGGCAATGGTGCTTAACGGGGTGGCCAGATCATGCGCGGCACCAGCGGCAAGGGCCATCAGTGAGGTGAACGCCTCCATTCTGCGCGTTTTATCACGAGTCTCAGCCAGCTCGCAGTTAAGACGGTGCTGGTCACGCTGAAGCAGGGTAATGAGAGATGCGATGCATATGGCCGCGATAACAAAGCACACAAACATCCCAATGAGATGGAGCCGCATAGCGCCGCTGCCAATAATCGGTGGCGCATTTCCCGTTGCCATGCCGGGCAGAAAGAAAAGCAGTCCATAGCAGCACATACACATGCCAGCCGTAAACCAGGTCCATATGCCTCCCCATAGGACGGCAATCGCGACAAGCTCGACGAGATAAAAGATGGTGGAAGGGTTCATCGCGTCGCCGGAAAATAGCAAAATGATGGTCAGCAACGCAATATCACTCAATAGCAGGATGCCCACAGCCGCCGGGGCCTGCATGAAACTGCGGGTCCGAGCCGGTAACAGGAGCACTACGTTCTCGACGCCCTCAAATGCCAGAATCAACACCACAGGAAAATAAAATACATGCCAGCCGCTGATAAACCAGGACGCGAGCACCATGAGCGACTGTCCCCCGATGACGGCGTATCGGAACATGGCGACTGAGTCGAGGTTCAGTCGGCCATGCCATTGGATGGTATTGTTCCTGTCGCCTGATGTCTGAGACGGTGGCTGGATAAAATTTGCGGCCGTGGGCATAAATACTCCGCAAAGAATGCTCAATGGTGTCGAATTATAGTATTGCCTGCGCTGATGCGTCATATGGCAGGGACTGCGGCCCCCGGATGAGCCAACACCACGGTGACGACGTGGCACCACCTTCTGCCGCACGCGGATCGTTTACCGCCCATCGCGCGGCGGGCCGAACTTGGCGGGTGGTTATATCCTGCGAGGTTGGACAGCCGCCAAGTTTTCAGATCCGTCGGTATAGATGGGTAGTGAGACCGCAGGAATAACCTGTCTTGACTCGGACGGATTATAATAGTTCTCTATTGAATATTCTACCGGTACGCCATCTTTGGTATGCAGCAGATAATATCCGCCCCGGTCTTCCAGCCGTTCATACGGCCCGATGACGCATTTGCCCATGGGTGTCGGCACGGTCAGCAGCGGCACGCGCGTACCCGGTGCCGATGCAAGCGCCCGCAATATGGCCTGACTTTCCGGCAGCATAAGGCGGTGGCTGGGCAGCGTGCCGTCCGGAAAGGGGTGAATGAGATAATACGGTTTGACGGGCACACGCCCGCTGTCGACGCGGTTGTACATGTCTGTAATGACCGCCGCATCATCATTGATGCCCCTGAACAGCGGGTGCTGCGTCATGATAAGCGGCGTGCGTCGTTCGCCCAGATCGTGGAGCAGTTCAATGCATGCCAGTAATTCCGGTGTCACCTCACGCGGGTGGACAAGATGCAGTATGTGTGAGCTTGGCCCCAGCTTGGTCAAGGCCGCCTGCAGCGTAACCGATCGCATCAGCCGCTGCGGAAACCATACCGGCTCGCGGGTGTGGATGCTGACCGTAACAGCCCGCTGGCGGCTGCGGTTGTAGTGTTCCAGCCGATCCGCGAAATGCTCCAGCACCGAGGCCGATACCGCGAGGGGATCGCCTCCGCTTAAAATCAATTCCCGCAGGCTCGCGGCATGTGGACTGGCCGCCAATTGATCGAACATGTCATCGATATCGCGCAGGGTGATGGTGCCGGGCGTGACATCACGATTTTTCAAATAGCAATACCGGCACAGACCACTGCAATAATCGGTGGTCCGAATCAGGGCCTCGTAACGATACTTTTGAATCCATCGTGGGTGTTCAACCGCTTTATTCTGCAACTGAAACGCATCCCATCGTTCGTCGCCCGGGTCGGCCAGTTCCTGTGCCCCCGGCAACGCCAGATCCCACAACGGGTCGGTTGGATCATCACGAAGAATGCGCTCAACATAAAACCGGGGCAGGCGAAATTGATACCGTTGGGTGACAGCCCGCATGGTGGTGAATCGGTCGGGCGGAATACTCGGCAAAAGTGCTTTAAGCTCGTCGAGTTGCGTGATCAGGTCCGGCTTGGGGGCACCATCCAACTTGCGTGCTTCATAGTTGGCGTCAGTAGTTTGATCCATCGATCGCATTTTATCATCACCGGGCATTTTTCGCCGCCCGCAGTTGGATGGTGGCCTGGTACGGTGCCGCTGTCTCCTCCCAAATGCGCTCATCCCAGCGATTTTGGCAAAGCATAATTTCCCGGGCCAAGTGCAGGGCACCATCCGTGGGATAGGCCGGGATCGAAGGGCAAATGGACGTTTGACCGGATTGACATAGCCTGGCAGGCGCGGCCACGGTACCCGCCGGCAGCGCTTTGCCCCTGTTGGGTACCGTGTGGATGTGCGGGTCTAAAATTAATTCCAGCCCACCCGGCAGCGCGTCGGGTCGGCTCAACGCCAAGGCCACACTGCCACCGCCGGGCCGGCTATAGCGAGCCAGTTCCGGATGATGCAATTCAGCCGTCGCGCGTTCGCACAGGTGCATGGCCGGTGCTTCAACCTGATCTGCCCATACGGTAATGACCGTGTCGAGTCGGCCCGTGGCCAGTAAACACCATGCACGTTGCAATGCCCGGTAAACCGGCAGATTGGCAAATGAAAGCGTTTCGCAGGCACCGTGGATACCCAGTTCAATGCTGGTTTGTGATGCCACCGCCGAATAGACCGATCGCGTAAACAGACGTGGCGACGCATAGACGCCATCATTGGCCAGCATGCTTTCCAGATAGCCCACCGTCTGATTGATTGAACCCCACATACTCAAATAAAGCAGCCCGATTCGTTCAACCGCGACGGGGTATTGGCTTTGCGCACTGTCCAGTGCCGCCTGCACTGATGCCAGCACCCAGGAGTCCAACGTGTTCTCGGTGGGAGTATTGACAGGTGTTGTTGTATCCAACGCTATGGCCAACTGCGCAGCGAGATGGGCGACGGAATCAAAACCGCTTCCGCACGCCCCCACTCCCGCCAGACGAATAGTCAAGTTTGGCATGTTTTGAGTTTTCACGCAGTTGGCTCCGCCGCGTGGCTTGCAATGACGGCCGTATTATTTCCACCGAAGGCAAAGTTACAAATGAGAGCGGTATTAAAATCGGATGCCGGTGCGGCGGTTGTGTGTATCTGCGGGCCGGGCCCCGGTGGGTAAATGCCCGCCTCCATCGCCAAAAGGCAAAGAGCGGTTTCAATGGCACCGCTGGCGGCAAAGGTGTGCCCCGTGAGATGTTTGGTGGATGTTATCCGCACAGGAGAATTGGCAAACAGCCGCTGATAAAGCGTCGTCTCCATGGCGTCATTATCGCGGGTACCCGTGCCATGACTGTGGACGTAATCAATATGGTGCCAATTCATCTTGGCATCGGCCAAGGCCGTTTTAATCGCCCGTTCCGCTTCGTGCCCATCTGGTTCAGGTTTTGTGATGTGGAAGGCATCGGCGGTGGCACCAAAGCCGCGCAGATATCCCAGGGGCTTTACGCCTCGATTGGCGGCGTGGTGTACTGCCTCCAATATCAGCACGGCACCACCTTCACCGGGGATTATGCCATCGCGTGATGCCGCAAACGGGCGGCAGGTTGTTGGAGAAATAAGCCGCAGACTCGCAAAACCCGAAACCAGCAAATGACATAAGCTGTCAAACCCGCCAACTATTGCCATAGGCACCAGTCCGCAGCGGACAGCGTCGATGGCCGCTCCAATGGCCGCCGCCGAACCCACACAGGTGGTTAGATTCATATAATGCAATCCGCTGATACGGTGGCGTTTTACCAACAGTTGTGGCAGTTCAAAAGGGTGTACGCGCTTAAGCATCTCCATCGGGGCCTGCGACGGATGGTGCCGATACCGGGCGTAAAAACGCTCGTTGCAGTCCATGGCGCAAACACTGGTCGATACAAAACAGCCGCAGTGATAATCGCGCAGGTGATGAGGCAGTTGGGCCTGCGCCAGCGCCTCATCGGCGGCAACGCACGCCATATGCTGCACGCGGGACAGCGATTGCCAGAAACGCGCTGGCAAATCCGGTGGACGCGGAATGGGCGGTGCAGCCGCCACACGCAGTAATCCGGCTTTTGTCCCCAACTCATTTTTCCAGATGGTTGTGGCGTCACATGAGTTGGCAATGCCCCTCCACGACCGTTGGCACCCGATGCCCTGGCACGTCACCATGCCAAGGCCGGTAACGGCCACCGGGTCGTGCATGCCGGATGATGGGATCATTTTGTGCTGGCCCGTTCAGACGGGGACGATTCGTCCCGCGTACCAGCGAACATCGCGATGACGGGATTGGTCCGATCCCACACATGCCCCGCAAGCATGCTTGTGATAGCCGCCTTCATATAGGGCGGCCGATAGTCGGCAAAAAAGAGTTGCCGCACCAGATCACGGTTGTAGAAGCGGTCAATGAACGCCTCAAAAACCATTTCCGCCCAATCCATGTCTTGTCGAAACGCCTCAAAACCTGCCGTATCGCCGTTGCTCAGATGGGCGATGATCGCCCGGGTCGCAAGTTGCGCTGAATTTAGCGCCAGATGCACGCCACTGGAAAAAATGGGGTCCAAAAACCCTCCGGCATCGCCAATTTTTACCCAGCCGTCACCATAGCGAACGCTGGATCGGTAGCTGTAATCGGCGGCCGCCCGAAATTCATCGCGCGGCAAAAGGCCCTTCAGGCGGTCGTGCAGATCGGGGCAGCCACGCAATGCCCAGTCAAATTGTTCCCGGTGATCAACTCCCCGCCGCACGCTATCACCCTTCAATACCACGCCGATGCTGGTATCTCCATTGCGCAGTGGGATACACCATATCCATCCATTGGCAATCAGGTGTACCGTTATGTAACCCCGTTCATCTTCCACCGCCGGCGGCAAATCGGAGAAGTAATTGTAAATGGCTAAATGCCCGAATCGATTGGAAATGTCGCGTGCATCACTGACGCCATCGGCGGTGGAACAATTTAATCGCGACCGGCCGGCCGCAATAACCAGAAATCTTGCCCGGTGTATTTGCTGATCGGCCGTGAAAACCTCAACGCCGCCATCTATCGGCCGCCAAGTCGTTACCGGGCAGTTTTCCTCATACCGGCAGCCGCTGGCAAGGCATCGGGATTTTAATTCAGCGTCAAACTCCTCGCGCGTCACTTGAAACGCCGGCGGCGGATCACCCGGCGCAGAAAAGCTGAAGGTTTCACATCGATTTATCGTGGAATCGGAAAATCTGGCACCATGCTTGGGCTGATACCGCGTCGCCATTTCCTGCATGCTGACACCGAGCGATGCCAGAATGGGCATGCTGGCAGGCAGCAACGATTCGCCAACATGGTGCCGCGGATGTCCACCCTTTTCAAGAATAAGCACCCGCAGCCCCGCCTGGGCCAAAAATATGCCAGCCGCACAGCCCGCCACTCCGCCGCCAACTACCAGCACATCCCAGTCATTCGACATACCTATAGTTTGCCGGTTCGGTCGGAAAGGTGCAACTCATTTGACCCCGGTGCTGCGCATTCGATAATGCACGGGTAAGAGGACGTTGCACGGGGTGGTGGTAAACTGGAAAACGCTGTTCTTCTGATCGTCAGGACCTTAATTATCGCCGGATTGTTTGATCTGGCCCTGCTGGTGATTACATCGGTGGGTGTTGCCGCCGTTGGGTTGTCGCGCCGCCCGCCCGTGACGGTGGCCCCCTCCCGCCTGCGCGGCTGGATAGCTGCTTGTGTGCTTCTGATGGCGGGTGCCACCCTGTATTTATCCACCGGGGTGCTCCATGCACCGGCTCTGGTCATTATCCCCGACCACCTGCTGGCGCTAAGCCGACTCTCCGCCGCCGTGATTCTGTTCATATCCACGGGTGCCGCCCTGATATTCAATTTGCAGTCGCAGCAGGTTTTCCGGGTACAAAATACCTTCAACGCCGCGCCCGTCATGGGGCTGCATCTGCTCGCCTGCTGCATTGCCATCCTTTCCGGCAATCTTCTGGTGATTGGTGCATCATGGATATTCATTACCGCCGCCCATCATCTGCAAACCTCCTATCCCGACGGTCAGGTGCTTGCGCCCCTCGTGGCGTGGCGCCGCTGGTTGATATCCATCATCGGCGACTGCGGCTTTTTACTCGTCATCGCCTTGCTGGCAGCCGTCTACGGTACAGCCGACATCCAACCCATCTATTACAAAATTACCTTCACTCCACACACATCCCTGCTCCAGCACCTGCGCTTTGTGGTTGAACCGCTGCTGGTTGCCGTGGTATTTATTAAATGTGCCCAGTTTCCGTTCTCCTACTGGCTCATCCCCAGCCGCCGCGACAATACATCATGGTTGAATCTGCAAATCAGTTGCGGGTCACCTCTGGTGGCGTTACTGGTTTTACTGCGTCTGCTCCCGTTGCTGGTTCGCCCCGGCCATGCGGCTCACAGTTTGCCCCTCGTGATCAACTGGGCGGTTGTTTCAGGCGGGGTATACGCATTTGCGGGCGTATGGCAGACAGATCGGTTCAAGGCCGCCTTCTATATGGCAATCAGCACCATATCAATGCTGCTGGTACTGATAGGTGGTGGTGAAAATAGATCGGCCGAATTGGGTATGATGGTTCTCTTTCCATCCATATTTGTCCTGCTCTTTGGCCTTATGCTCTCGGCCCCGCTGAATCGTCGCCCATTTTTTCCAACCCGCCGACCGGGTTATAAATCGCTTTTGGCATCCATTCTTATCATCGCCGGTTGTATTAATTTATCCCTGACGCCCGGCTTTTCCGCCTCCGTCACCCTGGGAGGTGTTTTTGCCACCGTCGCCAGTGCGCATCGGGCGTTGGTGCTGCCCGATATCCTTTTGCTCTGGCTCACCATCGCACTTAATACGATGACAGGCGTGGGTTTAATTGCCTGGTCGCTGCGCGGTCGTCCGCTGCCGGCCGTCCGTGCTGATTTTCGTCCCGTCGCCACTTTACCGGCCCCTAAACCATCCATTATCAGCGTCGGATTGCTGCTCGCCATCGGCACCATTGCCCTGTTCTCATGCACACTGAATTTAATTTCTCCCCACAGCCTTGGCTGGTTTATCCCCCCGCAATTTTCCGTGCATGCCACCGGCGGGCCAACCTCGCTGAGCAACCCGGCCATATCCATGGCACTCGGTGGATTGGCCACCGTTGCCGGGCTGGTATTTGGCGTATTTATCCAGTTGGCGGGGAAGGCGGCCATTCGCGGACAGTTGGCCAAAGTGGTAATCCTGCGACAGATTATGCTGATCCTGCTGAATCTGGAGCAGTTCACCGCCGGAGCGATTGTCGCCCTCCTGTGGGCGGCGGGCCAATGTGTCGCCATGTTTGACCGGTTTGGCATCGACTCGGCCGTCGGTGCCGCCAGCCTCATCCCGCATCTGATTGCAACGGCCACGCGGCGGGTAACCCAGGCACAGGGGGCGCTGCGTCTGATCATCGTCGGCGTATTGCTCACACTGACCCTTATTGCGGCGGGCGTTGCAACGGCCGTAAGCCGCCCGGGCGGGTGGTGAGGTGCTATGACGGCAGCGGGAGCTATACTCGAATCGGCATCGCCCCTCTGGGTTCCACCGGTCACCGCCCTGTGTGTCGGCGGGCTGATCCTGCTGATGCGGCGCGCCGTGCGCGTGGCACAAAATCTCTGCCTGCTGGTGGCATTGGTTGCCGCGGTTGAAATAACCGGATCTCACCACGCACCCGGCCCCGGCCTGCCAAACCATGGATGGCCGGTGATCATGCGTCTACCGGCCGCCATTTTCGGCGTTCCGACGGCCTGGAGCCTCCCGGCCCCATCCGTCACAATAATTATTTTTGTATTGATAGCCTTTCTGTTTTCTCTGTCCTGGCTGGTAACCGCCCGCCCCGGCAGTAAAAGCCTGTTCTGGCTGGTACTGGAATTTGCCTTCATCTGGGGTATTGCCACCGCCACCGATTTACCCACCATTTTTGTCTGCGCCCAACTGCTGGTGGTGCCCCAATATTTTCTTAATCTGGGAGCCGGACCGGCGCATTGCCGGCGCATCGCCCGCCGCATGCTGGTAAGTTCCATGGCCATCAGCGGGTGCATCCTCGCCGCCATGGTGGTCTCCTATCCGCCCCCTTCGGCAACAATGCCCACCGCCGGTGGGGCGGTGCCATCCATCGCGCTGGCCTTCATCATGCTGGCCATCTGGTTAAGCCTGTCCCTGTTTCCCTTTCACAGCTTACAGAATGCCCGCATGACGATCGACGGGCAAAATCTTCTGCCGCTGAATTCCAATCTGTGGACGGGCCTGGCCCTTATGCTGTGGCTGGAACATTCCACGCTGGTAACTCCAATGCATCTCGCTGCACCCTGGCTTGCCGTGCTGGGGGGCGTTGCCATGGCGGCGTGCTCGGTCGCCTGCTTCGCCCAGCGAGAACTGTCACGATCCATGGCCTATGCGGCTGGTGCCATTTCAGCGTTTGCATTTCTGGCATGGCTTGCGCAAGGCATGCTTGGCGTGGTGGGTGCCGTACTGATTCTGGGCGTTTTGCCGGTGACGATTTTTGGCTTCCAACGCGGTATTGACCTGCTGTTTCTCCAAGCCCGCGATCTGACCGTGTTATCGGATAGCCCCGCCACTTCGCGCGGTGCCACGCATCTATTATTTCTTCTGCTGACGGCCGCATGCGTGGGGATGCCCGCCACTGCGGTGTTTCGTGGGGTGTGGTTCGCGCTGGTCGGCATCATACTTACCACCACCAGCACAGGCCATATCAATTGGCAAACGGTTTTTCTCGGCTTCTTCGCATTCTCGGCACTCATGCCGATGATTTTGGGCGTCATTTCCCGCAGTCTGCTGGCTTTCCGCGACCCGGCGCAAAATATCCGTCGTCCCGATATCAACGTCTATGCGGTCAGCGCCGGCACAGGTCCGGATGCCAGTTTCACCGCACCGCTCAATCTCGATGCCTACATCCGCACCGCGCGGCGCTGGGCCATCTGGGCCATGCTGGTCTCATTAACTCTGGGCATTTTCCCAACCCTCGCAGTCGGCCCGTTGCTTAATTCATTAAGCCCGCCCCGCACGCAGGCCGTGCCGCTGCCCACCAAGTCACCACGCTTTCGTCAGCCACCTACGGTCATTGTTGAATGGATGCCTTCCGGCGGACGCCCATGGTCGGCTAATGGCATCATCGGCGGGAATTACCCATGAACACACTGCTGCTGATTGCCGCCGTCTTTCCCATCGCCGTTGGGGGTTTGCTGCGCCGGGTGCCAACGCGCGTGGCTTGTCGCATCACGATGGCAGCCCTGCTGCCGCTGGTATTTCTGGCCGTGGGTGTATGGCTGCGTCCAACGCAGCAGCCGCTTATGCCCCATTGGAGGATATTGTCCACACTGGTGGCATTTTCCTCCGCGGGCTTTGCCTGCCACTGGCTGAAGCGCTCGCCATCCTGGCCATTTGTGCAGGCCAGCTTGATACTTCTGGTTGCCTTTCTGGTTCTCCTGCTGCTGAATCCCCTCAATCCAGTCGCCATGGTGGCACTGGCCAATCTGCCGGCTTTACTGCTGCAATTTTTGCGGCCAGCCGTCGGCCCCCACCAGCAAGGCTCCGCCATTAATAAATTTTACCGCAGGCCGATATCCGCTTTGATGACGGCCGCACCGGCCGCCTTCCTGGCGGGCCTCGGAGTGTTGGCCGCCTCGTTCGTCCCGTCCACTTCGCCCGGTGAGCTATCCAAAGTCAGTGGCGGCGCACTGGGTATCGTGGTGGCCGCACTTATCTGGCAACTGCTGATCCATTTATTTGCCGGGCAGCCCGATTTCCCAATGCCCCGCACGGATGTACCAATGGTGGCGGCGGGTTCCGTCTGGTCATTGCAGCGTCACGTGCGATCAGCGGCAGTCGCCGCGATTCTGCTGGTGCTGTTTCAATTGCGACCGCTCATCAATCAAAGCCCATTTACCATGTCCGTGCTGATCATCTTGGCGGCGTTCATCTTTATTGCTGTCGGGTCATTGCTGCTGATGGAACGCCGCATCATCCCCCTGCTTTCCCTGATGGAATATGTGTGGATTGGCGGCTTCCTCGTCGGACTCTGCGCACCGCGCTGGCTGCCGGGCGGCATGGAGCGAAACGATTTGGCCTGGATATTTGGTTTTATGGCTTTCGATGGCTGGCTGGCGTCCCGCCTCGTCAATGCCGTAGGGGAGCGGCTCAATTTGGATACAATCGTTGGCTGGCGCTTCAGCCGCGTGGGGGATGCGGTGTGGTTATCGATGCTGATTGTGGGCATGCAGTTTTTGCCGGTGCTGCCCGCCTGTCATTTTCTGCTGATACTGCTTTCCGGCCTTGCCGTCGGCCACCCGATCATTGCCGTGCTTCTTGTTGTGGCCAACGGCACAATGCTGGTTGCCGCATTCCGCATGCTGGGTGCCATGTATTTAGCCCCCATTCAAAATCGGCCATTAAAGTAATAGTACCGTCGCCGATCACGTCCGTAATATCGCCCGCCGCACCGGCCCCCTAAAAACGGCACCGTCTTATCCCTTATGCCAAAAGCCCGTTACTCCATTTTCGACTGAAGCAATACACAAGCAGGCCCGCGAGCGGGATGTCCTCGGCCGGGTGTACGAGTACTTCCTGGGCAAGTTCATTGCCGAGTTTGCCACCGGCATCTTTGTATGCGACCTCAATGGCGACCGTGCCGATCCAGCGAACATCGCTGATCGTAACGAGGCCCTCCGGCAGAATTCCCTTAACTGCCGTGTCACGGGTAATTTGCTCAAGTGTTGCCATCAATCAAATTCCACGAAAACCCTCGGTCATTTTGCAAATATCGCGATCGCAGCCAAGCCAGCTTTACTCGTTCGGTCTGAGCAAAAGTAATGGCCCACCGGCCCAGGCGACTACTTCCCCCGGGCGCGTTGGATTATGCACCTTGAGTCGCCATCCAACAAGATGCCGATTGCACAGGTAACTTTGCGGGCGTGGCCATTTTTCGGGCGGCATTTCCCGCAATGCCGGCCGCGTTGTGCGCCTGCTCAACGGGCAGTTGACTTCTTGCCGGGGGTATGGCTACGATAATGGCGTAAAAGTTAGTTAGTTAACTAACTAATATTTGCTGGAGCCATCGCATGACTGCCAGATTGAAACGAACTCGCCTGGTCGAAGCCGCCAAGTCGCTGATCCATCATCGGGGCTATCACGCCACCACGCTTGCGGATATCGCCCATGCCGCAAACGTTCCTCCCGGGAATGTGTATTACTATTTCAAAACCAAAGCCGATATCGCAGTGGCCACGATCACGGATTATCGCGACTGGTTCGGCCGGACGCTTGATGAACTTAATGGTCTGCCGCACCCGCGGCAGCGCTTAAAAGGATTTCTTGATATCCCGGCCTCGCAACTCAAGCAATATACCACCAACGGCTGCCCGATCGGCAGTC
>JAKAEB010000015.1 GCA_021818445.1 Planctomycetota bacterium
ACTCGCCGCATCAACACCTCACAAGGAAGAAAACAGCACAAAAAAATCCTGATTTATGGTACAGACTTTTGCCCCTGGTTGAACGAAAACGCCATTTTTACCACCCAACTGCGAAGGTTGGGTTAGGAAAAGATGGATTGCGATTTCGCAATCAGGAAGATTCAGACAAAGCTGCTCGGGAATGGGCCACAGAATCAGTGTTCTTCGGTTTTGTGGACAAGATTGGCAAGTTTGGCCTCAACGGCCCGGAGACGCTTGGCAATTTCCGGTAGTTGAAAAATTTGCAGATAGACACGTTTGGCCAGTTTGAAATCCATTGCCGGAGTGCCACCAATATCGCGCCCGGGTTCAATATCGGAGGTAATGCCCGACTGGGCGGCCGCCCGCACTCGATCTCCGATGCGGATATGGCCGGCCACACCAACCTGACCGGCGAGCACGACATAGTCGCCGGTGGTTGAACTTCCGGCGATACCGACCTGGCTGACGAGCAGATTATGTCGACCGATTTGACAGTTGTGGCCCACGACGACATTGTTGCCAATTTTTGTGCCTTCGCCGACGAGTGTAGACTCCATGGCAGCGCGTTCGATGACCGTATTGGCCCCCACTTCGACATCATCACCCAAAACCACATTACCAACCTGCGGTATTTTATGATGCACTCCTTGATGCGTAGCGAAGCCGTAACCATCGCAGCCAATGGCCGCACCAGACTGGATAATCACGCGTTTGCCAAGGCGGCAGCAATCATAAACGACGACATTGGGGTAAAGGATGCAGTCGGACTCAAGTTCGGCCCCGGCCATAATCTGCACGCCGGAATAGAGAACACACCGATCGCCGATCCGGCAATTTTCCCCGATGGTGACAAACGGCGCGATGTAGCAATCGGCTCCGATGCGGGCCGATGGCGCGATGTCGCACAGCGGAGATACCATTGGCTTGGGGTGGGACCGCATGCCATGGATGGCCACCATAATCTGGCGGAAGGCAAAATAAGGATCGGCGGCCTGGATGATGGTAAGTGGGGAATCTGACGGTCGCTTGATCGACTGATGATTCAACTTGGCATCCACCACCACGCAACCGGCGGCGGTGGTGTTTAGCTGCCCGATGTATTTAATATTTGAGACGAAACTGATGTCTTCCGGCCCGGCGGATTCCAGCCCACAGCAGCGTTTAATCCGTCTGTTGCCATCACCAATCACTGTGCCACCGACCTGGGCCGCAAGCTCATTGACGGTGAAGGTCACGGGCACATCGGGTGCAGTTTTTGACAAGGCGGACGCAATTTCGGGCATCTGAATTCCTCTTAAACGCCATCAGGCAGCATGTTTCAAGCGTTGCTGCGATAGCCGCGCCACGGCGTATGCGGCAGTAACGAATGCAAACATATGCCCAAAGAGTATAGTGGATTTTTGAGGTTGTCTCCTGCGCTGATAATGCAAGCATTATGGCGGGGTGCGGGGCGCAGTGTTCAGCCAAAGGCAACTTGATTGCGATTTTGCCGACGGACCGAATCGTTGAATTTTGTCAGAGTGATGGTGTTGCCGGCTTCATTGAATACCACGTTGTTCATGAAGGCTCGCATAAGTAGCAACCCGCGACCGGAGGTTTGTTCCAAATTTTGATCGCTGGTGGGATCGGGTACCGAAGCGGGATTAAAGCCGGGCCCCTCATCGGCGATGACGACATCACATCGGCGGGGTGTCACACGATATTTAATATGAATCTGCTTGGATGAATCGGATCGATTGCCATGCCGAACGGCGTTATGAATGGCTTCTTCAACGGCAAGTTTCAGGGCGAAGAGATCGCGTTCGGTATAGGCGTGCATTTCGCACAGGGAGAGAATGGCCTCTTCCACATCACGGGCCCTACGGATATCAGACTCGATGTCGCAGGAACACCAAAGCTTTGGGCTGGTGTCGGCTGCGGAACTTTTTGCGGCCGGATGGCGGTGTGAGTGCGAATGTTTCATACCACGGCGTCCCAAAAACAGGCTATCGCAAGCGCGCCAAAACAATAGTCCGTGGCAATTTCTGGGGGCATCCATACCCTTCTTGCTGGTTTACCGCCCCACGCGCAAGCATGAGGCCCGACATCTCAATATCGGCGGCGCGAACGCCAGACCGAAAACAGATTCACTGCGAAGGTTTTTCCAATGACTCCTTCGCCTCTTTCATTGTCGGAAAGATGCGGAAGAGTTTGTTAAGTTTTGTGATAAGAAAAACCTCGTATATCTGCGGATTGATGGAGCACAAACGGAGTTGGCCGTCGCGTTCCCTCACTTTATAGTTCACAGTGATAAGCGTTCCCAGGGCGGAAGATGATAGATGATCAACGCCGGCAAAGGAGATGATGATTTTGGGCTTTAGTTGGGTCTCAACATAGGAGGTGAGCTGTTGACCCATCTCTGCGATCTCGTTTTCTTCAAGCAACTTACGGACGGTGAATTCGACGATGGTTAACTCGCCTTCGCGAGTGAGTTTGATCGGCGAGGTTTCCTTATCCTTCAGCATGGCAGCAAGGCCCCTGGAAAACATAGTCGCATCGCAACACTGACCCATTCTGATAAAAGGCCAGTCCGCTAACCCATTTACGCATCATAAGCTGAAAAGCCGAAGAGTCAATGGCCTACACCCAGATTTATGGGTCACCCAATTGTTGCATGTATCAGGCTGCACATGACGAGGCAATGGCACTTGGGGTCAAGGCCTCATCTTGCCCCGGTAGCGCCCGATGGCCTGACGGATTTGCTGTTCAACTCGCTGCGGCGAACGAATCCAATGCCATGTACCGCTTGGCATATTCGTGGCCTCAAACGTAAAGCCCAGCGTTCCGGTTCGGAGCACCTTTTGCGGTAGCGATTGCGTAAGGGTGATGCTGCTGATGCGTCCCAATACCGTTTGGGAAATTTGCGGCTGCAATAATCCCTGAATGGTTATAAGACGGCAATTGGTGAGGATGTAATGGTAGCCGATCCATTCCATCACACCGTAGAGAAGTCGGCATGCGACCAAAATGGCGGTGATCGTGACCATGGTTCGCAATCCAATCACATGGTCGATCACCTGGGATGTTTCCGAGAGCAACGCCAACGCAAGTACCACGACAATGTAAGTGGAACTGGTAACGAAGATGTACCAGACGGATGGGCGAAGCATCAGAATGACAATTTCGTTTTCGTGGAGCATATTCTGCGGTGAAACCGCCTGCGCCACACCCACGGCCGATGACGCCGACCCAGCAAACCTCGACCACCGGTCCGTGGCGGAGGAGTTAGGCAGGCATTGAGGACGGCGTGGCATACACATGGCTCCCCGAAGTTTGAATGGAATCCAGCCGAATGATCACACTTCAAGCAAAAGTCGAGACGGATCCTCCAATGAATCCTTTACATGCACCAGAAAGGTGACAGCCTGCTGCCCGTCGATCAGGCGGTGGTCGTACGATAGGGCCACATACATCATTGGACGGATAACAACTTGATCATTCACTACCACGGCACGCTTTTCAATTTTGTGCAGGCCCAGGATGGCGGACTGTGGCGGGTTGAGAATGGGCGTTGATATAAGCGAGCCAAATACGCCACCGTTTGTAATGGTGAACGTGCCGCCGGACAGGTCATCGAGCGCAATTTTGCCCTCGCGGGCTTTGGTTGCAAGGCGTTTAATTTCCAATTCAATTTGCGCCATCGACATCCGATCCGCATTGCGAACCACCGGCACCACCAGCCCCTTTTCGGTCGCCACCGCTATGCCCAGATGCATGCGATGCTTATAGACGATGGTCTTTTCCTGCAATTGGGCATTTACGCTGGGCACCGCCTTGGCGGCTGCGCACACGGCGCGGGCAAAAAATGAGAGGAAGCCAAGACCGACGCCATGACTTTTTTCAAATTTTTCTTTGTATTTTTCGCGCAGCGCCATCACGGCGGACATGTCAATTTCGTTAATGGTTGTGAGGATGGCGGCCGTGTGCTGCGCCTCAACCAGGCGCTTGGCGATGGTCTCGCGCAGCTTGCTTAGCTCCACACGCGTTTCATCATCAGAAGTTGGTGTTGCGGTAGGTGCCGCCTCTGCCGCGACGCGGACGGAGTGGGAATTGCGGGCATCGCGCGACTGCTGCCCCGCTGCCGCATCAGCCGCGGAAATATTGCGCCCATCAATAAACTTCAGCACGTCACCCTTGGTAATGCGCTCGCCAGGCCCGGTGGCGGGAATTTTAGATGGGTCCAGTTTATTTTCGCTCACCAAGCGTTGGACGGATGGGGCAAGGGGTTTATCGCCGGTCGCTGCACCCGGGGCCGGGGGTGTGGACGGGGCAGATTTTTTGGATGCCGCCGCCTTCGATGGGTCGGCTGCCGTCGCGGTGCCGGGTTCAATGCGGGCAATCACATCGCCGACGTTCACGGTTTTGCCCTGATCGCACACGATGCGTAATACGCCGGCATTACCGGCGGGCAGTTCCACGGTGGCCTTGTCGGTCTCCAATTCAGCTACGACATCGTCGGGGCCGACGGCCTGGCCATCGCTTTTTACCCAGTTGGCGATGCGTGCCTCGGTGACGGATTCCCCTAATCCAGGAACTTGAAGATCAATACCTGCGTTGGCCATGAATTAACATCCTATGACTTAAAACTTCCTCGTTGGCGGCACAATAACGCGCCAAGCGGTGCTTACGCAACCCAGGCGTAGGTGTCTGCCCGCGTATGACACACGCCACCGGTGAGAGTGCGGCTATTTAGCGATCGGTACACCCTCGCGCACCTCAATTTCACTGGGCTGATTCAATTTCGATGGCTGCACGGGTGCCTTGGCGGGCGTCAACGGAAGGCTAAGTGCCTTGGCGATGATCTCTGCCTGTTCGTGAACATGGCGCTCATGCGACCCTGCCGCGGGTGAGCACGACGGTTTGCGACCGATATAAACCAGCTTTTGCATACCCGGCCAGTGGTAATGGAGTTTGGCCCCGATGAAGGGATATACGCCATTGTTGCGTGGCTCTTCCTGCACCCAAAACATCTCCACATTCTTGGGATAGGTGCGGGCAATTTCGGTAAGTCGATCTGCTTGGAAGGGATAAATCTGTTCCAACCTCAGGATCGCGATATCTTCAATGTGGTGCTTGCTGCGTTCGGCCAGCAATTCATAGTAAATTTTGCCGGAACACATAATGACCCGCTTCACACGCGATCGATCAATCGGGTGCGTCTCATCAATAATTTCCTCAAACTGACCGTGAGAAAATTCTTTCAAATCGGACACTGCCTGCTTGGACCGCAGCAGGCTCTTGGGGGCCATGACGATAAGCGGTTTACGGAACGAGCGAATCACCTGCCGTCGCAGCAGATGGAAGTACTGCGCCGGAGTGGTGGGATTGCACACCTGGATGTTGTCTTCGGCCGCCAATTGTAAAAAGCGTTCCAGCCGGGCGTGAGAATGTTCCGGTCCCTGCCCTTCGTAACCATGGGGCAGCAGCATGACCAAACCGTTGTACTTATTCCACTTGGTTTCAGCACTGACAATGAACTGGTCAATGATGGGCTGAGCCATATTGACGAAATCGCCAAACTGCGCTTCCCACATGACCAAAGCCAGCGGGTCGGCGGAGGCAAAGCCAAATTCAAAGCCCACCACGGCCAGTTCTGAAAGCATGGTGTTGATGATGGTGAAACGTGATTTATTTTCGGCAAATGCGGCCAGCGGCGTAAACGCCTCACCGTTTTTGTGGTCGTAGATGACGGCATTGCGATGACTGAACGTTCCCCGGCAGACATCCTGGCCGGTCAGTCGCACCCATGTGCCGGCGTCCAGCAGCGACCCGATGGCAAGCATCTCGCCGGTGCCCCAATCGATGCCTGTACCACTGGTGACAGCATCGAGACGGGCTTTGTACATCTGCGCAATTTTTGGATGTGGATTAAAGTTCGATGGCAGATTACAAAGCCGCTGGGCAATTTGCGTTAATTTGTCGGCAGGTACGGCGGTTTGGGCGCGCCAGTCTGAAATTTTTGCTGGCACTTTGACCAGGTCTTTCCACGGGCCGTGCGTGGGCGGAGCGCTTTCTGTGGGCTTAAAGGTTTTGCCATATTCGTGGGCCTTGTCCAGCCTGTCGCGGATACTGTGGGCCATTTGATCCAGTTCGGCATCGGTGGCCACGGATTCCTGCAGGAGCCGCTCGGCGTAAAGCACGCGGGTGGTTTTGTGTTTGGCAATGTCCGCATACATGAGAGGCTGCGTCACAGACGGATCGTCCAATTCATTGTGCCCGCGCCGACGATAGCAAACTAAATCGATGATGACATCGGCTTTGAATTTTTGACGGAATGCCATCGCCAGACGCGCCGCATGCACCACCGCCTCGGGATCGTCGCCATTGACATGGAACACCGGCGCTTGAATCGCCTTGGCCGCATCGGATGGATACCGGGTAAAGCGGGCATCTTTGGGGTCGGTCGTGAAACCGATTTGATTGTTCACAATAATGTGGATCGTACCGCCCGTGCGGTAGGCTTCTAATTCTGAAAGATACAGGGTTTCAACAACAACTCCCTGCCCGGTAAAGGCGGCATCACCATGAATCAGCACGGGAATGACCTGCTCGCGTGCAGCGTCACCTTTGCGGTTTTGCTTGGCGCGGACAATCCCTTCCACAATCGGATCAACAATTTCCAGATGGCTGGGATTGGATGCCAGCGACAGGTGCATCTGTTTGCCACACGATGTGACGATGTCGCACGCATATCCGAGATGGTATTTCACATCGCCATCCCCCTGCGATTTTTGGGGGCGATCCATCACTTCACTCATGATAACTTCGTAAGGCTTGTGAAAAATGTGTGCCAGCACGTTGAGCCGTCCGCGGTGCGCCATGCCCGTGATGAGTTCATCGGCACCAAGTTCCGATGCGGTATCAATGAGTTCGTCCATAAGGGGGATGAGTGATTCCGCCCCTTCTATCGAGAACCGCTTGACGGTCGGGTGGCGGCGTTGGAGAAATTGCTCGAATTCTTCAGCGGCGATGATGCGTGACATAATCGCCTTGCGCTTTTCTGCACTTAGCACCGGTTTATTCAGCGTCGGTTCCATGCGTTCCTGCAAAAAGGCACGCTGGGTCGGATCGCGTATTTCCATATACTCCACGGCAAGCGTACCGCAGTAAGTGGTACGCAACATTTCAATAAGTTGCCGCAGTGGTAGCGGTGCCCCACCACCGAATGTACCGGTGGCGACGGTGCGGTCCATATCCGCATCGGTAAGGCCAAATTCGGAAAGCTCAAGCAGCGGATGCCGCGCGGCGTTGTGCCCGAGCGGATCCAGATTGGCAATCAGGTGACCCATTTCGCGGTAGCTGTGGATCAAGTCTCCTACAGCCAATACAGCGGCCCCGGCGGCATCAGCCGGCTGGGAGAGACGCGGCGGTGAACCGGCGGCTATATCGAAACCGCGAAAGAACCAGTCCCATTGCTGATCCACCGATCGGGGATCTTTTTGCCATTGGGAATACAGGGTGTCAAGAAACTCGGGGCTGTATGCGTTAACGGCTTCAGACATACGGCCCAATTTACTACCACTGGAACTATCCACGTGAAAACTCCGAAAAAACGCGGCGTCTTTTTCCAGACGCTCAAAAAAAGGTGCAGGCGTTCGCAATGCCCCGGGGAATTTATCCGGAGTCAGGCCCCCGCCCATACCAACTTCGACCGACTTGATTATATGGGATAAGATTGGGCCGCTGAAATGGCCGCATGTTAGTCACCATCAATGGCCTCCATACCCTCGCGCTACCGGCGCACCTCCCCAAGGGGGTGGAATCCATTCCATCTCCTCTGCATATTTTATCGGACAACCGCATCGGGATACAACACGCCAATCAGCGTACGCGCTGGCGGTGCTGCGGAAACTGTGCCAGCGAGAAGACCATCGCCAATACACAACATGTTATTTTTTAATGCGTTATAAACAAATGAATCACATACCTTTAAACCCGGGGCAGTTGTATATGCGGCCTTTTACGGTCATACTTTCCGGCGATGTTTGGGTCTCATTTATCAATTGCGGGGGGCATGGAGCGGGCGTTGATCGAGGCGGAAGCCCTTGGCCTTGATACGGTGCAGGTGTTTACCCGCAATCAGCAGCAATGGCGAATTCCACCGCTGGATGCCGGGAGTGTCCAATTATTTCGGCAGCATGCCGCCCGACTGCATTTCAACAAGATGGTGGCCCACGATTCCTACCTCATTAATTTGGCAACAGGCGAGCAGACGCTGCGGAATAAGAGCATTGATGCCCTTGCGTCCGAATTGGAACGCTGCGAAGCATTGGGGATATTTGCGCTGGTGACTCATGGTGGTTCGCATGGAGGCGATGGCGAGGCGGTGGGAATATCCCGACTCATTGAATCGATCAATAAAGTTTTAGACAGCACCAGCGCGAACACACTGCTATGCCTTGAAACTACAGCCGGCCAAGGTGCAAGCCTTAATTACCGCTTTGAACATATCCGCGATGTGATGGCGGGCGTAAAAAACGCTGGCCGCATGGCGGTATGCATGGATACCGCCCATATCTTTGCGGCCGGTTATGACTTACGTACGGCGGAATCGACATCGGCTGCACTGGAGCAATTTGACCGCGTCGTTGGTCTTGGCCATCTGGCAGCGATGCACCTCAATGACAGCCTCAAGCCATTGGGAAGCCGGGTAGATCGGCACGCCCACATCGGACATGGGTGCATCGGGCTTGAGGCATTTGGTGCCATTGTCCAGCATCCGCAGCTTTCGCGCGTGCCGAAAATTTTGGAAACACCTAAGGGCGAAGCGCCGGATGGTCGGCCTTGGGATGCAGTCAATTTGCAGATATTGCAACTACTGCAGGCCGGACGCAAAACATCATCACGAGCCATCAAGGCGATACTGGCAAGCAACCCGGTCAAGGCGGCGAAACCCGCACGCGGTACCAAAAGCAAAATCAACAAACGCCCATTAACGGCGGAGGCGTAGATATGGCGGGCCCGACACAAATTGCAGTGCCCATCATGCTTGGTCATGTTGCCGCCGGCCAACAGGCGGCCAAGGCCGCGGTGGCCCTGGGTGCCAACCTTATCGAGTGGCGTATGGATAGCGCCACACCTTCAGCCGTGGAGGAATTATTTTCTGATGCTGCCGTTCGCGCAATACCGTGGATATTAACCGTGCGCCCCACCTGGGAAGGCGGCCATTTTGCCGGCGACGAAACTGGCCGTTTACGCCTGATCAAGTGCTGCCTTGAATATCACCCGGCATATCTGGATATTGAACTCAAGGCGTGGGTGAATAATGCGGCGATATCGGAATATTATGGTTCCATTGACGTTCAGCACCGTCCGCAATTAATATTATCCAGTCATCATTTCAATTCGCGGCCGGCAGACTTGCACCGGATTCTTGATACGATTGCAAATTATCCCGAGGCGCGCGTTGCCAAAATCGCCTTCCAAAGTTCTGACATCCACGACGCGCTCGACGCCCTGGAGTTGTATGAATCGCTGAAGCAATATCCCCGTTTGCAGGGTGTATTTATCGCCATGGGTGAGCATGGCGCGATTTCGCGAACGCTGGCGGGCAAATTTGGGGCCGCGTTCACCTTTGCCACATTGCCGGGTGGGTTGCCTACTGCATCGGGGCAACCAACGATCGGCGAACTTGTGGACGTGTATCGGCTCCCTGAGCAGCAGCCGGACTGGGCCGTATGCGGTCTGGTTGGATGGCCGGTGATGCAGTCCGTTTCGCCCCAGATGCATAATGCGGCTATGAAGGAAATGAAATTCAGCGGCGTGTATGTGCGTTTCCCCCTGCCTGGCGATGGAGCAGCATTCAAAAGGGCCGTCAAACGGCTGCAGGTGACCGGGCAACTGAACCTGCGGGGGCTGAGTATTACCATCCCGCATAAGGAAAACGCTTATCGCTTCGTCACGGAGCTTGGCGGTGTGATAAAGGGCCGTGACGCCGGGGTAATTAATACCATTTTATTTTCTGGCGATGCACCTCCGGTCGGGCTTAATACCGATGCGCCCGGTGGTCTGCAGGCATTGCTGCGCGGTGCCGGTTGGCGTGAGGCCGACCTGCAAGGCCGACGTGCCGCGATTATCGGTGCTGGCGGCGCAGCGGCGGGCCTTGCCGCGGCACTAGCTGAACATGGGTGCCAATTGACAATCTTTAATCGCACTTTACCCCGTGCGCAGCATTTAGCACAGCAAATCCGGCGTGCCGGCGGCACATGCGACGCCATGGAACTTGGCAAGCTGCAACTTAATGAATTCGATCTGCTGGTGCAGTGCACGCCCGTCGGTATGCACCCGCACACAGATGCCATGCCGATTCCGGAAAACAGTCATTTGCGGCCGGGCACCGTCGTGATGGACACCATCTATAACCCGCGCCGAACAAAGCTGCTGCAATGGGCCGCTATCCGTGGTGGAGTTTGTGTGGAGGGGGTGGAAATGCTGGTGGGGCAGGGGGCGCTGCAGTTCAAAGGTTTTACAGGTTTTAATCCGCCCATCGGCACGATGCACGATGCGGCCATCAGGGCATTGGGGATTTAATAGACGATAAATGATTTCAGGGGGTTGAACCATAGCAGGCTGCGGTGCGACCAGGTTGGCGATGGCGGTTGCATCTTATTCAAAGGCAAAAACCGCCTTGCCCGCCGCGTTGGTTTCCACATCAGCCTGGAGAGTGGCCAACTTGGTCGGTGGTCTACGGCCGAGGACGGCCATCGGCTACGTCCAGCTTTCAGTGGGCACTTCGAGGGAGGAAAAATGCTTCAGATTATCCGTCACCACGGTTGTGTTAAGGTTTTGGGCAAAGGCGGCAATGATGGTATCGGCATCCTCCTGTCGCTTATTCCGCGTACAGGCCTGAACCCAAATCTCGATTGCCGCGTCCCATAGCGCCCGGGAGCATTCTTGATTGGTGACACCGGGGGCTTCGAGTAATGTGTTGGTGGAGCCGCAACAGGGTAAGCAGCCCCGATACCGACTGGACAATAGGCGACGCCCCATTTGTCATTTGGTGAATAGCGGAGCCATGGGTAATATGTTGTAAGGAATGCGGGGGAGTGGCGACGTAATTGGGTAGCATTAAATGCCCGGCGGCAGTTGCAGCAGTTGCATAGAAGGAGACGGTGGAATTATGAGAACGATTACACGCAGAAATGTAGTGACGGGGTGGATTTTGTCTTGTGCGTTGGTGGCGGCGATCGTCATGGCTGTGGGATTTTTCCCCTCGCCAACTCCGTTTGCACACGCTGCCAATGCCAACCAAGGTAAGAAAATCAATCTGCGCGGCCCACTGCTCGGCGGTGGCCATTTCGATATCAGGCATTGGCATGGCAAGGTGGTCGTGATTGATTTTTGGGGCACTTGGTGCCCGTGGTGCCGCAAAGAGGCCCCTTACATTGCTAAACTATACAAAAAATACCGCAAAGCCGGCATGCGGGTGATTGGTATCCCCGTTGGTTCAACACCCGCACAGCTTGACCATTACGCGAAGACTCACCCCGACGAAAATTGGCCACAACTTTACATTAGTGGCCGGGCCAATTCGGCTATCGCCAACAATTCCGGTATTCAGGGTTTTCCCACCGAGATCATTGTCGGACGCGATGGCCGGGTGGCGACTGTCATCGTGGGCTTTTCGCCTAAGCATCTCGCCAAGGTGATCAAGGCCCAGATTAAGACCAAGGCTTAATTAAATCCGGAATTTTCACCTTTTGTGGGTCATCGTGAAAGGTCTTTCGTCTGTGGCGGTGCTGACTGGTTTTTGTCGGCGCGGCGGTGGGCTGATGGTCTTCACATCGATCTAATTTGATACCGCGCATAAATTGTCGGTAGACGTTACACTTTTCCCCTGCGCAGAGATAGGTAAAGAGACTGCGTAAGACTTTGAAATTTACTTCAGGGGTTGCATATTCATGCCCAAACGGACGGACATCAAAAATATCCTGATCATCGGCTCTGGCCCCATCGTGATTGGCCAGGGGTGCGAGTTTGACTATTCAGGTACTCAGGCGTGCAAGGCGTTGAAGGAGGAAGGTTATCGGGTCATATTGGTTAATTCCAATCCGGCCACCATTATGACCGACCCGGACATGGCCGACCGCACGTACATTGAGCCGCTCACCGTGGAGGCCATCACCAAGATTATTGAAAAAGAGCGACCAGATGCGTTGCTGCCGACCTTAGGGGGCCAGACGGGTTTGAATTTATCGGTGGCGCTGGCGGATGCGGGCGTACTGGAAAAATATGGCGTGCGCATGATCGGAGCCACGCGAGAGGCTATTCATCGCGGCGAAGACCGAAAAATTTTCAAGCAGATCATGGAACAAATCGGTCTGAAAGTGCCCAAAAGCGGGTTGGCGTACACCCTCGATGAGGCGCGGCAGGTTGTAGCGCAAACGGGGCTTCCGTGCATTATCCGGGCTTCATTTACGCTGGGTGGGACCGGGTCGGGCATTGCCTGGAACATGGAAGAATTTGAGACACTGGCCCAACGCGGTCTGGATGCCTCGATGATTAACGAGATACAAATTGATCAATCACTGATCGGCTGGAAAGAATATGAACTCGAAGTGATGCGCGACCGGGCCGACAACGTGGTAATCGTCTGCAGCATAGAAAATTTTGACCCCATGGGCGTGCACACGGGCGACAGCATTACAGTCGCCCCGGCCCAGACGCTTTCCGATAAGGAATACCAAAGGATGCGCGACGCCTCGGTGGCGATTATTCGGGCGATTGGCGTTGAGACGGGCGGGTCCAATATTCAATTTGCCATCAATCCGCGCAATGGCGACATGGTGGTGGTGGAAATGAATCCGCGAGTGTCGCGTTCGTCGGCCTTGGCCAGCAAGGCTACCGGGTTTCCCATAGCCCGCATCGCAGCAAAGCTGGCCGTGGGCTATACGCTGGATGAATTGCCCAACGACATCACACGCAAAACGGCGGCGTGTTTTGAGCCATCCATTGATTATGTGGTGGTGAAGATTCCGCGCTGGACATTTGAAAAATTTCCCGATGCAGACGAAACGCTCACCACCCAAATGAAAAGCGTAGGCGAGGCGATGAGTATCGGGCGTACCTTCAAAGAAGCCCTGCAAAAAGGCATACGGTCAATGGAGGTTAAGCGTTTCGGACTTGGTTTGGACCGCATCGACAAATGGTGGCGCCGCGAGCAGGCGCAATTTAATGCTGCGCAGGCCAAGCAGGAGCAAACTCTGGGGCATCGGGGTAGTTTTGTTACGCTCACAGCCGCCATGGAAGAGGCCGCCCAGGTGTGGCCCGTGCCCGATGAAAAACTTGTTCGCAAACTGTCGATTCCGTCGCAGGGGCGTCTGTATTACATTCGTTACGCGATGAAGTCGGGTTATTCGGTAGACCGCATTTACGAACTCACCCACATTGACCCATGGTTTCTCTCGCAGATCAAGGCGTTGGTGGATTTTGAAGACACGCTGCTGGCGCATCGGGAGACTGTGGCCCGGGCGTTGAATGGCAAACTGACGGAAATGGAAAAGGCGGCGTTTACAGACTTGTTGCGCTGCGCAAAAGAATATGGTTATTCCGATGTGCAGTTGGCCACCGTTTGGTCGCAGACGCCCACCCGGGCGCGGCAACTGCGCAGGGACTTGGGCATCGAGCCGGTGTACAAGCTGGTAGACACCTGCGCGGCCGAATTTGAAGCTGCCACTCCGTATTATTATTCCAGCTATGAAAAGCCGCTTATTAAGATATCGCGTGGAGGCACCGAGCGGGTGACGGAAGATGAGGTGCGAGTATCCAACCGCAAAAAAGTGGTGATTCTCGGCGGCGGACCAAACCGCATCGGGCAGGGTATTGAATTTGATTACTGCTGCGTGCAGGCGGCCTTTGCGTGTCGCGATCTGGGCTTTGAAAGTGTGATGATCAATTCCAATCCAGAAACGGTCAGTACGGATTACGACACTTCCGACCTGCTTTTCTTTGAACCGCTTACGCACGAAGACGTTTTGAACATTATTGAGCGGCTTAATGGACGCCCATTGCATGAGCCGGGAGGATTGGTACAGGGTGTGATAGTGCAGTTTGGCGGCCAGACACCGCTGAATCTGGCCCGGGGGCTGAAGGATGCCGGTGTCCCGATTATCGGCACGGCAGTGGAATCGATTGAAGCCGCCGAGGATCGTGAAAAATTTAACACACTTATCCGCAAGCTCGGCCTTAAACAGCCGGAGGGCGGCATTGCCTTCAGCGGTGAACAGGCGCGGGCGGCGGCGGGCAGGATTGGATACCCGGTTCTGGTGCGGCCGAGCTTTGTGCTGGGCGGACGGGCGATGGAAATCGTTTCCAACGAAACGCAGCTTGATTATTACATCCGTCATGCGGTGGAAGTGGCCGACGACCATCCGATATTGATTGACCGCTTTCTGGGCGACGCAACGGAAGTGGATGTCGATGCCCTGGGGGACGGTGAATCATTCATGGTGCTGGGGGTGATGGAGCACATTGAGGAAGCGGGCATTCACTCCGGCGATTCCGCCTGTTCGCTGCCGCCGTTCAGTCTGGCACCTGAAATAATTGATCAGATACGCAGCAACACGCTCGCGCTCGCAGCCGCGTTAAAAGTGCGCGGCCTGATGAATGTGCAGTTCGCCATCAAGGATGATCAGGTCTATGTGCTGGAGGTAAATCCTCGCGCCAGCCGCACGGTGCCGTTTGTGAGCAAAGCCACCGGCGTGCCGTGGGCGCGGATAGCCGCCAAATTGATGTGCGGTAAAACACTGGCGGAACTGGGCATATCAAAGGAGGTGGTGCCGCAAAAGCATGTGGCGGTAAAAGAAAGCGTATTTCCATTTAATAAATTCCCCGGGGTGGATGTCATCCTCGGCCCCGAAATGCGTTCCACCGGTGAAGTGATGGGCATTGACCGAACCTTTCCCGTGGCTTATGCGAAATCGCAAATGGCCGCTGGCGGCAGTCTGCCCACAACCGGTACCGTCTATATCAGTGTGCGGGATGGCGATAAGCCGGCCATTATCCCGACGGCGAAGAAAATCGCCTCGGCGGGTTTCAGCATCATCTGTACCGGCGGCACCCACAAGGTGCTGGAGGAGGCGGGCGTGCCATGCACGCGCATTAATAAAATACAGGAGGGGCGGCCAAATATCATCGATGTCATTAAAAATCATCAGGTGCATCTACTGATCAACACCCCCACACATAAAGGGCCCACCACGGACGAGGGACGGATCAGGGCCGCCGCCGTGCTTAACAAGATACCCATTATCACTACCACTACAGCCGCTGATGCGGCGGCCGATGCGATGCTGAGCCTCAAATCAACTGACTGGACGGTAAAACCCATTCAGGATTATTACGCGGAGATGGCCAGTTCAGAAACCAGGGCCGAGGTGGCAATTCCGATAACATAATCATCCGGTCAGTGGCGCGGCACGCTCCGGCCGATTTCCGGGGATAGCAGGACTATTTGCAGGGGGCCGAGGCATGCCCACGCCGCAGGGTATCCGATAATTCAGTACCCGCTCTTATTGTTCTCCCTGATCGACTCCGTCGGTCGATACCAAAGTTACATTTCGGTACGCCGTAGGAACAGGTAGCCAATGTTGGAGAGCGCTATGATTGCGGAATCGGCCGGTGGTTGTGAACAGTTGGACATGCAGTCGAGTCCCAACAAAATCTATTTATCTGAACTGATGGGTGCTTTAAGCTACGCCCTTGATCTGACCGAAGGATTGCCACCCGGCCATTGCCTGCGGTCGTGCTGGATCGGCATGCAGATCGCAATTGAACTGCATCTGGATGATGAGACCCTTTCTGATGTATTTTTCACCATTTTGCTCAAAGACGCGGGGTGTTCCAGTAACGCGGCCCGTATTTATGAACTTTATGATAATGATGATTTATCGGTCAAGGCGGATTTCTGCACCGTCGATAACCAGAGCCTCACACAGGTTGCCAAATTTGTCTGGTCGCATCTCGCACCGCAGGCACCTATCAGAGAAAAACTTTCGCGTTTGATGCACCTGGCCATCAAAGGAGATGAGTTACAGGACGAAGTGGTGACCGCCCGCTGCGAACGCGGAGCCTCCATTGCCAAACGTATGGGATTTAACGACCGTGTCGCCGAGGCCATCAACAGTCTTAATGAACATTGGAATGGCAAAGGACGCCCCAACCATCTCAGCGGCAACAGCATTCCCCTTGCCAGCCGCATCGCTCTTCTGGCTCAGGTGGTTGAAATATTTTATTCGGCCGGCGGGCCGGCTCACGCCTTAAAAGAAGTGTATCGGCGCAGTGGAGCGTGGTTTGATCCGCGATTAGTGGCAGCGCTGAATTTAGCGGCCGGTAAACTGTCATTCTGGTCAACGCTCAAATCCAGCAAGCTTGAACGACTGGTGATGAGCCTCGAACCGGCATCCCACGCCATCGAGGTGGATGATGAACAGATTGATATTATTGCGGCGGCGTTTGGCGAGGTAATCGATTCTAAAAGTCCGTTCACATCCGGCCATTCGAATCGCGTGGCAATATTTGTGGACGCGATTGCATCGGAGTTGGGGCTTTCCTCCAACCGACGGCGGGCCTTACGACGGATTGCATTACTGCACGACATTGGCAAATTGGGAGTGAGCAACGCGATACTCGATAAGCCCGGTAAACTGACCGACAATGAATGGGCATGTATTAAAAAACATCCGGTCTATTCACGCAGCATTCTGGAGCGTATTTCCATTTTTTCAACGCTGGCCGGTATTGCCGGTGCCCACCATGAGAGGCTGGACGGCAAAGGTTATCCCGACGGAATAGACAAGACGCAGATATCCCTGGAGACGCGCATCATCACTACCGCCGATGTATTTGACGCCCTGACGGCCGACCGCCCCTACCGCAAGGCTATGCCGTTGGAGCAGGCCATGGCCATTATGGAAAAAGATCGCGGCAGTGCCATCGATTCACAATGCCTCGACGCCTTGAAGCGTGCGATTGAAAATACGCAAGGGGCAATCATTGAATCAGATAATTTGCAGCCGCAATGACAGACGGCCATATGGTAATTTTCCATTCCGCGCCCTGTATCCCCCGATCGCTGAGTCATGACATTGCCCGCCACCACCAACGGCTGGAAAAATACCGGCACGCGTCGACTGGCCATATCTGATCTGATAGCGATCGACCATCAAGCGGTCATTCACCTCACAGGCGGCCAAATGGTATACAGGCCTAAGGTTGAACTGGGGGAGAATTCCTGCCGTCATTGGGTACCATTCTGCGGGTTTTGCGGTGAATAAGGACCAATGCACCGGCAAAATATGGATGCGTTGTTACAAGCTCAGAGGCCAAGCGGTCGCGATAGGTGTTTTTTTTCAATTGGACTCGCCAAACCATTTCTACAAAAGTAAAAAATGCGGCGCGGCCAGAATTGCCCCGTGTAACGACCCATTTTTTCGCATGGATCGACCGATTCTGGAGTGCAACTTTATGACAAACTTATATATGACTAGACAAATATGGATAATCATGGAATACTTTGCATTGGTATGACATAAGGGTACATGTAATGAAGCTGACAGTGAAGGACGCGGCAAACTTGCTAAGTGTCTCTGAAAAAAGCATTTATCGGTGGATTAAGAACGGATCTATTCCCGCTTACAGGGTAAATGACCAGTATCGTTTTAATCGAGCCGAGCTTCTGGAATGGGCAACTTCACGGCGTATCCAGGTTTCGCCGGAAATATTTCAGGAACCCGTCGGAGGTGATACCCCTCCCCCTTCACTCTCTGAAGCTCTTCGGGCTGGTGGTGTGCATTATCGAATAGGTGGATGCGACAAGGCGAGTGTGCTGCGTTCGGTCGTGGAAGTTATGAACTTGCCCGAGGAGGTAGATAGTGAATTTTTGTACCAGGTGCTTTTAGCCCGCGAAGCCTTGGGGTCTACTGGTATTGGCGAAGGCATCGCCATACCCCATGTGCGTAACCCCATCGTACTGCATTTGTCGCGCCCGTTGGTGGCACTGTGCTTTTTAGAACGCCCGGTGGAATTTGGTGCCATCGACCATCATCCAGTGGCCACCTTGTTCACACTTGTCAGCCCCACCGTTCGGGCTCACTTACATCTGCTTTCCCGGCTCGGTTTTATACTAAGGAATAATGAATTTAGAAGCGCTATTACGCGACAGGCCTCGCGCAACGAGATTATGCACGCGTTGGCCGCGGCCGAAGCGGAAATAGCACCACCGAAAGCGACAATGGCGGTATCAGAGAAACCGGTGGTGCATCGACAGGCGACAAGCACAGCGGATTAATAATTCCACTGCCGCTTCACTGCGCGCTATCGTCTCCTGCTTTTGATGCGTTGATCGGTAGGGCATGTAGTCTTAAGACCGTGGGGTACTGCCTGAAACTGGAGTAGTTATGGAAATGTCTCTGACGCTTGCGGCCTGCGTGCTGATCTTAGTCAGCGGGGTACCGGGGCTATTTTCGCGCCGCCGTTCGGCTTGGGGACAAATGACTGCCACCGTTCTGGTGCTTGCAGGTTCATTAATCGGCTTGACCGGCAGTTTTGCGGTATTGGTAACGCGGCATGTTTTCTTAGCATCGCTTCCTGGAATCTGGCCCGGTGCGCCGTTTCAATTGAAAATGGACAGCCTGTCGGCGTTTTTTTCTGTGCTGATTTTTTTAATGGCAGCCGTGGGCTCAATTTACGGGCACGGCTACTGGCGACAGCGGGAGCATTCAACAACGGGCCAAAAGCTGCGTTTGCATTATGGCGTAATGTTGGCAGCCATGGTGGTGGTCACGCTCGCAGACGATGCCTTGGCTTTTCTGCTGGCGTGGGAAGTCATGGCCTTAACCAGTTTTTTTCTGATTGCCACGGAAGACGGCCAGCCGGAATGTCGGCAGGCGGCCTGGGTTTACTTTGTCGCCACCCATTTGAGTACACTGGCATTATTTGCAATGTTTGCATTGATGCATGAGGCATCGGGGAAATTTCTGCTTTCTGCCATTCCAGTCACAACCGGCGCAGGTTTGAAAATGGCTATTTTTCTTTTGGCTCTGCTGGGGTTTGGGCTTAAAGCCGGAATGATGCCGCTGCATTTTTGGCTCCCCAGCGCCCATGCCAATGCGCCGAGCCACATATCGGCATTACTCTCGGGTGTGCTGCTGAAGGTGGGTATTTATGGCCTGCTGCGTGTGCTGACACTTATGCCTGATCCGCCAGCGGCATGGGGAGTATTGATTTTAACCCTCGGTGCAATCAGCGCGGTGTTGGGGGTGGCCTTTGCGCTTGGGCAACATGATATTAAGCGATTATTGGCATTTCACAGTGTCGAAAATGTCGGCATCATCCTCATGGGCTTGGGGGTGGCGATGATCGGCATCGCGGTCCATCATCCTGTATGGGTGATACTGGGGATTGCCGGCTGCTTACTGCATGTGTGGAATCATGGCCTGTTCAAATCACTTTTATTTTTATCCGCGGGATCGATCGTACGCTCCACCGGAACACGCAATATAGATTCTCTTGGTGGCTTGGCGCGACGAATGCCTTGGACTGCGGGACTATTCATGCTTGGTGCCATAGCGATCTGCGGATTGCCACCATTGAACGGTTTTATAAGCGAATTGCTGGTCTACCTCGGGCTGCTGCGCCCGGCGGCCGGTCATGGGTCGGGAAGTTGGGTTGCGGTGGCCTCGGGAGCGGTTGTGCTGGCAATGGTTGGAGCCTTGGCGGTGGCATGCTTTGTCAAGGTTTTGGGCGGGGTCTTTTTAGGCTCAGGCCGGTCGACTGCGGCGACTGAAGCCTCCGAAGCGCCTTTGAGTATGCGCGGTGCCATGGCAGTTCTGGCCGGGCTTTGTGTTGCCATTGGTGTCGCACCGGTGGTGGTACTGGTCCCATTGGAAAGCGCCGCTACCGTCTGGATGGGAAATGAGGCGGCTGGCAGTCAACTCGCCGTGCTCTTCCCTTGGACCATGCTCACCGCCATATCAATGGGCCTCGCTGTCACGATATTAATAGCCGTCACCGTATGGCAGATAATAGTGCGGGCTGATGCATCGCCGCGCCGTGCGACATGGGCGTGCGGATACACCAAATCCAACGCACGCATGCAGTACACAGCGTCATCCTTTGTACAGATACTGCTGGAATTATTACGTTGGGTATTGCGACCGATCACACACGGTGCGGGACCAAAACAGCTATTTGCCGAATCGGTCGATCGGCACACCGATGTGCCGGATTTCATTACCGACCGCATGGCCTCCAAATACTGGCAAATTTTTAAGCAGCGGTTAATACCCTTGCGTCGAATTCAACAGGGTAGTGTGCAGGAATATCTGCTCTATATGCTTCTGGCGGTGTTTATTATGCTGGCGCTACTGATTCCATTTGGGCAAATCTCCGCCCACCTTCTGGGACGATGAACAGGCGATGGGGAAGTATGGGCCATGTTGAATGATGTTATGACTATTGCGATCCATATTGGACTGCTGTTGTTTATGCCGCCGCTGCTGCCCGGCGTCATCAACAGGACAAAGGCCGTTTTTGCGGGGCGTAAGGGACCACCACTACTGCAGCCCTATTTTGATATCTGCAAATTATTTCATAAAGGTATGGTCATAAGCGAATCAACTACATGGGTATTCCTGGCGGCACCGGTCGTAGCACTGGCGGCCACGCTATTGGCGGGGCTGCTGCTGCCATTCGGACCGTTCGCCGCTCCAATTCACTTCACGGGCGATTTAATTCTGTTTGTATATCTGTTTGGACTGGCCCGCTTTTTTACCACGTCCGCCGCATTGGATACCGGGTCCTCCTTTGAAGGTATGGGGGCGGCGCGCGAAGTAGCCTTTGCCTGTCTTTCCGAGACGGCGTTCCTATTGGGCCTGCTGGTTCTGGTTCGATTGTCCGGGAGTGTCAGTCTGACACCCATGCTGCTGTCACCGCTGGCGCATCCACCGGAAGCCCCTGTACTAATGGCCGCCGCGGGATTATTTATCGTGCTGCTGGCCGAAAATTTGCGCATCCCCGTGGATGATCCGAATACCCACCTGGAATTGACGATGATTCACGAGGCTATGGTGCTGGATAACAGTGGTCCTTTGCTGGGGCTGGTTCATTATGGATCAGCGATGAAACTGTTTGTTTTAAGCGCACTGGCATTGCATCTGTTTGTGCCATTTCAAATCGGCATATTCGGCGCGGATTGGGGCCTATTCGTCATCGAGATGATCGCGATGGCCGCTGTCATTGGGATAGTCGAATCCACCATGGCGCGACTGCAGATGCGCCATGTGCCCACACTGCTTATGGCGGCAGGCCTGTTGAATGGAATCGGTTTTGTTTTGATGGTGAGATAGGCCGTGCACTGGTTGATTGATACGCCGTTGGTGCTTGTGATGCTGCTGAATCTGTTCATGCTGGGCGTAAGCCGCATGAGATCGCTTATTTACTCTGCCGCCGTCCAAGGCGTCGTATTAAGTCTGTTACCGTTGCTGCTGGAAAAGCAGATTGGCGCGATGATTATTGTGGTGGCCGTGGTAACCGTCGCGATTAAAGGTGTATTAATTCCGCAGATGCTCCACAAGGCCCTGCTTGACGTGCAGATCAAACGCGAAGTCGAACCACTGATTGGCTTTTTGCCCACCATGCTCATGGGGGCCTTGGGGACGGCGTTGTCAATTGCTTTTGCGGCGTATTTGCCCATGACGCAGGCGGGAAGTTCCACCCTGATTATTCCGGCCTCATTTTCGACAATGCTGACCGGCTTTCTGCTTTTAACCACACGATATAAAGCCATTACACAAGTCATTGGCTATCTGATACTGGAAAATGGAATTTACATTTTTGGCGTTTTGCTCCTGACGGCAGTGCCCTTTCTGGTGGAGATGGGAATTTTACTGGATTTATATGTAGGCATTTTTGTGGTCAGCATTATTCTCAATCATATCACCAAGGCGTTTTCATCCCTCGATACCCGCCGACTTACGGCCTTGAAGGAATAGGCTTGCATGTTGTTGCCTGTGCTTATTTTCATTCCGATTCTGGCGGCCATTGCGGCGGCCGCGATCACGTCCAATGTTTTGCGCCCCTGGATAATGCCGGTGGCGGCAGGCCTGCATTTTGCCGGGACGCTGGCCGTGATGAATGTAAATACAGCGCCAATATGGGGTGGCTGGGTGGGCATGGACCCACCGGGGAAGCTTGTGCTGCTTTTAATCAGCACCTTATTTCTGATTTGCGCAATTTATATCGTTGGCTATTTGCGGTATCGTACCGAGCGATCGAATCGAGTTTTAATTCCATGCCTGCTGATATTTGCGGCCGGCGCGACACTGGTAACCTGTGCCCAGCAATTGGGATTGATGTGGATCGGCGTGGAAACCACGGCTCTCAGCACCGCACCGATGATTTACTTTAACCGCACGCCGCGCTCCGTCGAGGCCACCTGGAAATATTTAATGTTAAGTTCAGTCGGCATCGCACTGGCACTTCTGGGTTCCTTTTTTCTGGTTTACGCATCGTTGGCAAATCATCAGCATGCAACTTTGATCTTCTCGCATCTGGTGCGGCACGCAGGGGCGGCTAATGCGCTCTGGCTCAAGATGGCATTTGTGTTTTTACTGATTGGATACGGTACAAAAATGGGGCTGGCACCCGTGCACACCTGGAAACCGGATGCATACGGTGAAGCGCCGGGCGTGATAGGGGCTTTACTGGCGGGTGGATTGACAAGCCTGGCGTTTCTGGCAATTTTGCGCGTTGATCGGGTCTGCATCGCCGGTGGTTTGCAGTCGTATACAAGCCACCTACTCATCGGCATGGGGCTGCTGTCCATGATCGTGGCGGCGGTGTTTGTGCTGGGCCAGAAAGATATTAAGCGCATGCTGGCTTATTCAAGTGTGGAGCAAATGGGAATTTTAGCCTTGGGTGCAGGTATTGGTGGCCCCGCTCTTTATGGATCGCTGCTGCAAATGATCAACAATGGCCTCGCTAAAGGCATGTTGTTTCTCGCGGCGGGTAATATCCACCGATCTTATGGCAGTAAAAACATCGATGAAGTTCACGGAGCGATGCGGCGGCTACCTTTGTCCGGCACCATTTTCATGCTTGGCTTTCTGGCTATCGCCGGATCACCACCGTTTGGACCATTCGTCAGCGTGTTCACTATCCTCAACGCCATCTTCGCCAGGCATTTCTTTTTTATATGCGGGTTATTTTTATTCCTGTTGCTGATTGTGTTTGTCGGCATGGGCCGCACAGTATTGGCCACTGTATTTGGGAAAACATTACCGCGAAAGCGTTCCATTAACGCTTATCACGATGGCTTGATGACGAGTCTTCCTCTGATGTTGTCGCTTCTTTTGATATTGATACTCGGCGTGCACATTCCGTCATTTCTCACGCACATGCTGCGTCAGGCAGAGGCATTTATGCAGGTGCAGCCATGACCAACATGTCGGCAAAGCAAAATAATCCCATGGCGGAAATATCCAACGGGCAGGTTCTGGCTCGGTCCGCAATACCGGATATGCCATTGCCCGAGTTTCAACATGCGATTGTGGACGCGGTCGAGGCACATCATAGGATATGTGCACTCTTCGGCTCTCTCGATGCCGAGGATGAGTCCTGTTTGACGCTCTATGTGGTCCTTGCCGACGATCACCGTAACCGACTGTATGTTGCAAGCGCCAACGTATCGAGCGATGGTTTCCCGTCGCTGACGCCGCGATGTCCGCAGGTGCATCTGTTTGAGCGGGAAATCGCTGAGCAATTTGGCGTTAAGCCGATGGGCCATCCGTGGCTCAAACCAGTACGATTCCACCGCAGCTATCGCTTGGGAACTGATGCGTGGAATCGTGGTGACAATGATGCCGTCGAGGCAGGGATTATGGACTATTATCAGATTACGGGCGGGCAGGTCCATGAGGTGGCCGTCGGCCCGATCCACGCAGGGGTTATTGAGCCGGGGCACTTTCGATTTCAATGTGACGGCGAAGTAATACTGCACCTGGAAATTTGCCTGGGTTATCAGCATCGTGGTATTGAACGGGCAATGGAGCGTGGCCCAAATAAGCGATCTTTGCATTACGCCGAGACACTTGCCGGAGATACCACCGTGGGGCATGCCAGTGCCTACACCCAGTTGATGGAATCACTGGGAAGCTGCCAGATCAGCCCGCGTGCCGCAGCCATCCGCGGCATTGCCATGGAACTTGAACGCCTCGCGAACCACATGGGCGATCTTGGTGCCTTATCCGGTGATGTCGGATTTCTTCCCACGGCCTCATTCTGCGGACGGATTCGGGGCGATTGCCTTAATATGACCGCCGCGCTTTGCGGCAACCGATTTGGCCGGGGATTACTACGGATCGGTGGGGTAAGGTTTGATGCGGACGCGGCGCTTGCCGATGACCTGATTAGACGACTGGACGCCATCGAACACGACTCCTGTGCGGCGATAAACTTATTGTGGGAAACATCATCGGTCATGGCGCGGTTTGAAGGTATTGGTGCTGTTTCCGAAGAAGTCGCACGGGAAATTGGCATGGTTGGTCCGGCGGCCCGCGCCTGCGGACTGGATTTGGATTTGCGACGCGATCATCCCTCGGGTATCTATCAGTTCAACCACATCCCGGTTTCCACCTGGCGCGGTGGTGATGTCTTTGCCCGGGCGTATGTGCGTTGGCTGGAGATTCAACGTTCTATTCTGTACATCAGGGAGCAACTCAAAGCCCTGCCTGCCGGATTAATGCAAGTTGATTTTTCCGCTCCGCGGCCAGAGGCTCTGGTTGTGACCTTGCAGGAAGCATGGCGCGGCCAAATATGTCATATAGCCCTTACGGATGCCCAAGGCCGCTTTGAACGCTACAAAATTGTTGATCCATCTTTTTATAATTGGATGGCCGTAGCGATGGCGGTGCGAGGTCAGCAGATATCTGATTTTCCTTTGTGTAATAAAAGTTTTAATCTTTCATACTGCGGACACGACTTATGACGTATACCGCCCCCGAGGACCCGCGATGATCAACGCCTTGATTGCCCGCCTGAAACAAGGCTACGGTACGGTGGATTATCCGTCCGCCAAAGCCGCGTTGCCAGCCATGCCGGACCGATTTCGAGGTCGGCCGTTATTCGATACAACCCGCTGTGGAGACGGATGCCGCCATTGCGCTGACGCATGCCCCACGGAAGCGATCGCGATCAAAGGTAAGAACATTTCAGTGGATTTGGGCCGCTGTCTATTCTGTACCGATTGCATGGATGCCTGCCCGGAAAAATCTGTGAGTCATTCCGCCGACTACCGCCTCGCGGTGCGCGATGCATCAGATCTGGTGGTGCGCGACGAACAGGAACTGAAATTGGCCACGGAATTAGACCGCCAATTACGTCGACTTTTCGGTCGGAGCCTGCACTTAAGGCACGTGAGTGCCGGTGGATGCAACGGCTGCGAATCGGATGTAAATGTGCTCGGAACGATCGGATGGGACATGTCGCGATTCGGAATTTCGTTGGTTGCTTCGCCGCGCCATGCTGACGGGCTATTGATCACCGGGCCGGTGACGCAAAATATGAGGCAGGCTCTTAGAATCGCCTATGATGCCGTCCCCGATCCCAAAATTGTCATCGCCGTCGGAGCTTGCGCCCTGTCTGGTGGCCCATATATTAATCATGCCGAGGTTAGCAACGGCGCAGACGATGTTGTGCCCGTTGACTTGTATATCCCCGGCTGTCCACCCCATCCACTGACAATTCTTGATGGTCTCTTGCGTCTTCTGGGTACTAAAAACCTGGATGACCGACAGGTAACCAAACGCGGCGGCTAATCTGCGTGTGAAATTTGGCGTAGACCGGCGGTGCTCGTTCGTTGCTTTTTGGCCAATGTTTAACCGAGCAACCGCAGGGCGGCGTCGATGTTTTTACACACATGAACCGTCAAACGTCCCTGCACGCTATCGACCGCCTGCCGATCGGCGGCGCTGCGGATGGGGCCGGTAACCAAGTGCTTGTAGCCGAGACGACATACCTCATTGATGCGCTGTGCCAGCGAGGCCACAGGGCGAAATTCACCCAGCAAGCCAATTTCTCCAACGACTACGGTGCCAGCCGAGAGACCGCGCCGCAGATGCGAACCGGCAATTGCCAGTGCCATGGCGGCATCCACGGCCGGATCGGTCACTTTCATGCCACCAACGGCATTGACAAATACGTCCTTATCCAGCAGGCGAAATTCAGCATGTTTTTCCAATACGGCAATCATCATCGCGAGGCGATTGGGGTCGCACCCGGCGGCCTTGCGGCGGGCGGCACCCAGGGCACTCTCGGCGGTAAGGGCCTGAATTTCAACCGGCAGCACGCGCGATCCCTGCAGGCAGGCTGTCAGCACGCTGCCGGGGGGGGATCCCGCCCCGGCTTGAATCAGCAACGAGGCGGCATCATCCACCACTTCCAGCCCGCCGGCCGTCATGCGGAATAACCCCACCTCCAATGTGCTGCCGAATCGATTTTTAATACAGCGAACGATGCGGTGATCGTGATAGGAATCGCCTTCGAAATAGAGAACGGTATCGACGATGTGTTCAATAAGTTTAGGCCCTGCCAGCAGGCCACGCTTGGTGACGTGACCGACCAGACAGACGGCAGTTCCACTGGCTTTGGCCAGATATACGAGATTGGTGCAGCAATCTTTTAATTGTGACACACTGCCGGGGGCGGAATGGTTGGCATCTTGATAGATAAGCTGGACGGAATCGACGATGCACAGATGGGGACGGAGTTTTTGAATCTGCTCACCAATCTTATCGATGTTGGTCTGGGCGTACACGAGCAGATTATCACTCGATGCACCAAGGCGGGTAGCGCGGAGACGGGTTTGCGGTGCCGACTCTTCGCTGGATACATAAAGCACTTTCAACCCTTGGGCGGCGAGTTGCTGGCCGACCTGCAGCAGCAGGGTGGACTTGCCAATTCCGGGATCGCCACCGAGCAGAATAGCCGCCCCCGGTACCACGCCACCACCGATGACACGATCAAATTCGGCCAGTCCGGTGGCCATGCGCGGTGTTTGCATATCGGGGATTTGCGAGACCGGCAGGGCGGGTAAATCCGTGTCGACGGTCGGATTGCCACCATTGGCGGAGAGAACTTTGGGGCGATGTGCGTCGTTGGATGCGAAGGTTTCTTCCAGTGCATCCCACGCGTCGCACTCGGGGCATTTGCCCATCCATTTGCTCTGCATGGCACCGCATTGGCGGCAGACAAAATAGTTTTTAGTTTTCGCCATGCAGGGATTATACGGCATATATCAAAGGCGGCAGCCTGGGCACCGGTCCGGCGGCGGGGAAAAGCCGCCCCTACATAGCCTGCGCATTTTTGAGATGGCGCAAGGATTCACGAATTTTTTCCGATTTAATCCGATGCTCCAATCGCTTCAGCAGCCGCCTTTGACGCTTGGTGAGCGGCGGACGGGCGTAGATGGCTTTCACCCCAGCCTGCCACACGAGCAGAGCGCCGTGCCAGTCGCCGATCTTGGCCAATGCATTGCCCAGATGACGGTAAACCGTGGGATGACGAAACCCGGCCAACACCGCGGCTCGCTGGAGGTATGGAATCGCGCGGGCCGCAAAGCCGAGCTTATAGAGGCCCCAGCCATAACTATCCAGATATTGGGCGGTATTCGGATAATTATGAACCGCCAATGCAATATGCGCCAGGGCCTGCCGCAAATGTATCTTCTGCTGAACCATTTCAAAACCCAGATTATTGTTCGCATACGCGTTCTGTGGGGCGATGGCCAGAATACGACGATAGACCGCTAAAGCCGCGGATCGCCGATGCAACTGCCAGTAGGAATTGGCCAGGCGGGAAAGGTCTTCAAAACGGGGGATGGGGCGATCGACAAGCTGCCGCGCCACAGTCAATGCAGCCGCATAGTGGCGAGACCTGAAGTCAATCCGCCAGAGGGCCTGAAGTGCATGGAGGCTGTGGGGGCTTGTACTTAGCCAGCGTGCCACCAGTTGATGGGCCTGCATCCAAAGGTGATTGTGCAGCAGCACCTCAAGGTACGCCTCACGAATACTGGCAGATTGAGGATAGCGAGCCGCAATTTGACGGGCATAAAGATAGGCGGTACCGGCGGCACCGGTTTGGTCACACAGTTCGGCGTATTGATTCAGCAGAAGGGCATTGGCGGGATGATAGCGCAGGGCCGTTCGTAATATGTGTACGCTGGTGCGGGCATGCCCCATGCTGTTGCCAAGCGAGGCGAACCAAACGGCGGCCAGCTTGCTGGTGGGATACGCCCGGTGAGCGATTGCGCTTTCTCGCTGCACAGCCACCCAATTGTGGTTGAGAGAATCCACTATGGCTGCCACAATCAGATGGCGTTTGCCGAGGGGAAATCGAGCTAAAAACTTCTGGGCTTGGCGACGAAAGGCTGGTATATCGCCGAAGGCATACTCTGCCTGAACCAATCGGAAGGCCAGCCGACGGCTTTGCGGAAACAATTCCTCTTCGCGGTGGAGAAGCGCAATTTCACGCGGAAAATTCTCCTGTTGGTCGGCCAGATGTTCGGCCTCGCGCCACAGTGCGCGGTAATGCGGATGCCGATCGATGCCATTTGCGGCTGCAGTCAGGGCGGCGGCAAGGCGATCAGCGGCGGCGAATACTTGCGCCTGCGTAACCGAGGCCGCGGGCCCGCCAAGACGCTCGGCCAAAGCCGTGCGTACCAGGGCGTCGGCTTGCTTAAAGTGGTGAGCCAAAGCCAAGGCAAGACACTGGGCTTTAAGTGTTGGCCAAAATTGGGTGGCCTGATGCAGCGTTTGGGTGGTCACGGCCAATGCAAATTGGCGGTGGCCACTGAGGAGTGCTGCATCATCCACCAAAGCATACTGCCAGTCCAACTGTTCCACCTGGTGCTGTGCGCTGAGGCCGGTGCTGATTAACCGGCCACTCTGAACATCCTGTAACAGCCGACGCACTTCAGATGGCGCTGGATGGGAGCCTGAAAAATCGGCGGCAATGGTGCCCGACAGGCTTGGCAGGATGTGTCCCTTTGCCAGTTGTCGGGTGACAAGTTTAATGGCCTGTTCGCGGTGGCCAGTGCTGATGGCGAGCACGATGTACTGCTGCACCAGATCGGCATGCGGTGCGGGCTGGGTTATTAACTGGGCGTAGATACGGCGGGCGGCATTGAGATGGCCGACATTCCAAGCGGCCTTTCCAGCAGCAGCGAGGGCCGTGTGCGCATCGATGGAACCCGACTTGTATGAGCGTACCGCGGTGAGAATATCCGCCGAGCCGTTCTGATTAAGTTCCAAATTGGTCAGCAGGGTGATGGAAGGACGGCCTCCATGGGTATGAACGCAATAGCTTACGGCATCGCGGGCGGCGGCGTGCGGATGGCCGGTAAATTGCTCAGCCAAGGCAAGCTGGCCCAGGATGACGGGGTTGGTGAATCCTTTTTTGTGTGCCACGGTGAAGGCGATGATGGCATCCTGCGGGTGGCCGGCGAGGAGCGCATTGCGACCAATTAAAAATTCAATAAGACCCCGGCTATGAAGCAGCCGCCGGTCCTGCCGGTTGAATTGATATGTCACAGCGGGTGTGTGCAGCAATGTCGCCACCTGACGATAGGCAGTTTCAGCCGCGCGGTAGTAGCCATTGGCCTGCAGCGCAGCACCCAATAAAAGATCGATGCGCGGCAGCCATGGAGAATCGGCTTTAAGCTGCGGCGATTGGCGGGCAATCAACAAATGCCGCAGGACGGCGGCATTGTCGCCACGTGCGAACTGGGCGGCATGCACCTGCAGAAGCGGATTTTGCGGGTCCAGACGAAGTGCCAAGCTGAAATATCGGTCGGCGTCGGCAGTGTCTCCCATGCGGCTGGATACCTGCCCAAGCGCCATGAGAATTTTAATTCCGTGGGGATCAAGTTTTCGGCTCTGCGATAATAAATAGCGGGCACCGGCATACTGACCGCGGTACATGGCGTTAAGCCCGAGGCCATATAACGAAAGTGCTTTTTCCCGCTGCTTGCCGTGGGCTTTTCCGGTACTGGGAACAATCGGCATTTTCACCGCCGCGAGAATCTGCATCAGGCGGACGTGGCGACGGGCATCGCCATGGGCCAGGGTGGGCGCATTCAACCCCTGCCCCACCGAATAGAATATTGGCTTGTAAAACGCCGTTGGTACATGCATGGGTGCGGACGGATGGAATTGATTCGCCGCACAACCGGAAATAGAGGCGACGGTCATCAAGAGGAACCATGCAGAGCGTTTCATAGTCATCCTTATGCTGGATCGCAAATTTGCTGGTGAGCAATGTGCGATGGACCAAGTGAGAAATTGTAGCTTGATCCCCTGCAAAAGGGCATTCTAAGAACGTGCGGTTTGAATTTGTAAGCTGTCGGCAGGCAGCCATGCCGAAGCGCTGCGCAATGGTTTTGGGGCAGATAACCGGTAAAGAGCCTGTCCAAGCAGTGGCAGAGCTGCGATGTGTCGAAAATGCCCCGGATGGGAGGCACCGGGCCGATGGCGACTCTGAGATGAGTCCGAGAACGCCGCAGACGGGTGAGGACACCCGCGTCCCCCGGGGCTCCCGAAAAAAATGCCACGCCAGTTATTACCCGGACAGGCTCATGGGGTTGAAAAAAAGTTGGTAATCAGCATGATGCACGTAGTTTTCGGCTTGCCGAGATGACGTGGATTGAGGGCTAAGAGCCCCATGATTGAGGAGAACTGAATGCTGGGTAAGGCGGCTTCCGTGGCGGGACATTTACACACATCGGCGACAACGCTTTCGGCGGTGCATCATCTAACTTTGCTGCAAGCCATCGCTTTGGGCTTTTTACAGGGTGTATCGGAGTTGTTTCCCATCAGCAGCCTGGGGCACATCATCATCATCAAGCATTTGCTGAATTGGCACTTCAATTCGCAGAACAAAGATTTTCTCTCCTTCGTAGTGGCCCTGCATCTGGCCACCGCGGCGGCATTGCTGATCTACTTCTGGAAGCAGTGGCTGACGGTGATCAAAGCCTATCTTGGCAGCATCAAGCATAAAAAGTTTGTATATGACCGGGAGAGTAAATTCGCTTGGCTGCTGGTGGCTGGGACTATTGTCGTGGGGCTTGTCGGCTTGGTGTTTGAAAAGAAATTTAAACTGTTTTTTGACAATCCACACTATTACTGGATGGTGTGTGTGTTTTTGATGGCCAATGGCCTGGTGATGTTGGCCGGCGATTGGCTGAAGAAAAAGAGCGCCCAGCGCGGGACGCAAAATAAGGCGACCGAGGATTTGACGTTTCCGGTGGGAGCGGCGGTCGGTGCCGCCCAGACGTTTGCGCTGTTTCCGGGCATATCGCGCAGCGGTGTGGCTATTGTCGGTGGCATTCTCGCCGGGTTGTCGTATGAAGAAGCCTGTCGCTTTGCGTTCATGCTGGCCACCCCGGTAATTGCGGCGGCAGGCCTGTTGAAGGTACCTGCACTGTTCAAACACAGCGCCCACGCCATTCTGGGGCTTACCATTCCGGCTGCCCTTGTGGCGGGTCTGGCAGCGTATCTCAGCACGGCCTTTTTGATGAAGTACTTTGAAACCCGCAAGTTGTGGCCGTTTGCCATTTACTGCATCGCGCTGGGGGCCATCGCACTAATTCTCGCCCGCTGAATTTATCATCCCACCGCGCTGCCATCCGCAGATTGATGGTGTCTGCGAGTTCAGCTATTTTCGCCTTCAGTCACGGAAGATTGGTTGGTCAAATGCAGGACGCGCCAGCCGGTTTGCGGTAGAATTGTACCTTTGCGGCAGTGTGGTCAAATGGGGCACCACCGCAAATTGGGATATTACGACCTTCAAGGAAGAATATGTTCGATCAAGACGCCCGGATAACCGATTTACAAATTGAAACTGAACTCTCCGAAAGCTATCTCACCTATGCGATGAGCACCATCATGGATCGTGCCCTGCCGGATGTGCGCGATGGTCTGAAGCCGTCACAGCGGCGCATTCTGGTAGCCATGAACGATCTGCGTCTCATGCCCCGCAGCAAGCACATCAAGTGCGCCAAAATCGCGGGCGACACCTCGGGTAATTACCACCCGCACGGCGAAGCGGTGATATATCCCACCTTGGTGCGTATGGCCCAAAGCTGGAATATGCGAGCGAAATTGGTCGATGGACAGGGCAACTTTGGCTCGATTGACGGCGATCCACCGGCCGCCATGCGGTATACCGAAGCGCGCATGGCCGACGCAGCCGCCGAGATGATGGAGGATTTGCGCGAGGACACAGTCGATTACATCCCCAATTACGATGAACGCCTTGAAGAGCCGACGGTTTTGCCGTCCAAGTTTCCCAATTTGCTCGTCAATGGTTCGCAGGGCATCGCCGTGGGTATGGCGACAAGCCTGCCCCCGCACAATCTGCGTGAAATCTGTGACGGGCTGGTGAAGGTGATCGATGAGCCGCACTGCACCCTTAAAGATTTAATGAAGATTGTGAAAGGGCCGGACTTTCCGACCGGCGGCGTGATTTGTGGCCGCGGCGGCATTGTGGACGGCTATGAGCACGGACGGGGCAAAATTGTATTGCGGGGTCGTGTCCATACGGAACAGGTTAAAGGCGGGAAGGACCAGATAGTTATCACCGAGATACCGTATCAGGTGCTGAAAAAAACCATTATTGAATCGATCGCCACGCAGGTTAAGGAAGAGCGGATAAAAGATATCTCCGATGTGCGCGATGAATCGGATCGCGAGCACATGGTGCGGGTGGTGGTGGAACTTAAGCGCGACGCCGACCCCAACGTGGTCATCAATCAGCTTTATCAGTACACACCGCTGCAAAGCACTTTTTCGATCATCAACATTGCATTGGTGAACCGCCAGCCTCGCACCATGGGGCTGAAGGAAATGATGGAGCAATTTATCGACCACCGTAAGGTGGTCATAAGGCGGCGGACGGCCTTCCGTCTCAAAAAGGCACGGCAGCGGGCCCACATACTGGAAGGTTTAATACTGGCCCTTGCGGATATCCATACGGAAGAGGTATCGCCGCGCAGCTCGGGCGGAAAAATTGAAGTCATGGGCGTTATCGAGATGTTGCGTAACCGCAAAATCAGCCCCGACGTGCCCACCGCCAAAGCCAATCTGATGCGTAAACAGTTCACCATCGATGAAGCACTCACCTGGCGGAAATTAATTCCATCGGCGTTTCTCAAGCGTATCGATCGGGCGGAAAAAGAATCTGGCGGCATGACGCTTTCATCAGCCCAGGCTGACGCCATACTGATCATGCAACTTCAGCGGCTGGTGGGCCTTGAAATTGAAAAGCTCACCGAGGAGTACAACAAACTCACCGCTGAAATTGAAGGGTATGAACTTATTTTAAGTGATGATAAGCGGGTACTGGACATCATCCGGGAAGACACCATTGAACTGCGCGATAAATACGGCGACGAACGCCGTACCCAGATCACCAATGATGCCACGGATATCAACATCGAAGATTTGATTGCCGACGAACAGGCCGTCGTCACCATCAGTCACGAGGGATATATCAAGCGCATGCCGCTGGACACCTACCGCAAACAGGGGCGTGGCGGGCGCGGCATTGTGGGAGCCGACAGTAAAGAGGGCGATTTTATTGAACATTTGTTCATCGGCTCAACCCACGATTATCTGATGTTCTTTACCAATCTGGGCCGCTGCTACTGGCAGAAGGTTTACGATCTGCCGCAGATGAGCCGCCAGAGCAAGGGCCGGTCGATTGCCAATCTGGTTGAATTTCAACAGGGGGAAAATCTCGCTGCAGTGCTGCCGGTACGCGACTTCGACGACGAAGGTAAGCACCTGGTTATGGCCACGGCCGGCGGCATTATTAAAAAGACGCTGCTCAAGGCGTATGGCAACCCGCAGAAGCGCGGGATCATCGCCATCGGCCTCGATAAGGGCGACAGTTTAATCGGTGTGGGCGTCACCAACGGCAACGACCAGATCGTGCTGGCCACACGCGAAGGTATGGCCGTGCGGTTTCAGGAGACCGAGGTACGCGACATGGGCAGACAGGCCGGCGGCGTCAAGGGCGTCGAGCTTGAGGAAAAGGACCGCGTAGTGGACATGGTGATTGTACCGCACGGACTGGACCATGGTGATAACCAGGTAACTTTGCTGACGGCCTGCGAAAATGGCTACGGCAAACGCACAAGAATTGAGGAATACCGACTCACCCATCGCGGCGGGAAAGGCGTTATTAATATCCGCACCACGGATCGCAATGGCCCGGTGGTGGCGGTCAGGGCGATTACCGATAACGACGAATTGATGATGATCACCAAACAGGGACAGGTGGTACGCATCGGGGTAACCGGTGTGCTGCGGGAAATGGGACGGGCTACGCAGGGTGTGCGACTCATCAAGCTGGAAGAGGGCGACATCCTTGTGGGTATGGCCCGTGTGATACCGGAAGACACCGATGAATCGGATTCGGCACCTCTGCTTGATCCGCCCAAGGAATAGAACATCGGCGATCCGATATCCCGCCGCTCGCCGGTAAGCGGCTGACGTTTCCAGGCGTGGGGCATATCGTTGTTGCCGTGAGTGTTCCTGATTAGTGATGTTTCAGAGCCTGTTTGAAAAGTCCAATGCGGGTGGATCGGGGTGGAAAATGGATGGATGCAAGGACGCAGATACGACGCATATTCCGGAATATGTTGAGGATCGAGGACACCGCAGACGGCCGTTTGCCGTCCCAAGGCCCTCCCGGCGAAGTTTCCAAACAGGCTCTTAATTTATTTATGCCCGGCGAAGCCGTCGAATGAAAGGAAATATACGTGGCCGACGTTCAACCGATGTATGCAATTCGGTATCCCGTTTTCGAGCAGACAGAATTGGTTTCTCCCCCGTACGACGTTCTGGAACTCAAGCATAAGCAGGCCATGCTTGCCAGAAACAATCGCAACATCGTGGCCATCGATTTGCCTCATGTACCGCCGAAAGTGGCCGGCCCATTGGAAGCTTATACGCATGCTGCAGATCAATTACAGGCATGGCTTGCCTCCGGGGCACTGGTGCGTGATGACATTCCGGCACTGTATCCCTACCAGCAAACCTACACGCACGAAGGACGCGAATACCAACGCCGCGGACTTTTCTGCCGTGTCCGATTGGAAGAATTTGGCCCCACCGGCAATATCCATCCGCATGAGCAGACATTCAGCGGCCCCAAAGAGGACCGATTGCTGCTGACGCGCGCTACGCGGTGCAATCTCTCGCCGGTGTTTGGGCTTTATGATGACGCCCATAATGCCGTTACCAATGCCCTTTTTGCCAAATTGGATGACCCGATTGCCGAAGCCTCGTTGCCATCGATGGATGGCCGAAGCCAGGTGCAGTCAACCCTTTGGCGTGTGGCTGCGCCCGGTGCTATTAAACATGCGCAAAAGCTGCTGGCCGACAAACACCTGTACATTGCGGATGGGCATCACCGCTATGGAACCTCACTGAACTATCGGCGTGAACTCGCCACCAGTGGTCCCCTGCCGCACGACCATCCCGCCAACTTTGTCATGTTTGTACTTGTGGCGATGCAGGACCCCGGCCTGATAGTCATGCCAACGCACCGTACCATTTCCAATCTGAAAGGATTCTCGCTTGACGCTTTTATGGCGGCGGCGGGATCGCGGTTGAAACTGGTGACTGCTGAAAAACATTCCGGCGACGAACTGCCCGCACTTGAAAAACGCCTTCCATCTTTTGGCCCTCACGCCATGGCCGTTTATGACCCTGCAGTTGATAAGGCGATTGTGGTCAAGCCTGGGGCGGATGACCCGCTGGCGGAATTTATGGCGGCACCGTCGATTGCAGATCATTCCAAGGCGTGGCGGGCACTGGATGTGGCCATCCTGCAGGAACTTGTCTTTGAACGGATCGTCAAACCCGGGTTTGCAACCGGCGGCGATTTGGCATGGGCGTTTCCCCATGAGGCCAAAGACGTTTTGCAGTTGTGTCGCCATGCACATCACCAGGCGGGGTTTGTTTTACAGCCGACACCTCTGCAGGCCGTACGCGACTTGTGCAATCACAATGAGCTTATGCCGCAGAAAAGCACCTTTTTTTATCCCAAATTGGCAACGGGCATGCTCATTAATCCGCTTTACTGACGGCGGACGGGTTGGACGCACCAGAAATGCGTATTTCAGCGGCGGCCTGACAACATTTAACCGATACCCGCGTTAGTCCTTAGCGAGTATACGTGGATGATGCAAAACGAAACACTGGCCGATATGTCGCTGAACTTTTTCGGACAGCATGGCTTTGCCTGGTGGGCCGTGGTTATCGGTACCATCGGCATCGCCCTGCTGATTTACGCCTGGCGGCAATGGCAGCGGGGCAACGCCGCCAAAGCAAATGCCGGCCATCCGCCCGCACGATCTACGCCTCCACAACCTTCGACTGTTTATCTGCCCGCCGTGGCCGGCCTCATCGCAATAGTTTACGCCCTGGCCGCGTGGGTGCTGCCAGTTACGCAGGCACGGTTGCCGGCCCTGGTGCTTACCGCAGGGCTGATGATTCTGGCGGTATGGATTTTTTACCGGCGGATGTATAACTTTTTAGGTCGCCGTCGCATGTTTTCCCTGCTGACACTGCGCAGCGCCGGCCTGCTTTTTTTATTACTGATGATGTTTGAACCCGCGATTGCCTGGGTGACGGTTCCACATCGGCTGGCCAAAATTGGCGTGGTGATTGATGCTTCCGGCTCCATGAGCGTAAGCGACCAGCCCAACGCCCCGAGCCGCTACCTGCAAAGCGTAATGGCGGTGCAACAATTATCGCAAATCATCCATCGGCACTTTCAAATTCAATATTTTGCCTACGATGGTAAACATAACGCCCCGCTTACCAACGAAAAGCAATACAGTGCCATCGCCCCCGATGGCGAGCAAACCGATCTGCCGGCGGCGCTTAAACTCGCCACGGACAACGGTGACAGGGAGGTGGTGCTTTTTTCCGATGGGATACAAAATGGCCCCACGCCACTGCGGACACTTTCGCGATTGGGCGCAAGAATATTTACCGTGCGTGTGGGCTCTACATCAACTCACGCCAAGGGTGTGCCAGAAATTGATATTGTCCGCGTCGACGGCCCCCAGTCGGCACCGGTCAATACCCGCGTGACGCTGACGATACATGTCCATTCCACCGCGCTGGATGACCGGACGGTTCAGGTGCAGCTTTTGCGGCATCGCACATTATTAAAATCCCGGCAGTTGGTCCTGCAGTCCGGGGCGGCTGGTCAGGTGGTTAAATTGCATCTTACGCCCCATCACGTCGGACGGCTGTTATTGACGGTGCACATTCCCCGGGTTCCGCAGGAGCGGTCCACCGCCGGCAACACACAGCAATTTCCGATATTGATCACCAATCCGCGCATCAGCGTACTGTACATTGAAGCCCAGATCAGACCGGAGGTTGGCCCACTGGAGCAGGACTTAGCGACCGACCCGAACGTAAATCTCGTGAGCCTGATTCAAACCCGGCCCGGGTATTTCATGGTGCGGGGAGCGCGCGGCAAACTGACCGCACTGCCCCAGACACTGGCGCAATGGAAACAATTCAAGGTGATTATGCTTGGCGATGTCGCGGCGAAGTTTTTTTCACCTGCCCAGCGGGAACAAATTCGGGATGCGGTGAAAGCCGGGGCGGGTTTTTTAATGATTGGCGGCATGCAGAATTTTGCGTCCGGCGGATGGGGCAATACGTCCATGACCAGTCTATTTCCGATCCAACTCAGCACGGTGCACCCGAGCCAACTCTCGCAACCCTTTGTGCCGGAACTTACCCCATTTGGCCGCCAAAGCCCCATTTTTTCGGGCATTGCGCAATGGTTTATCCCGCCCGGTGGTGGACACCCACTGCGGGCCTTGCCCGATCTCGACGGCTGCGTGGCGTTTGCCGGTTTGGCACCGGCGGGGCAGAGCCTGCTGGTCGACCCGCAGGAAAAGGTACGCGGCTCGCCAGCTATCGTGCTCGCCGTCGGGCACTACGGCAAAGGGCGTTCCGCCGCATTTGCCGCCGATACCACCTACCGATGGCAATTGGAATTGCGAACTCTGGGCAACCGGTCACCGTATCATCGATTCTGGGGTCAGTTGATTCGCTGGCTTGCGGGGCAGAGCAAAATTAAAACCGCCTCGGGGCCGTCTGTCACTGCGCTTATTCGCCGCCAGCGTTACCGGCCGGGGCAGGTGGTGCGCCTCCGGGCGCAGGTAACAGATATGAGCGGTCAGTCCACACGCTTCGCCCACACCAAAGTGGTTGAAGCGCTGCCCGATGGTAAAAGCCGCACGCTATCAATGAATCCGCGGCGGCATAACATCGGCATGTACCAGCGCAATATCCGCCCCACGCTGCCGGGAAAGTACCTGCTGACTTTTTCGGCCACCAAGGGTGGCAAATCGCTGGGTGTTGATAAAACCGACATTTTTATCATCCCACCGCAGACCGAAATGACCAAACTGGCCGCGGAGCCGGCCGTCCTGCAGAGAATCGCCCGGCTTACCGGTGGCACGTACAGTAAGCTCAATTCACTCGGTGCCTTGGGGCGGCGGCTGAATGCATCGTTGCCGAAGCAAAATCAGATTCGGCGGGTATCTATGCCGCTTTATAATAATTCGTTGTGTTTTATTTTATTTATAGCGGCCATTACGACGGAATGGGTTTTGCGCCGCAAATGGCAATTGCAATAACCGGTTACGGCCGAATCGCGTTTGATTCCGCGACGCAGCCTCTGAGCCCTTCTTTTTCGGCGCGCCACAGGAACAACTTTCATCATGCCAGCGGCATGAAACGTTAGGTCACACGGAGAAGTTGTATTATCGCGCGCAGAGCCACGGAGAGAATTGAAAGCTACGAAATAACGCCGCGCCCAGTCTTTACGTTCTTGGCGCTCTCGGCGGTGCAAATAGGTACCTTGATTCACCGCGAAGCGGCTGTGTTAGTTGTCAAGCGTTTTTTACGATTTTGAGTTGGTCCCATGGAATATCCTCGCGAATCATAACATTAAGGATGGACAACAATTTTCGCATACAGGCGACAATGATGACTTTGGATGTCTTTCCAGCTTCACGCAAGCGATTGGCGAAAGCCTTGATAACGGGGTTTGATCGGATCGCTGTAACGGTGGCCATGCATCATCACGCGCGCACCATGCACGCGGCTAAATGGGATGGCGGATGCGACAATGTTGTCACAGGGACCGCAATTTGGCATTGCAATTAGCGCCCATCGCCCGGCGATGGCGCTAAACATGGTGCGTGCGGTTACCAAATCGGCGGCGGATGCGTGGGCGCACGCGGGCGGTGGCGCTAAACATGGTGCATGCGGCGCTGCCGATAAGTTGGGACGTCGAAAAACAAACGCCGCAATGCGCTGGTTTTTGGGCGTTTTTACCTCTGCCAGGAAAATGGCCACACCCCCAGGGGATGCCGTTTTAGGGCATTTCGCGTTTCTGCGGGCGGCGGCTATAATGGAAGCGTCCCGGGGGCGAAAGGTATCGACCGGGCAGTAGTGTGGATTATGGCACGCCGACCTGCCAAGCAAGTCGTTAAACTGAGTGGCAAAAAATCAAATGCTAAGAACGTTAAGTTCCCAAGCGCCGGCAGCTTCGGCTACCGGATGGCTGCTTAAGATAAGCAGCACGGTTCGCAGCGGACTTCCGCGACCACTGATGAACCGACGACCAGCGGAATGCTCGATCAGCAGCGTTAATCGGCTGATTGCTAAGACACAGGATTGACTGGGATCGGCCGTAGTTAGGCTGCGAGCGACGGGCGGTCCGACATTAACATGCAGCCTACGCGTGTAGATGTGATCTTCAACCTGTTTCGGGACGAGGGTTCGAATCCCTCCGCCTCCAATTTGTTGGCCGTGCCGGATGTGGCCAACCCCTTCGGCCAGGCCGCATGCGTTAAGTGTGCGGACTGTGGCGACGATTGCCATCACTTGCCAATTTCCAACGAGGAGTCTGCCCAGGTAATAGAGGTGCTGCGGTGAGCCGGAGGCGTCCCGGATGCACTCTCCTTGTAGCGGGCCCGATAAAGTTGTATCCTTGCCAAACGTCATATATATCGAAGAGAGGTTTCGAAATCGTGGCCTCGACGACAAGCGCTGCCTTTGATATCCGTCCGCAAGTTGACACCATGCTTGCGCGTGCCCTTGAGCGCCGGGCTTCTGACATTCACATTGACCCGGTACCCGACAGATTTGACATTCGTTTCCGCATTGACGGTTTGCTGCAATCCATCGAGCATGTGCCATTGGCGACTGGCCAGGCCATCGTCAACCGGCTGATGGTCATGGCCCGCTTGCTGACTTATCGGCGCGATATTCCGCAGGAGGGGAGAATACGTTTCGACCACCCAGCGCCCATGGATTTGCGATTGTCGGTCATCCCGACGCTTCATGGCCTCCGGGCCGTGATAAGAATGCCGGCGGACTTCATTGCTCCGCAGCGCCTGGAAGAATTGAATCTTTCCAGTGCGAGCCATGAGTTTCTTCAGCAGTTTTGCCGAGCGGATTCCGGCATGCTGGTGATCATCGGCCCGGCGGGTTCGGGCAAAACGACCACAATTTATGCAATGCTCCAGCACCTATCTGAAGCGCGGCCCGGTGAAAGCATTGTGTCATTGGAAGACCCGATTGAACGCGCCATCCGCGGTGTGACGCAAATTGAAGTCAGCCCCTTCGGGGAACTGAATTACGAAACAGCACTCAAAAGCATCCTGCGGCAAGACCCGCAAATTTTGGCCATTGGCGAGATTCGCGATGGGGCTACCGCATCGCTGGCAATTCAGGCGGCACTTACGGGCCACCGCCTGCTGTGCACGCTGCATGCCGGCTCGCCCACGGGGGCTCTCCGCCGCCTGCTGGAGATGGGCGCTGAGCGTTACCAGTTAACCAGCAGTATTTTTGGCTTTTTGAATCAGCGGCTGGTGCGACGAAAAACCGCCTCCGGCTATTGTGGACGCGTGCCCGTGAGCAACTTTCTGCGTTTTGACGCTGAGCATGCACGGGAAATATTGGATGCCCCCAAAAATGTGCCGGGCAGCGGAACGACTGCGGCCCGGGAAGCGGACATCGGCGGCGATTTGTGGGCCGCAGGCGAGGCATTGCTGGCGGCGGGTACCACCGACGAGGCGGAATTGCGGCGTGTGCTGGGGCAACAGGAGACATAGACCCATGGCGATTGGCAGTTTTGGATATCGGGCGCAGGTGGAGGGTGGTGGTGAGATTGTTGGGTCGATCAATGCGGCGGATGAGGCTGCGGCCCGGCAGACATTGGAATCATTAAAACTGCAGGTACGCGAATTGTGGCCCACTGGCAAGGCCATCAAGACGCGCCCGCTTAATGCCGATGATTTTCGCGCTTTTAATCAGCAATTGGCGTTGCTGGTCAAGGCGGGCTTGCCTTTGGAGGCGGGCCTTGACCTGCTGGCCTCGGAACGCGGGGGTCGACGGCGAAATAAGGTCATAGACGCCATTAATGCCGATTTGAAAAGCGGCACGAGTTTGGCGGACGCCGTGGCCAAACGGGGACGGGATTTTCCACCGGACTACGCCATGCTGCTGGAGGCGGGCGTCGAGACCAACAACCTGTCGCAGGTTTTAATAAATCTCGGAAGCCATCTTGAAATGCGGCAAAAATTACGCGATAGCCTTTTCAAGGCTTTTGGCTATCCGATGTTTGTGCTTGCGGCCATGATTGCCGTAGGCGCTTTTATGGGTTGGTACGTTTTTCCGCTGTTTGATCGATTTATTATCCAGTCGAGGCATAACTCGTCGATCATGTGGCTTGGCCCGTCAAAGCAACTGCCATGGCCGACGGCCCTACTGTTTTTCCTTGGCGAGAATACCACACCCATATTGATTATTATTTGCGCGGTGATCGTGATGGGAATTGCAATTTGGCTTTTGTTGCGGCGGCAGCCTGTCGGATTGACTTTGCGGGATTGGGCAGCCGAGCATATGCCCTTATTTGGCCCCGCCGTGCGCGCGAGTTTAATTGCCCGATGGTGTGACGGGCTGCGCATGGGTGTTATCAGTGGGATGGATTTGCCACAGTCCATTGAACTGGCCGGCGCGGTGACGGGGTCACCCATGATGACGGCCTGCGGATCGAGCATGAATTTTGCCATATCACGCGGACTGCCAATTGATAAGGCGGTGGCGGAAACCGCCCTGCCGCCGACGATTGGCGTTGCGATACAGACCGGCATAACGTGCAATAATTTACCGGAAACACTCAATGTGCTCAGCGAGGGTTACAGCAAGGAAGCGCAAATTCGCATTGCCGCGCTGCCGGCGATTATTACGCCTGTGCTGCTGGTGATGTTGAGCCTGATTGTGATATTGGTGTTCTCGGGTTTGATGGCCCCGTTCATCAGATTGCTCAACTCCCTCGTGTTACTCAACTCCTTCCTGAATTGAGGGGCACCGTCGCGATGTGCGCAATGGAGACGTGCAGAAATGATAAAAGATTGGCGATTGAAGCTGGCACGCTGGATGATCCGTCACCGCAGTCGCCCTGTCCGTTTCGTGTCCGCGCTGCCCATGTGGCTGGTATTCTGGTGCATACCGATCGCGGGGATTATTTTCCTCGCCTTTGGCTATGCCATACTGCTGGTGCTGCCGGTGCTGGTGGTCGGTCGATACTTTGTGGCCCGACGGACGGCGGATGTCGTGCTGGCAAAAATCGGCGACATCCTGCGTCTGAACCACCCGTTGGCCCAAACCCTTCAACGAATGGGTGAATTTGAACCGGGATTGATCGGCGTCCGCCTGATTACCATTGGAGAATTATTGTCCGAGGGCATGCCGGTCGCGGAATCTCTCCGTCTGGCCCTGCCTGAGATTGACGCTGGCCGCTTAGGTACCATCGCAACAGCCGAAAGCCAGGACATGCTGATTGAGGAATTCAGCCATCACGAATCGTGGCGCCAAACGTGGGATATTTTTACGGAGTTGGATACCGCGCAACTGGTTTATTTTGCTCTGCTGGCGTTGGCTGTGCCTATGACCGCGTACCTGATCTCAAGATTCGTCCTGCCGCGTTTTATGAGATGGCATATCGTAGCAGCGTTCTACCCGCATTCAATTCGGACTAATGGCCTCGTGGCGACGACACTTTTCATTACCGTGATTTTTATCCCCGTCATGATTGGTGGGGCATTACTGCGGCGGTTGGTGGTGCCGTTCTTCCGGCGGGCGGAATGGTTTTTATTCTGCGGCGATGCCCTGACGTGGCGGCTGCCAGTTTGGGGTCGACTGGTGCAGGCCCGGTCATGGGCGGCGGCCACCAGCGTTCTGGCCGCCGGCATAGAGCGCGGTGTTCCACTGCCGCAGAATTGCCGATTGGCCGCCGAAGCGGCACGCAACCGCGTGGCCCGTCGCCGATTGCGGTTTTGGGGGCAACTTGCTGAGGGTGGAGGTGAGGCGGCCGCGGCGGCCCGGCAAGCCCATCTTCCCAGGCGTATCCGCACCGTCATGACAATGCCGGGGGACATGCTTGGTGCAGGATTGAACACTCTCACCGAGGCGTATCGGCGCGATTACCAGCGGACGATGAACTGGGTGCGGGCCGCCGGAATTCCGGTGACCGTTTTGTTTTTTGGTGCCGCCATTCTTGGCGTGATCTTAATGGTTTACTGGCCATATGCGGAATTGCTGGGGGCCCTTGCCAGGAGCGCACAATGAAGCATTACAAGGCTTTTATCCTCATGGATTTATTACTCGGCATAGCCCTGCTGCTGATCATCGCCGGCAGCTTTACCCGCATTTCAATCATGTATCGGCAGCGTTGCAGGCAACTTGCCGCCATTCGCCGGCACGCGCGAATGGAGGCATACATGGCGTACACACTGATGCGCCAGCATCCACATGCCGCGGCGATGCCTTCGGGCTGGCGACTTGCGGCCGTGCCGACCAGTCCAGCAAAGCAGGCGGCGCTTCCCGCTGGCTTCCACTGGATGGCCGTTCGTCCAGCGCATGACGGCAAGTTGCCGATGCTTTATTTCCTGCGAGAAGAAAAACATGCGACCAGCGCGGAGCCTGAACAATGAATACCGCAGGCCGACATATTCAAATGCAAATGCGAATCAGCCGCCGGGGCTTTTCCATTGTTGAGTGTGTGATCGCATTGCCCATCATGGCGATATTCCTTTTCATGGCCGCGCAGCTCTTTCACGGGTGCTGGGTGATGGTGCGTTACAGCGATGACCAAAGTACGCAGGTGGCGCAGCGGCAGATGATTATCCGGCGCCTGCGAGCCGACGTGCACAGCAGTGACAACATTCGGCTTGTCAACCGTGGGTTGTTGGCCTGTCACACGCCGACGGGCATTATTGATTGGCAACTCACCCCGCGTGGAGTGGTGAAGCGGAAATGGCAGAGGGCACGACGCGGCCGGGGGCCCAGGGCCGCATGGCGGTCCGATGCGGTTATGCCGTCGGCACATTTCAGTTTATCAACCGGGCATGTCTTGCATTTGGTGTATTTTGTCCACGGCTATCGAAGAGTTTTCACGACCATGCCAATCGCCTTTCTCCTGCCGAGGGGTCACCGATGAATCAAAATGTCCACAATCGCTTGCGGACCCAACCATCAACAGGGTGGAAACCGGGGGTGGCGATCATCACGGTGATATTTATGCTGGCTATTGTCGGCCTGAGCCTGGCGGTTATGGCCCGGGCATTCATGGGGCAGGCAGAATTGACGGCCCGCACCGTCGCGCGCCGTCAATTGTCGCTTCTTATTGATGGCGCGGTGCAGATTGTCAAAGGCGAAGTCATGCGGAACGCCCCTCCGCGCAAGTTGCAGCTTATCGCTTTACCATTGGCCCTGGTTCGCCAGCGGGGGCGGTTGACCATAAGGATTGAAGCGACCGGGCCGGGGGTGGTGGCCTATCAAATTCACGGCCGCTACGATGGACTGCACCGCAAGCTTCTGCTGGCATATGACCGTGAGACAGGTCGATGGGCCATCCGCTGATCAACTCTCCGACCGCACGCCTTGGGGAGGGTTTTCGCGGTCGGCTTGCTGGTAGTTGACTCTTTGGTGAATGCCTAATGGGCCACGATAGACGGTGATGGGTTTTGCGGGCACGATCACCGGGCAAGCCCGGCGGCTCGCTGGTTATGTCATCGGATTATTTTCGCGCTGTTCGGCCGTTGGGATACACCGGGCAAGCCTGCGCCGGTGCAAACAGGGCAGAAATCTCGCGATTACCGCGCTATCTTGTAATGCGTAAGCTGTGCCACCATGTGATTGCTGCTGCGTTCAACGAGCCCGACTCCTCTGGCATAATATTCCGTCATTTTAATACGCATGTGCCGCGTCTGCACCTGCCCCGCGACGGCAACCACGCTGGTGATATCCTCGGTCACCTTTACCCGGCAGCACTTAAATTTTCCTGCGGGCACGGTGACGTGCCTGAATCCGGTAATTGTCAGGTGGGATGCGACTGTAGTGTGAACCAGTACAACAAACGGCCCGCTTGAGGCTGTGGATTTGTCGGTCATGGCATATTTCCACTGGTAGCCAGGCTTCCAGAGGGATGTTTTGGGGATTACCACCCCGGATGTACGGACGATTTTGATTTTAATTTTTCGGCCCTGCATTTTGCGAATCTGCACGTTGCCGAGGTCTGCCGATACCCAACCCTGCGGCGAGCGTTTGAAGTGCATCACCGCGGCGACGCTGCCGGTCTGTTTTTCGGTGAAGTGTGTGGGAGTTGAGGCTGTGATGGTTTGCGTAAATGCCGGCCCGCCATGGGAATATTGGTAACTCCAGGACGACCCCTTGGTGGTTGGAAAAATGGTACCGGCACCCTGCGCAACGCCGCCCACGCAACCAAAAAGGAGGAAGCTCAGCAGCACCACACGCCGCGCCATGTTGAGTGAATTATGCATTAGTATCTCCTGCCACGAAAGAAGATTATTTCAGATTGCGTGGCAGAGTGCAAATGCTGCACGGGCATTTCCAATCTTCGAAAGGCATGTGGAAATGGTGTCGGATGGGCTTGGGGATCTTCACACCGACCCGGCGGTTTTACACTGGTTATCTACGCCTGATGAGAGGTGGGAAGCTTGCTGCATAATTCACGAAAAGCTTTAAGTGCTTCCCAGGCCTGCATGGGAGACATGCGTTCCAGATCGAGCGACTGAATCTGCGAAACGATCTGCGTGCCCAGCGGGTCGAACATATTGACCTGCCCGCTGGCGCGCGTGGCCGCCGCCCTGGGACGCGGCCGCCCCACCTGAACCGTCAATTGATCCATCAGGCGGCGAGCGCGCTCCACCACGTTGCGTGGCACACCCGCCAGACGGGCTACGTGCACGCCATACGATTTATCCGCCCGGCCGGGCACAATGCGATGCATGAAGAGTATCTGATCCTGCCATTCTCGCACCAGCACGCTCGCATTGCGTATTTTTTCCGATGTGTCGGCAAGTTCGGTCAATTCGTGATAGTGGGTGGCGAAAAGGGTGCGGCAACCCACGTGATCCGACAGATGCTCGGCAATGGCCCACGCCAAGGCTAAGCCGTCGAGGGTGCTGGTTCCCCGCCCCACTTCGTCCAAAATTACCAGCGCATCGGGCGAGGCGTGCAGCAGGATGTCCGCCGTCTCCACCATTTCCACCATGAAGGTGGACTGGCCGGCGGCCAGATCGTCCGATGCCCCAATGCGTGTGAAGATGCGGTCCACCAGGCCGACGGTGGCCTCCTTGGCCGGGACGTAGAGGCCCGCCTGGGCCATGAGAGTAATAAGGGCGGCCTGACGGATGTAGGTTGATTTACCGGCCATATTGGGGCCGGTGATCAGGTGCAGCACGGCACCACCGGGTTCGAAGAGCAGATCATTGGCGACAAATTTTTCCCGCAGAAGTTTTTCCAGCACGGGATGGCGGCCATCAATGATGCGCATCTCCCGCTGCGTGGTGACAACCGGGCGGCAGTACCCGCGCAGGCGTGCCACGTGAGCACTGCACAAAAGCACATCAATCTCTGCCACCTGCCGTGCGAGGCTTTGAAGGGCTGGCACATATTCCGCCAGCGCCCGCAGCAGGGCCTGATACACATCGGCCTCGAGCGCGATGGATCGGTCGCGCGATGTGAGCGCTTTGGATTCATAATCCTTGAGTTCGGGAGTGATGTATCGCTCGGCATTTTTAACGGTCTGGCGGCGGATAAATTCCGCGGGCATGCGGCCGGCACTGGCGTGGGATACCTCGATGTAAAATCCGAAAACTTTATTAAATCCAACCTTCAGATTGGCGATGCCGGTAGTCTTGATGAGATTATTCTGATAATCCGTCAGCCACTGACGGGAGTCGCCGGCAAAGGCTCGAAGGTTATCCAATTCCGTGTGCACGCCCGCTTTGATGTATCCCCCTTCCCGGGTGTGGGCGGGCGGGTCATCCACGATATGACTGCGGATTTTTTCAGCGACCGGCATGACGGCATCCAGACCGGAGCGCAGCGATGCGAGACAGGATGGGTGGGGTGATTGCTGAGCCAGTACACCGGCGATACCACCAACGGCCTCAATGGAGCGGGCCAGGGCGTTAAGTTCGCGCGGGCCGACACGTCCGAGGGCAATTCGGGCACAGGATCGTTCGATATCGCCCACATCGGTGATGAGAAGCCGACATTGTTCCAATAATTTGGGGGCATCAATAAATTCTGCCGTGCGGTCGAGGCGCTGGTTGATGATGGCCGGATCGCGCAGGGGAAAGAGCACCCAATTTTTCAGCAGCCGGGCACCCATGGGTGTGCGGGTTTCATCCAAGGCACCGACCAGCGAGCCTTCGGTGCTGTTAAGCCGATAGGATCGCACGAGTTCAAGCGATTTAATCGATGCGCCGTCGATAATCAGATGCCGCCGGCGGTCAAAGGGTTGGGGCGGAGGCAGATGGCCGATGGCGGCCAACTGAGTTTCGGCGAGGTAGCTGATAATCAGGCCGGCGGCACACAGAGCCGGATCGGCGGGGTTGTCATATCCAAAGGCGGTGAGTTGGGCCACGCCGTAATGATTACGTAATGTTTCTGCGGCCCGGTGCGACTGAGCCTGCCACGCCGGACGCACAGTGAGTGTCATGCGGCGGGCGTCGGCGAGTTGGGCAACCGTGCTGGCGGGCCGATGGTCCGGCCCCTCGGCGGTGAGCAATTCACGCGGATTGATCCGGGCCAGTTCGCCGAGGCAGACCGTGACGGTGTCAACCAGGGTTAAAAATTTACCGGTGGATAAATCGCACCACGCCAGCGCGGCGGTTGGTTCATCCACGTCAAGCAGGCCGGTATCTGCATGGAGATCCGCCTCACCATGCACCCCGCTTTTTTCCGGCAGGATGATGGCGGCGAGAAAATTTTCCTCTCCCGCCGGCAGCAGGTTATCTTCCGTAAGGGTGCCGGGGGTTATTAATCGCGTCACGCGGCGGTCAATAACGCCTTTGGCGTCTTTGGGGTCCTGCACCTGCTCGCACATGGCCACCCGATAGCCGGCGGTGATCATACGCTGCAAATACCCATCGACAGCATGGTGGGGCACACCCGCCATGGGAATGGGATTTTCGCCCTTGCTGCGGCTTGTCAGGGCGATGCCAAGTACGCGTGCCACGGTGCGGGCATCTTCGTAGAAGGTTTCGTAAAAATCTCCCATACGGAAAAAGAGAATCGCTTCGGGATATTGGGCTTTGTACATCTGATATTGCCGCATGGCCGGGGTTAAATCAGCGGCGCTGATCGAGGCAATGGGGGTAACATTTTCCGGCGAGACTTCAGGCATGGGCGAGAGTATATCGCCCGGGGGGAAAAGCACCAAAAAATGGTTTGGGGGCGGAAACGTGTGCGGTGCATTTTATCTTTAGCGGGCGGTTTTTCGTCGGAGGCGCTTGCTATTTGAATGGCGATTGTCTAACTTCGTCAGGGTGTAATTTTTGACCAAGCCTGCGGACAGGGGCCAAATGCACCGCCGGAGAAGTTGACAGATGGATAGCGTGAAAACCAAGTTGCCATTCCACATTCTGGCCAAGCCGATCGGGCCAATCTGCAATTTGGACTGCCAATATTGCTTTTACCTCCGCAAGGAGGCGATGTTTCCCGATCATCATGCCGCCAGCGATTTTCGCATGAATGATCGGACATTGGAGGCATTTGTTCAGCAGAATATTGAATCCAGCCCCCGATCGCAGATTGATTTCGCCTGGCAAGGTGGCGAGCCGACGTTGATGGGGCTGGATTTTTTTCGTCGGGCAGTGGAATTGCAGAAGCGCTACTGTCCGGAGGGAAAAACGATTACCAATGCCATTCAGACCAACGGCACGCTGTTGAATGACGAATGGGGCGAATTTTTAGCCAAGCATAAGTTTCTGGTGGGGATATCGATTGATGGGCCGCGTGAACTTCATGACCGCTACCGGGTGGATCGAGGAGGTCGTCCCACGTTTGACCGGGTGATGCAGGGGCTGGCCGTGCTTAAAAAGCATGGCGCAGAATTTAACACCCTGACCGTGGTGCATCGGGAGCTGGCGCACCATCCTCTGGAAGTCTATGACTTTTTATTGGAGATTGGCAGCCGCTACCTGCAGTTCATCCCGCTGGTGGAGAGGCTGGAACAGACACAATCACCGACCGCCATACCTATTCTGGGGCAGGATGCCGGGGTGGCACCATGGTCGGTGGAGCCGCTGTCATTCGGCATTTTTTTGTCGGATATTTTTGACCGTTGGGTGTCGCGGGATGTCGGCCGGGTTTTTGTCCAGACGTTTGATGTGCAGGTGGGTATCTGGGCGGGATATCCGTCCATGCTGTGTCTATTTGGCGACACGTGCGGCCGGGCGTTGGCCATTGAACACACGGGCGATTTATATTCTTGCGATCATTTTGTGAGTCCACCCTACCGACTGGGCAATATTCTCGATGAGCCGATGGGTAAGATGGTAGATGGAGCACAGCAGCAGAAATTTGGCAATGACAAGCGGGATACGCTACCGCAATATTGCCGCTCGTGCGAGGTCCGATTTGCGTGCAATGGGGAATGCCCGAAGAACCGGTTTATTTCCACGCCGGACGGTGAGCCGGGGCTTAATTACCTTTGCGCAGGCTACAAGCACTTTCTTAATCACATCCGCCCCGAAATGGAAATCATGGCAGCCCTGATAAAAAATGGTCGCAGCGCTGCCGAGGTGATGCAGATTTGCAAGGCGGGCAAAACGTTGGCACCGCAGGACATTACGCCAGCACGAAATCGTCCCTGCCGATGTGGATCGGGCAAAAAGTTTAAACACTGTTGCGGCAGCGGTGAGGCATCCGGGAATTGACCGGCGGATGCGATAGGCGTACCGCAGGGCGTGGCCAATTTTCCTTGGGAGGCGAAGTTGCCGCAAAACTAACGATTGGCGAGGTTTATCGGGGCATTCCCTAAATGCCCAGACGCGTTACTATAGCCGCGGTCCCAAGGGTACCGGGAAAAATGGCTCTGCGCGGAGCGCGCCGTCTTTAACTGGGTAATTGACAGGCAGGCGGCGGTGTATAAACTATAGGGTTTCTGCCGCGCGAGGGGAATCGCGCCCGGCAGACCAATGAGCGTATCGACTCGGTGTAAGCCGCGTCTCTGTTCTTTTGGCAGAAATTTCCCCGCGTGTTCGACGTTTGTTCGAGCTGTTACTAATGGCTGATCGGGAAGTGATGTGACCTATGGCGGTAGCTGAATTGAAAAGAAAGGTGCGAACCACGGCGGCCAAAACCACGCTGGCACGGGTTGGGCACACGGATAATCGGTGGTATGTGGTGGATGCCTCGGGCAAGACCTTGGGGCGTTTGGCGACGGAAATCGCCACCCGCCTGATGGGCAAGCACAAGCCGATCTATACGCCGACCGTGGACGTGGGTGACTTTATTGTGGTACTTAACACCAGCAAAGTTAAGGTGACCGGTCGCAAATTGGACCAGCGTGAATATGACTATTACACGTATTACACCAGCGGTCGCCGGGTCAAACCGATGCGGGATGTGTTGCAGAAACATCCCAACTTGGTGATGCGGATGGCGGTAAAACGTATGTTGCCGAAGACCAAAATGGGTGTCCAGATGCTTTCCAAGTTGAAATGCTACGCGGGTGGGGAGCATCCCCACGCGGCCCAGCGTCCGGAAATGTTGAATCTTTGAGTCTAAGTGTCTGCCGAGTCCACCGATGGACGGGCGGACGGCTTAATGTGGTTTATTTGGTGAGAAAAGACAAAGATGAGTGAAACAGCAACAACAGAAGCGCCCGTAGCGGCGGCCTCGTCGGGGAAGATTGTGACATCGGGCGGAAAGCTGATTTTCTGGGGCACGGGCCGCCGGAAAGAATCGGTAGCCCGCGTGCGATTGATGGCTGGCGAGGGAAAGCTGATCGTCAATGGCCGTGAAATCGAGAATTTTTTCACCGAGCCCCAACATCGGCAGCAGATATTAGCACCGCTGACTTCGGCCGGTCTGATTGGCAAAGTGGATGTGCTGGTGCGGGTACATGGCGGCGGGATTACAGGGCAGGCCGGAGCCATCGTTCAGGGGTTGGGCCGATCCATCATCCTTTATGACATCAATTTACGAAAGACCATGCAGGACGGCGGCTTTTTGACGCGCGACAGCCGTATGAAGGAACGTAAGAAATATGGTCTTCGCGGTGCCCGTCGGGCCTTCCAGTTCAGCAAGCGCTGATGGCGTTTGTTTTACAATAAAGCGAATTTTACCAAAAGACCCGGTTATCCGGGTCTTTTTTTTTTTGGAGGGCCGTGGATGGTTGGGAGGCGGATCGGTAAAGGTGATTTTAGGGGGGTCACATTGGCCACACTTGAGGAAAATAATTCTTGACCACTTGCAAAGGGGCGTTCTTGCTGCTACTATTCTTTTCGCCTGTGGGCTGTAGCGCCCGAGTTCGAGGTTGGCCGAAGCCATTCCCGCACCGCCCATCGCTTTTTTCCATCTCATTTTTTCCTTAGTAACTGGAAGTATCCAGGGAGTCCCTTATGTCTTACGAAGACAAAACAATTGTGTGCGTCGATTGCGGCGCCGAGTTCACGTTCACGGCTGATGAGCAGCAACGCTTTGCCGAACGTGGCTTCACAAACGAACCCAAGCGTTGCAAAGCCTGCCGAGATCAGCGCAAAGCCCAACAGGGTGAAGGTGGTCGTGGCGGCGGCGGCGGTGGTCGCGGCGGTTATTCGCGTTCCGGTGGCGGCGGTGGTGGTGGCCGGGGTTATTCCTCGGGCGGTCCTCGCCAGATGTTCCCGGCAACCTGCGCCGGCTGCGGTCAGGCTACCGAAGTTCCATTTAAGCCGTCTGGAAATCGTCCGGTGTATTGCCGTGATTGCTTCCAGGCGCAAAAGTCCGGTCGTTAACATGACCAGTTGTCCCGAACCTCTTGTTGTATCGGGCGCTTGGGCGCCAATGGGCGAACTAAGCACAGTTTATTAATATTGGCAACGTGTAGTTGCCTCCGATGAGCGCTTTGAGACCTATGGAAGTCTCACGCGTGCAATAGATAACCACAGGCGACGGGCCGACCTTCGGGTCGGCCCGATTTTTTTTGTAGCGTTGGGCGGGCTGTCAACAGGGCGGAACGTTACCCACTTTGCCGCTGCGGAAATTTGCCGATGCGCAATCCCGGCTGAAAGCGGCTACACTTTTAGAAAACGTCGAACTGGCGAGCTTATCGGCGGATTCATGGTGCGCTACATCATTGCTACATTGCAAATAACCCGTGCGGCGTTGGCATTGACGGCCGTGGCAGATGTCTGGGTACTGATGCTTTTACATCTGCCGGGTGAAAAACCTTTAATGCATCCCGTGTGGCAGCTTTTGGTTGCGGCGCTGGCGGCACTGTTTCTGTATGCTTTTGGGATGTCGCTTAATGACGTGCTCGATGCCCGGCGCGACCGCGTCTTTGCGCCGTGGCGGCCGCTGCCGGCCGGACGCATATCGGCACCGGCCGCCACCATCCTGTCACTGACCCTTTTGCTGCTGGGTCTATTTTGCGCCGGGGTGCTGGGAGCCATACAGAATCAATCGGTCATCCCGTGGCCGCTGCTGGTAGCATTCAGTTCGGCGATGCTGATTTTGTTTTACAACGGGGTGGGAAAATTTCTCGGCCCGGTGGGCCTGATCACGCTTGGCCTGATTCGAGGCTGCAATTGCCTGATGGGAAATGTGCATGCCCACAATCTGATGCCTTCCATGGTGTTGATGAGTCATGTGATTCTGTTCAGCGTGATTGGGTACCGGCTTGAATCAAAGCGGCCGCGCCTGCGGCGGCGGGATTACATGCTGCTGGTAGTGGCACCCGCGGCCCTGCTGCTGGGAATGATTGGCATCATGGCGTATTGGCGTGGCATTAACCCGCATTGGCTGGCGTTGGGCGTCGGTCCGGCCGTGGTGGCGGTCATCTTTTACGCCTATGTGGCGTGGAAGATATTTCAGCATCGCAAGGAGCCACGCCAGCGCGGCGAACAGATTATTCGCCTGGGTATGTTTTGCATCTTTTTTTATGATGGATCCATCCTGTTTGCCAATGGCCAATATAACGCGGCCATTGCCATTTTGGTGCTCTTCGGCCTTTCGCTTGGCTGTTTTTACACCATGAAGGCGATCGGTCGTGGCTTGCCATCCGGCAAGCCGCATTATCGGATGCGTCCAAAGACCGGCTAGGAGTCTGTCCGACTAATAGCAGGGACTGCGAAGGCATGGTTTTTGGCGGGCATCAAGAAGCGGCGACGATGGTGTATATGGCGAACATGATGCGCCGAGGAAGCCGCGAGGCCGAGGCCGGGCGAAGGACTCTCCGTCCGGAGGGTGGGCCGGTGAGTTTTTGCGATGCTGGTGCATCGAATGGAACCAAACGTCGTTATAGTTGTGGGTGCGGGTGGCAGAACGGCTTTTGGCTTCAACGCCGGCGCGGCGGGCCAACGATCCCGGCCCTAAGCCCGCCAATCATGGAAGAATGGCCACTGAGAGCCGATCCGCAGTTGAGGTGAACATTTGAATTTTATTTCCAAAATTAAATGCAACCGGGCCGTAATCTGGCTGCCGATGTTTTCAGGCATACTGCCACTGATTGCCGGTGCGAGCCACGCGGCTACGCAGATCGGTGCCCACTGGCCCTACCGCCGCAAACTGACCGTGGCGGGCATTTCCGCTTCGGGCCCGGGCGTGCCGATGGCGTGGGCGCGGTTTTACACCAACTCTAAACGATTGCCGAATGGGGCGGATCTGCGGGTGATCACAGCCGGCGGGCTGGTGATGCCGATGAAGATATTGTACGTGTCGCCCCGCAATGACCGGGTGACGGTCGCCTTTAAGGCCCCCGCCTCGGGAACCTATTACGCCTGCTGGGGCAATCCGCATCCCGGTTCGCCACCACCAGTCCTGCGCATTTCGCGCGGGGTCTATCTGCGGTCGTACCGGTTTAACCCTGGCGGCAACTCATCGCCGCGCGGCATGCTGTCCGCCTTTAAGCGGGGCCGGGTGGACGGGCGCATGATGGTTCCCAATATTTTTTTAGGATATAACCCTTTTGGTTTCTCCCGGAGAGCCATGCTGCTTTACAGCGGTTACCTGCATATTGTGCGCCCAGGTCGGTATACGTTTGCGTTTGATGTCGCCGAACGCGGATTTGTCCAGTTGGACGGCGATATGCTGCTGGCCAAAAGAGGTACCGGTGGCATGTGGGGGCGAGTGCGGTTTAAACGCCAGGTACGCCTTCGGCCGGGCTGGCACAAGGTGGTCGTGGGGCAGATAAGCTTCTGGCCGCGGAAAGGTGTGGCGTTGGATTGGATCACACCGGGGCGGCGGCGCTATCAACCGGTGCCTGCCAGTGCGTTTGCATCCGCCCCCCGCGCCACGGCGGGGCGATTGCTGAAAATCGGCGGTGGTTATCAAGCCGACTTCACGATCGATCCTGAGGCACAGTTGTTTGTCCCCAGTGACCATTACTTTCAGCGTTATGCATTTGCCGTCAATGTACCTTCAACCTTTGCCCCGGCTGTGCGATGGCGTTTTTCCGACGGGCAAAAAGCCGCAGGCCTGCGGGTGGATCATGAATTTTTAACTCCTGGTAACTACACCGTGCAGGTGATTATTAATCAGGCATCGCATGAATTTACGGCTACCCGGCGTATTACCATCAGAACGGAGATGTATTCCAGGTTTCCATTTCCCCCCACCGATCCGGCCATCAGCGTAGCGCGTTTGATCGGTCAATACAGGCTTGGCCAGCTCACAGGCGAGCAGTTATACCGAGGCGTACATTTTTTTGAACATTACTCGGCTTACCGTGGTCTGAACCGATGGGCCATCGCTTGGGCGCTTTCCAAGGATCGGCAACCGGGCAGACAAGTCGTTAAAACGGCGGTTCGCCTGGCACGCCGGATGGAATTGAAGAAACAATATCATCAGGCGGCGAGCTTATACCTGCTTGTAGTGCGGAAAAATATATCGCAGGCGGCTAAAGCTGCCCTCTTGGGCCACTACGCCGTAACCGAGGGAGACTTTGGCCGTGATCCGCGCAAGGCGTTGACGGAGATTCAGCATTGGGCCGGGCGGTCCGGGCGTTGGCCGACGGCCGTGAAACGTGAAATCACCATTGCTGAATGCTATGCCGCGGTGGCTGCAGGTGATGGCGCACTGGCGAACAAGCTGGCGCAACAGGTCGCTGGAGTGCCGACCGATTTCAAGAAAGCCGAACTTAAGGAAGGGGAACTGGCGCGGAATGTAGAGAGCTATATCGCCAGCAGCCACTTCGATACCGCCCGTGATTTGCTCAACAGGTGGGACGCCGAATATCCGCAAGCCATCATCGAAGGTTTTACGCGTCTGGAGCGTATGAAACTTATGGCAGCGATGGGCCATCTGACCGTTGCGGGCCGAATGGGAATGGCATTTGTGAAGGCCTGTCCCAACTCCTTTTATGCAGCGGAGGTTCTGCATCGCAGCAGTTTGTATTTTAAGTCGGCAGGACACCGCACTCTGGCCATGCTGGCACAGGCTATGATCAAAAAAGATTATCCCGAATCGCCCTACGCACATCGGCATTGATTAGAGTGCGACTATGTGGTCCCGTGGCCGGGGGCATGGAAGGAAAAATCGAGATTTGGCTAAAGCCCCATAACCGCGGCAACCGAATTAGCCAAGGTGATGCGACGTGAGGCGGTTAAAAGAATCGGCTGAAATTTCAGTTTTTTCCCAAACCTGCTTGCGTTGTCAAGCGTACTTTGGTTATTCTCGTTAGCGCGGCGAACCATGGACGGTTCGCGGTGCGGCATAGCAAAGCGGCTGGCTGGTGATTATCCATTTAGGGGTACAAGACCATGGATTGGCAGGAATCGGAATCAATTTCAAACATTTTTCCGCAAATCACACGACGCGAGTTGCTGGCGGCACTTGGTGCCGGGGCCGTCGCTGCGGGGCTGGGCGGCTGTGCCAGTGACAACATGCAGCAACCGATGGCAGACAGCATGCAATTGCCGGACGGCCACCTGCCTCCGTTGCAGACATCGCGAACGACGCCCATGGACACCGGCTATTCGCCACCGACCAGTTTTGTGACCAAGCAACCGTACCAGCGGCCGGTTAAGCCGGCTGCCGCGCGGGGCCCGTTGGGTATTATCCCACGATCGGCATGGACGTCGGCTGGCCCGGCACTACCCACCATCATGCCGATGAATGGCGTGCACCTGATTACCTTCCATCATTCGGGCGACCCGCAGCCGTTTCTTGAGGATTCGGTGGAGGGTACCGCTCGATATCTTGAGGCCATTCGCAAATGGCAGGTTGGACAAGGCTTTCAGGACATTGCCTATCATTTTGCGAATGACCGTATGGGCCGCATCTGGCAGTTGCGTGAGCTGAAATACCGCGGTGAGCATGTGCGTGACGGATTTGCGTGGCCACGGTGGCTGGATACGTATGTGCAGAAAGCGAATTCACCAACGCAACCGGTCAAAGGGCGATTCGTCTGGAACGCCCACAATATCGGGATCGTCACCCTCGGCAACTTTATGATTCAGGAACCGACGGAATATCAGAAACGGCGCATTGTGGAATTTGGCCGCCTCGTGCGCAATCTTTACCAGATACCCATCTATCACTGCTACACACACCAGGAGTTGGTTTCAACCCTGTGCCCGGGTGCCAAGTATCAGCCATATATGGAATCCATTCGCCGCAGTGGAGCGATGTAATACGCCCGCCACCATTGAAGTTGCCCGCGCCCCCGCCGGAACCGGTGGGTCCCGACGGGGGCCCGGTGCAGGTCCGGTTGGTACGCGTTAACTCGGTGACTGGTTGGGCGGGTTTGGTCGCTCCGCTGGATATCGGCTCCGGCGATTTACCGATAGCCATCCATCGCATAAACTCTCGGTTTTAGCGAGGAGTTAAGGTGTCCAGCGAAAAATTTGATCTGGTGATAATAGGTTCCGGCCCCGCAGGTTATGTTGCCGCAGTCCGCGCTGCGCAGCTTGGGAAAAAGACGGCTTGTGTTGAGAGAAGTGAACTGGGGGGAATATGTCTCAATTGGGGTTGCATCCCCACCAAAGCACTGATTTCCGATGCGCACTTGATGCATCAATTGCAGCATGTCGCCCCTCATTACGGCATTAAGGCGGACGTGGGAGGCCTGGATTGGTCGAAAGTTGTCGACCGCAGTCGGCAGGTAACCCACACGATGAGCAAAGGGATCGAATTTCTTTTCAAAAAAAATAAAGTTACGCGCTTCACGGGCAGTGCGTACATTGCCAAACCAAACTTAGTTGAGGTGAAGGATGCGGCCGGCAAGACTACGGCCAATCTTGAGACAGATCACATCCTGGTATGCACCGGTGCCCGGAGCCGGGAACTGCCGGGGATTAAATGCGACGGTAAACAAATCATAACCAGTCGGGAAGCGATGGTGCTGCCCAAGATTCCCAAGCGGATGATCATCATCGGAGCGGGGGCGATTGGCGTTGAATTCAGCTATATTTACCACGCCTTCGGCACGCAGATTACGCTTATTGAGATGCAGCCGACGATTTTACCCATTGAAGATGCGGAGAGCAGTGCCCGGGTTGAAGCCATATTTAAAAAGCGCGGCATTGAGGTACGCACCGGCACCAAAACCGAAGGGGTGCAGGCGGGGAGCGACGGTGTAAAAGTGGTGGTATCAGCCGGCGGCAAGCAGGAAACACTTTCGGCGGATGTTGTGCTGGTGGCAGTCGGCGTGACGGGAAATACTGAAAACCTATTTTCGCCGGCGGCGATGCCGGACATCGACCGTGGTGCGATTAAAGTTGATAAATCATTCCGAACCCGGATTCCGTCGATTTATGCCGCAGGGGACGTGATCGGCCCGCCATGGCTGGCGCACGTGGCCAGTATGGAGGCCACCATCGCCGTGGAACGGATGTTTGGTGCCAGCGATCGTGAGATGGATTACAGCGTGGTACCGGGCTGCACATATTGTGCACCGCAGGTGGCCAGTGTCGGCCTGACGGAAAAGCAATGCCGCGACAAGGGACTGGAAATCAAGATAGGCAAATTTAATTTTGCGGCCAACGGCAAAGCCCAGGCACTCGGTGAAATCGATGGCTTTGGCAAGCTGATTTTTGACGCCAAATACGGAGAGTTGCTCGGCGCGCACATTGTCGGGCCGGAAGCGACGGAGATATTGTCCGAGATGGTACTGGCGAAACGGCTGGAGGCAACACAGAAGGAAATAGCTACCACCATCCACGCCCACCCCACGCTTTCAGAAGTGCTGATGGATGCCGCCCAAGCGGTAGATGGCGGAGCACACGCCTGACGTGGCCTGCCGGCAAGTGAGCACCGGCCAATTAGCGGATATGCAATGACTGACATGAATGACAACCCGTTTCTGAATCGGCCAGTTCAGCGGCCAGAATCAAATACTGCCGGTTCAGCATCGCCCCCCCCGCCGGTACCGCTGACACCGACACCGCCATCGCCGACCGAACCAGCCCCGCATCCGCGGGTGATGTCCGCTGGTGCTCGAAGCGTCCGTGACACACTTCAAACCGTGCTGTTTGCCCTGCTGCTGGCGTTCAGCTTTCGTACGTTTTGCGTTGAGGCATTTGTTATACCGACGGGGTCGATGGCACCTACGCTTAACGGAGCGCACTTTCGGGTGATATGCCCACAATGTGGATACCGGTTTAACGCCGACGCCAATGTGGAAGTGCAGTATGTCAATGGGCGTCTGGTGCAGGTGGGCAATGCGCAATTGGAAAACACCAACGCCATTCCTTCGCCAACTTATCTGGTCTGCCCCAACTGCCACGCCCTGATTCCCGCCACCAGTCTGCCCGATAAACCCGTGATTGCACGAAGGTTTGTCAATTCCAGCGGCTCGGCTTCCCGTACCATTTATTTTCCACACGCCAGCAATGGCGATCGCATTTTAATTCTCAAGTTTCTTTACTGGTTTCATCCACCGAAACGCTGGGATGTGGTCGTGTTTCGGGAGCCTCGGTTCGGAAAGCAGAATTTTATCAAACGCCTCGTGGGCCTGCCGGGCGATACCGTCCGCATCATCTCCGGCGATGTCTACATCAACGGCAAAATCGCGCATAAGCCCCCGGCAGTGCAACGCGCCATGCTGCAATTGGTTTATGACAACGATTATTATCCAACTGACGCCGGTAAGCCACGCATCGACGGCCGCACATGGACCACGCCCTGGATTTCACATGTTGACGAAACTACCGATGGTAAATGGTTCACGGCCGGGCCGGTCGTCCGATTCGAGAGTGGCAATCCGGCGGCACGTGGACGGATCACGTTCCAGGATCGCGGACGTTACTTGTACAACGACTCAAGCTATAACAACCGTCGCATCACCAAACGAGGACACCATTTAGTCGGCAATCTGTATTTGCATACCCTTTGGACGCCTCACACGGCGTCGGCTGGCATATCCCTAAGCCTGGGCAAACCGGACGCCCGCTTTAAGACAACTTTGGACAGCGCCGGTTCGATCGTCCTGTGGCAATGGAATAACAATCAGCATCGCTACCGAGTGGTTCCGAAAAAGCAGTGGGACTTTCACCATCGCGTCGGTGTGCTGCTGGCAAACCATTCATACCGGATCGCCATGGCAGACTGCCAGCATCAGGTGCGTTTCTGGATCAATGGCCGCCTTGTGATGCAGTACACGCCGACTTGGACGGTCGCCATGGCATTGGCACAGTATGCCAAAGAGGCCGGTGGGCATCGTATGAAACCGCGGATATCCGTTCATGTGATGGGTGCCTGCACGCTGCGGCACCTGATACTGATGCGTGATATTTACTACACGCAGATGCGCCGTCAGCTACCATCCACCAATCCGTATGATCCATTGGGTTCAGTACCGGGGACGGGCACAATGAATAACCCGATTACGCTTAAAGCGGGTCAATACTTTGTCCTCGGCGATAATTCCAATGACAGTGATGACTCGCGTGCGTGGGGCCATATCGAGCCAATTCTGCGTGCAGAGGGTATCCCTTATGGAGTGGTTCCGGCCCGTTACATGATGGGACAGGCGTTTATGGTCTATTGGCCGGCGGGTTTCCGCCCCCTGCAATCAATCAACATTCCGATCATACCCAACGTGGGCCGCATGCGCCTGATTCGTTAGTAGCACAGGTTATATCGCACGTCCAACGGGACCATTATTGGGCACCAGAGGCCCCTGTGCTGCCGATGCGCTGACGATGGAGCCATTGGGCCTTTTTTCTTTCCCCACCCGCCGCGTGTTTGCCAAAAAAAGCTCTTTTAGGCTAGAATACTTGGTTCGTGAATTCGGCGGCGTAGCTCAGTTGGTAGAGCGCGGGATTCATAAGCCCAAGGTCTCCGGTTCGAGTCCGGACGCCGCTATTGGTTTTTGGCAAAGGCAGCGTTGGATAGCTGCGCAGAATATAGAACCAGAAGGAAATATTATGAAAAACGACATCCATCCGAACTACAATTACGTGAAAGCGTCATGTGCCTGCGGTAATTCGTTTGAGACCGGCTCCACTTTGGGGCGTATTGAAGTAGATATTTGTGGCGTATGCCATCCGTTCTACACCGGCAAGCAGAAATTTGTTGATACGGCCGGACGCGTTGAACGCTTCCAGAAAAAGTTTGGTAATTTCAGCGCCAAATTGGCCACTAAAGCTAAGTAGCGGTACTTGCCGCCATTGAAGTTTTGCGTCGTGCTCGGCTTTGCGGCCGCACGACGCACTTTTTTTGCTTGGTTATGGGGCGTATAGTGGACGCGGCACATCAGTTAATACTTCAAAAGCTTGCCATCAAGGCCAAGCGGCGGGCGGAAATCACAACTCTTCTGGAGAGTATGGATGTTGGAGCCGACCCGGGCAGAATGTCCGAATTGGGCCGCGAACTCGGGAAGCTCAATCGCGAATTGGCCGCCTACGACATTCACCAGAAGTTGGCAACGGCTCGGGGCGAAGCGGCCGAAATTGCTGATGACCCTTCTCAAGATGAGGACTTCCGTGCACTGGCTCAAAGCGAGTTGGAGGCTTTGGATGGGCAGATGAATGCCCAACTGGATGCCATGATCGACGCGGCGCTGGCCGACGATCAGATCACGACGGATTCCGCCATATTGGAAATTCGTGCCGGTACCGGAGGTGAGGAGGCAGCCCTTTTTGCCCGGGACCTGACCGACATGTACAGACGATATGCCGAGCGGCGTGGATGGACTTTTGAAATTCTGGATTTCTCTGCCAGCGAGCACGGCGGTTTTAGAGAATTGGTCGCCAACGTGCGCGGCCGGGACGCCTATAAATCGCTGGGGTTTGAAGGCGGCGGGCATCGGGTACAGCGCGTACCTGAAACGGAGACGCAGGGGCGGGTTCATACCAGTGCGGCCACCGTGGCGGTGCTGCCGGAGGCGGATCAATCTGATATCGTGATCAACCCGGCGGATGTACGCGAAGATGTGTCGCGTGCCGGCGGGCCGGGGGGACAAAATGTGAACAAGGTGGAATCGGCAGTGCAGTTAACGCACCTGCCGACGGGAATCACCGTGCGGATGCGGGAAGAGCGAAGCCAGCATAAAAATCGGGATAAGGCCTGGCGTCTTTTGCGCTCGAGGGTTTTTGAACATTACGATTCGCAGCGGCGGCAGCAGCGTTCCAGTGCACGCAAAGAGATGATTGGCAGCGGCGATCGCAACGAGCGTGTGCGCACCTACAGCTTTCCGCAGAACCGCCTGACAGACCATCGGCTTAACCGGAACTTTCCCCTGGAAAAAATCATTGGCGGCGATATGGATGATCTCATCACCGCGCTGCTGGCGCTCGACAGGCAGCAGCGTATCAAAGCGTTGGCCGCAGCAATCTGACCGCGTAAATATCTGCGGCGAGCTCAGCGTTTGCACCCCACCACATTGGCATTTGTGTGGCCGGCGGCAAAGTCATCAAGATTGATCATGGTTGTCTCCGCAATGGTTTGCAATGCCTCAACCGTAAAAAACGCCTGGTGACCCGTCACCACCACATTGGGAAACGTCAAAAGCCGCGAAAACAGATCGTCGGTGATGATTTCATCGGCCAGATTTTGAAAATAAAGGGCGGCTTCCTCTTCGTAAACGTCAAGCCCCACCGCACCGATATGATGGTTTTTGAGCGATTCGATAAGAGCGGCCGTATCGACCAGAGCACCACGACTGGTATTGACCAATATCGCACCACGAGGCATGCGGGCCATGGATGTTGCATTAATTATGTGATAGGTATCGGGTGTCAGTGGAAGATGAAGTGAAATAATCCGCGACTCGGCCAGCAACTCGTCAGCCGAAACATACGTCAGGCCCAACGCCTCGCAGACGGGATTTTTTACAGGATCACAGCCGAGCAACCGGCAGCCCATTGAGTGCAGAATGTTGGCCAGCGCGGTACCGATCTTTCCGGTACCCATGAGGCCAACGGTCTTACCATGCATATCAAACCCGAGCAGGCCGTCGAGCAGAAAATTTCCGTCGCGCACCCTTGTGTACGCCTTGTGCACGCGGCGGTTGAGCGTAAGTATTAATGCCAGCGCAAATTCCGCCACGGCGTAGGGCGAATACTCCGTCACGCGCATGACTGTCAGGCCGCAATCAGCAGCAGCGCGCAGATCGACGTGATTAAACCCGGTGCTGCGCAACAACAGAACACGCGTGCCGCCGTCGGCCAATATCTCGATGACGCGGCGAGCAAGGTTGTCATCGACGAAGACACAGAGAGCAGGAAAGTCACGGGCCAGCAATGCCGTTTCCTCGCGGAGTGCAGTATCAATGAACACCAATTCGTGCCGCCCTTTGTTGGCATGCGTAAGAAACTCCCGATCGTAAGGGCGGCTGCTGGTAACGAGACATCGCATAATTCATCTCCATCCGGGCGAAGTGACATCGGCCCGACATTTCACTATCCACCTGGCGACATCCAACTCAACTCCTGTCAGAGGCGATGTCAAGGTCAAAATGAATGGTGGGCGAACCGGCCTCGGCTGGCTGCATGCGAAAGCCGAGGTGCTCCACCAGTACGTGCCGGGCTTCAAAGTTGTCCACCAGCGCTTTGGCAAAAACCCGAGCGATGCCCTCGCGGCGGGCAATGTCAATCATTGCCGCCAAAAGCGCCTTGCCCACTCCCTGGTGCTGCCATGCATCGGATACGATGGCTGCGACTTCGGCCGCATTGGTGCCGCGAATTTTTGACAGGCGGCCGACACCCACAATCACAGGCGGACCGTCTGCGTGAGCGCTTTCAGCGACCATGGCCATTTCGCGGGCATAATCCCCCATGCAGATGCGTACCAGCCGTTCGTGCGCGATCCTGTCTTCCAGCCGCATGGCCATATAGTAGCGATTGCGGACGCTTTGCGTTGAGAGCGCCCGGTGAAAATCGACCATGAGTGGCTCGTCCTCCGGGCAGATGGGGCGCAGAACCAGTCGAGTGCCATCTTTGGTCCCAATGGACCGTACATATTGGTCTGGATATGGGCGAATGGCCGGACGCGGCAATTGGCTTTCCGTCATGCTTTTTGGAAAAAGAATGACACGCGCATCAAGAGCAACGATTCCGTCGGGCCCGGCGAGCAGAGGATTAATATCTACTTCCTGAATGCGGGGGTGTTCAACAATCAGATGCGAAAATGTGACCAGTAGCTCTTCCAGCCGTGCAATATCCACCGGGCGACGACCTCGAATGCCGGCCAGGGCGCGGCTGATGCGTGTGCGTGAAATGAGTTGGCGGGCGAGTGTGGAATTCAGGGGAGGCAAACCAAGTGAGCGATCCCTGATAAGCTCAACCATCTGTCCGCCTCCGCCGAAGAGGATCACCGGACCGAACTGCGGATCGATAGCCGAGCCGACGATCAACTCGTAAGCATCCGTAAGTTTAACCATCGGTTGAACACTAACGCCTTGAAAATGCGATTCGCCACCGTGACGGGTAATCGACGTGCGGATTCGTTCAAAAGCCTGTTCCACATCATGTGACGTCGTTAGATTCAGGGCCACACCACCGACATCCGTCTTATGGGTAATGGTGTGCGAATGCAGTTTTAACACCACCGGAAAACCCAATTGGGAAGCCCATTCCACCGCTTCGGATACCGTTTGGGCCACACGCGTGGTGTTGACCGGCACCCCATAGATGGACAGTAAATCTTTCGCCTCCGATTCAGACATGATGGTTCGGTCGTCATTCAATACAGCGTCAATAGCAGCGGCTGCACGTTCCCGGCGGGAGAGGCGTGACTGGTCGGGCTTTGGCAGTCGCGGTGTTTCATAAAGGGCTTTGAGTGCACGGCTGTATTGCCAAAGGTAGTTAAATGCGCGGGCGGCGGCATCTGGCGAACTGAAGGTCGGGATGCCGGCACGATTGAGAATTTCTTTACCAGCCTGCACGGTGGTGCCGCCCATCCAACTCGCAAGGATCGGCTTAGTCTGCTGTTTGGCCACTTCGACCAAAGCGTCGGCCGATCGCGTGGGATCTGTCATATCCTGCGGGGTGAGGATAACCAGCATGCCGTCCGATCCCTCATCCTTACTGATTATTTCCAGTGCCCGGGCGTACCGGTCGGGGGAGGCGTCGCCGAGAATATCGACGGGATTGCCATGTGACCAGTGTGGCGGCAGAAGCGCATCGAGGCTGGTCATGGTTTGAGCGGAGAGATGAGTTAACCGTCCACCATCTTGTATCAACGCGTCGGTGGTAAGTACCCCCGGGCCTCCGGCATTGGTGAGAATGGTCAGATTTGGGCCTTTTGGACGCGGCTGGGTGGCCAAAATCTCAGCAAGATCAAATAGCTCGCGGATGGTGCTGACCCTCTGCACACCGACGCGCTGGAATACCGCATCGAGTACATCATCGGAACCGGTCATTGAGCCGGTATGACTGGCGGCTGCTGCGGCGGCGGCGGCAGTGCGTCCGGCCTTGATGACAATAATGGGTTTTGACAGGGCAACTTCGCGGGCGGCAGACATGAATTGTTGCGGATTGCCGACACCTTCCATATAGATCAAAATGGCGCGGGTATGCGGATCATCACCGAGGTAATCGATCATATCGCCAAAACCCACATCCAGCATGGATCCCAAAGATACGCAGGCGCTCAAACCGACCTGCGCCCGGATGGACCAATCCAGAATGGCCGTCA
>JAKAEB010000016.1 GCA_021818445.1 Planctomycetota bacterium
ATCTGTGCCTGGGGCGAGAAGTGATAATGTGGCAGCTTGCCAGTCCGGCACACATCCAGCAGGCAGACGCCAACTTTTAGTGGCACGATCGCCCATCTGACGTTACGCCGTCGCCAGAGAGACTTCACGCTCTTTATTAGTCGCTGGCATTGGTGTGGCCGCGATGGTCAATGGATGGAATTTATGAATTTCAATGACGCCGTTAAATATCTTCAGCCACGTTGACGGCAGTTCTGTCCAGCAGCCACTATTGACATATTCCACGGCGTGCCGCTGTTTGCGAATGGCATGATGCGTATGACCACAGATGACCACATCACACTGGTGATATTTGGCGTGGGCGGTGGAACGATCTTCCACCTTATCGAGACAATGGAGAAAAATTTTAGATCGCGATTTTGCGAGGCGTGCGACATAATGCCGCCTGTCGAGTTTTTGCAGCGTGTTGTAGGCAACGTCAGCGAGCCAGGTAAGAACCGGGTGATCATCGATAAAATCATCAAAACGGTGGCCGTGAAGAACCATCATCCTCCGCCCGCCGGAATTGAAAATATATTCGTCGTGAACCTCAACGCCCAGCAAGTGCGAAATGATCTCGGCCGGTCCGTCATGGTTTCCACATGTCCAGATAACTTCCATTTTATCTGAAAGGCGGCGCAGCATTGAAAGCACCTTCCAATGTGTTTTTTTAAGACGCCGAAAATCGATGGAATCAAATACATCACCATTAATTATGAGTCGACGCGTTCGAATAACCTGATCGGCCACCAATTCCAGAAACTGTGTAATCAAGCGTGCCTGGCAATTTTCGCTGCCGAGATGAAGGTCTGAGATGACCAATGCGTCGGCTATTTCACATTCATGAGAACTGGCTCGCATGGGCGGGTGCTGCTCACTGCGACGGGAAAAATCGAATATCGTCGGCACCAATGATCTTGAGGCGCTATAAGGCTCATCGCTTCGTGCATGGTCCAAGGCGTGGAGTAAATATTCCATATCTACCCACTATTTTAATGGTCGATCATTGCCACCGTTTGAGCGATTCGGTAAGAACTTATGAAGACGAACGTCGGGCGACAAGCGCGGGGCGTGGCAGGCAGCCCCATCTGCAAGAGCGCCAAGCGCCTCTCCGACTGACAAAGTCGGCAGTATCCAGCGATGAGAAAAGTTAGTGCCCCCGTCTTCAGCTTGGTTGGGGAATCATTTCCGGGCCAGAGTCACCCTGCGACCCCGTAACAGGCTTGTCGCCAATGCGACGCTGCTGCTCCTGAGCAAGCAGGTCGCTGACGGTCGGCTTGCTAAGCAGTTGGCCGGTCATAATACGTTTAACGTCCTCGGCATCCAAGGTTTCGTATTTCAGCAGCGCATCTTTCAGATTTGTAAGCTCACTAACTTTTTCATTAAGCAGTTTGTGGGCATCATCATACGCGGCTGTGATGAGACGATGCACTTCAGCGTCAATAAGTTCGGCGGTCTTTTCACTGTAAGGCCGACTGCTGGGGAAAAACCCTGCCTCGCTATCATGGTTGGAAAACAGTATGGGGCCGAGCGCGTCGCTCATGCCCAGTTCGCAGACCATTTCGCGGGCAATTTGGCTGGCCATGCGAATATCCTGGCTGGCCCCGCTGGAAATTTCATTGCTGGGCATGGCCTCGGCAATCCGGCCGCCAAAAAGAATGCGTAATTGCGCTAATAAATAATTACGGCTGTGAAACAGCCGATCTTTTTCCGGCAGCGAGAATGTCGCACCGCCGAAATTGCCACGTGGAATAATGGTGACTTTATGGATCGGATCGGCGGCTGGCGTAAAATACTGCACCACGGCGTGGCCCGCCTCATGCCAGGCGGTGAGAACACGCTCTTCTTCGTCGATTTTGCGGCTGCGATGTGCTTTGCCGAAGCGAATCTTGTCCCGTGCTTCTTCCAGATCGGCCATTTCGATGGCGTCGCGGTTAAGCATGGTGGCAATCAGGGCGGACTCATTTACCATGGCGGCCAATTCCGCTCCGCTGAACATGGGTGTCTGGCGGGCGATCCGCAGTAAATCCACATCGCCGGCCAACTTAACCTTTTTCGCATGCACCTTCAAAATTTCATAACGACCTTTGATGTCGGGCAGAGGAACGGCCACTTGGCGATCAAACCGGCCGGGCCGGGTGAGCGCCGGATCAAGCACGTCCGAACGATTGGTGGCAGCAATGACAATCACCTGATCATTGGTATCGAAGCCATCCATCTCCACCAAAATGGCGTTGAGTGTTTGCTCACGTTCGTCATGACCACCGGTGCTGAAACCGTTGCCGCGCCGGCGGCCAACGGCATCAATTTCGTCCAGGAAGATGATGCAGGGCGAGCTTTCCTTGGCGGTTTTAAACAAGTCTCTAACGCGCGACGCGCCGACGCCGACAAACATTTCCACAAAGTCGGACCCGCTGATGGAAAAGAATGGAACTTCGGCTTCTCCGGCGATGGCCTTGGCCAGCAGCGTTTTACCCACGCCGGGTGAGCCAATCAGCAGGACACCGCGCGGAATGCGCCCGCCGAGGCGTTGAAAGCGTTTGGGATTACGCAGGAATTCGACAATCTCAGTCAGCTCTTCCTTGGCCTCATCGATGCCGGCCACATCGCTAAAAGTGACATTCGTGTGCTCTTTTGAAAGCATCCGATGGCGTGATCGGCCAAAATTACCAAGCATGCCAATGCCACCGCCTCCGCCCCGCAGATTGCGGAAGAAAAAGAAGTAAATGACGCCAAACACCAGCAAATAGGGCAGCACATCTTCGGCCAGAATAATCCACAGTTGCGATCCAGGCGGGGCCGATTTGTAGCGTACAACCCCGTAGCGATCCATCTGATCAACCAGCGTCTGCCAACCGCGTCCCACCAGCGCCATAGGCGGTTGGCGCGTGACCATTTTCAGCGGTGCGTTGGCCGGGCTGCCGGCAATGGCATTTTTAAGCGAAAACGTGATTTTGCCATCATTTTTGAATAAAACGGTCTTTACGTTCTTCTGCACCAGTTGATTATGAAATTCGCTGTAAGGTACAGATGTTACGCTCGGCCCGAGCGGATGGAGCCATATCAAGAGCAGCAACCCACCACCGACAATGATCATCCACCACATCATGCCGCGATTGAGACGCACGTTATTATCGCGTCCCGGCTTGTTGGACGGGTTGGGATTATCCGGCCCGGGGGCCTCTGGATCTGGCATTTCATACCTCGAATCACTTATCGTGCATCGTGACCATGTCACGAGCAAACACCACTAAGTATAGAGGTTCAGCGGTTAAAAATACAGAAGACTTGACTTTTTTTGAAATCTCCAAATTTACACTTGCATCGACACCCCAAAGGTCGTATAACGGAGTCCGAGAAACTGGCTTGCCTGCGACTTGACCGCCCGACTTAAGCCAATCGGGATAAATACCAATTTGGCTCCTCTCTCTACTAAAAGGAGCTTGCCATGCACCTCGACACGCCTGAATCAATCAGTTCCGGTAAGTCTGCGCCTCGCGTTTTGGCCAAGATATCGTTTGACCGGCCCGCCGCAAATATTGGTGGGCACACCGATGAGGGGGACGGTCTATCGATGTCGCCGTTCAGCGGAGCACGCACCTACGACCGGGACAGCAGTCCCGTGGCAGTGACGGAAGGCATCGACCCGGATGCGCACGCTGCGGATTGCTCATCGGAATATTTTCTAGGTTGAGGATGTTCCATACGCGGGCGGCGAGCGGCTGACCGTGCGATGAGGGATTCGGTACCTCCCTGTTCGCATAAGGAGGAGGATTGGGGAAATTAACATGCGTCGGTTCTCGATCAAATCGGGGTTAATCGGTTTCATTGCGTGCGTAATCTGCACCCGGGCGAGCTTCGCAAATTCAGGATTCTGTCCAGGTAATAGCGGAACTGCGATGTGTCGGTAATGCCCCGGATGCAAGGCGTCGGGCCGACGGCGACTCTGGGATGAGTCGAAGAACGCCGCATCATCGCCAAACTAACGTGAGTTCGGGATCAGAAATCACGATTTCTATTGAATTCCAGAGATTTCCCCGCAACTGTGCAAAGAGTCGTAGAAAATAGAGCGCGTATTTTCGAGGTAGGGCGCGCAATGCCGAAGCATTTTTGACGCGCGTGCACCATGCACGCGGCTAAATGGGGTGGTGGATGTGAGGCGGCTGGCAACGTGTACGCATCGCCATCGGTGCCGCAGACATCGCGCCATTTGCTTCGGCGAAACATGCAATGCCTTCGAGAAAACGCAAATTACAACAACCCTTATCCCGAACTCACGTCAAATTATTATCTCATTCGGTGAATCGTCGGTTGAACGCACCGAACTGGGGTCTGCGCCGCCCGCGGGCCAGGCTGATTCCGCTTGGGTACCCGTGATCAGACCACTTGGTGCGTTTCAATTCCAAGAAGATGCCCGAGTTTTTCAATCTTAGCGCCCACATGGCCAATGCCCGCTGCGCAGTGGTGCGCCGGGCCGTGGGCGTTCCACGCCTCCATAAAATGTCTGACCCCACCGGGGACTTTGTAACGGCTGTTGGTGTTGCCAATTTCCAGTATTGGGCCAGGCACCGACTCGACGTGCGCATAGATGAGTTTTAATTTTCCACCGCCCGTCTGCACCACGGAGAGCAATGTAACCGGCCCATGTTTAACCGACATCTCCACCGATAAACCGCGCCCCACCTTGCCGTGATACACCTGCAGGGGGCGCACCTTGGTTTTGCCCTGGGCAATGGCGATATGCCCCGGTCCGTCATGCCCCATCAACAATATATCATCATTAAAGTCGACACCGTAATATTCGGTAAATGATCCGCCGACACCCAGAGTGTCCATTATTTTCATGGCCTGGATATTGGCTATCTCCATCTCGCCGGCCACGGGGATTCCCCGGGCCGTCAGCAGCGAATTGCCCAGAATAATGGAGCTGATGGCGTCTTCATTTTCCGCACTGCCCGTGCCCATGTGGTAATATGCCATGGAACCAAGGCCATGCCGATCGACAAGTCGATCCAGTGCAAGGCTGGTGCGGGCTGCGCGGGCCAATTCGTGCGATGGGCAATCGGGTTGCACGTCAAAAACGTCGTAGAAGTGCTGTACCCGTTGCTGAATGTCGGCATCGGAGATGGCGGCTCGCAGTGCGGCGAGTTCATCCACTTCAAGCATTTCAATATGTCCGCCAAATGTTCCCGCGTGCAGAGTCAGATCGCTGTAGATATCCAGCATGCCGCCGTAGTAGTGCCCCATCAGGCCAAGGCGGTTGTGCTCCAGCGTATGCGTCACTTTTACGGCGTCCAGCCATTGATCAATTTGCGTCCAGACATGCGGATCATTTTCCAGCGTGCCGGTGATCTGGTGAAATGCGATGCCACAGCGATTAAATACATTGGCAATTTCCGGCATCGGACAGGCCGAACACCAGGCCAGCCACTCGCCGGTCATCGCGGTCCGATCACGCGAGGCATTGAACCTGGCGTAATCCAGCGCCGCTCCGGGAGACAGATTCAACAATACCACCGGAACCCCCGCACGCCGCACCACTGGTAAAACCGTGGCGGACAGGGCGTAGGTTGTTACATACAAAAAGATGATGTCCACATCCGCCCGCCGAAATTCATGCCCTGCCTCCATCGCACGCTGCGGATGGTCCACGAGGCCCAGATTGACAAGTTCCACGTCCGGCCGTGCCAGCCGATTGGCCACCAACTGGATGTATGACTCCAGTCGGTCCTTGAGTCCTGCAAATTGCGGCCAGTAGGCGTCGAGTCCAATGCCGAAAAGACCAATTCGGGGCAGGCTAAACGACCGATTTTCCGATGGGGTTGAAGATTTCATTCGTGTCCTCAAAAGCAAATATCGTCCTGCTGCCGTCGCTGGCAAGCATTCAGTCCGGCCGCTTACGGGCCTGGCCTATGCAGCAGGGGCCATTGGCGGTGCGCAGCCATGGATTGGTGCCCTGGCACCTGAGTTGGTATCTTCACACTGGTTGGTATCCTCGACAAGGGTAAAAAAATATTCCCGCCGTTGGACCAACGAAAACATTGTGCTTTGACGCCGCACCGTCTGGCGTGCATAATCAGACGGCAAGCGTTGGTTTGCAAGCGGTTTTTTAGGAGCTTTTGCCATTAGTCAGCACGGGTTGCGGTGTAACGAACAAATCCGAATCGCCAAAGTTCGTCTTATTAACGAAGATAATACTCAAGCCGGTATCGTCCCTACCATTGAGGCACTACGCTTGGCACGCGAGGTGGGGCTTGACCTCGTTGAGGTATCGCCTCAGGCCGACCCCCCAGTCTGCCGCATCATGGATTACGGCAAATGGAAATACAAACAGCGTAAGAAAGAACAAAAATCGCACTCGGCACCGCACCAGCAGCTTAAAGAGTTGCGGATTCGTAGCGTAAAGATCGATCAACACGATCAGGTAACTACGCTTAATAAGGCCAAAAAATTTCTTGAAGATGGGCACAAGGTGCAATTCAACCTGATGTTCCGCGGTCGAGAGATGCACCACGTGGATTTGGGCCGCCAGATTTTAGATCGCTTCCGCACCGACTTGGAACCACTTTCCAAGGTGGAACGCGAGCCTCGCCTTGAAGGCAAGCGCATGATCCTGATTCTTACGCCCAAGCGCGGTTGACGCCTGCCCCCGTGGCCCGTAACCGCGGCCCGGGGCTGAATGGAGGCGAATGTCCTCTATCCCCCCTGCCAAACCCAATGCTGGCTACCCCATACCCAAACCATGGCGGCGGATGGCTCGTCTCCTTTGGTGGATACTATCAATCCTCGTTCTGGCCTCGTCATCGATCTGGCTTAATCTCGGCGGCCGAAGCCTCATTGCTTCGGACACTAAACTCGGCATTGGGTATTACCTGCTGACATTCAGCTTTCTGTTTCTTCTGGGGTGGCTTCTGACTACCACTCCCCGCGACGCCATCAAGCTGCCTATCTGGCTCAGCGATGCAATTATCGCATTCCTGGCGCTACTGATATGGCTTTTGCGCTGGCGCGCGGGTTGCGGTACCGTTAATAAATCTTTAACTACCGGCCAAATTACATGGTATCTCTTTTGTGCCCTGCAGATTGGTTCAGTCATTTTGGCGCTGGTATTTTTGCGTGCGGCCAAGCGCAGTCCATGGTGGGCATGTCTCACACTTTTTGTACCAATTTACGATGCCATTTCCGTTTTCTCATCGCCAGAACTTATCTGGACGGCGCTGCTGCTCGATTTACTGCTGGCAGGTTTTATCTTCTGGCTGAAACGGAAAAACCTTGGCGGCCTGATCTGCCTGTCGCTGGCGGCGGGCATATTTCCTCCCGCGCTGCTGCTTTTTCCGCTTCTAAAGGTGGGCACGCCACCGTCCGCGTATCCCCCACCCCGTCGGCCGATTTGGCTTATGGCGATCGCGGCCATTTTGCCCATGGCCACTATGTGGTGTTTTTGGGGGGCTAATATCATCCCGGGTGCAAACCCATGGTGGTGGACCGCCGCTATTGAACCATCGATGATTGTTCGATTAGGCCCGAGGGCAATGACCTTCTATGCACTGGTGCTGATTTTGCTTTGGACGTGGGTGCTGCGTGTTGCCCTTACGTCCGCGCCGCATCCGCTGAGCGCCATTCGAGCTGCCATTTTATTTTTCATGCTGACGGCGGTGGCAAATCCTGTTCAAGAATTGCCGGGAGTATGGGTTGTGCTTGGCCTTTCATGTATAGCATGGACAACCAGCGCGTGGACGGCGATTTTTTTATTTCTGCCGCTGGTAATCCTCGACCATCAGCATCCCTTCACCCATGATTTCGCATGGCGGGCGGTGGTGAATGTACCTTATATTTCCATTGTGTTGGTACTGCTGGTGCGTGATATCTTCAAGGTGCCCTCCGATGCAGCCATCGCGAAGGACCGGATGCCGCCAGTTTAATTATTTTATACTACTGATCTTGCGGCCCATTTGCGGGACCAGTGTTCAAATTCCTGTACGTCCACCGCCCGGCTGTATCGGAATCCCTGTAACGCATCGCACCCGTTGCCGCGGAGAAAATTTTCCTGTTCCATGGTTTCAATGCCCTCGGCGGTCACTTCCAGGTCCAGCCGGTGCGCCATATTGACAATGGCATTGAGGAGTTTGATGGCGGCCGGCTGAGGAATGCCCCGGACAAATGACCGATCCACCTTTAACCGATGCGCGGTGATTCGCTGTAAATAACCCAATGATGCATATCCGGTGCCAAAGTCATCAATGGCTACCGATAAACCCATGCCGCCGAGACGGCTGATGACTCTTTCTGCCTCTTCGTGCATCAATACGCCTTCTGTCAACTCCAGTTCCAGCAGATCGGGTGGCAATCCGCTGCCCGTCATGGCACTTTCCAATTCGGAAAAAAATGTGGCTTCGCGACATTGCTGGGCGGACACGTTCACACTTACGCGAAGTTCCAGCCCATTTTGCCGCCAAGCCTCTGCCTGAATGCATGCCTGCTGCAATATCCACGCTCCCAACGGACGGATAAATCCGGTGCGTTCCGCCAAAACCAGAAACTCTCCCGGTGGCAGCATCCCCAGCGTTGGATGCCGCCATCGAACGAGTGCTTCAGCACCGGTGAGTCGCATGGATTTGGCATCGAGGATGGGTTGATAAAAAATGCAGAATTGGCCATCGGCGAGCGCCCGATGAAAATCATTGCGCAATTGCGTTTGCGTCGACATTTGTGATGTCGTGCGGTCATGATAAAACGCGACACGGTGGCGGCCTTCAATTTTCGCTTTTACTGCCGCATGTTTAGCCGTGTCCAATAAATGTTCACGGTTTTTGGCATCCTCCGGAAAACACGAGATACCTACGCTGATACCCACGGATATTGTCACCTGGTCGAGAACCACCGGCAGACTCATTGTGTCAATCATGCGGTGGCCCATTTCCGCCATATCGCCTTCCTCGGCGACATTGGCCATGACTACCGCAAATTGGTCATCTCCAAGATGTACCACCAGATCATCCGAGCGGGCGGTAGTCCGCAGGCGCAGGGCAGTTTCACGCAGCACCTCATCGCCAGCGTGTTTCCCGTAGCGCCGATTAATCTCATCAAATCCGTCCACGTCCAGCAGCAGCAGCGTGACCTTTCCTCCCTCGCGTCGCGCCCAGTTGAGGTGGTAAACCAGCCAATCCATCAGCAGTTCGCGGTCGGGGAGACCTGTAACAGGCATACGCCGCTGCGGAGAATTGATCATCCTCACGAGACGACGCTTCCAGCGTAATTTGCGCTGTATAAAGTAATAGGCAAGGCTAAGCACCAACAGCAATGCGAAAGAGAACAATATGTTTAAACGCTCGGTCGATCCGAGCCGTAATTTTGCCCGTGCCAGTTCGGTACCCAATTTGTGCTGGTACTTCACGCGAATGGCGGTGAGTTCCCGCCGCAATACATCCATGTCTTTTTTGCCTTGATTGTCATCGACGATATAGGCGGCGGCTTTGAAGCCCTTCCCGTTGCGCAGGCGGATGGTTTCACGGAGTTCAGCGAGTTTGGCGGCGGTCGTCGTGCGTATCTGCTCGATGAGGGAAACATCGGCACGGTCCCGGGGCAAATCACGCGCCAAGTGACCTATGTCGGTATACACCCGTCCGACGCCCATAGCGTAGGGTGCCAAGTATGATTTTTCGCGGGTGATTAGATAGCCACGTTGGCCGGTTTCCGCATTTTGTAAATCTGCAAGTACCTGCATGCAGGTTTGCACAATGGTCTGGTCATGGTAGATGCGCTCCTGCGCTTTTAAACCCGCCACATCTTTATGCACGGCAAGCAGGCCCAAAGCGATGATGGCACATGCCAAGACGGCGACGACGGTAAAAATGGTCTTCTCCAGAGAGGGGGCGAAGGATCGTTTCAACCGCATGTCCAATGCTCCGGGACAAGACTAAGATCGACCGGGTCCCTCCGCATGGATATATTATTCGCAAGTATGTATTGATTGCAAACAAAAAATTGGTGTTTTCCCCGCGCGCTGGCGTGATAACGCGGTCATCTGCGTTCCGGCCACCACAAAAAAATGTTTTTGGGGCCTGTCGCAAGGGCAACGCCTCGACGGATTTCCCCCCCCCATAGGCACCGGCAGACCCGTTGGAATCGCTCGCCCCGCACGCGGGTCAGCCTCAAATTCCCCCCCCCCGCGCATAATTGCTTTTTGCAATTCACCGCCATGCCGGGTTTGCCCGGACGAGCGCTTGGCCCAGCCGTGCCAATGCTAAACCGGCCGAATGGCCACCCCATTTTCCCGCAGATAATGCTTTAGATCAGGTATCAGGCAGGTGCGAAAATGAAAGATCGACGCCGCCAGCGCCGCATCCGCTTTGCCCTCGGTAAGCACTTGGAGCAAATGCTCAGGCTTACCGGCACCACCGCTGGCCACCACGGGAATTTTTACAGCCTCACTGACGGCCCGCGTCATTTCCAAATCATACCCCTCCAGCGTGCCGTCGGCGTTCATTACATTGAGCACAATTTCGCCGGCTCCGCGCGACTCCGCCTCCCGCACCCAGGGTAATACCTCCCGCCCCGTGCCCACCCGCCCGCCATTGACAAATACTTCCCATTTTTCCGCACCGTCCGGTTGCCGCACCCGATTGGCATCAAGCCCCAGTACGGTTGCGCAGCGTCCGAATTTGCGGGATATTTCTGATATTAAGTCCGGTCGCCGAACGGCGCTGGAGTTAATACTCACCTTTTCCGCGCCCGCCTGAATCAATGCTGTCGCGTCTGCAAGCTCGCGGATGCCGCCGCCAACGGTGATCGGCATGAATACCGTTTCCGCCACGCGACGCACCACATCCGCCATAATTTTTCGCCCTTCGTGACTGGCGGTAATGTCGTAAAATACCAGTTCGTCGGCACCGGACTGGTCATAAAATTTCGCTTGCTCCACCGGGTCGCCAGCGTCGACATGATCAAAAAACCGCACGCCCTTGACCACCCGCCCGCCGTCTACATCCAAACACGGAATAATTCGCTTTGCCAGCATGCAATTATGGTAGGCGGATTTAATCTTTTTTGCGAGTGTCCGCTATGATCATATGCTTGTTATGCGCGGCGGTGACCGCACCATTGAAAGGTATTACGGCAAAGATGATACGTCGAGCCATGGTTTCGGATGTTCCTAAAATTGCGGACCTCATCGCCTCGTTTGCAAGTTCCGGCCAGATGTTGTTTCGCTCGCATGCAGAACTGTATGAAACCATCCGCGATTTTTTTGTTTATACGCTCCAACCTGACGACGTTGTGGTTGGCGTTTGCGCGGTGGAAATCGTCTGGGCGGATTTGGCTGAAATTAAAAGTTTGGCGGTTAACCCATCATTTTCAGGCCGGGGCATTGGAAGGCAATTGGTGCAATTTGCAGTGGATGACGCGTTGGCGATGAAAATCCAGCGGGTTTTTGTGCTTACTTATAAGCAGCAATTTTTTCAGCACCTCGGCTTTTCAGTTGTGGATAAATCGCAGCTTCCGCTCAAAGTTTGGGGTGATTGCCTCAAATGCCCCAAAAATAAGTCGTGCGATGAAATTGCGATGGTACGGACGCTCCTGCCAGCGCCCGCCGTGTCAGAGCCAATGCCCGACGCCCTCGCCGACCGCCTCTATGAGGTTCCCACGCCGTTGGTCAAAATTAATATCGTCGGCAGGTCATCGGGATAGGGGCACGAAAATGCAGGACGAGCAGCGGAACCGGCGGCGAATTATTTATCGCGACTGGCTAAGGCATGCACCACCACCGATAGTGGCTCCGCGGCCGGGCCGAGTTGGGCCAGCGCATGTTCGGCTAATTTTTGCTGACGAGTCAGTTCTGCCCTGGTTTGTTCCACGCCCAGCAGTACCGGATAGGTGAGTTTACCGATGTCGGCATCTTTGCCGGTCTTCTTGCCCAGATGGGCGTCTGAGCTGGTCACATCCAGCAAGTCGTCCACAATCTGAAACACCAATCCCACCGCCTGTCCCAGATCATCAAGAATTTGCAACTGATCGGCGCTGGCGCGGGCCGCTATGCCGCCCATTCGGCAAGCCGCGCGGATGAGGGCACCGGTCTTCAAGCGATGAATCCGCTGCAGGCTTTCCAAATCGGCGGCTTGCGAGTCCACATGCTTCAGTTGGGGGTAGCAGGTATCTAATATCTGGCCGCCAATCATTCCGGCTGGCCCGGTTGCACGCGAAAGTTCGAGAGAAAGCTTCACAGCCATTGACGGATCGGCGACGCACTCGGCTAGAAGTTCAAAGGCCATGGTATTCATTGCATCGCCGGCCAGAATCGCCACCGCGTCCCCATAAACTTTGTGGTTGGTGGGACGGCCGCGCCGCAGGTCGTCATTATCCATGGCGGGCAGGTCGTCATGCACCAGCGAAAAGCAATGGATGAGTTCCAGCGCTGCCGCCGCTGGCAGTGCTTCATCAATGGTACCGTCCACCGCTTGGGCACATAGAATTGCCAGCGCCGGCCTAACACGCTTGCCAGGGCCAAACAAGCTGTATTCGATCGATTCTTTCAGCAGGGCAGGCACACCCTGGCGCGAAGCGATAAAATTACGCAGGAAAGCATCCGTGCGCAGCGTCGTGTTTTGGAGGATTGCCCGGTAATCGAGCGTTTGCATTTGCACCATAGCGTCAGACATCTATTTCCTTCCGACCTGTCAATGCCCTGATTATAAAGCAGAGGCGGGTGCTCTGTCACACTTCCGTGGCGGTAGGATTATCGATGGCTCTGCCCGGCTATTAGATTCAGCGGATATTGAGGCTGGTCTTTTTTTATCTCGCGCGATGTTTGGGGCAAAGACGGTAAACTTCACCAGAGCGCAGCGGTGTAATCGGGAGAACCATGTAGTGGATGCCAATTCCAAATCGGACTCGCCAGATTTGCTGGCGACGCAGAAAAGGCCATCAGAAAATCAGGACCGTTTATCCCCGTCGGTGCCAAGAATGCGGCATTATTTCGGCCGACGGGCCAACGCTTTTATGCAAGCGGTGGCTATTGGATGCCTTCCGTTGGCCTATTTTATTGCCTGGTTTGTCACGTGGGGTTTTTGGGCATTTGCCCGAAGCGCCCGCGCCAGCAGTTACGATTATCTACGCCGTATCGACCCGGACATTTCGTCACTCGCCCTGAGGTGGCGGTCACATCGGCACTTTTATGAATACGCGATGTCTTTAATTGACTCCAGCATCGTATTGACCGGCCATGGCGAAAGATTTTCCCTCACCTGCCCCGACAAAGATGCACTTTATCGCGCGGCCGAATCACCGGGTGGTTTGCTGATTATTACCGCCCATGTGGGGACGATCGAGGTGGTAGCGCCACGCCTTTCGCAACTTTTGCACAATCGCAAGGCCTATTTTGTCATGTATCAGGATATGTCCGATGCAACCGAGCAATTTCGGTCTGAAAACTGGCAGGGCCTCCAGCCATTCGGCATTATCAATTCCATGGACCCGATTTCGGCCGGAATTCAAATTGCGAAAGCACTGATGGCCGGTGACGTGGTCGGGATGCGGGCTGACCGTAAGGTCTCGGGCAAAAGCATCGGTGCGGATGTACTTGGTCAGCCGGCGCAGCTTCCGCATGGCCCTTTCATGGCGGCCGTTGCCACCGGTGCAACGGTTGTTTTTGCCTTTGCCTTCCGTACTGGACATTGCGCTTATGAATTGCACGTAAGCGAACCGCGAAGCTACGGATGTCAAGACATCGACGATAAGCCAGCCATGATTGAAAAGGCGGCGCGGGAATTTGCAGCGGCGTTGTCCGCCGCAGCGCGCTCATACCCCAATCAATGGTTTAATTTCTATCCGTTTTGGCTTTCAGCCAGCGATCCGGAAAAATCTAAAATTAATTGATCGCGCAGGCGCAACGTCGCTTCACAGGCAAACCCGCCGGCGGCATGGGGTTGGATATGGATATCAACATCCAGCACGTCGCCGGGTAACACGGGATGATAAAATTTGGCCCAATCGATGGTTTTAAACTCCAGCGCGTGGCCGCCGGCCATTAACGTGTCCAAAATTAAATTCAGCAGGCAATAGCCCGGGGCAATCGCATCGCCTGGAAAGTGCCCCTGAAAGACCGCGGCGGTGGAAGGAAAATGCGCTCGGGCACCGTAACTGCCGGACGACGTGTCGCGCCTCAGGTTGGAAAGCACCGCCCCTGAAAGGGGCACCCAATTGACCGGCCCGCCACTCACGCTAGCCCCGTCTTTATTTTGATGTAATCCGCCAATGAGCCGATGGTTGTAAGGGCGGATCGCGAGGCGGGATCTTTTTCATCCAGACGCACGGTAAAATGCTTATCCAGAAGCACGGCGATTTCAAGGGCATCAACGGAATCAAGCCCCAGCCCGCTTTTACCAAAAATGGGCGTACTGGCGTTGATACTGGAAATCGGCAATTTAAGCCGCAGATTTTTATGCAGCAGTTCGATCAACTTAGGTTCAATATCAGACATTCGGCCTTCCATGAGAAAGATACAATTTGCCAATGCATACCGTTTGATTGTTAATTTTTGCCGAACCGGAGCAAAGCGTTTTTCCATCGAAATCCATGACGTGCTCGACTCTAAGTTCAACCGTGAACGGAGGGGGTGGCAATGGGTGGAATTCAACATCACGCATCTGTGCCAACCGCAGACGGCCGGTGGTATCGACGAAGTGCCGCGTCCGGCTGGCGGCGTAGCAGGCGGCCGTCTGCGCGAGCATTTCAAGCAGCAGCGTTGGCCTGAATGGCGGCTCCCGTCCCGACAACACAGGGCCGGGAATATACTTGCTTGCGACAGCGACAGTGGCGCTTTCCAAATGAGCTTCATCCAACCAAAGGGCCGGCGGCTTGTGTGGTATGCTGTCGACTAAATTGCTGATTCCTGCGACCTCCAGACTTTTCCCGCGTGTTAGACTATAACCGGTGAAGTCGCGGAGGTGTACCTCGCAAGGTTGGCGGAAATGCGCCCGATGGCATTGGGCATGATGTGGCGATCCGGGGGGGCGATGGCCCGGCTTCGGCGGCAGCCAAGCGGATGAATGCAAGGAACCGGCGAGTAGAGCGTTTATGCCCGAAGACGCGTAGGGGGTCACCTGAGGTAATCGTCTGGGTTTGCGATGGGTGGCGGAGAGCCGAAATCTGCGGGGTGGTGAACTAGTGAGGTTGGCAAAATGAACAAGGAAATGCTTAAAGACCCCCGGTTTATCAAATTATCCGTGGCAGGCGTTGTCTTCTTGGCGGCCGTGGTGTGGCTGGCCCTGCACATTGGCGACTTTTTCGGTCCGCCACCCAATCGTGTGGTGGCATATTACCAGTACACGCGCACCGCGTCGCGCTTTCAGCGGTGGCAGCGATTCCGGCGAGGAGCGCAAGCAGCCGCAGCCCCAAAGCCCCGGCTCATATATGAATTTGCGGGTAAAGATGACCGAATTCAATTGGTTAAACATCCCGAGGACCCAAAGATCAGTCTTATGGTTGTGGAGTTGCCGCCACGCGGCAACGGCGATTGGCGGCGTCGACACCCGAAATGGCTTAATTCGGTACTGAGCATCAGCGATCCTGTGCAGCAGGCGCTGACGTTTGCTTCTTTGCGAGGCTCGCAGGCCGTCCGGTTTTGGCTGATAAGTTGCGGGGCAAGTACCGCCTCGTTGGCAGAGGCGAAAAGTGCGGCGACCAATTTTGATACCAGCCGGGCCTTGTTGCTGACGCAGGAACACGAGGGGCTTGTCCATCCGCACCTGCTGAAAAAAATCGAGCACGATCTGGCCGTATTTCTCAAGATGCCCGGTGACCCGGTAACCAATCCGGCCCGGCAGCAAATGGCCCGAAAAATCTACCGCGAGGGCAATAAGTTTTACAATGAACTTGAGCAAAAGCAGATGAAATATACGCGCCGGTTCGCCCAAGCCATCGAGCAAAATCTCTCCGACAAGGTCAAAGCCCGCATTACCAACCGAATCGACCGCATCCTGTCGCGGTTCAAAAAGGGGTAACAGCCGGATGCCAACCCCATCAGAATCACCCGGTGCCCATGCGCAGGGGCAAGGTTAAATCGCGTTGCCGCCTTCGTCGCCGTTGCTGATACGGATTACATTTTCTAATGGCAGAACAAATATCTTGCCGTCGCCAACCTGTCCTTTGCCCCCCGGCCCGCTGCGTGCACCGGCTTTAATCGCCTCAATGGTGGGTTGAACAAATGCTTCGTTGACTGCAATTTCCAGTCGAACCTTGCGGATCAAATTTACGTGCATGGCCTGACCGCGAAAATATTCCGTATGCCCTTTCTGACGCCCATATCCCTGCACATCGCTTACCGTCAGGCGAAACACTTCAACCGCTGAAAGGGCCTGCTTCACCGCTTCCAGCCGAAAGGGTTGTATAATCGCGACAATTAATTTCATATGGCATCTCCTGTATTAAATCCGATTTTTATTCGGACAATATATAAACCATCACGCCCATACCAACGCCGACCCGGCCTGCACCCGGATCAGGAATCGGCGGGTGAGACAATGGCGGCTTCGGGCAGTGCGCCAATATCCCAGGCCGCCTCACCGTGGATACCCAAGTCCAGTCCTTCGACCTCCACCACCTCGGGTACCCGCAGGCCAATTGTTACCTTGACAATCCAACCAATAACCAGGGTGCCGACCGCCACGAAGGCGACCGTGCTTACCGCCGCCAGCAACTGTATTAAAAATTGATGACAATTGCCCTGTATCAGTCCCCGCACGCCATTGACGGCCGCCACCGCAAAAAGCCCGGTGAGCAGCATGCCCAGAAAGCCTCCCACGCCGTGGACGCCAAATGCATCGAGTGAATCGTCGTAGCCCAATCTGGCTTTAACCTGTACCGCCAGATAGCATGCCCCTCCAGCCAGAATGCCGATGATCGGAGATGCCCAGATGGCTACAAACCCGCAGGCCGGTGTGATGGCCACCAAACCCGCCACAATTCCCGAGGCCAGACCCAAGGTGCTCATGCGCCGGTGGTGGACATATTCCGCCATGTTCCACGCAAAGCCGGCTGCGGCTGCCGCCACCGTGGTGTTTAGAAAGGCGATCCCCGCCAGGCCGTCCGCCGCCCCCGCTGAGCCTGCGTTGAAACCGTACCAGCCGAACCAGAGTATCCCGGCTCCCAGCAGTGTTAACGCCAGCGAACTTGGCTGCAACACATGATGGGGGTAGCCTTTTCGCCGGCCGATGAGTAACGACAGCATCAAACCGCCGACACCCGATGCAATCTCCACCACGGTTCCACCGGCAAAATCTGCCACATGGAGTTGATCCAGCCATCCGCCGCCCCACACCCAGTGAACCAGCGGGTCGTAGATGAATGTCGTCCAGAGCAGAACGAAAAGAATGAATGAACTGAATTTCATTCGTTCCACGATTGACCCCGCGATGACGGCGGGAGTAATCATGGCAAACATTGCTTGAAACATACAGAAGACGGTTTCTGGAATGTAATGGCCACTTTGGGGTACCGCGTGGTGCGGGCCAACGCCCAGCAACAAAATATCCGCGGGATTCCATCCAATAATTCCCCCGTGGTCCTTCCCAAACCCCAGCATGTATCCAAACAGAATCCATTGCAAAATTATCAGCACAAGGGCGGAGTAGGAGTGCATCATGGTGGCGAGCACATTTTTTTTACGCACCATACCTGCATAAAAGAGCGCCAGACCGGGGATCATAAACATTACCAGCGCGGTCGATGCCATCATCCATGCGGTGCTGCCGGTGTCTATTTTGACCACCGGCAACTTGGCATGCGGCAGCGACGCGGCTACGCACGGTCCACCCGTCGCCATGCAAACGGCGACAAACAACAGCAGAAGCGTCAGTGTGCTTAAACGGCCAAACGAGAGCCTTCGCCGTGAACGCATAAAATCAGTGGGCAAAAGCCTCAAAAACATCGCCAATTTTCCTCCAGCCTGCCTCAGCAACGCTGCATAATTAAACATCTATTCACGTTAATGCTCAATATTGCGGCTATTCAATTAAGTATGCCGCATATAAAGGCAATAATGCCGTGGAATTATCAATAACTGGTCACATAAAAGCAAACATGATGACAAATGAGGCGAATCATGCTCGTGTTAGTAGACTGTATCGGGGGCATGGGGCCTGTCCGGGTAATGACGGGGACTGTAGCAGCATGGATTTTGGCGGGCATCAGGAAGCGGGGACGAGGGCGGTTGATCGCTACCACCTTGATTGTCTGCAGGTGGGCGAATCAGCCGCTTGTTGCCATTTCCGTTGTGACAATTACCCGATTATCGGGTTATACTCCCCACCAGCGGCATGATCATCTGTACCTCGGGTGCAGCGCCAATAGATCGCTTGGTCGGCCGAAGGACACATTTTTAGGAGCCTCGTGGTGAGACAAAAACGGATAAATTGCATGGCCCAGGTATTAACGATTTCGGCGGCGTGCATAGCCGCGACCAGCGGTGCAGTTTTTGCCGCCGCCCCCATGATTCAGTACGTTCCCCAAAATGCCATCCTGTTTGTAGGATTGGCCGGTAAATTGCCGCAGTGGCCGGGCTATCAGGGTTCCAATGCGCAGAAATTAATCAGCGAAAGTCCGCGCTTGCAAAAGCTTCTCAAAAAAATTGAAACCCCTAAAACCGCTGGCGACACGGCGGCGAATTCTTCATTTGTTTTTGGCTATCCTATGGCACTTTACCTCACGAGTTTCAAGGGTGTAAAAGACGGCAACCCGGACGGTAATTTGGGTATTGTAATTAATGCCGGCAGTCATTGGAAACAGGTATTAAAACAGATCAGTTGGAATGGTAAACTTGTCCCCAATGAGAAACGCGGCCATGTGGGTGGATTGGTGTACGATATTATCCAACCGACGCCCAATGAAATGCAACTGCTTAAAAAAGATGCGGGCGGCAAAGACTTGGCGACCAATCCACAATACCAATCGATGGCGGCGGGGCTGGGCGACGTGTCGGCCAATGCGTGGTATGTGGATATGCCAGAACTCAGCGCTGATTTATTAAATGCCCACTACCCTGCCAAGTTTGACGGTTTAATGCCCATGATGCGAAACGTTTACAAAGGTATTGGCCTGAATAATTACACAGCCATTGCCGGCGGCGGTGGCTTTGTGGGGAAGAACTACGCCTACCATATGGACGCAGCCATGGTAAAAGGTGGCCATAACGGTGTCGCAGGCCTCAAACAAATGCTCTCACTGGTGCCTGAAAATGCCGCGAGTGTGGCAACTTATCATTTTGATCTTGCTGCCATTTATAAATCACTTATCAATGTTGGAAAGCGAGCCGGGTTTGCTGCGAAGATCAAACAGGGCGTGACACAGGCTGGCACATTGGCAGGAATCAGTCTGCGTCGCGATGTGATTGATGCACTCGGCGGGCGTTGGGTGGACTTCAGTATCCCGACTTCGGCGGGATCTTATGCAACAGTGACTGAAAGCGTCCTGCGCCACCCGAATAAGGTATCCAATTCACTTCAGTCTATCGCGCCATTAGCGCTCATGGCTATTAACGCTGCGCGGCAGCAGAAAAACCCCAACGCACAGCCCATTACGCTGACAACCACCTCCGCAGGTAAGGATACCATCTACAGCATTCGCGGCAGTGGGTTTGTATGGTGCATTACCGGCAAACGTTTACTCATCGGTTCATCCGTTGGTGTAATCAAATCGCAACTTAAAACCCCGAATGCAAGTATCATGGATAATCCCATCTTCTCCGCCGTCTACAAAAAGCTGGCGGCAGATCATGGCTTACACGACATCTCCTGGGTGGATTCCCGTAAGTTGATTCCCGAGTCGTACCTTTGGCTGATTAAGATTTTTCCGATGCTTGATGCGGCGTACCCGAAGGCATCGGGCATCTTCCGTGCCAGCAATATGCCGAAACTCAGCCTGCTGCAAAAATATATGCAATTTTCCAACAGCGCCCAGTGGTATACCCGGCACAACTGGCAACTGGCTATCCATTCATCGCTGCCCGAAGGCGACTTATTGACCCCGCAGTCCGGTGCTTTTATGACGCAGTTATCCAATCCCCTGGTTGGAAAGCTGATGACGGTGTTTGTAATAAGCGCTTTGACTTTTCGGGAGGCAGTGCCGGCGACGACACCTCAAAACCCTGCACAACAGCAGCCGGCACCTGCACCGGCAGGCACGCCGTGAGCCAAACCCGATTGCTGTTGAACTTCGTTCAGTTGCGAGAACACTGAATCAAGGCGATTCCGGATCATTGGCGCAGCGCTCTATGTGCTCCATTGGATAGTGTGGTCCGTTCGTGCTACGCATGCCCGGGCAGCGGACGGCGGCGTTTGCCCAGCTTTGCTCGCTTTGGATATTTTGCTTCCAGAATGGCCACGTGCGGCATTGTGTGGGGCGCACCGCATAAATACTGCATTTGGCTTTTCCGTCGGCACGCTCTAAAAAAATACAGTCAAAATTGGCATGTTCGGTCAGGCTGATACCACCGGGCAACTGCCGCAAATATTTTCGGGCAAACGTTTCGATGTCCAGTCCCAAAAACTGGCTGATCTGCAGAATGTCATGATCCGACACCCAGACATAACCCGGCCCTCCGGAGCAGCAATTGCCGCACTGCGTGCAATTAAAATACAGTCCCTTTTCGTACCAAGGTGCCGGCGGTTGGCCAAAAATACTCAGTTTATGTCGTAGCGACTTTTTCTTCACAGACGAATCTTAATGCAATCTATCGGCAGTTAACAACGGCGTTTGGTTTTTCCGATTCAAGAAAAAGCCCACTCGCGCCGTTTTAACTTCCCTCATGACGTTGCGATGGCGAAGCGACAGGTTTAGAACACTCCGGCCGGCCATGCGAGAGTCCGGCATAGACTCGTCAGAGAATATCTTTATGCGCTTTGACGCGCCGGCATCTTTTACGGTGGTGTTCACCTGTGCGCAGGTTACAATCACTGTGATTGTGGAGTGTGGGCAACCTGTTGTTTCGCCCCTGCCGGAGTCTTTTTTACAGGGAGTACACGCCATGGGACTTTTGTGGCTTCTCATATCCATTGCCGAACTAATATTATTTATCTACTGCATCATCGATATTATTGGCAAGGCGAAATCGACCGGCTGGAAGGTATTGTGGGTTGTCGTCATCCTGATATTTCCGGTGATCGGCTCGATCGTGTACATCCTGCTTGGTAAGAATTCCTGATTCAGCGGTCACTCCGGCGATGCCGAAATCGCACGGCCGTATCCAATCGTCTGCTCTGCCCGCCTATACGTCTATTCCGGAAGGATGGTGACTCTATGCTTCATATGATTTTTTTTCTGCCCCTGATGATCTTCGGATTTATCGTTCTGCTGATTCAGATTGCCTGCCTCATCAGTGTAGCGACCAAACCGAAAGATGCCGGTTGGAAGGTGGTATGGGCGCTGATTATCCTGTTTTTTCCATTGCTGGGCAGCCTGATTTATATCCTGGTGGGCAGAAATATTTAGCAACCGTGGTGCGGCAGCGTTTCCGTCATTGGCCGCATGGAGAGGTCCATTCATCCCCCCTACACAGACGGCGTACTCGCGGTGTCTTCCGCCACCTTGCCCGAAAGCACGCCAGCATCAAACAGCCCCGTCAGATACCAGCCATCTTTACGCGGCTCAACGATCACAATCAGGCCGTTCGTAAGTGGAAAACGCCTCGGCGTTCCCGTCGGTAAGCCCAGGATGTGCCAGATTACATGTTTCATCACGCCGCCATGTGAAACGGCCAGCACGTCGGCACCCGCATGCTGTTTTGCCATCTTCTCGAGTATTGCCGAAACTCTTTGCCAAAGGTGTTCATCGCTTTCCACCCCTGGCACACCCGTCCAGTCCGCCAAATCACCATACTCCACCAACCGACTACCGTTGGCGGTTCGGGCAGTTCGAACTTCCTCCCACGTTTTACCCTCAAATTCGCCCAGATCGCGCTCGCGCAATTCTGGCGTGGTGGATACCGCAATCCCCAACTGTTCACCAATTACATGGGCGGTCTGGCTGGCACGCGGAAGATCGCTTGCGTAAACCGCCGCAAACGGCGTATTGCGGCGCGTTTGCGCGAGCCAGTCCGCCAAAAATTTGGCCTGCGCGTACCCCACCGCATTAAGCTCGGTGGGGGTATGTCCTTGGATTCTTCGCTGCCTGTTCCAGTCGGTCTGGCCGTGACGCACCAGCCAGATACGCGTTGCTGAATCGGTCGTCATTATTGTTAAGTCTCCATGATATTAAATCAAATGAGGCGGTTTTCCTTCAGCCAGACGATAAAACGCTGCAATCCTTCGTGCACGTGCACCTTGGGTTCATATCCCAATTCGCGCCGCGCCAGCGAAATATCCGCGTAGGTAATTTTGGGTTCCGACGCCGGCGCTGGCACGGGATGAATCCGTGCGGACTTACCAAGTATTTTTTCCAGTGTCTTGACGAACTCGGTATTTTCCACCGGATTGCCGCAACCCAAATTAAATATCCGGTACCCCTTTGGTGTATCGAGCGCTGCGAGAAAACCATCGATGATGTCATCTATGAACGTCCAGTCACGTTTGAGTTTGCCGCCGTCAAAAAGCGTCAATTCTCTGCCGGCCAGGATGTCCAATGTCCACTGCCACGGCATCATATCAGGCCGTCCATGCGGGCCGTACACATTAAAAAACCGCAGCACCGTTACCGGCATGGAAAAAATGTGACTGTAGGAATGGCCAAAAATCTCCATCGCACGCTTACTTGCCGGATATGCGGCAAGCGGGCGATCAGCCGGTGCGGACTCTGAAAATGGCACGGGCGTTGATTGTCCATAAACTGAGCCGGTGGAAGCCAGCAGCATATGAACTGGGCCTTGTCGGCGGGCGGCTTCAAACAGATTTACCGACCCATGCACATTTACGGTGGAATACAGCGACGGATTTTTTACGCTGTAGCGAACCGACGCCATTGCGCCTATGTGGGCCACTGCCGAAAATTGATGATCATCAAATAACCGATTCACGGCCGGGGCATCGCAAAAATCGCAGGCTGCAAAGCTGAATCGTGAATGCTGCTCAAGTGCGTGTAAATTGCGCCGCTTGTGCTCAACGGCATAGTAATCATTAAGATTATCCATGCCGACGATCTCATCGCCACGCTGCAACAGTTTGAGGCTTAATCTCGATCCAATAAATCCGGCGGCTCCGGTGACCAGTATTTTCGCCATGCTATGTCAATCCTTCTTACTACCAACTATTCGTGAGGTTTAACCATGCCGGCCTGACGCAAAATATCCACACTTGCCGAGCAGCCGAGCCGGTCCGCGCCGGCGTCGAGCATTTTGACGGCATCCGCAACCGTGCGGATTGAACCCGAGGCTTTGACTTTCAGCGGGCCGGCGTGCTTCTTTAACAGCCGCACTGCCTCGACCGTCGCACCTCCGGCGGGATGAAAGCCTGTGCTGGTTTTAACAAAATCGGCACCGCCACTGATGGCCGCCTCACAGCCCATGGCAATTTGCTGCTCGCTTAATAAAGCGGTTTCCAATATCACCTTGACGACCGTTTGGCTCCATACGCTTCGCGCCGAGCGTACGACCTCCATCACTTCCTCGCGGGCATCGGCAATATGGCCGTCAAGCAGCAGGGGCAGAAATATGACCATATCAATTTCGTTGCAGCCATCTTTAACGCAACTTGATGCCTCCACCGCCTTCACGGTAGTGCGGTTGGCTCCAAGAGGAAAACCGACGCAGCCCGCGACATTCGGTAATTCTTCGACTGGTCGGTGATGTTGGGCGGCAAGTTCGGCAAGCGTGTCAGACGCCAGACGCACCCAGCGGGGATTAACACAAACCGCAGCGAACCGATATTCAAAAGCCTGAACCGCCAACTGACGTATGTCCTCCGCCCTCGCTTCCGCTTTGAGCAAGGTGTGGTCGATGCGCCCGGCCAGTTCGATTGGTGCCAACGGGGAAAGATTACCGTATTGAATACTGATGGCTCCTCCTTGAGTTTCACAACCTTCCAACGTTCCATGGTTATAAACGATGAGCGGCGGATTTTCCTGCGTCAAACCGGCCGATAATTTTCGAGGTTGCATAGATTGACCGCCAGCCTGAGGCAGATAATTTTTAAATTGGCAAAATTTATTCAAGTTCCAGATGCAACTTACCATCCATCGACTATAATCCTCTTAGCGTACCTCGATGATCTGTTTGTTCTGAAAGGTCGGGAGGATTGTGCCATGCGACGACACACTGAAAACTCTACGAATTCCAGCGGAGTCGATATTTCTGCGGCTCTGACGGGTTGGAGTTATCAGCCTGGCGAGGTGAATGTCCGCCAGATACGTGGTGATGACGGACGACGAAAGATTCAACTCCGCCTCGACCTTGGATTACTGCAGATGGAAACCACCGGTCGCCCCGATGGAAAGAAGCCCCATAACTGCGTGAGCGAACTCGACTACCAACTCCGCCGCAAGCGTGCCTTCGAGCGAAAACATGAATCGGCGGCACCGTTCCAGATTTCCCATGCGGATGTTCGGGCGCTGCGGGAAGAATCTGGCATGTACTACCATCGATATGTATCATTTTTTGTGCTGGGGAACTATCGGGCTGTCATTCGAGATACCCAGCATAACTTGGACATACTCGATCTTTGTCGCACATCGGCGCGCAACCCGCATGATCGTCACGCATTGGAACATCACCGCCCGCATGTGCTGATGATGCAGGGGCGGGCAAGGGCCTGTGCGGCGCTGAAACAAGGATATATGGGTTCGGCACTGGCGTTTTTACGCGGGGCGCTGAAACAAATCGAACAGTGCATCTCGCGTGAGTCGCACCAACCGGTCGACATTAAATTCTCGGCCGAGGCCCGCATACTGATGCACCTGATTCAGGATATCAAGCGCCAGCTTCCGACCGACCCGCGCGAGGAGCTCCAGCAGTTGCTCAACAAGGCTCTGCAGAGTGAAAATTTTGAAGAGGCAGCCGCTCTGCGTGATCAGATCATGGCCATGGAAACGATGTGCAGTGTAGAGCGTCCATCCGAACCCGCTAAACCGGCCCGACGCACACGGTCCAATTCACCCCCCAACCCGGATACCCGCCCACCGCAGAATCCGCACGGGGATGAATGATGTCAGCCAGGCTCGAAATCCGTACGGCACAGAGATGGCCCCTTTGCACAAAATCCTGCCCAGCCGATTGAAGTGAGTTGCTGCGATATTCGCATTGGGCTGTCGTTTAATGCCCAGGGTACGCCGGTCGAAGAACTCGGATGCCGCAACGATCATAACGCTTACCCGCCCTGATGCCGCCTGAAGGGCAACGCCTGTCCCTTTCGCCACACCGTTTTTTGCAGTATCGTGAAAACAGGTTTCAGGAGCGTTTGATGGCAACCAATCCGCTGGTAGGTATTATCATGGGTAGTCGGTCTGATTTGCCCACGATGCAGCACGCAGCCGACATGCTAAAACAGTTTTCTGTCGCGTATGACATGCGGGTGGTTTCGGCGCACCGGACGCCGCATGCAATGATCGAATATGCCAGTGGGGCAAAAGACCGGGGCATTAAAATCATCATAGCCGGCGCTGGCGGGGCGGCCCATCTACCCGGAATGGTGGCTGCGGCCACCACTTTGCCGGTACTGGGTGTGCCGATTCAAAGCCGGGCGCTGATGGGCATAGATTCATTGCTGTCTATCGTGCAAATGCCGGGCGGCGTGCCAGTAGGCACGTTAGCTATTGGCGATGCAGGTGCAAAAAATGCCGGCCTGCTGGCAGTTTCGATACTGGCGATCAACGACGCCGACCTCGCGGCCCGGTATGCCCGATGGCGCGATGCCAACACGCAATCGGTTTTGGAGAACGCACACATTGACGGCTGAACGTAACAACGCACATTTAATCAATCCTTCGTCCCAAGAGCAGCCATCGATCTGTATTCTTGGCGGCGGGCAACTTGGGGCGATGCTTTGCGAAGCGGCCAAAAGAATGGGGTACTTTGCCATCTGCATTTCGCCGGATAGCAATGATCCCGCGGCACGCTGGGCGGATCGGCATATTAAGGGAGACCCGAGCGACCCACTGCTGGTCCGGTCGGTAAGTGAGGGGGCCGCCGCTATTACGGTTGAAGCGGAAAGCATCGATCCGGCGGCCCTGAGTCAGAATAATTTTCATGGCGTTATTTCGCCGGGCGTTGAGGTGCAGCGGATCGTACAGGATCGGCGTCTGGAAAAGACATTTCTTGCGGAGCATGGTCTGGCGGTCGGGCCATTTCGCCTGGCCGAGACGCTGGACGATTTCCAGATCGTGATTGCCGACATGCTGAAATCAAGTGAAAAGGTGGTTGCCAAGACAGCTCGGGGCGGTTACGACGGACGCGGTCAGATATGGCTCAACTCGGCCGATCAGATTCAATCGGCATGGCGATCGCTGGGGCAGGTGGCAGTCGTGGTGGAATCGGCGGTGGACTTTATCGCAGAGATATCGGTGATAACAGCCCGAAATCAGCGCGGCGACAAATGCGTGTTCCCGGTGCTGCAAAACGAGCATCGCAATGGAATACTATTTCAAACGCAGATACCGGCGCCGCAACCGCTGGACGTTATCCGCACCGCACAGGAACTGGCGGTGGAGACTGCCGATGCACTGGGGCTTGTGGGCCTGCTGACGGTGGAGATGTTTGTATTAGCGGATGGCCGGGTATGGATTAACGAATTGGCGGCAAGGCCACATAATTCAGGGCATGTAACCATGCGTACCGCCTCCCGATCACAATTTGAGATGCATGTGTGTGCGATGATGGGTCTGCCGCTGGTACCGGTTAGTTTAATCACACCCGGTGTTATGACTAATTTATTGGGCGACCTGTGGCTTCACGGGGAGCCGCCACTGGACAATGTGCTGTCGGAAACGACTGCCAGTGTGCATCTATACGGTAAAAGCCCGCGGCCCGGGCGGAAGATGGGACACATGATCCATGTGGCACCGACGCTGGGCGAGGCCAAGGCCGCCGCCGACCGGGCGTTCTCAAGTCTGAATCAGCGGGTATCACCGTGATCTCGCCCCGGCAATTGAGGCAAGCTGTCCGCCGCCTTGAGGCCACGCTGTCCGGCGGCATTAAGGGCAGACGTCTGATATCGCGCTGGCGCAGGTTGCGCGCTGGTATCACCGATTCGTAACCACGCACTTAACAACGGTACTGCCGGTGTTTTTCAATTGCCGACTACCGGGGAGGCGGAACGGGGATTGTTGCTCCCGCTGACGCAGCGACGCACCCGGCGATGAACAGGATATTAAATATCCGGGCGCTATTGCGTTCCGCCGGCTAATCTGCGCTGCACAGCGGCCATGATTGCATCAGGCTCGCTCATGCGCCCCTGACCTACCGTTCGGCATGCCTGCCAGCCGCTTTCCGGGCCAATCATTTCTACCCCCCACTCACGGAGTTGCCGGACATTATTTTGTGTGGCAGGATGAACCCACATTCCCTCATTCATGGCTGGTGCCATCAGCAGTTTTTTGATTGGGGCCGCCAAAAGCAGCGCGCTGACCAGGTCATCCGCCAAGCCGTTGACTAACTTGGCCAATGCATCCGCCGTGGCGGGTGCCACTAAGATAACGTCCGCCTCGGAAGGTAATTGAATGTGCCGGGGTTGAGCAGCATCGGTGGGATGATCCCAGATATCAAGATAGACTTTGCGGCCGGTGAGGGCCTCAAAAGTGGCGGGGCCGACAAACTTTGCAGCCGCCGCCGTCATGGCGACGTCAACGCGAAGGCCGGCCTGAGTCAGCGTGCTGGCGAGACCTGCTATTTTATAGGCCGCGATACCGCCAGTGACGCAAACTAGTATTTGACCGCCATGCGCCATGAGAACCACCTAATGGAGTTTGGCCGAGACCGAATGGGGCTGTTTACTCCCGGCCCAAAGCTTTATTGGGCGGGGTGACGTTGCTTTTGTCATAGTCAATCTGAATTTTGCCTTGGAGAATTTCGTCCAGAATAACTTCCAGCACGGGCCGCCCATTGCGTTCCACCAAGGGCCTGGCACCACCAATAATTTCGCGCCAGCGATGCTGCACTAAAGCGCAGAGCTTAAAACGGCCGCCCAGTTTATGGACAATTTCATCACTCTTAATAGCTTCAATCATAACAGTGGCTCCAATTTATTGTTTGGCGGAGTTCGTCCCGCCATGCGACATCCTCGCCGACTGGGCTCCGCGAATAAATGCTGTAATATCTCGCACCGTCTGGTCCACATTTTCATTGACGACCATACAGCGGTAGCCGTCAAAACTGCGGGCAAATTCCATTTCCCGCTGCGCCTCATCCAGACGCCGCCGAATGACATCGGGTTCATCGCGTCCCCGACGCTCCAAGCGTCGTTGCAGTTCCGGCAAGGACGGCGGCAAAATGAACACACCAAGTGCATCGGGGAATGTCGCAGCTATCTGCCGCCCGCCATGCACATCAATTTCCAACAGCACCAGCCGTCCGGAACCCAAAGCCTCTTCCACCGGACGGCGTAACGTGCCGTACCAGTTTCCGAACACGTTAGCATATTCTAAAAATTCATTTTTTTCAATTCGACGCTTAAATTCCCCCTCGTCAACAAATTCGTATCGTTTGCCATGCTGGTCTTGCGCCTTTGGCGGGCGGGTAGTGGCGGAAAGGGCAAATTCCGCGGGCAATTCCTGACTTAGCCGCAGGCATACCGTGGATTTACCCACGCCCGACGGTCCGGATATAAAAATGAGCTCACCCACTGGCATCGCCTGAATTATATGCCTCCGCACCGCGAGGAAAATGTGACAGGTACCTCATTCAACATTCTGCACCTGTTCTTTAATGCGATCAATACACCCCTTTATTTGTACGACCCAGCGGGTAATTTGCCCATCGCTGCATTTAGATCCCATCGTGTTGGCCTCCCGCAGCATTTCCTGGGCGATAAATTCCAAGGTTCGGCCGACCTGGTTGGATTTGCCAGCCACCTCCACGAAATGATCGAGATGGCCAAAGAGCCTGGATATCTCTTCGCTGATGTCGGACCGATCGGAAAAGAGGGCTACTTCGCGCAGCAGATCCGAATCATTCAACGACATTTTGGCATCGCTGACCAATTGATTAACCCGCAATTTAAGACGTTCGTGGTATTGCCGACTCACGCTCGGTGCCTGCTTACGGATGGCTTCGGCGGCACTTCGTATCTCATCAACGTGCTTGAGGAGATCCTTCCAAAGTGTCTCACCTTCGCGCTGGCGCATCTGCAGCATGTGTCCCATCGCTTCAACCGCCAACGCGACGATCATCTCACGACAGGCGAGTTCCTCTTCCGTGGAGATGGTGCGGCTTTGGCATGCGCCAGGCAAATTTAATATCTGGCCCAAATCCAGCGTACAATGAATACCCGATGCCTTACATTCTTCGGCGGCTGGCGACAAAGACCTGATGTAGTGCGACACCACATCCTGATTGACCTCGGCGGCTTGATTGGCTGCGGCGGTGCTCAGCGCCACATTGACGCTGATGGACCCGCGCTCCACACGCTGTCTGATGATGCTTTCAAGGTCGACTTCACATGCGGAAAAAGCTTCAGGCAGGTGGAGTGTGATTTTGATGGACCGGTTGTTGACCGATTTAACTTCCACCTGGCATGAACAGGCCGCACTCTCTTTGACCGCCCTGCCGTAACCTGTCATGCTGTTGATCATCTGACCTCCTGTAGGAGTCTGCCCAGCTAATAGCATAGCTGCGATACGCCCGAAATGCCCCGGATGCAGGGCGTCGGGCCGGCGGCAACTCTGTGCCAATCGTTATCGGCCACCGCTGCCAGCGTCAGGTTACGGCTTGGTGGTTGCCGATTTTGGGGGCAACTTGGTCGAATGCTTTACCGACAACGCACCGGCGGATTTACCGGCTGATGCCCCCAGGGCCGTTTTGGCGGTGTGGCTGGCAGTCTTGCTTGAGGACGCGCCTGCACCGGCGCCAGGGGCTGGCGATTTCTGCGTTGCCGCCGAAGTGGTAATCGCCGGAAGCCGCGTCGATCCGACCCGCCAATTAAGGATGAATGCGAGCAGCAGAAACACCACAAAGATAATGACGGTGGCAGCCGTGAATACGTCGCCGGTTTTGGTTCCGAAGGCCGATCCGCCTCCACCCGCACCGAAAGCACCCACCAGCCCGCCACCACGTCCCCGCTGGAGGAGCACGATAAATATCATCAATACGCTGATGAGGACAAAAACAATCGTCAAAAAAGTGTTAAGCATTTATCAACTTTCCAATATATCTACGGCCTCGCCACGGTTCGTTCCGCCGTTGCCGCGCCACATATTTCGGTGGCGGCGTCTTAACTTTTTTCTGCGGCCTGAATAATGCCGACAAATTCATCGACGATCAGGCTCGCACCGCCCACCAACAAACCGTCAATATCCGGCTTTGCGAGCAGTTCGGCGGCATTGGCTTTTTTAACCGAGCCACCATATTGAATGCGAATTCGGTCGGCCAGTTCCGGCGAGAGCAGTTCAGCCAGTCGAGCCCGGATAAAGGCATGCGTCTCCTGGGCGTGGTCCGGGGTAGCAGTCTGCCCGGTGCCGATGGCCCAAACCGGTTCATACGCAATAACGAGGTGCCCCATGGCGATCACGTCATGCGATAAATTGGCCAGCCCCGTCTTGAGTTGATGCAGGATTACTTCGGCCGCTTTGCCGCTGTTGCGTTCTTGAAGCGTCTCGCCCACGCAGTAGATACCGACCAGTTTCTCGGATGTTGCCGCAATCAGTTTTCGGTTAAGTACGGCGTCGGTTTCGTGGATGACGTGGCGGCGTTCACTATGGCCGACAAGCACATGCGAAACACCCAGCTCCAGAAGCATTTCCGTGCTGACCTCACCGGTAAATGCCCCGGATTTTTCAAAATAGACATCCTGTGCACCGAGCAGCAATTGCGACTTGCTGATGACCTGCGCCACGGCGTCAATGTGAATAAATGCGGGGATAAGTAAAACCTGGGCTTTCGCCGATTTGGGAACTTTATGCAGGACTTCACTCGCCAAAGTGACGCTTTCTGCCTTGCTGAGGTTCATCTTCCAGTTACCGGCAATGAGTTTTGTCCGCATGAATAGGCCTCTCAAATATTAAAACAATGACGGTCGTGGTGCCGTTATACCTGCACCGGCGCCAGCACCGGTACGTTGCAAAATTCTCTGCCCAGAGTTGCGGCCAGACGTTGTAATATACGTACCATGTCTGCAAACTGATCGGGCAGCAGGGCTTGTGGTCCGTCGCACATGGCTTTGCTTGGGCAGTCGTGTACTTCCACCATAATGCCATCGGCACCGGCGGCAATACCGGCCTGCGCCAGGGCAGGAACAAATTCGCGCACGCCGCTGGCGTGGCTGGGATCGACAATCACCGGCAGATGGCTGGTCGCCTTAACCACCGGAACGGCCGAGATATCAAGGGTGTAGCGTAGTGCCGTTTCAAAGGTTTTAATCCCGCGCTCACACAAAATAACCTGGCGGTTGCCCTGGCTAAGGACATATTCCGCACTCATAAGCCATTCCTGAATAGATGCCGCCATGCCACGTTTGAGCAGGACGGGCTTGCGCGTACGCCCCACTTCAAAAAGAAGGTTGAAGTTCTGCATATTGCGGGCACCAATCTGGAAAACGTCGGTGTATCGCTCAATGACCGATACATGCCGCGTATCCATCACCTCTGTAATAACTGGCATATTGTTTTCACGTCCGGCATCGCGCAGCCAGCGCAGAGCGTCTTCACCATGCCCCTGAAAGCTGTACGGGCTGGTGCGCGGCTTGTATGCCCCACCACGCAGTACCGCCGCACCCGCAGATTTGATCTGCCGCGCTATCGTATGGACCATCTCTTCATTTTCACACGCGCACGGGCCGGCAAACATAAGGCATGAGCCGCCACCAATTTTCAGCGTGCCCGACTGTGGACAGGGTATTTCTACCACGCTGTCAGCTTTGTGAAATTCGCGGCTGGCGAGTTTGTAAGGCTTCATGATCGGCAGGACCTGTTCCACACCCACGATGGAAAGCAGGTGTTCCTTGTCGATCTTGGCCTCTTCCCCCACCACTCCGATTACTGTCCGGAACTGCCCCTTTGACAGATGCGCCTGAAGCCCAAGGGTTTCAATTTGCGAAATGATATCCTGCACCAGTGCTTCACCGGCGTCCGGCTTTAAGATAACGATCATCTACAGGTAACCTCTACGATTCATAACTCACACGGATGCCGCCAAATGGCTTACACCGCCTGATTCAAGCCCAAAGCATCTCCAACCGGACGCCATCCGTTCTCGCCCAGCCTTCCCCTGTGGGATCAATTGGTGTAAGCATACGCCGAAGCGGTTCGCCCAACCAAACCAGTATTATCCCGGAAAACACTCATTTTTCCACCCACACAGGGGCAGGCCGCTTTGGCAGGGGCGTGGCGAACTTTTTCGGCCCGCCCGGAGGTTCAACCGGTTGTTTTACAACACCCCTTTGGTACTCGGTATGTCGCCATTGTGTGGATCGATCGCTATCGCTTGCCGCAAGGCTTTGGCCAAAGCCTTGAATACGGCCTCGGCGATGTGGTGGCTGTTGGACCCGTAGGGCACATTGACATGCAAATTCATACCCGCTGTATTGGATAACGACCGGAGCGATTCATGCACCAGTTCCACATCAAATTCCCCAATTTTTGGGGTTGGGAACCGCACGTTAAACACAAAGGCCGGTCGGCCCGATAAATCGAGAGCCACATTGGCCAGTGCATCTTCCATCGGAACGCTGGCCCAGCCGTAGCGATAAATGCCGCGTTTTTCGCCCAGGGCGTCGGCCAGTGCCCCACCCAGTACCAGCGAAACATCTTCCACCGTATGATGGGCATCAATATGCAGGTCGCCAGTGGCTTTAACCTCAATATCCATCATGGAATGCCGGGCAAGATGATGCAGCATGTGGTCGAAAAAACCAACGCCTGTCTGCACTCGGGCCTCGCCGGTGCCATCCAATTTAAGCGCCAGGGCGATGTCGGTTTCGCGTGTTTTGCGGTTTGAACGCGCCTGACGCAGATTGCCGGGGTTGTTTGCCATTATGCCTTCCTTTGCGACGCCATATCATGGCCGGAAATTATCCGACCCAACGCCCTTACGAGCGCTGCGTTTTCAGCGGGTTTTCCAACCGTAATGCGCAGTTTATCCTGCAAGCCGGGCAGATTAAAGTATCGCACCAGGACACCATCGGCCTTGAGCCGGGCGTACAAATCGGGAGCTGAAAAACCGGCAGGTACGGCAGACAGGACAAAATTACTAAAACTTTCAGGCCCGGAAAAGCCCATCTCACTTAACGCCCCGCGAAGCCAATCGCGCTGATCAATCACTTTGGCCCACGTTTGGCGGGCATAGGCCTGATCTTCCAGCGCCGCCGTCGCCGCCGCAATGGCAACGGCATCGCACGGATAGCTGTCGCGAATCTTATAGAACTGGTCCAATAATATCCGTTGGGCAATTCCGTATCCGAAGCGCATACCAGCCAAGCCGTAACCCTTTGACATGGAGCGGAGCAAAATCAGGTTGGCATGTTTCTTAACCAGCGGCAAAGCGGAGTACGGCGCAAAATCCACATACGCCTCGTCAATCAGCACCACGCCGTTGAACGATTTAATAATTCTGTCGAGCGCGTCAATGTCCGTCAGAGTACCGGACGGCGCATTGGGATTGACAATCACAAGCAAACGGGCGTTGACGGAGTATATTTCGTCGGGCACATTCCATGTCGAGCCAACTACGCGATACGGCAACGCCTCAACCGCAGCCCCTATGCCAGCGGCCAGAACGGGGTATAGCGAATAGCTCGGTTCCAGAAAAGCCACGCGATCACCCGGCAGCAGACAGGCACGAAATATAACCGAAAGGAGTTCATCGCCACCGTTGGTTGCCATGATCCAATCGGCAGGTACACCGTGAACGCGGGCGGCCGCTTCACGAAACAAACGTGCATCGGGAGACGGATAACGGCGCAACTGCTCGTCGGTAATTTGGGCGATCGCCGCGCGAACCAGCGGCGAAGGCGGGTAAGGATTTTCATTCGTATTGAGTTTGATGATGGAAAGCGATTCGGGCTGCTCACCGGGGGTATAGCCCGCCATGTTTTGCACATTTATGTTGACTAAAGTCATAAGTCGTATAGATACCTGACAAACAAAAAGCCGCTGAACCGCATAAATTGCGGCCCCCGTGGTGTATTGTAATGTATCGCATCATCGCTGCCGATGGATCGGGCAAGCCGGAATTTCAGCTCTTAAAAATCTTCGCGCCAAAACGCTGCCAGAACGCATGTAAATGGCCGAAACGGCTTTCGCCATCGGGCATGCGTCCATTGGCCGGGCAATTCGGCCGTTCGACGGGATTGACCACTGTACTGATTCCCCTTTGCCACAGATTCAAATGAATGTCATCCTTGACCGTATGAACAGGATTATCTAGCATAGCCGAAGTTGGGCCGAGATAACGTCCGGTACCTTGGCGGATGAATAGTTCTTTGATCGGGAAGGGATCAGCAGCTCTTATGGCAAAAAAAACAGTCAGTGCGTTGGCAGTCAGCGGTAAAAAGGTATTGGTTCGGGTCGACTTTAATGTCCCGCTGGATGACCATCTGGCAATTACGGACGACCGCCGGATCGTTGCCGCCCTGCCCACGATTAAAAGCATCATTGATCGCGGTGGCATGGCTATTTTGATGAGCCACCTGGGTCGGCCGAAAGGTGGCCCCGAGGCTAAATACTCGCTGAAACCCGCCGCCGAACACCTGGCCAAACTGTTGGGCAAACCGGTGCAGCTAGCGCCAGATTGCATCGGTGAAAAGGTACGTCAAATGGTTTCAGCACTGAAGCCGGGTGATGTGCTTGTGCTGGAGAACACGCGTTTTCACAAGGGCGAGGAAAAGAACGATCCTGCGTTCGCCGGTGAGTTGGCGGCTTTGGGCGATCTGTATGTAAATGATGCCTTTGGTACAGCCCACCGTCAGCATGCTTCGACCTACGGCGTACCAGAAAAATTGGGGCCGGGCCGACGCGTGATCGGCCTGCTTATAGAGAAGGAACTCAAATTTTTGGGCCAATCGCTGGATCATCCTCAGCGTCCATTTATTGCAATTTTGGGTGGAGCCAAAGTATCGGACAAGATCGCCGTGATCGAGAATCTGCTATCCAAAGCGGACCATGTGCTGATTGGAGGGGCGATGGCCTATACATTTTTCCTGGCACAGGGCAAAAAAGTAGGCCAGTCGCTGTGTGAGAAAGATAAAGCACCTCTGGCCAAATCACTGCTCGAAAAGGCGGGCGGCAAGTTGGTTCTGCCGGCGGACACAGTGGTTGCCACAGAAATGACCGATCAAGCCAAGACCAGCGTGGTAGCTGGCGACATCCCCGACGGCATGGAGGGTTTTGATATAGGCCCAGCTACAGCCAAGCGATATGCCGAGCTTATTTCCGCCGCCAAAACCGTGGTATGGAATGGGCCAATGGGCGTTTTTGAGAAAAAACCTTTCCAGAACGGCACGCGCGTAGTGGCCGAATCGATGGCGGCCATCACCGCCCATGGGGCGACGACCATCATAGGTGGTGGCGATTCGGCGGCAGCCATTGAGGAATTTGGGCTTGCGGATAAGGTATCACATGTTTCGACCGGGGGCGGTGCGAGCCTCGAATTTTTGGAAGGCCGAGGATTCGCCTGTCTGGATTTACTGGATAACGCCTGACTGAGATTGACCACTGCATGAAGAGCAACGTATTCCTTAAGCCTCCGCATTTGCCGTTGGTCGCCCCTTCGGTGTTGGCGGCAGATTTCGGCCGCATTGCGGAAGAGATAATGGATGCCGAGCGTTGCGGGGCAGACCTGTTCCACGTTGACATTATGGACGGGCATTTTGTTCCCAATCTGACCATGGGGCCGGATATGGTGCAGGCCATTGGTCGGGCCACCACATTGATGCAGGATGTGCATTTGATGGTGGAACATCCGCAGGATTTTGTCAAGCCGTTTCTGGAGGCCGGGGCGGGGAGTTTGACGTTTCATATTGAGGCACCGGGACTGAAAGAATTTGGTGCCTTGGATCTCATCGACCGCATCCATGACGGTGGTGCGACTGCGGGGGTGGCACTGAACCCTGAAACACCCGTGGAGGCAGTGGAAGGCGTTTTGAATCAAGTCGATATGATTCTGATTATGAGCGTACATCCCGGTTTTACGGGCCAGACATTCATCTCGGAGGTATTGGAAAAAGTCCGCTGGTTCCGCAATAAACTCGATCCCCGGCAGCGTTTAGAAATTGATGGCGGCATCTCCATTCGTACCGCCCATGAAGCGCTGGAAGCGGGAGCCGACGTTCTCGTTGCCGGGGCGGCCATTTTTCGGGCATCCGACCGGGCGAGTACCATCGCCAATTTGCGTGGTGATTATCCGCGTTGATAACGAGTCGGTGCCGGGCAGGAAACCTGATTATTTTTTCGTGAGGACAATAAATTCATGTCGATGTTATCGGGAAAAAAAGCGTATGTTTTCGGAGTACTCAACGAATATTCCATCGGCTGGCATATCTCGCAGCAGCTCCATCAGGCCGGCTGCCAGTTGGCGTTTTCACACCTGCCGGGTGAAAAAATTGAACGGCGCGTCGTCAAGGCGGTCGAACCATTTAAGCCGGCGTTTTTAGCGCCGTGCGATGTCAGCAAGGATGAGGATATTGCGTCGGCATTCATTAAGGCCAAAGAACATTTTGGTACGTTTGACTATCTGATTCACTCGTTGGCGTTCGCACCGGCGGAAGCCTTGCACAACCCATTTTTGCAAACCAGCCGGGCGGCATGGAATACGGCACTGGATATCAGCGCCTATTCCCTGCTGGCGCTGGCGCGTGAGGCGCAGCCGCTGATGAACCCGGGCGGGTCCATCATCACGATGAGTTATCTGGGCGCGGAAAAATTTATTCCCATGTACAACGTTATGGCGGTTGCCAAGGCGGCGTTGGAATGCACGGTACGTTACCTGGCCGCGGAATTGGGACGGCACGAAAAACAGATACGGGTTAACGCGATCAGTGCTGGTGCGATTAAGACGATGGCGGCGCGCGGCATTGGCGATATTGATAAAATGATGGTGCACTATACCGAAAAGGCACCGCTGAAATGGAATGCCGACGACGCGGCGACTCATGTGGGCAAGACCGCCCTTTATCTGTGCAGCGATCTATCGTCCGGCGTCACGGGTGAGACGATTTATGTCGATGGTGGTTATAACATTGTGGGATGGTGATAGACAGGACACAAATTTCCAGCGGACCGGGTGCAGCCGCCGACGCGGCCCAGCGTCTACTACGCGGACAGGTGGTAGCGGTACCCACCGAAACCGTTTATGGCTTGGCGGCGGATGCAACCAACACTGACGGAGTTGCAGCCATCTTCGCGGTCAAGGGCCGCCCGGCGACTAATCCACTTATTACTCATGTATTATCGATGGCCGACGCCAGATTGATAACGGGCGCATGGCCCAAAAGCGCAGAGATACTGGCCGCCGCCTTCTGGCCGGGTCCATTGACGATGGTACTGCCATCTGCCGGAAAGGTGGCACCAGCCGTTTCCGCTGGCTTATCCACCATTGGGGTGCGGGTGCCTGCCCACCCGGTGATGCGCGAGATACTGGCTCAGGCGAAAATTCCGCTTGCCGCACCCAGTGCCAATCGGTCCGGCCACATATCGCCCACCACCGCCCAGCATGTGTTTGCCGACCTCGATGGACGCATCGGTTTAATTGTGGATGGAGGCCCGAGCGCCATCGGAATTGAATCGACTGTCGTGGGCTTTCGTGATGAACAGCCAATCATTTATCGCCCCGGAATCATCACAACCGAGGATATAGACCAGGCCCTCCGGCGTGCCGGGATTAATAATTTACCTGCGACGATCTTCTCTGCGACCGATGGCGCAGCGATGCCCAGCCCCGGCTTACTTAGCCGCCACTATGCCCCCGGCCGCCCCACTTATCTGTTTTTTCGCGCGGCCATAAATCGATTTCCACCGCAATGGATGCAGGTACCGGAAGGTAAACGCCGGGGCGTTATATGCTTTGGAACGCCCACGGATATGCCATTTGAGGCTGACATCATCACGCTGCCTGAAGACCTGTATCATGCTGCTGGCAGACTTTATTCTGCCATGCATCAATTGGATCGGCCGATGATTGATATGATTCTGATTGAACTGCCCGGCAGCGATCAACTGCCTGCATTGGTAGTAAACGCCCATGCCGAGCCGAAGGACTGCCATCTGGCGGCACTTTCGGGGATGGCGCGGGTGTTGGCCGACCGTCTGGGCCGGGCTGCGTCCCCTTGGCCGCGGGTGCCGTCATGATGCTAAACCCGTGTGGCACGCTGACTTTATCGCGCGAAAGATTTCGTCATAATGTCGCCTTTTTCCGCAGTGTGATTCCGCCCGGCGCAAAGATTTCTGCCGTGGTGAAGGCCAATGCCTATGGCCACGGCCTGGCATGTACCTTGCAATTACTGACGGAAAATCAGGTGAACTGGTGCAGTGTTTTTTCACTTTCAGAGGCGGCGGCGGTGCTGCATATCCAGCCATCCATGAACGTGCATGTACTTTGCCCGGTAAGTTTCAACCGTCGCAGGGCACTTGATGACGCAGCACCATTCCCTGCAGATCCGGCGATTGCCCGGCAGGTGCACCTGACCATTCAGGATGTCCGCTGTGCAGAATTATTAAACGCCGAGGCCCGCGCCTCTGGTCAATCCTTACAGGTACAGATTCAACTCGACGTAGGCCTTACGCGACAGGGCTGCGTTCCTGAGGAATTAGGCTCCATCGTGCAGGCCGTACGCCGCATGGATCACCTGTGTCTAACAGGCGTATTTGCACACTTTTCGCACGGGGAAACACCCGGCAGTGACATCAGCCAGCGCCAATATGAAACCTTCCTGAAGTTGACCCGCCCGCTTCGCGAGGATGGCGTATTAACACACATTCATAATTCCGGCGGCGCAATTCGGAATGTGCCCATTCATATTGATCTGGTGCGCATCGGCATCGGCCTTTATGGCCTGCAACCGAGCATGGAACATGCCATCCAGGAATTGCAACCTGTTGCTGAACTCACGGCACCGGTGGTGACGCTGCATCACCGGTTGGCGGGAACCGGCGTGGGGTACGGACATCAATTCATCACCACGCGCGACACGCAAATCGCCATTCTTCCGGTGGGTTATGCCGACGGCTATCGGCGTGAACTTGGCGGGGTGACCTCCATTCAAATTAACCGCCGCAATTATCCCATCGTGGGGCGCATAAGTATGGATCAAATGGCGGTGGATGTAACCGGCGGCGATGTTCAGGTGGGCGATGCCGCCGTTTTGATAAGTTCCGATCCGCAATCGGATATTTCAATGGATCGTCTGGCCCAGCGGTGCCGTACCATAGGATATGAGCTGGCGACGGGATTGGGCAGCCGTTTGACGCGGGTACTGATATGAAGCCGATTTTTTTTGTCACCAAACCACTACCAGACATTGGCATAGATCGGCTCCGTAGAGTCGGGGAAGTCCGCATCGGCAAGGCCCAAGGGTCGCTATCGGAAAAAGAAATAGTCGCCGGAGCCGCCGATTGCCTCGGTATGATGGTTACGCCCGCCGAGCAGATTACCAAACGTGTTCTGGATCAACTGCCCCAGCTTAAGGCGATCAGCACGTACAGCGTTGGGTTTAATCATATTGACGTTTCCGAATGCACGCGCCGTGGCATTGGAGTGGGCAATACGCCGGATGTACTTACCGCGGCCACGGCCGAACTGGCGATAACACTGATTTTGTCGGTCGCACGCCGTGTGATTGAAGGGGATCGGATGGTGCGTGAGGGCCGCTGGCGGGGATGGGAGCCAGTGGATTTTCTTGGCGTGCCCGTAGTTGGCAAGACGCTGGGAATTGTGGGTGCCGGAAGAATTGGTGGACGCGTGGCAAGGATGGCCGCCGGTGGATTCGACATGCCGATTCTCTATTCGGCGCGCACCGCCAAGCCGGACTTGGAACGCGACTGCAATGCCCGGCGTGCAGAACTGGAGGATATACTTAAACAGGCGGATTTCGTCTCCATTCACGCCCCGCTCACCGATGAAACTCACCATATGATCGGCGAAACCCAACTGCAGATGATGCAGCCGACGGCCATTTTAGTTAATACTTCCCGCGGCCCCTTGATCGATGAACCCGCCTTGATTAAGGCACTGAAAGATGGAACCATTGCCGGCTGCGGACTGGATGTGTACGAAAAGGAGCCCGACTTGGCACCCGGGCTCGCTGACCTGCCCAACGTTGTACTGCTGCCGCATATCGGCAGTGCCACCATGGAAACGCGTTCGAAAATGGCCATTATGGCAGCGGAAAATCTACTTGCAGCCGCAGATGGCAAAAAACCGCCCCACTGCGTCAATCCAGAAATTTATCCATGACATCTCCGATGAGCGAGTCATGCTTGTACCGGCTACCCTGCTTGGTGGAAGGTCAGGCGGTAAATGGCAGATTTTGTGCGGCAACGTCGGTTATGATGCAGTAATGATTTATCTTGATAACAATGCGACCACCGCCATGGCACCTGCGGTTATTGAAGCCATGGAGCCTTACCTGCGCGGCATGTATGGCAATCCATCAAGCACGCATCCACTTGGCCAGCAGGCGCGGCAAGCAGTTGAGGAGGCGCGCTATCGCGTGGCGAATCTGCTGGGCTGCGGCGCATCGGAAATCGTCTTTACCAGCGGCGGCACGGAAGCCGACAATGCCGCCATCTGCGGGGTGCTTCTGGCCCGACCGGATAAAAAGGCCGTCATCACCAGCAGCGTGGAACACAGCGCCGTGCGTGAAACACTACATGTATGGGGTAAACGGGGCATTCGCGTGATTGAGATCCCGGTAGACCGCAATGGTCAACTGGACATGAACCGGTTCTCCGAGGCGCTTTGCGATCCCGACATTGCAGTGGCATCGATCATGTGGGCCAATAATGAAACCGGTGTATTATTTGATATTCCGGAAATTGCGGCTATTTGCCGGCAGCATAGCGTGCCGCTGCATGTGGACGCGGTGCAGGCGGCGGGCAAAATTCCGCTGGCAATCGGGGGGCTTCCGATTGATCTATTGTCGATCAGTGCCCATAAGTTTCATGGTCCCAAAGGTGTCGGTGCCCTTTATGTGCGCCGCAATACGCGCTGGGTACCGATTATTACGGGCGGGCCACAGGAACGCGACCGCCGGGGCGGTACCGAAAACGTGCCGGGTATTGTGGGTATGGGCAAAGCGGCGGAGTTGGCGCATGCCAGAGTTCAAAATCCGAGGCATGATGAACATCTGCGCCGCCTTCGCGACCTGTTTGAAGACAAAATACTAAATTCCATTACCGACACCCACATTAATGGCAGCCGCAACGGCCGACTTTCCAACACGAGTAATATTGGCTTTGCATCCATCGAGGCTGAGGCGATTCTGCTGCTTTTAGCGCAACATGAAATTTATGCCAGCGCGGGTGCCGCATGCTCGAGCGGATCACTGGAACCGTCCCCCATTTTGCGTGCCATGGGCGTGCCCGATCGCATCGCACATGGCTCCGTGCGGTTTTCGCTATCCCATGAAAATACCGAGGCAGACATCAACGCCGCAGTGGACCAATTATCGGATATCATTGCCACTTTGCGGGAGACATTACCTGTGGTTTGAATGGTTCAACCACGCTGGTGGGCAAAGGGCAGATGACCAAAGGTGGATGGAGCATTTATGGCACCGATTCGATTGGCAGTTTGCGGAGCAGCGGGCAGAATGGGTCTGCGAATCATGGCGCTGGCCCTTGCCGAAAAAGATAAATATTTAATCTGCCAGGCGATAGACCGTCCCGGCTCACCCCGGCTCGGCGTGGATATCTCGGCCCATGTGGGCATGCCGGGCGGCGGCGTCGTTTTTACACCCGACTTGGAGCCGGACTATGACGTCCTGATTGACTTTTCTCATCCCTCGGCACTCTCGGGCAATCTGGCAGTCTGCCGACAATTTGGCTTGCCCGCAGTCATCGGCACCACTGGCCTATCCCAGAAGGAGATGGATGACATTACCGCTGCCAGCAACAAAATACCCATTTTGCAGGCCAACAACACCAGTGTGGGTGTGAACTGGCTTGTCGGTATGCTGGGTACCATGGCCAACCAGCTTGGTTCCGATTATGAAATTGAAATTGTCGAGATGCACCACAACAAAAAAAAGGATGCGCCGTCTGGTACCGCCCTCACGTTGGCTGAGGCAATCTGCACCGCCACCGGCCGCGACATGCGGACGGACGTTATATACGGCCGCCACGGCGACGAGACACCGCGCCAACATGGACAAATTGGCATCCATGCCGTGCGCATGGGTGATGTGGTCGGTGAACATACCGTCTATTTTTCCACGGGCGGCGAACGCGTGGAAGTTCGGCATGTGGCGACGAACCGCGATACATTTGCACGCGGGGCCTTGCGGGCGGCTGCGTATTTATTTGGCAAACCCGCCGGCCGTTATACAATGCGACACGTTTTGCAAATGAGTTAACGCCACACGCGAGGCGGCGCAAAACCGCACAAACATCATGGAGGATAAAAGACGATGGATTGTCTGGTAATAAACGGTGGTCATCGACTGCGTGGAACCCTGCGCGTAAGCGGAGCCAAAAATGCGGCCCTACCCATAATGGCAGCAGCACTGCTCGCGGACGGCCCATCCACCATCGAAGACGTGCCCGACCTGCACGACATACAAAGCCAGATCGATCTACTGAAAATGCTTGGGGCTGAAGTCGTTCGTACCGGCAGCACCATTCGCATTGAAGTGAAGGACACCGGCAATTCACACGCGCCGTATGACGTGGTAAGAAAAATGCGGGCCAGCATATGCGTTCTCGGCCCGCTGCTGGCAAAACGCGGCATTGCCAGAGTGTCCATGCCTGGTGGTTGTGCGATCGGCGATCGGCCGGTGGACCTTCACCTGCGCGGGCTTGAGGCGCTGGGTGCCAGCATTGATCTGGAGAATGGCGATATCGTCGCCAAAGCCAAAAGGCTTCATGGCGGGGCGATTTTTCTGGGTGGCAATTTTGGATCCACCGTTCTGGGTACCGCCAATGTCATGAGCGCCGCCACGCTTGCCGAGGGGACAACGGTTATTGAATCCGCAGCTTGCGAGCCGGAGATTGTAGATCTGGCCAACTACCTCCGCGCCATGGGTGCCAAGATCACCGGCGATGGTACACCACGCATCACCATTGAGGGCGTCACATCGCTTCGGGGTGCATCTCACCGCATCATCCCCGATCGCATCGAGGCGGGAACCTTCATGATCGCAGCCGCCATTACCAATGGCGAATTGCAGATCGACAATGTGCGGCCCGACCACCTCATGGCTTTTATTGATAAGCTGCGGGCCATCGGTGTCATTGCCGAAGAAAGCGGAACGGGAGTGATTGTTTCATCGCAGCGAAACCTTCGTGCCGTAAGTTTAACCACCCAGCCATATCCCGGTTTTCCGACCGATCTTCAGGCGCAGTTCATGGCGCTGCTTACCACTGCGGACGGCAACAGCATTATTACTGAAAAAATATTTCCCGATCGGTTCATGCATGTGGCGGAGTTGTCGCGCCTCGGTGCGCGCATCCATCGTGAGGGGCCGACGGTTATTGTGGAAGGGCCGCGTCAACTCATTGGTGCACCGGTTATGGCCAGCGATTTGCGTGCGTCGGCGGCGTTGGTGCTGGCTGGACTGGCGGCCAGGGATACGACCACCGTAAATCGTGTTTATCACATCGACCGGGGTTATGAGAAAATTGAATTGCGTCTTAAAGCCGTGGGGGCTGATATCCAGCGCAAAGATGAGAAAGACATTGACTGACATCAGCCTGCGGTTATGTTTTTTCGTGCGTGCCAAATGAAGCACGTTCATCATCCCATTGGCATGAGACCTTGTATCACACGGAGAAGTTGTATTATCGCGCGCAGAGCCACGGAAACACAGAGAGGGGTACAGCAAAACTAATACATAGCACCGGGCTTGCCCGGTGTCTGCTGCCCGCCAAATCCGCCACCGTGAATCGTGGCCCGTCCGCCATCCGCCAAATGCACCAACCACCGGCAAGCCGATGGCTATATAACACCCGCGGCCATGCAAATAATTACCCCGATTCACCGCGAAGTGCGCCGAGGACGCCAAGAAACGCCAAGCATATTGGATATGGACCTGCCCAATTGTCGTGATGCGGCCAAAATCGCGAGATCGATCCAGTGCCACAACCTCTGTGTCTCTTTTTCTCTGCGCGCCGAATAAACAAATATCATCATGCCAGCGGCATGAAACCTTATGCCACACGGAGAGGTGTTATTATCTCGCGCAGAGCCACGGAGCCACGGGGAGAATTGAAAAAATACGACATAATGCCGCGCCCGGTCTTTGCGCTCTTGGCGCTCCCGGCGGTGCAAAATCGTTTTTCCTCACCGCGAGATTCACAAACTTAACAGTGGAAATATTCGGTATGGGAATGGCCCAGCGAGCCGCCGGGCTTGTCCCGGCGGGTAAACCAATGACGCATTCGTGTGCGAAATATCGCTGCGCCCCCCTTGCACCCTGCACCCTGGCGCGTTATGTTGCCGGTTATTGATTCCGGTTTTGGGGCCGATGGATGGTCGCAATCTATGAAAAAACTCTGGCCTTCGGTGGTTCCAATGCAGACGTTTCGGCAACCCCATCCGGCACATCGCAGCTCTGCTATTACTTGGACAGACTCCTCGGTCGGTGGATGGAGCACAAGTATAACAATTCCGGCGCTAACCAGATCGTGAACGGTACCGTCCAACTGGGCCAAACGATTGCAAGTATCCCGGGCAACATCGCCTCTGCTGTGGAAAACGCGTGGTCTTACGCGGGCAGTTTATTTTCGGGGCCGACTAACCCTGCACCGGCCGCAGTGGAGGAACCAACCGCGCCTGATGATTTGATGCTTCCTGCGGAGTGACCGATCCTATGCGGCCCAAAAAAAAGAACGGCAGCCAGAGAGAAAGCTCGCGACCGGGCGCGAAGGTCGCGCCAGCGGACGACGAAACGGGTGCCAGCCTCATAGGGTGGTGGTTCCCATCCGGTAAAGGTGGCTTTGTCAACCGGCGCGGTGAGACGGTCATACCGCCCCGATTCGACCAGATATATCCGTTTGAGGATGGAATGGCGGCGGTGCAGGTTGGCGGGCGGTATGGAGTCATAGACGTTCACGGCACGTTTCTGCTGCCGCCGAAATTTGGGTTCCTCTCTTATTGCGGCAACGGTTTATGGTCCTTCGACGAGGCGGGTTTCCGAGGATTGATTTCATCGGACGGCGAGGTTTTAATTCCGCCCGTTTACCGAGTAATTGCCTGTTTCGTCGACGGCATCGGCAAAGCTCAGTCGCGCGACGGTAATTGGGGATTCATCAATGCCAGCGGGGAGCAGCTTTGCGAATTTTGCTACGACTTCACCGGAGAATTTAGCTGCGGTCTGGCGAAGGTGGAGGTAGGCCGATCGAACGGCTTTGTGGACAGAAACCTCAAAATAGCGGTTGGGCTTTCGAGGCGACGGTGGTTCTGGCCAAATTTCCACCACGGGATGGTGGGGTTCCGCGAGGGGAAGCGGGTCGGGGTCATGGACACAAGCGGGCGGGTGGTTCTCGCGGCGCAGTACACGGATGCTGCGTGGACATCGCGTGATCTGATTTGGGTGCGTGGCGAGCGACTATGGGGTGTCACGAATGGGAAAGGAGAGTTCGTGTTCGAGCCGCGGTACAGCCGCCGCCGGAACTTCACTGAGGGTCTGGCGTGGGTGCGTGTTGGTCGGCTATGGGGTGCCATCAATGTGAAGGGAGAATTTGCGTTTGAGCCAAAAATTGCATCCTGCAGGTTTTATGACGACACACGCAAGAGGTTTCTCAATGAGGCCCACACAAATCCCATGCCCTACCGTTGCGGCCTTGCGCGGGTCTCGGTCAGACGACAGGGAGAGTGCCGGCGCGGATTCGTGGACAAGAATGGAGAGTTCAGATTTCCGCCGGTGTTTTCGCATGCCAGCGATTTTGAGGGTGGCGTGGCCCGTGTGATTTTCCCAGGGCCCAAACGCAAGTGTTACGAAAGGGCCAACCTGATGAACATCGACGGTGAGATAATCATCGGCCCGGAAAAGGGGCGAGTGGTTGGGTAAATGGCGATGCCTCCCCATCCTCTCGGGCGAGGGCGGATACACCAAGGCTATGGGACCGGAAGGGTGTCGCAATTGCATCCGGCGCAAGCGGGGTAAATAAGTGAACCGCGCAACTGGCCGGGAAATCGCACCGTTCGCCGGGCAGGCGCAGCCCCCCACCGAGCGTGCCCGAGCCAACCACCTTGCGGTTGAGGCCGCCGCGCTTTCCTGATTTCAGCGGGTTACCATTTGTCGCTCGCCGCGGGCGCTGCCATATTGCATAAATATGGCCGAATTATTGAGGACGGTACCACGGTTGAAGTTAATAAAAAACTAATCGGGTGGCGTTCTCGCCTCGGCGCTCGTTGGGTTGAAAACCGGGGCGGCCGGATGGGTCATCCATCACCGCGCGTGCACCATTCACGCGGCTAAATATGGGGTGGCGGGTGCGAAACCGCCGTTACCGGGGCCGCAATTTGGCATTGCAATTAGCGCCCATCGCCCGGCGATGGCGCTAAACATGGGGCGTGCGAGGGGATGCAACGCAGCGGGACGGCATCCATGCGGGCGAGACGGCCGCGCTACGACGGCACTAAACATGGTGCGTGCGGTGACCAAATCAACGGTGGCCACCTTGGCGCATGCGGGCGGCGGCGCTAAAAATGGGGTACGCAGGTAAATGCAATTCGCGGCATCAAAATGGCGTGCGAAGGAATGCGGCGCGGAGATTATGTAACCAAATCAAACGCCCGATATTGGCCGAATCATGACCATTGGGTGCCCCCGGGCAAGCCAGAGGGATAGGCGAGGACGCTATGTCGAACATTCTCGTCGCCAACTTTGCGCCGTTGGCAGTGGAAAAGCCGAGGCCGGTCACGGCGTTTGTCCCGATTTAATGGCTTGCACTTCCTCCACCTTCGGCAACCCATAGGGGCGGAATTTTTCAATGGTCCCGTGCTCTTCGCTGCACATCAGCGCGCGATAAAAACCGAGCCGATTGGCGGCGACCGAATCAATGAGCGTGCTCGAATCAGCGGCGCTCATCTGGAATAATATGCGCTGATCAAATTCGCGGAGCATGGATCGGTCAAACGTGCGTTCAATTGACGCCATAGTATCCACCCACGTCAGGACATGGATACCCACCGATGGGCCTTCGCGGATGATTTCCTGAAAGTCCTTGGCGGGATCGGCCTTCTTTTCTTCATCGGCGCTGCCGAGCGAAAAGCCAAAATCCGATTCAGATTTCCGCAGCATGCGAAAACGCTGAAGGCCATAGATCGCAAGGAAAATGGCCGGTGCGTCGGTTTTCTGATTTTTTTGCCGCTCGGAGAGTTCCGCATTGATGCCGGCAATGCAACTTTCTATATCGCGCCAGGCCGGTATCTGAATATCGCCGCCCATCATCGACGGCAGTTGCGTGAAAGCGCCGGCAAGGGGAGAACCCGCCGGCGCACCATCCAGCAGATAAAACGTGGCACCACCGTGGGGATATTGGGCACCCAGCGAGATCAGCATCCAGCTAAGTACGGCCAGAGCCTGCTCCTCCTGCTGCCCCACCAGCATGACATTGGCCCCACTTTGACGGCGCAGGGTAATCGACACCGGGTCTTTAATGGCAACCGGCTCGCCCACCCAGGCAAGCGGTTCCATGGGAATCGCATCCGGGGGTGCCGACGTAAGACGTGCCTTGAGCGCTGCATTGGTCTGAACGTCGGCCGGGGCGTTACCCTCAAAAACAATGGGTGATTGCAGCCGCCAATTCGCGTGCCCATTGCGGGCGGCTTGCAAGGCCCGCTGGCTGACGGCGTCAAGGTAATCATCGCGCTGCTCATCAGAAAGCCAGGCTACCTGAAATGGACTGTTGGCTTCAATAAGGCCGCCCGCATCGTTATAGATGGCGGCCCCAGGTCGAGAGAGCAGTTTGGCCGCCGAATTGTTGTCACCCAAAATTAGCTGGGAATCGGCATCGCTGACCTGCAGGGCGATACGCACGGCCATCTGCCCCAACGTGCTGCGGGCCAGACCGGAGGTGCCGCCGACGGTTTGGGACCCCAGCAGCAGGTGCACACCAAAGGCGCGACCCTGCCGAACCAATCGATCCAGGAGCAAACCAGCCTGTTGGGCAAGCGCGTCATCTTCGGTGAAAAATTCCTGAAATTCGTCGATCACAAGCACGGTTCTGGGCATTGGCTTGCCGGTGGTGCGACGATAGGACGGCAGGTCCTGTACGCCCGCTTCGCGGAACAATTCTCCGCGGCGTGCCAGTTCCGCATCAAGACGTTCTAATACACTTAAACCAAATTCGCGATCGCTTTCAACGGCGATAGCGCGGGCATGCGGCAAATGATGGGCCGCGTACGTTTTAAATTCCACACCTTTTTTGAAGTCGATGAGATAAAGTTCAACCTGGTCCGGCGCATACCACATGGCCAGATTGGTAATCAGCACATGCAGCAGTGTTGACTTGCCAGAACCGGTTTTTCCGGCCAGCAGGGCATGTTGGGCCACATTTTTACCCAGACGGAGGGATTGCAAGCGCGTGGCCCCCATGCGACCGATGGAGACGGACAGATCGCCCGTGCTGTCGCCCGTCCACCATTGTGATTCGCCGGGGGCAATGGTTTCAAAAGGAACCTCGACATGCTGGCTGGCCTTGGCCGCCTTGCCCACTTTATCCAGCAGGGCTGTCATGGTCGATTCCGAGGGAGGGGTGTCAAGCGTAAGGGGGAATTTACCAAAGACCTCATCGCGCCATTGAAATCCTTCAGATGCCGGGGTGAGAACCACGCAATGCGGAAGCATTTTATCGATTGTGGTGGCCGCATCGCCTGACTGCTGGCGTTCACAGGAAAGCAGCACATAAACACCGCAGCGGGCACCGGTCGCCGCGATAGCGTCAAGCCGCCGCAGGGCATCGGGCCCGAAACCCGAGGGAAAATCTGCAATGACCAGAAACCGGTACGGTTCCGCCAATTCGCCGGCCTGGGCGTTGTAGTCGTCGATTGTTGGAAATTCATTACGTAAATATTTTTGTATGACTGTTTCCATATGTTCAGTCATGTGCGAGAGGCGCTGCTCGATCTGATCCGGCTGTGTCCAGATACGGCCATTGACGAGGGCGTCATCATAATCCGCCAGGCGCATAAACCCGGCAAAACTCTGCCCCAGCCCGACTGGATCAATAAGTGTGAACCGGGCGCGACCGGGCGGAAGACAGGTGAGGATACGCAAAATAACCACCCGAAGAAATTCAATCGCCTCCCGACGACCGCCGCGTTCATGAAGCACCGCCAGAGAGGCACCATGCGGAAAGGCCAGTGATGCCGGTACGGTGAATTCTGGCGGAAACTGCAATTGCACCTGCACATCGGGCGAATCGGAATCAACAATTTGCTTCAGGTTGACGTTCAATCGACCAAACGGCATCAGATCGGGAAAATCCAAAGGTGCCTGCCAATGGCTCCAATCCGAACTGCCATCCGCAGCGAGTTCGGTGGAACCCGGATTGACGATGGTCGGGGCCTTAATTTGAGCCAGCCCCGTTTTCAGCCGGTTTTCGAGGTCATTCCAGGCCGATTGACGTTTGGCCTCATTGGCCGCGTTATCCTGCTCGAATTGCCGCTGGAGGGATTCCATTTCGGTGTGATGCGTCCGCTGAAGTTCGTCTGTTTCGGCGGCGGCCGTGTTGGTTTGCGATTCCATCCGGGCGGCCTTTTCGGTGTCGGCGAGGGAAATGGCGCGGTCTAATTCCGCCTGGGCAGCGGACAGGCGTGCATTGCGTTTCTCCTGCAATGACTTGATTGTCTGGAGCGTGCGTTGCTTGAGACGATCCAATTCAGCCTGACCTTTGTGCCGGGCGGCTTCATAGGCGGATTGAATTTCAGCGCGTTGGGCGTCGGCAAATACCTGCGATGCGGCATGGCTTTTAGAAAGAGCCTCAATAACCGGAAGCGACGCCATAAAAAGCTGCTTCCTGGCGGAGCGCCGAAGCAGGATGTAACCGATAATTTCCACGACGACCGCCACCCCAACCGCAATGCCAACGGCTTTTATGTGAATGGTGGAACCGCCCTTCACGAGTTGCGTCACCACTCCCGCCGCACCGCAAAGCGCGAGGCTGAAAATAAAGGGCAAAATTCCGGCCATGAAATTGGGAAGCGCCAATTTGCCGATGGACTGTAATTGTTTTTCGGCACTGGCAAGCTCATCAATCATGATTTTCTGTGCCGCAACGCCGGGGGCAATTTGCGGCTTGGCTTTATCCGGTTCAAGGCCGGGGGGAACCAGGGAATATCGGGAAATCACCTGGGCGGTTTTCTTGAAGGCATTTTCGATCGCCTCAAGGTGGGTCGCGAGGTCTTTTTTCAGCGATTCTTTTTGCTGCAGCGCACGATTGTGGGCCGCGTCCAGGCCTGTTTCGATAAGCAGTTTCGCCTCATCATGGCTGGATTTGGTATTTTTTTCCGCGGCAGAGTAATCCCATTGAATGCCTGTGCAAACCTGCTTGTGCTGGCTTTTAAGCCCATTGATCTGCTTTTCGTGAAGCCGCTCAATGGTATTAAGGTCGGCCTGATGCTTCAGCTTTAGTTCTTCCGATCGGGCGTGAAACTGAGCCTCGGCAGCCGTCTTTGTGCTGGCGAATTTATCGGCAAGTGTATCGCGAGCGCGGGTAAAGGCTTCAAAAATTTCTGCCTCACGCCGTGCACACTCAGATGCCAGTGATATTAAATCACGCAGCGCATCGCGCTGTAAATCCAATGGTGCCCGGTTGGTGCTGGCAGGGGCGGGAACTGAAGTTGTATCCGGCTGTGATTGGTCGGCTAACTGCTGCATATTACCTTTATACCAGCAAAATTGACTTACGGCTTTATTCGCAATCTCGTTTGACGTTGGCAAGCACTACCGCCATATGATCGATGGCGAGAGCCGCACCGCGAACATCCGCCTCAAGCGGATCCAAAAAGGATTCCTGAAAGCGGTCGCTGGCCGCATCATTCCAACCGGAATGAATCTGCATCCATCGGGTTTGAAGCATCTTGTAAGCTTTGATTAACCGCCCTTGGCTTTCATGCACGCCCATGAAGGTTCTCCCAAGATAACTAACACTTTTGAAACCGCCTGCTGCGGGGTTTACCCCACCACACTGCGGCGGAAGTCACGTCGGTTCTTTAGCCATATGCACAACAGCGCCGTCCTTTACCCTAACGCGGAAACCGACGGGAAGTCTCAAAATTAGTTCCCATTTTTCCATCTCGGCGGCATTGGCTGCCAGCAAATCCAGCGGAGCCTTGCCGCAGGAGCGGTGGTCGGGATGATTCTGCAGAAGAACCCAGCCGCTGTCGTCGGTATCTGCCGCCGCAAGGCGCAGTAAAGTGTACATGGGCGGATTTTCCACCACATCGGGGCAGCAGATTATGGTGTGCCGGATGTCAACGGGTGTTGAATCGGTACTGGATACCACATCTAAAAATTCCGCGGATATTGTCGGGCAAGCTAACTGGATGGATGAAATATGTCGGGCGTTTCGTCGCTCCTCGACACCGGGTGGATCAAGCGAGGCGGAGATGGCGGTGGTGAGCAATTCGCCACGGTTGGCAAAGTTACTACCGGCCGAGTCGCTGGCGGAAATATTGGCATCGGCCGGTGACACGTCCAAATTAACGTAGGCCTCCAACGAGACCATCATGCGATCGAGCTGGTGGACGGCCGCAGGAACCAACGACTCTACACTGTGCGACAGGCGTCCAACGGAACCTTTATAGAGTTCGATTTCTTTTTGCAAGGCTCGCGCCCACTTGCGGACATTGGCGAATTTTTCTTCAGCCTCGGCCATGCGTTGCATGGCGATTTTCAGGGCCTTTTGCTCCTCGACCACGGATTGAGGGCGGCCGGAGGCATCCTTAAATATTTTTTTACTGCGGAGGGCTTCCTTGGCGCGTTCAAGCGCTTCGTGCCGGATGCGCAGTTGACTTTTCCAGTAGCTGTCCTGTTCGGTTTCCAGCCAGATTACGGTGCGGCGAAGCTCAGACTCCACATCATCCAGCGACCCGACACACGCTTCCCGAAACTTCCACAATACGCCTTGCAGCTCCCGGAGCAGTTCCAGAGACTGAACATTTGCGCCTTGTGGCATGGTCAATAACCTACCGTTCGCTGAGATACTTTTCGATCAACTGCGCCTTTTTCATCAGCACCTTCGCATGCTGACTGGATGCCTCCAGAAAAACTGACAGTGCCTTGGCGGTCTGATCAAATTCTTCGGCAAACTTTTTCTGTTCCTGATCGCGCCATGTGGTCTCCAGAGAACGCATCCTGGCGCTCAGACCGGCCATTAAGGTTTGCAAGTCGTTGTTGAACTGATTAAGCCCCTGCGCAAATCGCCGTAGCTCTGATGGGTCAACACTCGCCTTACCCATAAATTACCTCACTATTGCCGGGATACACCGCATTGCCGGGATACACCGCTCCTGCGCCGAGGCAGGTCGCCATGCGTGGAGGCCAGCGGCTGGAGCCACATGATTAATGAGCCGCTTTGAAGAGTTCGGCAACCTTCGACCAGTTTACCACGCTCCACCAGGCCGCCAGATAGTCCGGCCGGCGGTTTTGATATTTGAGGTAGTAGGCATGCTCCCACACATCGACGCCGAGAATCGGGGTGCCGGAAAAACCTGCCACGGCATCGCCCATCAGCGGGTTATCCTGATTAGCCGTGGACCCAACGGCCAGTTTTCCGCCCTTGACTACCAGCCACGCCCAACCGGAACCGAATCGCTTGGCACCTGCGTCGGCGATTTTAGCTTTCAGATCAGCCACCGAACCGAAACTGGAATTAATGGCTGAAAGCAACTCGCCGGCTGGTTCGCCACCGCCGCCGTTGCCAGGGGGTGCCATGATCTGCCAGAACATGGAATGATTGGCATGACCTCCACCGTTGTTGCGAACGGCTGTGCGAATGTCTTCCGGGACGACGGCCAGATTGGCGATGATTGCGTCGACGGATTTTTTCTCCAGCTCGGGCTTTCCTTCAAGTGCTTTGTTCAGGTTCGTTACGTAACCCGCATGGTGTTTGCCATGGTGAATTTGCATCGTCTGGGCATCAATTGTCGGCTCAAGGGCTGCAAAGTCGTAAGGTAATGAGGGTAATGTGAATGCCATAAAATGACCTCCTTTAGCTGTTATCCAAGCCCATATTGGGCATCATCCCTGTGGTTGCGACGGTTTACCGCCGCGACACCACCCACTTGGGTTATAGTTACAAACCTGCCTATCCGTCAAGCGCCGGGACAAACTATTTGCTGAGATTGTAATTTACAATCATGGATCCATGACCGAGGCTGACGCTGTTGGCCTGGCCAATCTTCACCGAGGCGGCCTTGCTCCAAACAAACATGTGCGACGAATGTACGCTCCAAATAATGATCTGCCAATTACCGGGAGCGATGCGAATGGTCTTGGATGAGCCCGGCATAATTTTAATCTTTACCGGTTCCTGCGCGTCGAGCAGAGGGATAATCTGGTTATTGAAATAATGTCGCAACCGCGCGAGTGATCGGCTGGTGTTGGTACTTACCTGGCTGTTTAAGAATAGTTGCAATATCTCCCACCAAGGCTCCTCATGCGAATTGCCGTTGGCGATTAGCTGATTTCCCATGCTGCGCCACTGGCCGGCCTCGGCCGCCGTTGGACTTCCGACTGTGTGGGCGGCGGCATCGGACCATGGTGGTCTGCTGTTGCTGATAGCGCGGCTGATGACACCCAGGCGTTTGTAAGCCGCCTGCACCAAGCCTCCCACCTTGATCATGCGTATCTGTGCGGGCACGGCGACGCCAGTTAGCATGCCAAGCTTGGCATTCGCCTCCACGGTAATTGTTAACTTGGAATTTTCATACGCCAGCTTCGGATAGTCGTGCATGGGCAGCGCCGCCAGAGTTTTTGCAACACCAGCACCGGCGATCAAACCACGCGCGGTACCCTTTAATTCAATGAAATAGGGCTTTTGCGAAGGTTTCAGAGCGAATATCCAATTTTGAATCACCACTCGATGGCCACCCACATGCCGATAGTCGTCAACCACGGCGGAATTAAACGTGAGTTTTTGGAACAGTGCACCATCCCGCAGAAACCCTACCGGGTAATATTGGCGACCTTCCGTGGTAACCAATCGCACTTCCGATGGCGTCAGGCGGAAGTAGCCAGAGTCAGATGATATCGCCGGCTGTTTAGAACCGTGATTCACCTGTGTGCGGACCACAAGGATCTTCTTGCCAGGCATCGGTGGAATATGAAACAGCGACGCCTTGTTATTGGGGATAGTTCCCGCCGCCAGCACCTTGAGCAGTTCAGGCGATAGCGTTTTGCGGCCAGCATACTGAACGGTATAGCGCAGGCCGTAGAGTTCCTTAAGAAAATGCGGATGGATCATGGCGAATGCCGGGGAGCCTCCCATGGAGTTTCCGCTGGTCATGTCCCAGATGGATTCAACAAAGCCATCGGGATCAAACCAGATGGATGAAGAACTTCTCGCCAGACCATTGGGATAACGGTTGAATCCCGCGATGGAGGCGGTAAGCGGAAGCATTTGCGTACCGATCAGAACGGTTCCAATGACGACCAAACCGACAAAAAAGCCGATAACGCCGGATGTAATTTTGGCCGGCAGCGGGGGCAATTCGATATCATCGCGCACGAGAAAGTCGAAGATGGTGCGGGTGAGGGTAAGCAGGACGAAAAAGGTGAGCAAAAACGCCGCACCCCGGGCCATGTCCGGCCACTTGCCGAAGAACTTCGCGACCGCCTCAAAGGTGCCCATGGCGACAATGGAGGAAATCAGACTGCAAAACAGCAGGATGACGGCGGAGAAGGGCCCCTCGTTGACGAGGAGGAAGGTGATAAGGCCCAGAAATAACAATACAATAATATCAATAATCATAATTTGACGCTCTGCTTAACCGATCAACTTACGTCGCCACCCGAGTAACCAACTCCCGTGGTACTGCTGCCGCTGGCCGAGGTGATTTTTTCGTCCCGTGACTTCTTTGGACGCTCGCTGCTCAACACCCGGGTGACTTCCTGGATGGATGTGATGCCCAATGCGAATTTGCGTATGCCGTGTTCCACCAGCATCATCATGCCGTTTTTCCGGGCGGCGTTGCGTATCTCATCGACCGGACGTCCGCGTGCGACCATATCGCGTATTTCGGGTGTGAGGACCATCACCTCAAAGAGTCCAGTGACGCCACGATAACCGAGGCTGGCACAGTCCGGGCACTTGACCAGATTACCCTTGGGATCCCGCGCGGGCTGGGTATTGGCCCGGAAGGCCTGTATCTGGCGGCCCACGGGTAGATTCAGTTTGGCGAGGGTTTCGGCGTCCGGCTGATAAGCTATCTTGCAGGTGGGGCACAACAACCGTACCAACCGCTGGCAGATAACCGCACGCAGAGGACGGGCAGCCAATTCCTTATCTGGTAACAGCTTTCGCCACAGATCGACAATCGTCGGGGCGTCGGAGCCGGCCCGCAACCCGAGATATATGCGGTGTTCACTGGCCGCATATTTGCAAATGACTTCCGCCGTTGCGGCATCGGGGCATTGGCCAACGAGTAAAATATCCGGGTCTTTCAAACAGATGCTCTGAAGCGTTTTGCTGTGGCTGGCGTTAAGTGCCTGCGGATCGAAAGGCGTGACCGTGATAGATTCAAAGTCGGCACGGGGGTTGGTTTCAAGCGTCTGGATGCTGCGCGTGTAGGCATCGTGGGCACCAAGAAGTGAATATAGCGTCGTGGTCCGCCCCATGTGCGATGGTGAAGCGACGATGACCAGCCCGTCGTTATCTTTGGTTATTTCACGAATCGCCGAGAGTTGCTCAGATGATAAACCGATATTATCCAGCGGTATCTTGTAGTTGTCCGAATTACTCATGACCAGCGTCAGCTTTTCACCCGCGGTTGTCCCGCTGGTGCGCACGGCCAGAGGTGTCCGATTGTGGGCAGCATCCATCACAATCAGTGAAGACTTTTGCGGGCGACGACGTTCCTCCAGCGACAGACCGGAAATTAACTTTACCGACTGAATAATGGGTTCAGCGGTACTGCGTTGCATTCCCGATTGCGGATATCCCACGCCATCAGTGGTGTAAATGACGTCGTACGCCTGCTCGGACGGCACCAAATCGATCCTCTGAGCGCGTGCCTCCATGGCCTGAAAAACCAGATTGTCCAGCAACAACAGCCCGTTGTACGCCGGATCATCAACCTTTGGCAGTGGTGCCTGACGTCCCGAACCACTGAGATAAGACAGTGACAGTTGCCCGGCTGATTTTTTTGCCTGCCGTTGTTCAGCCGTGTTACCGAGTTTGCCCGTGAGCATATCGATGGGGTTCGGCGGCGGACCGAGTTGAGCGACCCGCACCTTGGTGTAGTAGCCAAACACGGCACCAATTACGACAAGGTTGGCAATGAGTGCAGCGGCAAAATTGGGCAGGAAAATCCACAGCAGGATATTCAAGGCGAGCGAGCCCAGCAGAATCGACCGCCATATCACCTCATTTTGGTCCGTGAGTTGCTTTAGATCAGTGCTGATCCAAGTGGCGAATTTCGCCCAACCCAGAATGACAACAAAGCAGATGACCGCAAAAATAAGATTGATATAGATAAAGCCGTGCATTACCACCGCCACGCAAATAAAACAGCAAGAAACGTAATCGGTCCATCCCGACCGCCAGCGGATGTAAAGTTACCATAGATTGAAAATCTTGCCACTAAACCGTGGCAACCATCCCGGTCCGTCGGGTCAACGCGCCCCGGATAAGCACCGATTGCCGTGCCTGAGATGCCGGGATTAACAGCAACGGCCGTCCAGATGTTTGCCAACCATCCGAAGCTGGACGCCTTGCATCCGGGGCATTTCTGGCACAGCGCAGCTAAGCTGATACTTCGAAAGGCTTTTAAGTAGCGGTTTTGATACCCTTCATGCGCATACGCAATTCGTCGGGATTGGGCGAAGCTAAGTAGGCCTCTTTTGACGCGATGAACTCACTTTGCACCAACTCCGCGAGCATGTCATTAAAGTCAATCATACCCGCGTGTCGCTCGGACCGGATGACCTGCCCCAATTCATTTTCGCGTCCTTCCAGAATATATTTCCGCACGGATGGAGAGGTAAGCATCACTTCCACAACCGGAACGCGCTCTAATCCGGATTTGATCGACGGCACCAACTTTTGGAAAATGATGGCCTTCATATTGGTAGCAATGGCCTGTCGAATGTTGGTGTGCATGTCCGGTGGAAATAGCTCCAGCAACCGGGTAATCGCACCGGGTGCCGAACTCGCATGGATGGTCGAAAACACCATGTGGCCGGTTTCGGCAGCCTGAACGGCAGCTTGAAATGTGTTTTTATCTCGCATTTCGCCGATGAGGATAACGTCTGGGTCCTCGCGCATCAGATACCGAATCGCATCGCTGAAGCTCTCAACGTCGAGTCCCACTTCACGTTGATTTATGTATGCCTTTTTATCGACATACAAATATTCGATCGGGTCTTCAATGGTGACAATATGACACGATCGCCGCTCGTTAACCTGCTCAAGCATGGCGGCAATGGTGGTACTTTTGCCGCTGCCGGTGATACCGGCAAGCATGACGAGGCCCTGTTCGTGCTCGGCAATTTTTTCAAACACGGGGGGTAAATTAAGCTGCGCAAAATTGGGTATCTTGGGGTTGATTCGCCGGGCTGCCAGAGAAATCATGCCGCGCTGACGGAAGATATTGACACGAAAACGATCCACGGGCGTGATGGCATAGGCTATATCCAGCGAACCGCGGTGGGCAAAATCATGCCATTGCTCGGCATCGAGCATCTCTTTGACCATCGACTCAATTTCAGAATTTTTCATCGCGGGTGAACTGGTCTGCATCAGTTTTCCGCCCTTGCGAATGCGAGGAATGGCATCCGCCTTGATGTGCAAATCGCTTCCTTCTACCTTGGTGACCGCCTCAAAAAACCTATTGATGCGAGGAGTAGAAGTCCTGACCGACACGTCGCCGCCATTTCCTTCCAGTGATTTTGCCTCTTCCGTTGCTTGATCTGGCATAAGTGCACTCCGTCGTTGAGCCCGAATTATAAAACCATATCTTGAAAGCCGCTGAGTCCCAGCGACTCAAGCACATAAAAAGGTTCGGCAAACCGTCGTTTGATGGTTGAGCCGAAATAGCTATTCACACTACGTATTTGTTCCAATATCCACCATTGCTCCGATTCATTACGGCCGGTTTCAAACTGCGACTTATAACATTTTATCGCCGAAAGTTTAAGGTCCATCCGGGCGGAAATATCAATAGAAAAACTGGCCGGGAAATTAAATCGCAGATGACTGCAGAAGTAGTAGATGATTCGCGGTGGGTAATATGGAGCACCGGGGATGCGGCTTTTGGTCAGTTTGGCGTCAAAACGCGCATCTTCGGCAATTTGAGTAACCTGGCGATGATCCGGATGTGCATCCTGCCCATAAGGAATAAAGAGAATATCGGGACGCAAGATTCGATAAATGGCCGCCACGCGATGTCGCGGTTCGATACCATATTGCACTTCGCGGTTCGTGAGTCCGACTGAGACGCGCTCGACACCCAATATCTTAGCCGCCTCAGCGGCTTCGCGCTGGCGCACTTCCGGCGAGCCAAAGGGAGTTGGCTCACCGTTGGTCATATCCACCAGCGTTACGCGATGGCCCTGTGAAGCAAGCAGGGCGATGGTACCGCCCATGGCAATTTCCTGATCATCCGGATGCGGTCCGACAACTACAATGTTCATTTATTCACGGCCTGCTTAAAATTTTACGTGCCACAGCAAACGATCAAATGCCCGGCTATAAATGCGGGTAACGGCCGCCGTGGCTTTTTTACCGGTCATCGCCGATCCATGGAAACCCATTTTTGGTTGCGCTCTCCGATATAGTTGGCCCGCGGACGGATGAGTTTGTTCCGATTGTACTGTTCCAGAATGTGGGCGATCCATCCACTGGAACGGCTGATGGCAAAAATGGGCGTAAATAAGTCAGATGGAATGTGCAGGTAGTGGTAAACGGACGCACTGTAAAAATCGACATTGGGCTTGAGATTTTTAGCCTTCACCACCATGTCTTCAATGTCCGTTGACATACGGTACCACTGTTCCTGCCCGGTGAGTTTACCCAGTTGCCGCGACATTTCCTTCAAATGCCGGGCACGCGGGTCGCCGTTTTTATACACGGCATGGCCGAAGCCCATTATTTTTTCATGGTTTTCAAACTTGCGTCGGATGTATGGTTCAACCTGTTTTTCGGTACCGATCTCATTAAGCATCCGCATAACCTGTTCATTGGCACCGCCGTGCAGAGGACCCTTGAGAGCACAAATTGCCGCGGTGATGGCGGAATGCATATCAGTAAGGGTACCGGCCGCAACCCGCGCCGCAAACGTACTGGCGTTCAGCTCATGATCCGCATGTAAAATGTACGCCTTGTCCAGCGCCCGGGCGGCAAGCGGTTCGGGCTGCAATCCTGTAAGCATGTACAAAAAGTTGCCCGCCAGAGTTAAATCGCGTCGCGGAGCGACCGGTGCACGGTCATTGCGTATTCGGTCGTAGGCCGCCACCACGCTGGCCATCTGCCCCAAAATCCGGATCGCTTTACGGCCATTGGCGGCCGGCGACATATCCTCCGATTCGGCGTCAAACATCGCCATGGCACTGGCTGCTGTTCTTACGGCTTCCATCGGTGTGGTACGTCTTGGAAAAGCCTTCATCATCGCCAGCAGTCCCTCGGGCAGTTGGGCTTGCTCGGCAATCGACAGTCGCAGCGCTTCAAGTTCGTCCCGCTTGGGGAGGCGGCTATTCCAGAGAAGATAGACCACTTCCTCGAAACTCGAGTTCTCCGCCAAGTCATCAATGTTGTAGCCACGGTAGCATAACACGCCGTTTTCTATCGAGCAGATGTCTGAATTGAGTGCCACCACGTCTCGAAGACCGTCTGTCGCCTGATTTGCCGCTGTCTGGTTCATCTATATTCTCCTACCGAACTCGAACGATGAGATAATACACACGAGATCAATGTTCGTATAGTTTCCCGCAGATATTTTTCAAATTTTTCCCCGTTACATCAATCCGGCTTGCATGTTTGACCCCCTGGTTTCACGCCCGGGTTGCCCACTGGAAGGTGCCAAAACAGGTTGGTACCGGGGCTGCGGCTGTGCAGGAAGGTGCTGACTTGCATTTTTTCTGCTCCTTTTCTGCGGCTTTATGTTGGCATATCAGTGCGCTACGGATACACTGATGAATTCGTTAAGAGGTGAACGATGCCAGAGTTTGTAACCATTCCCGCCCTGTTGAATCTGCACCACACAGATAAGCGTTTGCGCGATACGCGGGAAGGGCTTGAAAATGTTACCCGTGATCAGAGGGCGGCCGAGGAGCATCTGGCGAACGTTAATGCCGATATCGCCAAAATGGAAACCGAACATCGCGAGGTGCTTGCCCGGCTAGCCGCCGAGGAACTGGAAGCCAGTAGCAAGTTGCAGCACATTGAAAAAATGCGCAGCGCCCTGAATGAAACCAAAACCAACAAAGAATATTCCGCCATCCTGGTACAGATATCCGCGGAAAAGGCCTTGGTGGCTGAAATCGAAGGGCGGGCCGAGGGCCTGATGCTTAAGGATCAGGAAATGCAGAAAGCCATCCAAGCCCTTCGCGAAAAACAACAAAAAGCCATCGAAAATCTTGAATCTTTGCGGTCGTCAAGCGCTGCCAAAGTTGACGAGTTGAATCGGCGGATTGAAGAATTGCTTGCCGCCCGCGTCGAAGCCGCTCAAAAAGTTCCGGCTGAAGCATTGAAGCAATACGAGCGAATCGCGCAGCGCCATCCGGGAGAAGTGATGGCTCCCGTTGAATTTGAAGAAGATGACATGGAAAATATCGCCTGCGGCGGCTGCTTTATGGGCTTAAATCGGGAAGATTTGAATCTGCTTCGCGGTCGCGATGAGATACGTCGCTGCCGCTCCTGCGGTCGCATACTGTATTTTGCCGCAGTGCCAAGTTCTGAAACAAAAAGCACCGCAAAATAAGCGACGTCTGGTAACGACGGCGTATTCGGGAGCACAATAGATGATGGATGCCGGTTCGCCTATGGGCCAATTTCCGCAATTAGAAATGCAATTTGACGGTGGTTCGCGGGGTAACCCCGGTTTGGCGGGGATAGGTGTCACGATTACGACGCCCGATGGGGTAATGGTTTACGAATTCGGTGATTGGCTGCCACACGCCACCAACAACGTCGCCGAATACACGGCTCTGATTCGCGGGGTGCAGGCCGCACGGCAGTTGGGGGCAACCAGACTTAACATTCGTGCAGACAGCGAGTTGGTCGTAAGGCAGATAACTGGTCGCTACCGGGTTAAAAGCCCCGATCTTAAGCCCCTGTATGCCCAGGCCGTCGCGGAGCTTGCGCGCGTAGCGGATTGGTCGATCTCGCACGTTTACCGCGAATCCAATTCCCGCGCCGACCAATTAGCCAACATGGCGATGGACCGGCGAAAAAAAATTGAATCCATTGGCACCACCAGCGTAGAACGCTGAACCTCGGACGCGAACACGCGTGTTCATTGGTCTGGTCAATCACCCCTTGGGCCGCCCCATGTCCACCGGCCACTGCTCCTGTATCATAACTGACCATGGCAAACACATCGGCAAAAATGGTAGCGGTGTTGGGATGTACCGCGTCGGGTAAATCGGCTTTGGCCGAGGCCATGGCATGTGAATTCCAGCGAATACATCAACGTATGCCGACCATCATGGCTGTGGATTCCATGCAGGTTTATCGGGGGATGGATATTGGCACATCCAAGCCATCGTTGGCCGCCCGCCAGCAGATACCGCATGCGATGATCGACGTGGTGAATCCTTGGGAAAGCTATTCCGCCGCCGAATTCCGGATTGCCGCAAGCCGCATCATTGCCGACCATCAGCAGCGTCAGCAGCCATTGATTATGGTGGTGGGAACCATTCTTTATTTTAAAGCCTTGACCGAGGGGCTGTTTGCGGGCCCATCTGCGGATACATCGGTGCGGGAAGAACTTGGCCGTATCGCCGATGAAAACGGCACCGCGGCTTTGCATGAACGCTTATTGCAGGTTGATCCGGTGGCCGCCGAACGCATCCACCGCAATGATCGCCGCCGTCTGATTCGCGCTCTTGAGGTGCACCGTATAACCGGCAAACCCATCAGCGAATTGCAGCAGCAATGGATAACGGATCGGCCCAAAATCGACATTCCACTGATTGTGGTTGACCGACCGCGTGACGAAGCGTCGCAGCGCATCAACCAACGGGTTGGACAAATGATAAAGGACGGCCTGCTTGATGAGGTAAGGCGGCTGACAGCGCAGCGTGAGGGGCTATCCATGCAGGCTGCACAGGCGGTGGGGTATAAGGAAATGATTGAATACCTCAACCAGACGTGCTCTTTTGACGATGCCGTTGAACGGATCAAAATTAATACACGTCACCTGGCAAAATTGCAGCGAACGTGGCTGCGGCGCTATGATGCAAGCCATGTCGTCCGGCCCGCAGCCGATCAGCCGGTGGAATCATTTGCGGCCGATATAATCCGTCAGGTGAATTGGCATACGGCCACGGCAGATGTCAATGCCCCGCCCATCGCGGAAATGAAATCCGTGCAGGGTATTTTCTGATCGATTGCAGGAGGTTTTCTGATGCGTGTATTGGCCATTGATGTCGGCTCATCTTCAATTAAGGCGGCTTGGTGCAAAAATGGCAAAGTGAAAACCATTCAAGACGTGGATACCCCTTCAATGGCGGAAGCACGCTCGGTGGAAATCGACGCCGTAAAATTAATAGCCGCACTCGAAAAGGCCATTGGCGAAGTGATGAAGCACCATAAGCATGTTGACGCCATCGCCATTGATACATTGTGTCCGGGCATCGGTTTGGCCGACGCCAGCGGTACACCGCTCACCAATCTTATCACCCATCAGGACCGTCGGAGCTTTTCCCAGGCGGCGGAGATTGAAAAGCACTTTGGCCGGGATGAGCACCAAAGACTCATCGGCAATCGGCCCATTCCCGGCGGCATTGGCTCAACGAGCTTGCTCTGGCTTAAGCAAAACCGACTTGATCTATGGAAGAAAAAGCCTCGCGTTATTCAACCCACCACACTTTTGGTGCATCACCTCACCGGTAAATGGTGCATCGACGTATCGCAGGCTGCTTTTACCGGCCTCTATGACACCCCCGGCCTTACCGGATGGTCATCGGAAGTGCTGGGCTTTCTCGGTATCCAGCAAAACCAATTGCCTGCCTTGCTATGGGCGGACGAGGTTGCCGGAACTCTCAAGACTGATATCGCCGCCCGGCTTGGCCTGCCTGAAGGTCTTCCCGTGTTGCCGGGAATTGTGGATACCAGTGCGGCGGTGATGGCAACGGATTGTCGGCCCGGACGATTGGTGCATAGTTCCGGGTCCAGCGATGTGCTGGCGTTGGTAGTGGACACATACAAGCCCGCCGACCATGTGCTGTGGCGGCCCCTGGGAACGGGCAAACATGTCAAACCGCGTTGGTTGGCGGTAAGCACCATGGCGGCTGGCGGATCAAGTATCAAATGGGTGCGCGATGAATTCTTTCGAGACATCTCGCATAAACAATTTTGGAAATTGCTCGATAAGGTAATTGCAAAGATTGAAGCGCGTGAATCGCGGCGAATCCCCAAAAATAACAGCGAGCCTGAAGTGAGCTTTTCGCCTCTTCTGGCCGGCGACCGCACCTCGCTGGAAGAAAAGCAAGGTGAGTTTACTGGGCTGACGCTGGCGACCAAACGGGAAGATATGCTCACGGCCGTGGTGCGGGCCTTGACGGTTGACAGCCGGCGACGCATTGAATCGTTGCAGGCAGTGCACCGCATCGAGCCGGAGATTTTTACCATGGGAGGCGAGCAGATTTTGGCCCGACACTTGCATCGCCATTGGCCGGAGCCCAAACGCTGGAAATTTACCCCGCTGGAAGGTGAAGCCATGCCGGGGCTGGGCAAATTGGCACAATTGGCCTTGGGCAAATAAATGGGTGAAATGCGGTCGGTTACCGCCAGACAACGGAGAGGGCGGGATTCGAACCCGCGGTACAGGTTTTAGCCCGTACATCGGTTTAGCAAACCGGTGCTCAAAACAACAATCGCCAATAGAATCAAGCGATTCTGAACACGCGGAAAATGTCTTGGCGCGCCGCTGGGCGCTTTTGGCGCAGAATGACGGCCGCTTGGCTGACTTGATTGACGGCTGGGCGAAGATCCCCGACGCCATGCGTGACGCCGTAGTTCACATCGTTATCGCCGCCAGTAAGCCGTTTGAAAGCGTTTGACCAGTTTAGTTAAAGCAATGTTTGATCTATCTATCCCAAATCAAACAAATGTAAGGCAAGCAGGGACCATTTAGCCGTGACGAATAGCCCTATTGGCTGCGGAGTTGAACCATGACGAGTTTTTTTGTATGGTGGCGGATGGATTGGGGCGGCTCTTGCCGAAGCTGGTCTGCCGGGAGCGATAACAGGTACCCTTAGGGCAGATCGCCGAACTCCTCAAATCGCCACAGCCGCTCGCCACCACGCTCAATGCGTTTACGAACCAGCGCCGCGACGTGGTACTGTCGGGGCCGTAATCATGGGAATAGCATCGGTCCGATCCAGTCACTATGTGAAGTTTTA
>JAKAEB010000121.1 GCA_021818445.1 Planctomycetota bacterium
CGATCTCAGGGCCCCCCGGTCCACCATCGTCAGGAACCAAAAAGCTAACGGCAGCGAAAAACGGAAAAAGTGTACGTATTGCACGCCGATCTCCTTAATCATCCGTCCGTGGATCCGAGATGGCACCTCTCAATGGCGGTGAGGGCGATTGCCGCCGCCGTGGTGGCGTAAGCTCGATCACGACCGCGTGCGCCAAACCCACAAGCAGCGCAACGACGGCGTTGAAGGTGGCGACGCCCGCGAGGGGATCCAATAGCCCATTCGCCGTGAAGGCCTTATTAGCGAAGAACCGCAACAGGAACCCTGCGGGCACTATAGTCCTCCCCGCCGCGCTCGAAAACACCAGCGCGGCATAAATCGCCGGGAACCCCCAAGGTCCCCGCCACGCCAAGAGCAATGCTGCAAGAAACAGAAAAGCAACACACTCGGGTACACCCCAAGAGTAGAGGGCTTGCCACCGAGTTAGGAGGTGCCCGCCAGGCCCTCCAATATTAGCTGCCCAAAGACTTGGTGCCATCCATTGCAGGAGGGCGATCACGATGATCGCCACGGAGCTAAGCCACAGGCAGACGCCTACGACTCTTCGGGCACGCCGCCCGCCCGCCCCGACCGAAGTCGGAAGGCCCGCCAGGCCGTAGAGGGCCGTTCCACCACGGAGCGAATTTTGCAGGGCGGTAAAGGCGATAACAAGCGCCGCAACGAATTCGCAACCTGGAAAGACAGGAAAGAGAAGCGCCCAGCCGTGGGTCGGACGGTGTATCACGGGTGTGAATATTTCCAGCGGATAAAAATAGGGTGGCGCGAACGTGGCACCGACGAACACCGTAACGGCGGCAAACATTTGGAAGCCCCAACGTGGGCGCAGCAGAAACAGCAGGCCGTAGGCGAGCGTGCCATAAATGGGCAGCAGCGTGCAATCCCAAGGATCACCCCAGATCCTTACCGCGTCGATGGTCGAGAGCACCGCCGCAACGAGGCCAAACGCGCGGAAGCCGAGCCCAAGCCGCCACGGGGTGATGTCGGGGCCGCAGAGAGCTCCCAGTACAGACGGTGGAATGATGCTGCGGCTGGTTCCTTCGGTGGGGGCGGTCAAAGCGTCACCTTCTCAGAATTGGCCTGGCCTATGGCCGAGAGGACCGGATTAATTATCAGTGGCCCGTCGTCCCCCATCGCCCCGACGAGGCTGGCGGTTATCTTGGCGGAGTCGAACCAATAATACCCAACATGTTCAGCGGATGTAATCAACTCGCCCGGTTTGAGGACCCAGCCATTGGACGGTGTCCACGCCTTCCAACTGCCGACGCCGGTGAGGTCCGCCTCGATGCTCGTGATACCACTCTGCGCTGGCGGCACACCTCCAAGCCAGTATTTATCGCTAGGCCCGACGAAATCCGCGCTCAGCGTGGTACCGGCCAGAACGGAAAGCCGGTGGTAGCTGACATGGCCGTGCAATGGCATCGCCAGCGGATGGCCCAACACCCCCCAACCATCCTCCGGCCCGCCTTCGGCGGCAAACGCGGACATATCTCCCGTGAATTGCAGCCTTTTCAGCTTGGACGCGACCGTCACGCGCGCCGAGTCGCTTCCTACGTTTGTCTTGAGAACGAGCGATCGGGGGTCGGTGGCTGCAACGCCTAAGGAGCGAAGCGTGGCTATCTTAGCCGGAACCACAAGCAGATCCTCGCCGTTAAAGGATATTTGGTGCTCGCCCGGGCCCCAGCCGCCCGCCGGGATCCGGGCAGACGCTATTTTCTTCCCGTCGTAGAGCAGCGAAGCGCTGCAGATGCGCCCCCCAGTGGATTTAAAGCCGAGGCTTAGCCTTCCCTTGTGGTTCAATACCCTTATCGCGTTCATTGAAACCGCCAATCCGGCGGCATCCACATTTCCCACCGGGCTGCTTTGGACGTACTCGTAAAGATTGATTCCGCCTTGGTAACCGATCGGGTCGCGGGAAAGCCAGCGGCCTAATGTCGGCAAGTAATACCGATTCCGCACATAATAATTCTGCGTTTCGGCATCGTACCGGTAGCCGCAGTAGATGATCTCGTTGGCACCATAGCTGGATCGCAGATCATCATCGGTAAACCATGTATTATCCGGCCCGGGCCTGGTGAAGATCAGCGTGTTGCCGTAGGCATCGGTGTCGTACGCCTCTACGATGTTGCCGCTGGAATTGGTTAGCGCCACCGCCCGGTACAGCGTATCCTGTAATAAATAATAACTACCGGCGGGCAGATTCTGCGGCCCGGCCGGTTGAAGCAGATTCAACTGGACGCATTCATCGGGATAGGTGCCCCAGACATATTGCTTAGTCGGTGTATCCGTGCTGCCTGAACCGCCGAAGGGATTGCGTTCCTCCATGCACTGCCAACCCATCCAGCAGCAGTCCGTCGTCCCGTTGGGAAGGTTTCCTGTGATGCCGCCGTTGTTGATGGTTTTACGCACACGCCGATTCATGGCGTCGTACACGTACGCGGCGATCGCCAGCCCGTCCGATACCCGGTTGACGGCAATCAGACGATTCAATGCATCGTACTGGTAGATGAGCGTGCCATCATTGGTCAGATTGCCATTGCCCGGCGATGGGGTGGCGTGGCCGTCGTATTCAAAGGTAACCGCGCCGGCATCGTAGACCTGCCGCCGCGCTATCTGGTTGACGTAATTGTTATTGCGGCGATCGGTGATGGGGATCTTTTCCGACGTGGGATAAAACGTTGTGCTTTTCCAATTACCCAAACCATCAAGTTTATAATCTTGGCTCTGGTTGGTGTTGGGCAGGCCAATGCCCGTAGTCACGCTTCCACCGCCGTTATTCTGATAGCCGCCGGTGCTGTTGAGTTCTCCCCGCTGGTATTGCAGCAGGCGATTGACACTGTCATAGCCCGGCAGTGGCGAGGCGATGTTGCCGCTGTTATCCACCGGCTGATACAGATTGCTGCGTGTTTCGGCCTGCAGGGCGCGTTC
>JAKAEB010000017.1 GCA_021818445.1 Planctomycetota bacterium
CATCAACACCTCACAAGGAAGAAAACAGCACAAAAAAATCCTGATTTATGGTACAGACTTTTGCCCCTGGTTGAACGAAAACGCCATTTTTACCACCCAACTGCGAAGGTTGGGTTAATGATGGGGCTGCCATAAAAGACACCCGCGGGCCGCCGCCGCCGATTTGACGGGCCTGTCGCCAGCGCTCGCGGATCATGGTCGTTGCTGTGCCATTGCATGGTGCGACCGGCAGTCAACACAACGGATTTAACATAATGCGGGAGGTGACTGGTATTGGTGGAATGCGGTCCGCTTCCCAGCAGCATGTATCCATCGTGGCCGTAGACGCCGCCCCAGTTGCCCCGGGTTATGCGATCTGTCCCCAGCACCTGCGCCGGATAGACAAATGGTTCGGGCAGAAATGGTGGGGTGTGGCCCGAGTAGGTGATTCCAAACCGATACGAGCCGGGTTGGACGTTTTTGAAATAAACGTAGTTTGTGGTCTGCTGCACAGCCCCAATCCCTGGAACGGGTTTGAAATGCCCACGTGTCCAGGCTGTTTTACCGTTGACGACGACATTAATAATTCTGCGGCCAACTTTAGGAATGCCTATCCAGGCTGCAGTTCCAGGCGGGATGGTGTAGCGGCCAATCCCTTTCGGGCCGCGGCCGACGTTGATGTATTCCGATACAGTTCCGTGAGGTGTGGGTTCCGTCGCCCGAACCCACGTCAGCATGCGACCCAGGTGCGGGATGATGTCAACGGTCGCAAAGCCGGGTGTCGCCGGTCGGATACCGGCGACCCATCGGGTCAGCCACGCCGTACAACCAGCGCTCCACGGATGGCAAAGGCTGGTGTCGCCGGCGTCACATGTCGGTAGCGGCCCATTGTGCCCGATAACCCGATTCCAGCTTGGCCAGTAGCATTCAAAGAAGGTTGTGCCGCCGTATCGGATTTGTCCGCCCCAATCATCAAGCACGGTCTCGATGGCCTGATTCCAGAGATGCGCCCGCGCCATGGCCTCAACCACAAAATATTCATTAAATGGAGAGAACGATATGCGGTCAAGCCGATTGGAAAAATACAGACGCTCGACACGCGGCATTTGAGCGGCGGTCGGCACCCCGCCGTTGATTGCGTCGCTGGCGACAAAAACATCCGCGTGCCGGATCCAGCGGTGCTTCTCAACGCTCGCCTGAAATTTATCAGCCATACGGCGGAATTTCTTCGCCAGCGACAGCCGACCCGCCGCGCCAAGTGCCCCCGCATAACGCCGACAGGTCTCGATGAGCAGCATCCGGCAGGCGCGGGATGCCGCGGCTGTCGGCCGAAAGCCGCCGAGCCGATCATCCCAGCCGTAAAACCTCACAGGCGGATTATCAAATTCAGCCGCAGCTTTCATGAGCAGCCTGTTTGCCACAGGCTCATAAGTTTTTAGTTCAGCCAAATTGCCGGTGAAGCGGTAATAATCAACGAGGCTTAAAATCCAGTAGAGATAATAGCTGGCAATACCATTGCCATGACCCGCAGTGCGGTCCAGATTTTCCTTGACAAAATTGAAGTTTCCAAAGGCCGCCATGGAAGCCGCTTGTGCGACGTGGGCATCGCCGACCCAGGAGTACCGGTCGCCACGGTACATCAGGATGGCCCCGAAGTAATTTCGTTCGAGGTTTAACTTCACGGTGTATGCACCGGTGTACCAGATGCGCGTCAACATCCGGTTACTGCATGCAAAGCTGCCCCGGTAATTAACCGGTTTAATCTGACAAATCAGCCGCACATTGGTGATGTGCCAAGGTTTGCCGGCAAACGAGTGAATATAAATCCACCCAAATCGCACTCCCTCGTAAAAAAGGGGATTAAGTTTAAGGCGATAGGTGTTGCCAATGTGCTGCGGTACGGCAATACAATGTTCCCGCGCCGGTGCATCGAACTCACTTATACCCATGTCCACCCGACCATGGAAGTCGGGGCTTTCAAATTCCAGCCACGCCGCACTTTCAACGCCAAAATCAAACCGGATACTGCCTGTGCCCCGCACCGTGATATTGCAATGTCGGCCCAGCGACGTTTGCAGACCCCGGAAAGACTTTGGCGTCGGCGTCTCTACCCTCACTGGTCGCAACATGTAGTATTGGAGAGCCCGATCGGGCCCGGTGCGACGCCAACGGTAACGCACCAGAGGATCGGGCGACAGTGGTACCGGCGGCCCGGAAAATGCGCCCCCATGTAAGGGCTGCAAGGGCTGCCCATTCCTGACTGCGTTTTTTCCCGTAACGATGCCCGGCTGCCACCCTTCGGCACCCAATGGCGATGGGCCGGGAATCAGGTGAGGCTTTACAAAATACCGATCGGCCCAGCTAAGGGGGCAAAAAATCGTAAAAATCGCCGCTGCCAAAAAGACGCTCACCAAGCCCAAGCCGCGGTGGCTTGCCAAGCGTGTACGAAATTCGACCGCACGGATCGAAACGGAAAAATAATTCTGCCGCATTCGACCGCCTCCTTTCATGCTGGGAGCAATTCTACCGCTGAGTGGTCACCAAAAATATTTTTTACGAAAGCCTCAAACGTGCGCCGGTTCTCTTCCAACGCCAAGGTTCAGGTCAATTCTGCTGCCTGTGCCTTGGGCATAATTCGGCGCGGTCAACATGCGACTAACTATTATGATACATTTTGCTTGGCGGATTTACCATCGGCAGGAGGCAGGTGGTTGGGGGCAGTGTGGTACATGCCTGCCGTGGCGCGGCACCACGGCAGGAGAAATTGCACCAGGGCACGAGGGGCCAAGGCGGCTGGGGGCCGGATTTGCGGTGTCTGCGAGCGATAATCGTCATTCCGCTGCTGACGGGCGTGCCGTCGGTTTTAATCCGCAACGTGGCTGCGCATCCGTTATTCAAGCGTGCTTTCCCATCTACATGGTCAAAAACGCTAGTTTTTGCCGACCAGCTCAATGCGGTAAGCAGCTTGAATGCCGCACAGATTCACTTTGCCGCTACTCACTTTGTCGGCACCCAGAAAATACTCGTTTCGCTGATTAGAAAACTGCGTGCCATCAACCCGGGATTTCTGGTGTTGCATTACCATCTGGCGGTTTGGCAGTCTGGCAAGCATGTTCCTTACATCATTGACGGCTTGCACTGGGGCAATGATTACAACTACGTCACCAAACATGAACGCTGGTTCCTGCACACTTCCTGGGCCAGCCGTGATAATCGAAAAGACCGCCTCAAGGCCTCTGATGGCAAATACCTTTTGAACATCACCAACCCCGCCTATTTTCGCTACCTGGTCCATTCACTGATCCGGCAGGCGCGGGCGGGACACGATGATGGCATCTTTCTGGACAGCTACAGCACGGATGCGGTCAGCTATTTCATGCACAACTATTCTCATTGGCGCTACCCCCGAATCGTGCAGGAGCACAAGCAACTCGGCGGGTTAACTTGGGTGCAGGCCTCGGACAATTTTATGCGCCGCCTGACGGCGCATCTCAATAAGGTTGGCATCTACTGCCTGCCCAATATGGGCGATCTTGTCACTGGATGGGATCACACGGATTATGCTCTTGCAAACGGGGGCATGCTGGAAGGTGCACCTGGTCAATGGTCAAAATATGGTCAGCGCCAATGGATAGCCTCTGCCAATAGGGCCCTTAAGTTGATCAATGCCAATAAGATCATCATTTTTGAAAGCTACCTTCAGCATGCTACCGATTACCGCCAGCGAATGTATTGGCTCGGTACATATCTGCTGCTTCGGGGACGCTACACGTATATTACCTATTTCAAACGGAATCCGTTTGAATATTTTCCCGAATTTGAAATCAACATCGGTGCCCCTCGGGAGACCGCAAAATCAATCAATGATCTGCGCCATGGCGAGTTGTTTGTTCGCGACTTCACCGCCGGGCAGGTGGTGGTTAATTCGGCAGATCGAGAATCTTATTTTTATTCCATTCCCCCTGGGAGTCGCATGGCACGGGTTCGCGGCGGAGGGGCCATCGGTCAATCGGGAAAGATCACGGGTCAACTGCGGCTGATACCGGTGAGCGGTCGCGTGCGGCTGCCCCCGCGAACTGCATTGATCCTCGTTGATCACCATTAACCGATTCTCTGGCCCGGCGATCTCGCATCCTGGCTGGTCAACGCGCCCGGCCGCCCCGCCGTTTGGCATATTCACGCGGCGGTTCTGGAAGCTGCATTTGTGGTATTTGTCGCAAAATGGAACCCTGATATGCGCAATTTGGGGTTGCCTCTGGCCACAAAAGATCGGATGATCGCGAAGCGTTAAGTCGGATTGCTGGTGTTACCACTTCCATGAGAGGATGGCATTGCGGAAAGACCCATTCGTTCAATCGTCCGCCAACACGCATACAGGTGGGGACATCGGCATGACAAACCGAAGAAAATTCATGCAGTACACTGTTGGGGCGATGGCGTTGACGGCCACCGGGTGTGACGCCGCTACTGCGCTCGCGGGCCGCCAATCGGATGGCAACCGGTCCATAGCCACCACGCCTGAAAGTCATGACTTATGCATTTTTCCGATTTGGGAGTCCGGGCTTGACACCAGTGGCACTGCCGATGCTGAAATTCGGCGGCAGGCGAGAAAACTCAAAAGGCAGATCGGCCCGGGTGACAAAAATAATAAAATCGGCTTTGCTTCCATTTATGCAGGCGGTAATCTGCCGCTGTTGTTGCGGCAACTGAAAATATTCAAACAAGAGGGCATTCACCGTGGTGTTATTTTTGCGATGCAAACGCGCGATCTGGAACCATTTACAGCGCACGGTTGCCGGGCATTGTTTCCTGGCTGGTGGCATGTCAACCGCATGGGAAAACCTTTCCCCTCGACGACAGCGCGCTGGCGCGGGCGATAAAAGATGTTCTGGCTCAACGAACAAGGCGGGATTATCATTCGTAAGGTCGAACTGCGGCGCAAAGGTTTTTGGCGAAACGGGTGTCGCGTTGGCATACATCAGAGGGTTTATCATATGAAATTAATGACTGTCATATTTTCGGTCGTCGCACTGGTCGGCATTGCCGGTTGTGCGAGCAGGTCGGTCACCACCGCCAGCGCCGCGCAGAGCGTACTGGCCCCCGGGCATCTGCGGACTGAATTGCGCCGCAATCCGCTGGCGGTGAATTCGCGTCACCCCCGATTGGAATGGATGCTGCCGTGGAGGGGGTTTGGTCAAAGGCAAACTGGCTACCAGATTGTGGTTGCCTCGAGTCGCCGGCTTCTGGCGAAAAATGCCGGCGACATCTGGAATTCAGGCCATGTGCATTCAAGCCAGTCTATCGATGTCCGTTATGCCGGTTCGCCCCTCGCCGCACGCGAGCGATGTTTTTGGAAGGTGCGGGTGTGGAATCAGGCAGGGCACGTCAGTGCATGGAGCCGCGTCGGCCAGTGGCAGGAAGCGTTGCTCGTACCCGCCCAATGGCATCACGCGCAGTGGATTGGATGGCGTCCAAAATGGAAAAACGGGATCAACCATCCCCTGCCGGCCATCTATCTTCGCGACGAATTCCGTCTTTCGCAGCCAGTGAAACGGGCCGTGGCCTATTACTGCGGCATCGGCCTGGGCCGAATGTATATCAATGGAAAACGCACGAGTCATACGCAGCTTTCACCGCCCTTGAGCTGGTATCCGAAGCGCTGCTACTACGTGGCGCGAAATGTAACCAGGTTGCTGCACCAAGGCCGCAACGCCATTGGCGTCATCTTGGGTAACGGGCGGGCGTATGGCCTTGGTGGTCCGGCCCCTTACACCATCCACATTCCCCCGCGCATGATTTTGGTCATGTATGTCACATACGCCAACGGTAGCACGGCGGTTGTGACAAGCAATGGGCATTGGCAGATGACCGATCGCGGCCCTATCCGCATGAATAGTGAATATAATGGGGAAACGTATAACGTTGCCATGCGCATGCCGGGGTGGGACAAAGTCGGTTACCACGCTCGCAATTGGAAGGCGGCGGAATCGGTCAGATCTCCCGGCGGGCAATTGGTTGCCATGATGCAGCAACCCATCAAAATCACACAAATTTTGCATCCAGTGAAAGTCGCACAGGTCGGCCCGGGTAAGTGGATGTTCGACATGGGGCAGAATATGGTCGGCTGGTGCCGCATCCGCCTGCCGAATCTCCCGGCGGGTACCAAAATTATTCTCCGTCACGGCGAAAGTCTGGTGCGTAACGGCAAACTGACCGTCAATCTGAATCCTTCCAAAAAAGGACAACTCCATTTGTACGTGGCCAATCTGCGGTCGGCTAAGCAGACCGACACCGTCATCATGGACGGAAAGGGGGGCATCACCTGGCATCCCATATTCACCTACCACGGCTTTCGGTTTGTTGAACTGCTGGGGTATCCGGGCAGGCCGGCACTCTCCATGCTGGAAGGTGAGGAAGTGCACGATGCACTGCCGCAAACCGGCAATTTTGCGTGCTCGGATAAACTTATTGACCAGATATTTCATAACTGTCGGTGGGGCATACAAAACAACTACCGGTCGATTCCGACCGACTGCCCGCAGCGCGATGAGCGGCAGGGGTGGATGGGTGATCGGGGGATGGAATCGCGCAGTGAATCATTTATTTTTAATACGGAATTGTTCCACGATAAATGGTTGTGGGATATGCAGACCGCCCAGCAACCCGGTGGCGATGTATCGGATGTCAATCCGCCATACTGGTCGGTTTTTACCGGCGATGTCACCTGGCCAAGCACCTTTATTTATCTGCCCGGCACGCTGTATCTACAATATGGGCAGGTGGCCCCCATTCGTGAACATTACGCTGCCATGGCCAAGTGGATCGACTTTCAATTGGCCAAGGTGCATCACGGCGTGACACAGGCCGATACCTATGGGGATTGGTGTTCACCGGCTCGCTCGCCGTTGAAGATTCATTCAAACGATCCAAACCGTGCCACGCCGAGGTCGATCCTTGCCACCGCCACCCTGTACAAAGACTTGAATTTGATGGCGTGGTACGCGAAGGTGCTCCATCGACCGTCCCAGCGGCGGCATTGGCTGATGGAAGCCCACCGCCTGTTCGTCGGTTTTAATAAGCATCTCTGGAATGCCAAGGGGCATTATTACGGCAACGGTTCGGATACGGCGTGCATTTTGGCGCTGGCTTCAGGCATTACGCCCAAGGATCGGCAGGCGGATGTTATTAAACGATTCCTGTGGCGCATGCACGCGCGGCAGAGTGACCATGTCGGCGTGGGCGTCATCGGCATGCAGTGGATATTTAATGAAATGTCACGGATGGGGCAATCGGAGTTGGCCTGGAAAATGCTCAACCAGACCACCTATCCCGGCTGGGGCTTCATGGTGAAGCACGGCGCGACAACCATCTGGGAATTGTGGAATGGCAACACCGCCAACCCCGCCATGAATTCCGAAGACCATGTCATGTTTATCGGTGATATGCTCACATGGCTGTTTCAGTATGTCGGCGGCATCCAGAGCAGCATGACGCATGTGGGCTTCAAGCACATCATCATGCGACCGCATGTACTTGGCAAACTCACATGGGTACGCTGCCGCCACCGCTCACCTTATGGTCTGATTGTCAGCAATTGGAAGATCAGCGGGGGCAAATTCAATTGGCACATTCAGATACCGCCAAACAGTGCCGCCATTGTGTACATACCGGCAGCGACCGCCAGCGGCGTCGAACTTAATGGCGCGGCGGTTAAAGCCGCACCATGGATTAAATTTGTGCGTTTTGCCGGCGGCCGGGCCATTTACCAATTGGAATCGGGCAACTACCGGTTTACTGCGCCGATGCCTTCGCAATAACCGCGAGGCATTGGCCACTGAGGAGAATTCATGCGCGATTGGGTAATGTCGACGCGGCGGCATAGCGTTTGGCCTCTGATGGCAACGTTATTGGTCGCAGTATCTTTGCCCGGCACACCACGCTCTCTGGCCGTAGCCCGCCCGCGTGTGCCGATAGTCCATGCGGACACGTGGGGAGCTGTTGATGGCCTTGGCCGCGTTCTGCCGGGCTACCGCCAGGTGGGCGGGATTAAAAAACACAAAACGGTGGGGATTTTTTACTTCCTGACGCGCGTGACGCATAACCACATTATTTACAACAACGATTTAATATTTCAAAAGCATCCGCATCGGGTGATTGGCCCAATGGGTACCGTGCATTGGTGGGGTGAGCCATTATTTGGCTACTACCGCAGTTCCGATTCATTTGTACTTCGCGAACACGCCGCGATGCTTGGAGATGCGGGCGTTAATACGGTTATCTTCGACAATACCAACGGCCCTATTTATCTATCAGTGCAAAAAGCGCTATTTAAAGCATGGCTGCACATGCGGAAATTGGGCAACCGCGTGCCCAAGTTTGCATGCTTTGCGGGTAATAAGGCCTGGACGACCGACTATCAATCGATCTACCTGAAAGGTTTAGGGAAAAGGTTGTGGTTTGAATGGCACGGCAAACCCCTGATGCTGTATCACGGTAGAGAAGCAGCATTGCCAGCGGCGGTGCGACGATTTTTCACTTTGCGATATTGCTGGGCATGGACGGGCGCGAAGGATAAATGGGGATGGGACAATCTCGGTGTGAATCCGGACACCTATGCGTGGCACAAAAACCCCCGCAAGCCGGAAGAAATGCCGGTGGCAGTTGGCGGCTGGGCGAGCAGCAATATCGGCCGCAGCTATCATGGCGGGAGCGAGCCACCGCCTGCACGTCAGCAGCCATGGCGAGGCATCTGCTTTGCCCGGCAATGGCAGCATGCGTTGAAGATCAATCCGAGCTTTGTGTTTATCACTGGTTGGAATGAATGGGTGGCGATGGCGTTTCCAGCTCCCGGACCGCTGAATTTCGCCGGAAAAATGGTACAGAAGGGCGCGCCCATTTTTATTGATGAATATTCACCCGAATTCAGCCGCGATATTGAACCCATGCTGTCCGATCGCGGCGGGCTGTATGGCGGTTTTGGCGACAACTACTACTACCAGATGGTGGCCAACATTCGGCGGTACAAGGGGGTGCACCGCCTCCCGCCGATCGCGAAGGCGAACATCCATATCCGTGGGCCGCTGTCGCAGTGGAAAAACATCGGCCCGCTGTTTATCAACAATACTGGGCTTGCGGTACACCGGGATTACACCGGGTGGGGGCATGAACATTACGTCAACCAGACCGGCCGCAACAGTATTGTGGGCTGTAAAACAGCCTATTCTTCCCGATATTTATATTTTTGGGTAAAAACACGCAGGCCGATCACATCGTGGCGTGGCAAGTCGTGGATGCTTCTCTATCTGAGCATTCCCGATATGGGAGCAAACTGGATGGGTTACAATTACGTCATCAATCGTAAGGTTGTAAGTGCCACCACCACTACCGTCGAAAGGAATACAGGCGGTTATCATTGGAAAAAAATTGGAACCGCCCGCTTCAAAGTGCGCGGCAATCAACTTCAATTGGCCGTGCCCCGCCGATTGCTGGGGATACCCGGAAAGATGCCAGCCGAGTTTCATTTCAAATGGGCGGATCATATCTCACAGGATGGCCAGTGGACGGACTTTTATCTTAACGGAGATTGTGCACCTCCCTTCCGATTTTATTATCGGGCAAAAGCGGTGGGGCATCATCGCAAATATACTGCCGGATGACCGTAGGACGAAGGCGTCGGGAGGATGGCCCCGGTCGGGGCGATGGATGGCGTTCGCAAACTGGCGGCAGAGAATGACGGGTATGGAAATACGGGGTAATGCTGCGTAGCTGGCCTTCGTTGCCGAAATCCGCGTATATTATCTGCCCTGCAACCGTAACCACTGAGATTTCCCGTCGAACTGCCGCAAAATCATACCATAAAAACGCAAATTGGGGTTGTATTGGCGATTCAATGAGCTACACTCAAGGTTGAAAATATTATTAACGCAGACTGTGCTGCGTCGGGAAAAATGGGTGAAGCAGAGCGGCTCGTCGGCAAAAATGCCTTGATTGATTTAACTGGCTCGTAAGCCCCATTTGGATGGTTGTGCTCTTTTAAGGGATCTCGCTGCTGCGTGGTGGAGGGATTGCCTGCTTGTCTAATATTTTGGGAGGCGTTTTATGGTGAACACAACACGATGTTTTCTTATGGCTGGCGTCATCGCTGCGGCAGGTGCCACAACCGCGATGGCGGGGAACCCTACGTGGATTGGCGGGGGTGCTGACCAAAATTGGTCAACGACAGCCAACTGGGCCAATGGGACCCCCTGGGCGAATGCCCAAACCGCTGAGTTCGGCCCCGGTACGTACAATGGAAATACGACGAACGACATTACTAACGCAAATTTTGGTGGTATCCAGGTGGACAGTGGTGCTCCGGCAATTACGGTGACGGACGCGGCGGGCATGCAATTTGTGACGCAGGTAAATGCCGTCACCAATAACAGCGCGTCGACACTCACGCTGAACACCAATTTTCGGCCATTTTTAAACGTACAGAATATTGCCGCGAACGGAACCGGTGCCATAGTAGTGGACACCGTAACGTTTCGCGATGATCTTCGCCCTTCACCTTTTGACGGATTTAATGTTTCCATTCAAACGACCGGTCCATCAAGTGGTGCTGGTAATGTGGTGTTCAATGGTCTCGTTAACAATGCGAGTACTGGCTTTTTATCGGGATTTATTGTCAATAACACTGGCGGATATACCGAGCTGGCCGACGGCGCAAATTCCTTCAATGGCGGAGTGGATATCCGCGCGGGCACCCTGCTGGTATCAAACGGTGCCAGTGGATCAGCCACCGGAACGGGTGCCGTCACCGCTAACGGCGGCGGGATTGCTGGCATCGGCTCCATTTCTGGCCTAGTGACCCTCAACGGATCGACTCAAATCACTGCTGGTGGCGCGCTAAGTGCCAATTATGGCAAGTTCACGAACGCCGTCGGGACACTTAGCCTCAACGGCGGTCTGAACATGAATGGCAAGAGCGGCAGCACGCTTAATTTATATTTCAGCGGCGGATCAAACAGCACCCTGAATGTGGGTGGTACGCTTAGTTTGAGCACCGCTGATACACTGGCGCTGGGTGGAGATGTGGGCTTGGGTACCTACCACGTCATCGACTACAGCACGCTTGCCAATGCGTCCGACCTTTCCTCATGGACAGTCTCCGGACCCAGTGGCTTTAGTTACAGTCTGGTGAACAATACGGGAAACAATTCCATCGATTTGGTTGTGGCGGCTACACCAGAACCTGCAGCGTTGGGTTTGCTTGCGGCTGGTGGTGCGTCGGTACTGCTGCTTTGTAGACGGCGATCCCTTTGATGGTTCATATTCCGCTGCGGTCGCCGCCGGTGGCGACCGCAGCGGTCTTTGCAAGGAGATACCAATATGATGGCGGTTCCGGGTTCCGCGACTCATCAGCCGACAAAAGCCTCCCCTCGGCGGCCGCTGTCGTGTGGCTTTACACTCGTTGAATTGCTGGTGGTTATCGCCATCATTGCGGTACTTATCGCCTTGTTGCTTCCCGCACTGGCAGCGGCCAAGTCTGTGGCCGAGGCGACTGCCTGCGAAGCCAATTTGAAAGAAATCGGAACCGGCGTGCAGGAGTACGCTCAGGAATATGGCGATGCCATTCTCCCAGGAAGTTACACCGATGGAAACACCGCGGCCGGCACCGACTGGTGGCCGGCCATCATGATCGAGGCAGGTATAGCGCCGAGTCCTGGCAACAACCTTGCCGTCGGCGAAACACAGGACACTATGTTTGTCGATCCGGGGCTTTCTGTAACGGCTTTTTCCCAGGTTGACGGGAACGGCAACATAATCCGAGGAACATCCGGGCCCAACGATTGGAATGGCGATGTCACGCTGCGCATGCAGACCCATATCTCGCCCAAACAGATGACCGTCGATTGCTCGTATGGGATCAATTCCGGATATTATTTCCTGAATCCCAACTTCTCTGGCAGCAAAGCCTTCAGCTCCTATTATAACGCCACGCCGACATTCGCCCTGGTGGATCAGTCCGCAACGAGCGGCTTGGTTACGGCTGGATTTAACATGTCGAAAATCGCCAGTCCATCCCAACTCGCGTTCATTTATGATGGTATGTGGATGACACCTTACAACTACTCGTCGAGTGGTGGGATCGGTGCTGCTGCTTTGTCAAACGTTTATGTTTATGGTCGCCATAATCGCCCTTCCGATGCAAACATCACTGCCCAGGTGGGTGATGTCAATATTTGCATGCTGGATGGATCCGTGCAGCAGGTGCCGGACGGTAAACTTCCGACAAGCCTCAACACTCGTTTTGGGGGCATGATCGGTGGCCCGCCTGCACCGGGCTGGGGTATGTTCCCAACCTTCAACGCCCAAGAGGTGGAGAACTGACCCTTTCTTTAGTAGTCAGACCCAGCTAAATGCCGCGACACGTTCTATCAGGGACAGATACCCACCTTTCGATGGTTCTAGCGCGGTAGGCGCAGCAAGGAGGCTTACCGGCCCATGGATGTGCAAGTCGACTGCGGAGCGTTGCTTTTGTGGCGGCCGCTCTTTGAAAGGGCAAGCTAAATGGCGCAAACTTCCGTTCGGAGAGCAGCCTCGTTCATTTATCTGCTGTTAAGCGTTTTCGGATCAGCATCAACGTCTCTGGCTGGATCTCATTGGGGCCAGACACCCTGCATTGACCCGACTTTTGGAATTGCCCAGAAGCCTTTTTCTCCGAAGCGCGTGTATGAACTGCCGCGATGGATATGGGGCAATCCGCGGGCTGGCAAAAAGGCACTTATTTTCGGCAGAGATTTTGAAGTAACGCATCTGCCCAAAAAGGCCTTGCTTTATGCCGTGATCAAGGGCCCCATCCATTTATGGATCAATGGCAAAGCCGTATCGCCTGGCTCGATGGCAAAGCACGGCCCGCTGCAGACCTGCATGGCAAATATTACGTCGTATCTGCGGCTGGGGGTGAACCGGATATTTTTTTCCGCTGGCGGCCGTAACCACTCCGAAGGCGTGAATTTATCCATTATCAACCGCGACCATGGATGGCACACGGTGGTCCGCACGGATAAGTATTGGTATTGGTCTGCCATGTCGGTCGGCGACCAGTCGCCGTGGAGACATGCGGCAAGTGGGCACTGGCAAAGAGCCATCGCGTTGCCACCACCGTCGCATGTGCACCTGAACCTGTGGCCGGCGCACTGGCATTATTTGTATCATCTGCATTTTCAACCGGAAAGATTGAAAGTCATCCGCGGCGCACAGGCATTTACGGGGTTGCAAACCGTGCCGCTGCGGCTCACGGCCGAAAACGCCGGTGCCCTGCGCCCCGGCTACACCGGTGATTCACATCTGGCACCGGCAAGGCCAATCCACCTTGTGATTCGGCCAAGCCACCTGCACGTTCATCTGGTGCGTGGCACAAATGTCATCGGCTGGTCGATATTAAATATGCCCGCTCGATCCTCCGCGCCGGGAATCATTTTGGATTTTGGCCAGGAGGTGGCTGGCAGAATCATTTTTCGCGGCAGCGGAGGGGACGTGATTGTTGGCACCGGTGAATCGCGTGGCGAGGCGCTCAAGATGCCTTGGGGAGGCGTGCATCTGTTGCATCTGCGTGCCCACCACACGGAGGCCACACCCTACAGCGCTTTTCGTTATGCGACGGTCTATTTTGCCGGTGGACACAGGATAAGCCTGCATCAATTATCGCTTGATTTCAAATATTATCCGGTCAAGTACCGGGGCAGCTTTGCATGTTCCGACCCGCTGCTGACAAAAATCTGGTACACAGGTGCCTACACGGCGCACCTGTGCATGCAGCAACAGATTTGGGATGCCCCCAAGCGCGATCGTTCGCTTTGGATTGGGGATATCCAGATTTCCGGTCAAACCATCAACAATGTTTTCCTCACCCACTACCTGATGGAAAAAAGTATGACTATGGTACGGCTCGAGGCCCAGGGTGTGCGTCGGCCGAACGCTTTGCCCTTGACGTACGTCAACTCTCTGCCGGGGTATTCCAATTCGTGGTTATGCGCACTGAGTGACTATTATCTGCATACGGGGGATCTGGCGTATCTGAAATCGCAGCATCAGTTGATTCTGTCCATGCTGCGTTACATGCGGAAGGGCTTTAACAAACAACACTTATTTACAAATAAATGGAAGGCCCGCTGGAACTTTGTGGACTGGGCACCATACTTGGTCGCCGCGCCGGATACGCCCCAGGCGAATATCGCTACCGACCTTTACACCTGCCAGGGAATACGGCGGGCAGTCCGCCTGCTTGACATCATCGGAGACAAGGCCAACGCCGCCAAATACGCCGCGTGGGGCCGCAAAATCATGCTCGCCGCCCGGCGAAAACTGGCTTTGCCGACCGGAACCTACACCAACATCCGTCAGGTAAACTCCATGGCTGTCCTTTCCCATGTCGCAACCGCCCGGCAGCGGCGGGCCATTTTCAAACGCATTCTGGGTCCGCACTGTGCATCGTGGAAACAGATCGCAACACCTTATTACAACAATTTTGTAATTTTTGCCCTAAGTGACCTGGGTCAATACAGGCAGGCGCTGCGCTTTATCCGACTTTACTGGGGCGGCATGATACGGCGCGGAGCCACCACGTTCTGGGAAAAATACTACCCATCGTGCCCAAAAATACACCCACATCGCTATCTGAACAACAATGGAGGCGGCCCGTCCGGCGGCTTGGGGTGGAACTACCTCATCAGTCTTTGCCATGGCTGGTCATCGGGGGTAACGAATTGGCTGACCGTCTGTGTGCTGGGCGCACGACCGATTCAAGGCGGCTTTCAGACGGTACTGATTTCCCCGCACCTTATGGGTTTGCAGTGGGCTGGCGGGGCCATACCCACGCCTCACGGACCGATCGCTATACAGTTGGTGGCCCATAACAACCTGCGAGATATGAGGTTGGTGTTACCCAAGGGGGTAAACGGCATGCTTGACGTGGCGTGCACAAAGGTATTGGTAAATGGACAACCCGCGGCAGTGGCCAGCACCGCGGGGAGGATATTTCACACGCATGTCAGGTTAACTGGCGGCCGAAGCTATCGGGTAGTTTGGACCCGCTGAGCTATCACTGCCCCTATGTAAAGGCGTGGGCTTCGCCCGCATAGATTATTTTATCTGGAGGTGTTGAACCAAGGCCGCAGTCTTCACAGAAAGTTTTTCGCGACGCAGGATGGGTGGTCCACCTTGACTGGCCTTTGGAACGTCGGCTGGTGGCCCTGCCGGAGAGCTAGCCCAATTTTATCAGGCGACCGAGAGGTGACGTATCGCTGTGCCCGCGATGTTATACCCCATTATCGTATTGGAGGGTTGTGCCCCGGCTTGGGCGGGCATACGACCACGAACTAATGTCAGCGTTAACGTGATTAAATCCCGTATCTTTGTTTTTAACTTGAATGTACGTGGATGCATCGAGCACGAGTGACAGTGAAACGCCAAGAGATGTGATCCCTTTGGGAGGCTGGATGATTAATAAAGTTGGACAATCCGTCACGTGCGGGCTTACTGCCGGCATAGCGGCGGTCGTCTTGACGGGGCATATTTTGCGGGCAACTCCTCATGACAGACCGGGTGTTGTCGTTGCGAAGGTTGCTCTGCGGGTTGCGGGATCACCCATCGCACGTTCCTTTTTGGGGTTATCTATTGAGTATGGACCGACCATTTCAAATATGATTGCATCAGCGGATGGGCACCGCCGTTCACTTGAACGGCTGCTCAATGCGTGGGGGCGTCGGAACGGGCCGCCGATATTACGGATTGGCGGCAATTCAGAAGATATGGCGGCGTGGGATTTGCCTTTGGTTAAGCACCATCGCCGAGCTATTACCATTAATATTACATCGCGGTTCTGCCATAACATTCGTCGGCTGTGTCAAAGGACGGGTGTAAGGTTGATACTCGGCTTGAATCTGGGGCGCGGCTCGCCCGCAATGGCACGCCGGTGGGTGCGCGAAGCTCTCAAGCGGATAGGTGCCAATCATATTTTGGCCTTTGAAATTGGCAATGAGCCAGACGCCTACGTATTGACGCATCAGCGACGGACCGGATACACGCTCGCGGATTATGAGAGTGATTTTGCGAGGTTTGCCAACGCCATTAAACCTCTAATGCCCAGGCCGGGGATGATCGCCGGCCCCGCATTTTCGTGCTTCTGGCTGAAGGGCCAAACTGCCGCATTCATCAGGCGGATGCACCGCATGCTCGGTTTGGTGACCGTACACGACTACCCGCTGGGCATTCGCCGTGCCATCCCGCAGACCACATCGGTTCGTTACGACAGCGTGGCTCACCTGCTGGATCGTCGCTCAAGCTATATCTATTATTCAATAATTCGCCCGGCGGTAATCGCCGCGACGCCGTTTCATCTGCCTGTGCGGTGGGGTGAGATGAATTCGGCCGCCGGGGGAGGTGATCAGGGCATCAGCGATTCCTTCGCATCTGTGCTATGGCTTACCAACAGCCTCTTTTATGCCGCCAAGGCGGGTGCAGCGGGTGTTAACCTGCACAACGCCGGTGCCAAGTTATGTCCCTATTCAATTTTCAGATACGACCATGCTGGCCAACTCGTTCCGCACCCGGACTATGACGCCATGCTGCTTTTTGCCGCGGCGGCAAGCCATCATGCCAAGCTGCTGCCGGTGCGTATTCGTGGTGGTGCGCGAGTGAGGGTATGGGCAACTCGGGATACGAGAGACCATGTGCGTGTAGTAATCGTCAACAGCCGGTTGCATCATGTCGCGAGAGTAATTCTGCCCGCCGCCGGTTACGAAGCGGCTGCAATGGTTACCGTCACCGCGCCTGATATACGCTCGGTGAATATGCCCGTGTGGCATAAACGTCGGTTTGGTGACAGCAAGCCGTCTGTGCTGAACATGAGTGGTTTGATGCCAATAAAGCATACCGGTTTCAGCGTGCGGGTACCGCCGACATCGATCTACATGCTAACGCTCAAGCGCCCATCAGGTAAATCAGGTAAATAAGGAGCTTCACACATGCGTAAAATCCTGGGAGGCTGTCCGAGTAATAACAGCGACTGCGACGGCATGGATTTGGGCGGGAATCAGGAAGCCGCGCTGCAGAGGCCGGGCGAAAGGCTCGCCGCCCGGAGTGTGTGCCAGCTTGCTCATTTTTACTCGTCCTGGGATCGCGGCTATGGGGTGGGCTATGCCACTGCCACCAGCATTCGCGGCCCTTGGAAGAAGTATGCACATAACCCAATCTACGGGGCGCAGGGCCGCGGATGGTGCCACACCTATAAACATCGATATACCCAAAAAAAGGGTGATCCCTATTGCCAGGTCGGAGGCAATTCACTCTTCGTCGGGCCTGATGGTAAAATCTGGATATGTGCCCATGCGTATCGCACAGGCGTTGACAATGTCCTGCATCCACATATGGTGATAGACCCATTGTGGTATCGAATGGGATGGATTGACCGATCTGGCGGGCACGGACGCGTGCGGGGAATGATTTTCGGGCGAACACCGGTTTCCTTCACCCCACAGCGGGTGCCGATAAAACACGATTACTTCCCGCCACGCGGTAAGCAGCGTTTACTTATGAAGTGATCGGCGAATGGTGAAAGGCCCGGCGATGAGATTAACTTGGAGCGGCTGCCCTCCGGGTCATCTATGGCTGCCGCATGACCGTATGGTCGCTCAACGCCATCTCCGCAAACATTCCGAAAGCAGGAGAGGCGATCGGGTCGGGACCGGAGGAATGACATTTTTGGGAGCTGCGTGGTGAGTGGTGAAAATTATCGCATAGCTCTCCTGCTCCGGACCCAGTGCGCACATAGTCGGGAAACGTTGAGAGGGATTATCGATGCTGTCTGGTACGGCGGAACATCGGCGGGGCGGCCTAGCCGCAATTACCGTCCATTGCTGCCTTGGACATTTAAGCTATTTTCCCAACTCGAGCATACAGGTGTTGATTCATTATTCCGCGAAATTTCTCACTTCGCTCCCCACGGAATGATTTTTGAGACCTTTGGTGACGACATGTATGCGCGCATTGGCGAGGTGCGTTGCCCCGGCGTTGAGGTCTTTCAAGTATCAAGAACCGCCAGTCTCTACGCATCCGTGAATACTGACCACCTTATGATTGGCAGGCTGGCGGCAGAATATCTAACTGAACTGGGATTGCGGCACTTCGCCTTTTTCGGTGGTAGCCAGTACACGTATTCTCAGCGTCGCCTGGAGGGTTTTCAAGACTGCCTGCGGAATCCGCCAAAATCCAGACTGCAGATGGGTCAGCCACGACAGGAGGCGCAGGTTTTTGATCGCTGCCTGCCCGGCTGGCAAGCCTTGATCGAATCATGGCTCAAGAACCTGCCGCGCCCGGTCGGCATTTTTGCCGCCAACGATCTCTTCGCAACCGAAATCCTTCAGGAACTTATTAAAACCGGATGGCGCATTCCGGAGGACGCCGCTGTGCTCGGCGTCGACGACGATGAATTGCAATGCAACCTTGCCTACCCACCCATTTCCAGCATCCAGCCTGGCTTTCGGCAGGTGGGTCGGGCGGCTGCCCGGATGCTGGAGCAATTATTAAAAGGCGAGGAAGTAGCTGCGGCGGTCAGTGTCCCGCCGTTGCGTGTGGTGGCGCGTTACTCCACAGACATTACGCATGTCGACAATGAGTTTGTAGCAGAGGCACTGCGATGCATACGCGGATCTCCATTGACCAACCTGAGTGTTAAGGTGCTGCTCAATCGAATTCCCACCAATCGTCGGCGTCTGGAGCGGGCCTTTGTCGAGACACTGGGTCGCACCCCAATGGAGGAAATTCACCGCGTGCGTGTATTGAAAATTAAGGAATTACTCATGGCCGGTAAATCAATCGAACAAACAGCCAGGGAGATGCACTTTTCCAGTCCAAAGTACATGACCACGCTGTTCCGGCGCATAACCGGCCTGACACCTTCGGAATACCAAGCGGAGCTGCAGAATCCCCTGATGAATGCCGACCGCCGGAGCAAGAAGGTCCCCAGGCAATGAGGCTGCCGGTGTCAATTGCGATCCGTCCGAAAATGTGTTGGCGGTATTCGTCGGGCACATCGATGTTTTCGCATATTAGCGGGCGGTGCCTATTGCAGACAGAAATCGATCCATGGAGGCCAGAGTTCACGCTGGGGTAAGGCAGAATCGCTTGGGTTGCGGCTTGGCCTCATTGATGAGCGCTTTCTGCGTTTTTGGCGTTGGTTCGCCGGGAACCAATAGCGGCGGTATAGTACGGTTAACAAATTTGATATTTAAGACGTGGCGTGGATTGTCGCATGAAAAATTCATCAGCACAGTGCCCGAGTGAAAGATATGGCCAATTCGTAGCATGGCTGGCGGCCGCATGGTTAACGCTTTGCACGGCACACTTAAGTGCGCAGCCGGTTGCAGGTAAATGTCTCATCGGGCCGTTCTACACCAATGACCCGGAAGGTTTGGTCATGATTCCGAATCGGCTCGCGCGGAAGCCCGTGGCGTACAGTGTCGGCGTTGGCTGGGTGGATCACGGTCACTACATGCAGAGTTACCGCGGCATAACAAGGGTCCAGTGGCATCTGCAAGCCATGCGGTGGGGCCAGCGGTCAGGTATCAGCCGAATGTACTGGCTTGTCGGCCGTCGGAACGCAATACACATCCATTGGCAGAGGGTTACGGGGACGGCAACTGCGGTGGCATCGCTGACGGTTGAACGTCCCCTGCAAGTTGTGCTTGAGTGTTCGCCGACGTGGCATGGCTACCGCGCCGAGTACAGCGTCAAGGGCAACGAGATTATCGGTTCGACGCCATCGGCGACATCCCGATCAGGCTTCACGCTTCTGGCTGGTAGGCCGGCCGATGGCACCGTTGTTGCCTCGAATGCCAAAGCATTTATACAGGCTATGAATCATGGCGGCAGCGCCCCGGCATCCATGAAGATGAGGTATGCGGGACTGTTGTTTAATCTCAAGCCGCAGCACCCGTTAACTTTTGTGGTGCGCCTTGGGCTGGGGCGCATGAATAGCGCCACAACATTAACTTCGGTGCCGCACATATTACGCCACGGCTGGAACGCGTATATCAAAGACAGGCCGTACGCCTCGGGTGATTGGGGCGATTTTGTGGCACCGATTACCGCCGCTGCCAACGAGGGGATCGTCTACCTTCCACAACTGCGAAATCTCTCCGGCACGGTGGTGCGATCGTGGTGTGTGCCCGGCGGCTGCGTGCTGTTTGAATGGGATTCATTTTTCAATGCTATGCTTCTGTCGGTCGATGACCATGCTGCATCTCCCTGGCTCGTTCGGCGTCAACTGGCGGGCATCTTTCATTTTCAGTTGAAGAATGGGCTGGTATGCAATTTTTCCAACTGGGGCCGCGTACACAGTGAAAGCGATCCAAATCCGGGCATCTCGCTTGACCGCAGTGAACCTCCCGTTGGTGCCATGTGTGTCTGGCAAGCCTACCAGCGATGGCCAAGCCGACGATTGCTTGAAACATACTACCGACCGCTGGCCCGATATCACCATTGGTGGTTCTCAATCAACCCAAGTACACATCTGCCCTATCGGGACGGTAATCGCGACGGACTTTTAGAATGGGGTTCGGCCACCAAGGTGTGGCAAAATGCCCGCTATGAAAGTGGCATGGACGATACCCCCATGTACGTCCGGGGCAAGGCGCTCATGATGCCCACATCCGACACCTTCGATGTCGATGATGTGGGCTTGAACTCTCTTTGGGCAGCGGACGCCATGTATCTGGCCAAGATCGCGGCCGCATTGGGACATCGCAGGGCCGCGGCTCATTACACGGATCAGTGGAAGTCGATGGCAGTGCGTATCAATGCCCTGCTTTGGAATCACAAACTGGGCATGTATTGCAATCGGTACTGGTCAAGGGGCAAGGGGCACCATTTGCTGTCGCGGCGGTGGTCGCCGACCAACTTCTATCCGATGATTGCCCGCGTTCCAGACCGACAGAGGGCCGATCGTATGCTGGCTGTGATGCTGAATAAAAAATATTTCTGGGGCCGATGGGTTATTCCATCCATTGCAAAGAACAATCCGGCATATGTGCATCAGGAATACTGGCGGGGAGATATTTGGGGCCCCACCAACTACCTCACATTCCAAGGCCTGCTGCATTACGCGCCCACCAAAGTGCTGCATGCGTTTGCCCGTAAGAGTGTCCTTTTATTTATGCGCAACTGGAAGCGTACCGGCATCTGGAGCGAAAATTATCTCTCCACCACCGGCATCGCATCGCACGACCGGCATTACAGTTGGGGTGCATTGCTTCCGATGATCGGCCTTCAGGCGATTTGCAATGTGAATATAAACAACTCGGTGCGTTTGGACGGTACGTGGAACCTGCACGCCGTGCTGCAAAACATCCCGATACTTGGATACCGCTATACCATCATGGTAAAGCCTGGAAGCACTGAGCTTTTGCACCATGGTCATCAGGTGGCATTGGCTGCCGGCAGGGTAATTAATATCGAACTCCCGCAGCGCCATGCCGGACATTAAATAATTCAAGGCATTGATTGTGTCGCCTTGCCGAGATACATTTGAATTTTTGCGCAGCGGTTTTGTCTGCTGACCATTTGGTTTACAGTTGAGGGTCGATATGTTTTTTTTCCAGTGTAAAATCCTGCGTTCAATGTTGTACGCGGCATTCGGCGGGGCGGCGGTACTGCTCGGATCGGTCGTCCATGCGGCCAGCGTGGCAACCATTCATATTGCCGTCAGCCGGAAGGCGGTTGGAGATGGCCAGTGCGTAGTGGTGACCGCTGATGCGCTTACAAGCCAAAATGCCCCGGTACCGGGACTGAGCGTACGGGCGTGGGTGAATGGCAAACCGTGGTGCGCCAGTGAACGCACATTGCCTTCCGGGGTGGCGCATCTGCTTCTGCCGCTGCCCGATGTGGGCCGCAATGCCATAATTGTTCACGGCGGTGGGGTACTTTCCAACACGGCGGCGGTGCAGGTAAAGCGACGGCATTTTCGTATCATCACCAACCCCCGCCACCTCATCGGCATGGAATATGAAACCTGGTTTGGTCCCGGTTACGCCCAATGGGGCCACGAGGAAGCCGAACCGATACTTGGTCATTACAGTTCGCTGGACCCGCGCGTGCTGCGGCAGCAGACGCTGTGGTTTAATGAAATTGGTATTAATTTTGTCGAACTCGACTGGACCAACAATCTCACCAAACCGTTCCCCGATGCGCCAGCCCGTGAATGTATTGCAGCTAATAAGGTATTATTTCATCTTTACGCCCATATGCGGCAGCATCCGAAGATTGTCTTTCTCATGGGGCCGGAACATAATTACTGGTTAAACCATACAACACCTTACACCGGGCCATGGTACAAGGCACAGTTAAATTACGTTTATTCCCATTTCATTAACAACCCGAAATATCGGCATTTGTATTTGCATTATCACGGCAAACCACTGCTGCTTTTATATCTCAACGGGCCGCGATCCAGCCACCCTCCCAAAGTGCATGACCCGCGTTTCACCATTCGGTACGTTGGGGCGTGGCTGCAATACACCAAGGAGAACCGTTATGGTGTATGGTCGTGGTATGACCAGAAAGCTACACCCACGTTTTACCACGGCCATGCCGAGGCGCTGACGGTTGCCAGCGGTTACCCCGCCATTAATTCCCCCGGTAATGGCCTGAACAATTGGCTTGCACCCGATGCTGGGGGAAAAAATTATGGCGAGACCTACCGCACGCAGTGGCGTGTCGCCGACCATTATCGACCGCATTTTTTATTCCTTTGTCAATGGAACGAATTTGAACCACCGGATCAATACAATGTCAATCTCAGCAACGATATGGAGCCGACCCTGATGAGTGAGCTTGGTTCACATCGTCCCAGCGGCTGGGGTTTTTGTTATATGAATTTAACCCGCTGGGAAATTCAGCGCTACCAACGGATCAGTCATTAATAAACGTGAGTTCGGGATAAGAAATTACGATGGTTATTGGTTCCCGACGATGTTCCCGCACCTGTACGTGGATCGTAGAAAATAGAGCGCGTATTTTTGATGCGGGGCACGCCATGCCGGGGCGTTTTTGACGCGCGTGCACCCTGCCCGCGGCTAAATGGGGTTGCGGGTGTGAAATGACTCTCAGCGTGTCCGCATCGCGATCGATACCGCAGGCATCGCGCGATTTGCTTCAGCGATTATTGGTCCGCGGCGGCGCGGCTTTCTACACCGAACGCCCGACGGCCGAAAGTTTCCATAGCGCCGGATATACGCCGGTCAGGTCCTCGCGGCGGACAATCCGCGGTGTGTGGGCGCTGTTGAGTGGCTCTAAAAATAGAAATTCGCCGCCTTGTTGTTTCACCCCGGACGCATCGACAAAATGAATCCGCTTGAAGGTGGTTGAAAAATTGTCACCGTCACCTAAGCGCACCAGACAGTCGTCACCATCCAGCGGCGTGCGATCGGCGGAAAAAATTACAATATCTCCCGGCTGATACACCGGCAGCATTGAATCGCCATCAATGCGCAGGGCAAAGCACCCATCCACCAATTCATTGGGTATGAGTATTTCGTCATCTGCGACATTGACTGGGTAGTCCAGGTCGGTCGCTTCCGTTGGTGCTCCGGCAGCCACGCGATTGATCAGCAGGGTTTTTTTTAATGGTATTGGCGTGAAGCGCTCCGGTGCAGCGTCGACTGCATCATCCCAAACGGAATTGCTTGCCGGTGATGGGCGGGCGGGCAAATCCAAAGGTGCGGTATCAACGGAACGTGGGTCCGGAGTCGCCCGGTCAAAGTAGACTTGTTCACGTATCGATTCCGGCACCCGCAGCCAATCGGCGGCGCGGCATAATTCGCCCTCAGGCAGACCCAATGCGACTTCCAAGTCCGTCAGCTTGGAAGGACTGGGAGGACCGACGGCTCGCCCCGTTTCGATGTTGGATAGATACGGCTTGCTGATTTTGGCTCGATCCGCCAATTGGTCTTGCGTATATCCCCGATTTTGACGCAACTGGCGGATTTTTTGGCCAAATTCCGCCAAATTGGATGGATTTCGCATGTTTTTTTCGCCTCCCCTATGTATGTTGGGTATCATACATACTTACTCGCGGTGGGTCAAGTGGCATTCCGAATCAAACGAATCGCATTGAGACCGCCTGCGTTTCACTCTCCGCGCTGGAGAGCCTTTCTCCCCGCGCTCTGCCACCGCACGAGGCCATCGGCTTGATATTCGGCACCCGCATGAATGGGTAAATCGCTGTCCTTATTTTGCGCCCGATAGTATCGCTAATCGCGTGACACCTTGGGCGGTATTATCCTCGCCTTCCGGCCCAGCGCTCCATAACCTGAAAATATTATTTTTTCCTTGGTTTGTCGCCGCAATCGGTTAATATCCACCACTCATCCGGACGATACTACGGATGTGCTGATCGAATCGCGCAAGTGCAAATCAGTTGCGGATCGGCCAAGGTGAGTAAAAAAACAGTGGAGCCGGAGAGAGGATGAAGGAAACTGCTCCGGCTTGGGCCACAGGCGCTGGCGTATGCCAGCCGGGCTTGGCACAACTGGCAAGTTGGAGGCCTCCGTGTAAGGAGGGAGTGAGAGGTTTATCCCGCGCCGCGGAGAGACAAGTCGGCGCATCACGACCCAAGCCGGGAGTTGCGTAAGCAGCATGTCATCGGGTTTTGGTCGGTATGAAAAAGTCGCTCTGGACGTTGAGTGGGCGTTGTTACCGCGAGAGAGGGTGCAGGTGTTCTCATGTCCAGCATGACCAGCTCATCCCCGGAGGCAGGGGGAGAGCTGTGCTCCGGCAACTCTTCGACCAGGTTGGAGAGTTGCCGGGCTTTTTTGTTTTCGACCAACTCCGCGCAGCCAATTACCGTGGCCCCTACCGAGACGGATTTAATATTGCGTCAAAGGCGGTCAGCCCCGTGCGGCGTTTGCCCATCAAGCCGTCGGTGCCGGTGGTGCGGTTGTCAGATCGGATGTGCACTGCCCGCATCGTACAGCCTTAAGCGGAATGGCTGAACAGCAGAAAGGGCATTCCTTGGTTGTCGGGGCAGCGGTGGGTGGCGGCTTGGTTGTCAATTTATGAATCTGGCCAATAACCAGCACCACAATGATGAATAGCGCCACAGCGATGATGAAAAAATTCAGCACGGCACCAATGAAATGCCCAATGAGAATTTTTTTCGCGATAGTCCACTTGGTGTAACTTTGGCTTGGCGTAACGAAACTGATGCATGGCATGATGATGTCGTTGACCAACGCGGTGACAATTCCGCTGAAGGCCCCGCCAATGACAAATGCCACCGCCAGATCAATCAAATTTCCCTTGAACGCAAAATTCTTGAAATCCTTCAGAAGCGACATGCACAAACTCCTTCTTCTTACTGCAAAGTTTTAACCACGATCCAGATGCAGGAATTCTAATTTAATTGGGCACCATCGCAAGGGGCTGGTTTTCAGTTTATGCCCAACATGAGCCTGTTTTACGTTAGCGAAAAATACCGTGCCGTCGGAACAGGCACCCCGCCGTGAGTGCTGTCATGGGATTTGCCCGGGACTTCTTTTGGCGGCGGATCATATTTTAAGCGGTTTGGAGACAATCTCGCGCACCAACGCACTGGGAAACCGGCGACTGGCAGTGATGGCGTAAAAACTTTCCGTGATTCCATCTATGCGGTGTCGCTCTACCAGAGTCCCGGCGGCAAGCTCACCTTTCACAACCACCGGTGGCACCAGCGTGAGGCCATTGTGATCGCGCGCCAGCAATCGCAGTGTTGCCATATCGTCCACCTCCGCGGCAATGATGGGCCGAACGCCTAACCGATCCATCATCACATCAAAAAGCACGCGAATGCTGCTATCCAAGCTCGGAACAATTAAAGGGATATTGCGCAGATCGTCGGGAAATTTCAGCGGCTGCGGCTTCTTCAGTGGCTTGCCAATCAGGCTTGCCGCCTGTTGGCTTATTAAATGCGAATGCCCGGCCATCTGCGCATCGGCCCGCAAAGGAAAGTTGGAAAGCACCATATCCAGAGAATGGGATTGAAGTGCCGACAGCAATTCACGCATCGACCCTGAGCGTACCACCAATTCAACATTGGTTCTGTTGAGCAGGGGGGAGAGCAGGGCATGCTGAAAATTTCTGGATAGCGTGGCCACCGCACCAATACGCACCACCTGTCGCCGCCCGGGTGATCGCTGTTTGAGCGTGTCCATCAGCTCATCCCCGGTACGGAATATGACATCGGCATAATCCAGCACGAGGCGACCGGCTTCGGTGAGAATCAGTTGGCGTTTCCTGCGGTCGAAAAGTTTTTCTCCCAGCGAATCCTCCAGTTGCCGCAGTTGAATGCTCAGCGCCGACTGCGACACATTCAGATTCAGCGCCGCCCGGCTCAGATTACCCGTGTGTGCGATGGCACGAAAATAACGCAGGTGGTGGTAGTTCAAAAACCCCATATATGCATTCTATAAAATATATGAATTCGTTGCAAGATATATATTGTATATAACTATTGCCGCCGTACACTTCATTCAGGACAGACGAAAGGAGTCATTATGTTTGAAGTCCTGCGAATCATTTCAGCCGTGCTGCCGGCGGCGGCACTGTGGGCCGCGAGCCTGGGTCGGGCCAGTGGCGGCATATCGGTTCAGCGGCGCAATCGGCTGGTGACCGGTGCCGCGTGGACGAGTTTGGCCGCATCCACCTTGAGTGCCATTCTGGCGATTGGTGCCAGCCCGCTTGCCGCCAACATTGGTGGACATTGGTTCAATGCCGGTGTTTACATCGACAACCTGTCGGTCGTGATGCTGATGCTGGTAAGCTTTCTTGCGGTGCTTATTACCCGCTATTCGGTCAGCTATCTGGGAGGGCATCCACGCCAGGATCAATTCATGACCTGGCTGGCACGTACCATTGCCGCGGTGTTGACGCTGGTAGTGGTCGGTAATCTGCTGCTGTTCACTCTGGCCTGGGCTTTAATGAGTTTATGTCTGCATCAACTGCTGACCTTCAACGGCGATCGTCCTGCCGCAATCTTGGCAGCGCGAAAAAAGTTCATCGTCAGCCGATGTGGAGATTTGTGCCTCATAGCCGCGCTGATCATCAGCTACTACGCCTTTGGTACCTGGCAATTTCAGCCGCTTTTCGCGGCCGTCCATGCCGGCTTGCATAGCGGCTCAACCAATATGATCGCGTGGCTGCTGGTCGTCGCCGCCTGTTTAAAGTCGGCGCAATTTCCGTTTCACAGTTGGCTGCCCGACACCATGGAAACACCCACACCGGTCTCGGCACTTATGCACGCGGGAATCATTAACGCCGGCGGGTTTTTGCTCATCCGCTTTGCGCCCCTGCTTGCGCAGTGCCCCACGCCCCTTATGGTGCTTGCCGTTGCCGGAATTGCCACCACATTGACCGGCTCGCTGGCCATGATGACGCAAACCAATATCAAGCGGCAGTTGGCGTATTCCACCGTGGCCCAGATGGGATTTATGATGCTGGAGTGCGGTCTCGGTGCCTTTGGCCTTGCCTTGCTGCACCTGGTGGCCCACGGATTGTACAAATCGCACGCGTTTTTAAGCTCGGGCAGCACGGTAAAAAACGCCCCCATTATGCAATTTAGAAGGGTTTACAGGCATCATCACTTTGCCGCTGATCTCGCCGCGCTTGCCGCAGCGGTGGTATTGCTGGGCATCGGCGTCGGGATGGCACTGCACGGAAGTATCCAAGCCAGTAATTTTCCATTACTTGAGGCGGCGGCCATATCATGGTGTCTGCTGGTGTGGCGAGCCATTGCCGGGCGGTACAGCCGAGGTGCCGTCACGCGGTGGGTGGCAGGTTTTGCGCTTATCGTCGCGGCCTATCCACTGCTTGCTGGTGTATCGGCCCTTATCATCGACGGAAATCACCTCGTCACCGGGGTCGGGGCCGTCAAGGCGCTACCGGCCCAATCGTGGACGCTTTCAGCGGTCATCGGCATCGTGCTCCTGGTGATGGGCCTGTTTCAATGGCACGTCATCAGCGGCCGAAAGCCAGCATTCATGCGATCCGTGTATGTACATGCCCTGAGCGGCTTTTACATTGGCATAATCGCCAATCGATTCACGGCTTGGGTTTGGTCAATGGCCGATGGCTTTTTGAAATCGGCCCAGCCGTCATCCCAAGGCCACGCGACACAAATTTCACCCCTTTACTGACCGAAAGGATGCGCTCACCGTGATAGATGTTTTGAACACCCCGGCCGTGGACGAAATCGCCGGCGGCGTATTTGAAAAGATAGCTCCCGTGTGGCCGTTGGATGGTTTTGTGGCCGTCAACCCGCTTTGGGGATGTATCGCCATGCCATTCTCCGACGCCCTGCAAAAAATGCAGATTGCCACCGGCCAGCCGATGGACATGCCAAGCTCTTACTATGCAGGGAAATTCAGCACTGGCGAAATCACCGCCGATGATTTGCATGTCGCGAGGCAACGTCAATCGGCTCGTGCGCCGGCCCGGCTGATTCCCGATGTGCAAGCCGCCATCGCGGCCATCCGGCCCGACGGCAGTTCCAGCCCGTCCCACCAAGCCGATGCGCCCCACGCGCCGCCCTGTCCGCCCACCGTTTTTGATCGCCTTCCCGACGCCCTGCGACAACCACTGCTGGATCATATTGCCATGTGGTGCAGTGCCTATTTTGATCGCGGCCAGGCGGCGTGGAATATGATGGATCATTCCCAGCGGTTTTATGCGGCTTGGTACCGGCTGGCCATACTGGACCGTCTGCCTGAAATAGCCGGTCTGAAAGGGTGCCGCGCTTTTATTAAGTCCATGCCGCCTGACCCGGCCGAGGCATTGTCCAGATGTATTGAATTAATATCCCTTCCGCCGCATCTTTTGGCCGACTATTTCTACCGTTTGCTTTTAGACCACATCGGTTGGGCCAGCCATCTGCGGCTTCACACATGGCAGCACACCCTGCCACCGCAGGCAAATCCGCTTTTTGATCTGCTGGCCATACGGGCCGTATATGAGGCAGCGGCTTTCAAGCATCTTCACCGTCAGAGTAATCCACCGGCGTGGGGTCGATCATCACCGATGAGCCGCATCTCCGGTGCTGCACTATCCGCCCTTTGGCTTGAAGCACATGAAACGGCGTTTGAGCGACAACTCACCACGGCTTTACGCGGGCAAATAGCCCAGGGCAGATTAAATGCCCCGTTGGCAACCCGCCCTGCCGCCCAATGCGTGTTTTGTATCGATGTACGGTCGGAACGCTTCCGACGTGCTGTGGAGACGGCTGCGCCAAGTGTGCAAACAGTCGGCTTTGCGGGCTTCTTTGGCTTTCCCATTCGCTATTCTCACATTGGCGACGAACATAGCACCATACAATTTCCCGTGCTGCTGTCGTCGCGCTTCCATGTGGGTGAAACCATCGGCGACAAGGCCAAAACGCACCAACGGGCGGCAGAGGTGCGCAGCGGCCGCCAATTTTCCGCCGGATGGTCGCAGTTGACGGCTTACGGCGTATCGTCATTAAATTTTGTTGAAATGCTGGGGCTTGGCTACGGGTGGAAGTTGCTTCGCGACGGCATTATTCAACCCACTGAAAAGACCAATCACAGCGCGCTGCCCGATGTGAGCCATTCTGCACCTGTGCCGGATGCCGCCGCGACCCACCCGCATCTATCTTTGGACGATCAGATCGCGATGGCCAAAGGTGCCCTGAAAAATATGGGCCTGCGCGACCGGCTGGCCCGCCTTGTGCTCTTTTGTGGCCACGGGGCCGAAACCGCCAACAACCCGTACAAAGCCAGTCTGGATTGCGGCGCCTGCGGCGGACATGCCGGCGGCCCCAATGCGCGCGTGGCGGCGGCGGTGCTCAACAAGGATGCCGTGCGCACCGCATTGGCAGCAGATGGCCTGCATATCCCCGCCGACACATGGTTTATCGCCGGAGAGCACAATACCACCACCGATGAGGTGACCATTTACGATGCCGATGCGCTGCCCGCAAGCCACAGCGCCGATATCGCCCTTTTGCGTGAACAACTGACATCCGCCGGGGAACTGGTGCGGGCGGAAAAGGCTGCTGCGGAAGGGGATTCTCCCCATCAATCGGTTGCCGTCATCAAACGCGCTGCTCTGGGCCGGGCTGCCGATTGGGCACAGGTGCGACCCGAATGGGGGCTGGCCGGCAATGCCGCATTTATCGCGGCACCGCGCAGCTTAACCAGTGGTCTCAAGCTCGATGGCCGCGCTTTTCTGCACGACTACCACTGGCGGCAGGATGATGATGCCTCCATACTCACACTCATTATGACGGCTCCGATGGTGGTGGCCCATTGGATTAACATGCAGTATTTTGCGTCCACCGTCTGCCCGGGCAAATGGGGCGCGGGTTCTAAAACCATCCATAACGTCGTTGGTATGCACGGTGTATGCTCCGGCAATGCCGGCGATTTGCAGGTTGGCCTGCCCATTGAATCGCTCCATGATGGGAAAAAATGGCGGCATGACCCGCTTCGGTTGCTGGCGGTCATTGCCGCGCCGCGCGATAACATCGCCGGGGTTATACGCCAGCATTCACTGGTGCAAACATTATTGGATAATCAATGGATTCATCTGCTGGCCATCGATGACCGGTCCGATCCGCAGTGTTACCGTTATGTGCCGGGCATGGCGTGGGAAATGGTTTAACCGGGGGTGAATTTAGGCACCTTCGGCCGGACCCATGGCGCGGCGCAAGTAGGATTGAAACGTCGGCACGCCCGCCTGCTCCCACTGCTTTTCGATCGTGCGGGTGATTTCAGCATTCGCCTGCCGTAGGGCGGCCAGCGCTGCGGCTTCCGATTCCACTGCGGTAAACAGATGGCGGTCGTGGCTGTCGGCAAAAAACAAATAGCCGTCCAGATCCGGCGATGGCTGCAAAAGCATTTTCATATGCGGGTAATTTTTCTGCCCCAGCCGTAGCCGCAAAGACGGATTGACCTCTTCCTTTGAGGATATTTCAAACCACTCCCGGTGGCAGGGTTGCGATGGGTCGGCGGCGTTGATCGGTGCCATCCGCTTAAGTACTTCCGGCGGGGGGTTTGCGTCGCCGTAGGCGATATCCAAAAATATTTTCGCAGCCCGCTGCAACGTCCCCACTGGGGGCAACGGTACGACCCTTGTCTCGTTTTCCACCATGTCTCGCCGATCCAACCCGGGCCGAACCAAACAGCATTCAGCCAACGGGCGCGCATTGTAACCCATGAGATGGTTATGTTCACCTGCCGATATCCATGGAACGGTACCTGTGTTTTGATGCATGGGCGGCGAGTGGCATACGGCATGCCAAGCGCAAAATGATGTGGTAATTCCGGCGGGGCGGGGAGATCGCCGCGCGATCCTAAGAAGGTATCCGGCGTAGCGGGGGTGATTGGCCGGTTGGCGCTTCGGCCGCTGCGGATACCAGGGGCGAGGGGTGGCTCGACGCCGATGGCGTTTAGCCCTTAGGATATAGGGGTGCGGAAGAGGAACTCTGCGCGGGTTATTGGGTTCAACGGGAATGGGTTCATGTTGCTGACTATGCTTCGTGCCAAGATTCATGGTGCGATCATCACACAGGCCAATCGTGATTACGTTGGCAGTATTACCATTGACACCGAGCTTTTGAAAAAAAGCGGGCTGTTACCCAATGAGCGCGTTCTGGTTGCCGATATCCATAACGGGGTGCGTTTTGAAACTTATATTATCGCCGGTGAAAAAGGCTCGGGTGTGATTGGCATTAATGGGGCGGCCGCACATTTGGTTAAACCGGGGGAAAAGATCATCATCATGGCTTTTGCCCAGATGACGCATGAAGAGGCCATGATGCATCGGGCGAATGTGTTGCTGGTCGATGCCGACAATCGGCCGATGAAAACCATGGAACTTGCCAGCCAAGTCTGATTTTTTCAGGTGGAAGGACAGTGTGCCTGCAATTTTCACGGTAAAATCGAAAGCCTTTCGCGGTTGGCGGCAACAGTAACCACGGAACTGGAGAATTGATGAACATATCAGGGTTTTCTGCGCATGTGGTGGGTGCACGATGGGTATTTATCCTCGCCAGCGGGCTGATGATATTGGCCGCCGCGGGCTGTAGTTATGAGCCAGGCTGGATGATCAGCGCCAAGCCGAGTTGCCGGGTACAGCGGGCCTTATCGATGGTATCGCCGGCGGTGGTGCGGATTGATGTGGTGATGCGGCAGTTTCACGGCGGCGTCGCAACGCATTTTCGAGCCATCGGCAGTGGTGTGATCATTGACCGCCAAGGCCGCATTCTGACCAATTTTCATGTGGCCGGTCGGGCACGGCACATTGAAGTAATTCTGGCTGACCGGCAGAAGATTTCCGCCCGCCGCATTGGTGCCGATCATTGGACTGATCTTTCGCTTATCCAGCTTAATCGCCGGGAGATGAAAGCCAAGCACGTGCACTTCAAATGGGCCCAATTGGGCAATTCTTCCCATGTCATGCTGGGAGAGCCTGTAATGGCCATTGGCACGCCGTACGGTCTGGCGCGGACGGTTACACGGGGGATTATTTCCAACACCGACCGTTTTTTTAATGCCTCGACGATCGATGGATATGAAACCGGGCAATTTAACAACTGGTTGCAAACCGATGCCGCGATCAATCCCGGTAATTCCGGCGGTCCGCTCATCAACCTCAAAGGGCAGGTGATCGGCATTAACACACGTGGTGATCCGAGTGCCAACAATCTAGGCTTTGCCATTCCGATTAACGTGGCGCGGCGCGTGATTCCATCGCTGGAACATTATGGCCGGGTGTATCGCAGCTATATCGGGATTAATTTTCAGCCACTGCGCGACCTGCATCGCTTTTATCACATCGGGTTGGGGCAGGGGGTTCTGATTCGGTCGGTCGGCCCGGATTCGCCTGCCAGCAAGGCCGGGGTGGAGCCGCAGGATGTTCTGTTGGCCGTCAATGGCTGGGCCACGAATTGTCAGTTCCCCGAGCAATTGGCACGCATCCGAAATTACATTGCCTCGCAGCCGATTGGATCGGTGCTCACGCTGAAAATTGATCGGCTTAATGGTAATAATCAGGTGCAGCATCTGACGATCAAACTCAAATCGCAGCGTCTGGAAAGCGCCATCTCGCCGCAGCATTTGATCTCCGCATGGGGCATGGTGGTGCGCAATTTAACCACCACCTATCTGCGGCAGTCGCACCTGCCGATGCTCAAGGGGGTACTGGTTACCAGCATTCGCAGCGACTCGGTGGCCGATCACGCGGGCATTGAGGACGGCGATATTATTGTGCGCGTGGCCGGGCATGTTATCGACAATGCAACGGATATGAAGGCGGCGGCCGATCATGTGGATAAAAAGCATAACCCGGTGGCAGTGGTTATACGCCGGGGCCGCACCCGCCGCACGCTGGTGCTTACACCACGTAAACCGGGTTCGTGACGGCATGATTCAGGCCCTGAAGCCACCAGCCTGTGGTGTTGTGTGCTGGCGGCGTGCCGTTGCCCATCAGGAATGATTTTTGAGGAGATAAATCAATGCGGTCAATAAATCAGCCGATTACGGCCCTGGCAATTACCATCGCCCTTGGTTCGGGCATGGCGGCCTTCGCGAGGACCAGTGAAGCAAGTGTGCCGCCGGCACGGATCGACCATGTGGCCCAAAGCCTGGTCTGGGTGAAGTACACCGCGGAAAACGAATTCAAAAAGAGCACCAAACTGCGGGCGCAGGGTATTATTCTTAATAAGCAGGGTGTGGTGATGGTGACGTCGGCGCTGTTTCCCGCCAGCCTGCCACTCTCCTATTTTCACCATCTTAAAATTAAGCTTCCGTTCGGTCGCATGAAAACCATCCCCGCCACATATCTCGGCCGATCTCCCGACGGCGTGATGTGTTATGTCAAAGCCCTCAATCCTCTGAATCTTCCGCCGCTGGCTATCAAACATCCGGCAGAGGTTCACCTTGGTGAACGGGTTTATTCCATCGGGCGGCTCAATAAAAATCTGGCGTACAAACCGTACATTGGAATAAATCGGGTTAAAATATTAGTCCGGCAGGTGCGATGGGCGGCGGGAGTTGAAGTGTTCGGGCTTACCGACGCGACGAGCCCGGTTTACGCCCTGCGTACCGGCGATTTTGCCGGAATTACCATACCGAGCACAGGTGACGCGGTAGAACTGAGCATCCTGGGGCATTCCGGCCCGGTCAATATTTCCGATCCCCTGCAAACCGGTATCTTCCTGCCATGGAATTCCGTTGAAAATTATATTAAAGATGCGCCGCTGCACCGCACACCAGCCCGGACACCGTGGCTGGGCACCATGGATTCCACCGGCCTGAAAAAGGCGGTGCGTAAGCTATACCACATTAAGCAGCTTTCCGGTGTGATGATTGGCCGCGTGATTCCGGGCATGCCGGCCGCCAAAGCCGGGCTTAAGAGCCAGGATATTGTGCTGACCATGAATGGCAAACCGGTGTCGCACTCGCCACTGCCCAGTTTTATGCTCGCCGCGTTTGAACGCAAAATATTTGCCTGTAAGCCCGGCACTATTGTCCACCTCGGTGTGCTGCGCAATGGCACCAAACATCTGAATATTGCCGTTAAGGTGGGTGTGCAGCCTGTCAGTGGTGCGAGATTGCCTCGATATTACAATCGCAAACTCGGTGTGGTGGTGCGGGATCTGGCCTTTTTTGATCTTTACGACCGCAAACTTTCCCAAAAGCAGACGGGCGTAATGGTTTCGCTGATCCGCAACGGTGCCCCGGCCGGTTTGGGAAATACGCCCCTGCAGGCCGGCTACATCGTTACTCGAATTAATAATAAAAAAGTGGGCAATGTAAAGCAATTTGCGCAAATGGTCGCGGCCGACATGAAAGCGAAAACGGCCCGTAGCATGGTCTTTGAGGTGATCAACAGCAAAGGCAATACGGCCGTGTGCCATGTTCGGCTTCACTGATCATCGGGGGTATCTCCGTGCGGGGTGGTGGCCCGGCGCAGAAACATGCTATACATAAATGTGAGTTTGGCATTAGAAGTCATGGTTAGCAAATGTTTCTCGCGATGTTTCAAGCAACCAGCCGGCGAGCGGCCGGCGAAAAGGCCCATCCCGAATTCACGTTAACTGACGGTGCGCTGGCTTGCCGGCGGAAGCGACCGGACGCATCGCGGCGGGTGTTCCTCTGGTCGTGGGCGTCAGTCAAAAAGGCGAAATCGGATAATTTGAATGATCGCTGAAATGGCATCGCGCCATCCGATCTTTTTTCCTTCCTCGTAGGTGCGGCCGGCATAGGCTACACCCGTCTCATAAACGCGCACATGGCGGCCGTTATTGAGCCGCAGACGGGCTACCTTGGCGGTCAATTCGGGCTCCACACCAAAACGGGGGCTTTTAATTTTTATGCGGCTGTATACGTCGCGGGTGAACGCTTTATAGCAAACTTCCATGTCGGTAAGGTTCAGATTGGTAAGCATATTGGACAGAGTGGTAAGAAAATTATTCGCCAACTGATGCCAAAAATACATCACACGGTGAGGTTCGCCTATGAATCGGCTTCCGAAGACCGCATCCGCCTTGCCCTGCAAAATGGGTTCGAGAAGTTTGGGATAATCGGCGGGATCATACTCAAAATCTGCGTCTTGAATAATTAATATATCACCGGTTGCCATTGCCCACGCGTCGCGCAGCGCCGCACCCTTTCCCTGATTGACCGGCTTGTTGATCATATGGAAACGGATATGCGGATACTGCGGTGGCAAGGATTGCATCACCTCCCATGTGCGGTCGGTGGATGCATCGTTAACCATAATGATCTCACGATGCAGACCGCCCGGGAGGGCCTGCCCGGCGACCTTCTTTACCACGGCTGCCAGGTAGGTTTCCTCGTTGTATACCGGGATTAAAATGGAAAGCAATTTGGATGGCGGCGGGGTGTCAATCCCCGATGTTACCTGTGCTGGTGTTTCCGACTTTGCGGGGATGTCGGTCAAATCAGTATCCTCCCGAGTTGCTCCGGACATGTCAGTTGAGTGATGGATTTATTCATCGTCGCGATTCTCGATACAGGGTATTGAGTTGGGTTGGCGTCACATCCCGATAGCGGGGGCCAAGAGCCTTGATCAACCGATATAGTTTGTGCATCGATGCGCCCCAGTTCCAGACAAACACATTGAGAAATGCCGACTTTCGCCCACCCACCCAATGGTGAATCTGGTGCACCATATCGTGGACCGTCCAATGCGGCCCAAAACTGGAATTCGTCGCCGCCCGAAATACGCTTTGCCCCGTGGGAAGCGTATAGGTTAGCTGCGAATAATGCTTCTCACCTGAGTAGCCGTAATCCGGCATGAGAAATGAAACTTTCGGCAACGCCCGGCCGACGGCGGCTATGACGTGACGTTCCTGCGTCTGCCCGCGCGCTGACCCGAGAAAAAGCCGCAACGTAGGCATATCGAGACGCTGCATATACCGCCATGTCCAGCGGTAGACACGACGGAAGGCGCTGTTTCGGTCGGCGAGGCGGCGGGCCCAGACCGGTGGATAAAAATATCCCACCCCCGATACATCGCATAGAAATTCATCGTGCGGCTTGGCGTGCTGAAAATACCAGCGGGCGATGGTGGGCGCAACGTCCAGAAGCGTAGGCCCCATGCCCCAGCCGACCGCAAATTTGCCGTGGTAGGGGCTGCGAAACCATTTCCGAAAATAGCTCTGCCATGTGCAGAGGTTGTCCCCGTCCGATACGGTCAGTGCGATGTAAATGGTGTGCGGGTTGTAGTGCGGGGCAGGAAGATATGTCTGCTTGAGCCGCGCCAATGGTACGCCACTGAAGACTGAAAAATTGCGAGTGTAATCGCTGACGACCGTCAATTTTCCGTATTGCGACGCGAGGGCAACGCCCGGGCCTTCACCGAGGCCGCTGCCCGGCCCGCACCACCAGAAACCGCGAACCACCGACCCGAATGGTGTCTGGGCCAATAGTTTTTTAATCTGGCGCTTTTCAGCGTACATATCGGCCCCCGGCAATTGCTGGACGGACCGCCCTGTGACCCAGAAAACAGGCCCTTTGGCGGCGACAACCTGGTCTACACCGCCCCGGCCCAGAATGCGGGGGTTCAGACAGCACATTAAAAATGGATTCATCTGCGGCAGCAATTTCACGCGGAGGTAACGCAGTGCGGCGGCGTCGTTGGAGAACATACCACGCATATTGACGCGCACCGGCAGGTGCAGCCGTCGGGCTAATTGAGGGGTGGCCACCACCAGATCATCAATCGATCCGATGTCGCAGGCGATGTCGGGTGAATCAAATATGGCCGGATCCGGTACAACAGCACCTTTGATGGACGAACGGAACCGAGCCACCAAATTCAGCGGGTGCTTAACAACCCGCCAACCTGTAATCGAGTGTTGAGCCTTGAGCTGCCGCAGCCAGAACCAGTCACTTGGTGTCCACACAAGGTAAATGCGCGGTCGGCTCCGATTGACCAACCCTTGCAGAGTTACCAGAAGGCGCTGAACGTCGGGCGATTCGTGGCTGACATCGGCTACGAAAAGAGTCCGTGCCGGCGCTGGCATCTTCGGTTGTACGGTGGGGTATGGCCGCCGAAGCTTCGGCAGTGTGACGGATTCCCGTAGTGATGGGCCGGCATAGCCAATCCGCACATCTCCCAAAAGCACCGTGCCGGCCACGTGGGGGGCGGCACCAAACGCCACCACCATGGATCGCGCATTTCGCGGAACGCGGTAGCTGGTGCGGTGAGTACGCATGAGAACGCTGATGCCCGGCCCCGTTCCACTTACGCCCGTAGAAGCCGAAAATTGACCGAGGAATCGTCCCGTGTGGCGGCCATTCGCTGCTGGTGGCCCGCTGAAAAATGCGATCTGGAGGATAACACCCTGCGAGTGTCGATTGGGCGCGTGCAAGTCGATCGGAGACCATGACCATCTGATGGCCGCACGATTTCCCGGTAGCGTTTTGCCTTGGCTGCGACTTAAATCGATCGCCTTGGAGTGCACGGTCCATAAATTATTGTGCCTGCCATCAAAACGCAGGCGGCAGACATCCTTTCCGTCGCGGGCATACAGATGCGCATTGGCGTGGGGCGCTACGATCCAGGTTCGCCTCCAGTGGTGGCCAAAACCGCCATTCAGCAGCAGATGGCTGGCCGGCATGGCCGGTGCCGGATGGAGCCCATTGGCCGCCGCACCTGCCCGCCAGAATAAAAGCAGCGCGATGGCGATAATCAGCCATGTGAGGTGGTTGGCGAAAAATCGCCTGGTCGATGATAAACAGGTTACGCGATTGATGTTTGATTTCAGCATCTACAATCCAGTATAAAAGTATTAAATTGTCAGCCCTGCGCCTGGCTTGCCAAAACTGCCAGCCGCAGCAGTTCCGTACTGGATTTTACATCCAGTTTGTCCTTGATATGTTCACGGTGGGCCTCAATGGTTTTGTTGCTTAAGTGCAGCATGCGCGCAATCTGTTTGGTTGTGCGGCCCTGACCGAGTAATTCAAACACCTCCAGTTCCCGATCGGTCAGTCGATCAAACGCCAGCTTCGCCCCGCCTTTGGGGCTGCCTGCAAGGTGTGAAATCAACCGGGAACTCATCGCCTGTGATACATGCACGTGGCCTTGAAAAACGGCGGCAATAGCGTGAACAATCTCGTCAGCGGCCTGCGTTTTCATCACATACCCCCGGGCCCCGGCGCGGATACACCGCTCGGCATAAATCTGTTCATCATGCATGGAAAGTACCAGAATGGCGGTATGGTTTTTCCTGGCTTTGACATCCTTGATCACTTCAAGGCCCGGTCGGTCGCCCAGAGACAAGTCGAGTATTGCCACGTCCGGTTCCAGCCGATCAATCAGTTCGAGCGCCTCGCGTGCATTGCTCGCCTTGGCAATAATATTGCCGGCCTTGGACGCCTGAATGATGGCAACGAGTCCCTCACGGGCAACCGGGTGGTCATCGGCAATGACGATGGTGGGTATCCGCGCGGAGGGTTTTGCGGAGGCAGTGTAGTTCATGAATGAAAATCCCCCATTTCCCTGGTAATAATCCCGCAGTCCACATTGCATACAATGGCGGTGCCGCGCCCGGGTTTTGACTCCACCAGCAGTTGACCGCCCATGAGCCGGGCGCGGTAATCCATAATGTGCAGGCCAAGGCCGTCGTGAGTACGCTTTGTGAAACCTTTTCCGTCGTCTTTAATACTGAGCCTTACCCATCGGTCGTGCGATTCTGACCGTATGACGATATGTTCGGCGGCACTGTGACGCAGCGCATTGGTAAGCGCCTCCTGGGCAATGCGGAAAAGATTATTGGCGTGGAGCAAATGGGCGATCGGCGGCAATGCGTCGGCACGTACATCCAACCGTCCCGCCAGCATGCCGTTAAGCTGCGCCTGCAATGAATCCAGCGCCGCGGTGTAATCCGCGGTGTGTGCCAGCGGTTGCAGACCACGTGAAAGGCTGCGCGTCTGGTTGACGGCTTCGCTGATAACGCCGACGAGATGATTGAGTTTCTCACTTATTACCGGATCGCGCTGTCCGAATTCAGTCTCGATGGCCCGGGCGTACATGGCAGCGCCCGTAAGCACCTGACCGAGTCCGTCGTGCAGATCGTGGCCCAGCCGCTGTTGCACACGCTCAGATACCAGCAGCACCTGTGATTCTGCCCGTTTGCGGTCGGTGATGTCGCGGACGATGCCGGTAAATTTGGGTCGACCCGCCGCACGGTGCTCTCCGACGGACAGAAACATGGGAAAGGTGCTGCCGTTTCTGCGCCGTCCAATGACCTCCCGACCGATACCAATGATGCGTTTCTCACCCGTTTGCATGTAGCGACGCATGTATCCGTCATGTTCGGTTCGGAATGGCTCGGGCATCAGTGTGGATACTGGTTTGCCGATGATGTCCACCTTGCGGTAGCCAAAAAGTTTTTCTGCTGCCGGATTAAACGCCTCGATCGTCCCCCGATCGTCTATGGTGATGATTCCATCAACGGCGGTATCCACAATCGCCTGAAGTTCCAACTTGGCGGGGGCGTCATCCTCCGGCTCGGCACCCCGGTTGCCGGTCGGCAAGCCGACCAGAATGCCTGGTTCTGTGCGGGATGGGGGTTGTCCCATCCACACGCCATGGTGTTGTCGGGCGTTGGCTCGCCACGTGGCGCGCCACATCTGCGGGGGTTGCCTCGATTTATTACGCGATGCTGCGCAAAGATCCGCCACCAGTTGACGCACCGTGTAGGGGCCTGATTCAGCGTGGGCGTTGTCAGGCTTGGGGCGTGGCTGATGGGGGGCTGCCGTTTCCAGTTTTAATTTAATATGACGTCTGATCAGTTCCAAGGTGGTGCTGCGGGCATGGATGATGTCACCGTCGCGCGTAAAGAGCACCAGATGAAAGTCGGAATCGGTCAGCACGTTGGATTGAACATCAGGCATTTCCCGGCACCTGTTCCATGCAGACATTATCGCGAACGGAGGGCAATCTCGTGCCCGGATTCAGCCGAGCGATATATCCCGTCGATCATTTCCTGCACGGCCAAACCCGCCTCGGCTGGCGATTCGAGGGGAGATCCGTCAAGGACGGCGGCAACAAAATTTTCCAGTTTGGCCTTGAAAAGCCCGTCAAAATCCATGGGGGGCAAATAGGCGGGTGAAATATTTACCATGGTTCCGGCCTGATTGGTGAAAATCTGCGGCGGGTCCCAGTTGGCACCGCCATTTGAACCACTTAATTGAAAATTCCACACATCCTTTTCAATGTGTGCGATGAAGGATGCCTCAATTTGCAGAATGGCACCGTTTTCAAAGCGTATCTGACCTACGGCCAAATCCTCTATGTCATGCATTTGCCAATCCCACCCGGGCCACATGCACGGTACATCATTGGGGCGGTTGCCATCGAAGGTCCACACGTTCCCCGCCGCACTGATGGGCCGGGGAGAACCCATCACATAATGTGCCATTTCCAGCACATGCACGCCAATGTCAATCAGTGGGCCTCCACCTTGGAGTTTCTTCTGGCCGAAAACTCCCCAGTTCGGTACACCGCGTCGCCGCAGAGCCTGGCACTTGACGTGCATAACCTTACCGAACTGACCGGCGTCGGCCGCTCTTTTCAGCATCTGCGTGGCGGGATGAAATCGGTATTGAAATCCCACCGCCAGTTGGCGTTTTGCCGTTTTGGCGGCATGGATCATCTCTGCACATTGTGCCGGCGTAAGAGCCATGGGCTTTTCCGTGATAACGTGTGCCCCCGCCTGCAGGGCGGCTATCGACACCGGTGCGTGAAGCAAATTGGGCGTGCAGACGCATACGGCGTCGGGCCGGGCGCTGGCGAGCATATCCCGATAGTCGGTAAAAATTTTGGGTATCTGATGTCGCTTTTGAAACGCACTGGCAACATCCGGCTTAATATCCACCGCCGCCACGACATGGACGCCGTCCATCGCGGCGATAGCCCGCATGTAATGTTCGCTTATTCCGCCGCAGCCGACTATGGCGAGGGTAAGTTGTTTACGCTTTATTTCGGTAACGTGTTGCTCCTGACGATTCGACGACTTTACCGCTTCCATACACGCCCTTCTCCAGCGGGCCGTTCAAGGCCGCGCAAAAAATAACCACGCTCCACAGCTCGACATACTGCCCGACCGCAAAGCCGATAGACGCCCCTCGGCCGTCGGCACACCAGGGATATTAACCGTGCACCTGGGCGTAAAACGCCGTGTTAAATACGCTGCGGTGCGACCGGGCAGCGCCAGGCATCAGGTCGCCAATGCGTATCACACGCTGCTGAAATGCCCGCGCCGTTCGGCTGGCGCGATGCTTAAAACCACGCACGCTCACCACCGCGTCAAATCGACCGGCTGGTTCAATGGTAACACTTACTCCATGAGCTGCAATAAATTGCGCCGCGCTACGGGCATATTGAGGCAAAGTGGTAACGATCACCAGATAATAAAATCCCTTGCGGCGGTTTACCTGGGAGGATGGATACACTCGGGCGCGGTGGATATTGGCTGCGGCCGATGGGGCCTTTGGCACCACCGTCGTGGACGGTAGCGGAACGGCCCCGGCAGGTGCCGAATTGGCCGGCTCCAGCTTAGGTGTCATGCCACCGGGCATGATGACCGTGGGCACTGGTGCCGCCTTCCTTGCAGCAGCCGGATGATGAAGAACAATCAGCATGATCATAATCATGACCAGCACGGCGGCAGCGACCAATATCAAGGGCCGATAGCGTAAGAATAATTCCTGGGCGCGCGGCATGGACATCATGCCACCGCTGGTATCACGCTGCGATTCGGGTGAGCCAAGGGCGTTTGGGTCCGGTGGTGTCCCGGCTGGCGTGTTAGATGACTCCGCACTTTTGTCGTTGCCCGCCGCTTTGGCCTGCGCCGGATTGTTGCGTGCCGACCACCAGGATGGAATCTTCAGCGGTGCGCCGGGTTTGCGGGTCACATTAAGTGTGGATTTATCGAGCAGTTCGTAAAGGGCCGCCGCATCCTTCTTTTTGTTTGCAGCCATGCGGTACCTCACCAAAAACAGCGTATTCGTCAGCCCAATCCGTCCCATGTGTGATGTTAACGCAATACGGCGCTCTGCTACAACTCAATTGGGGATATCTTACGCCAAATGGTGTCGGGCACCCATCTTTGCCTATCGGCTTTCCGGTCGGGCGACAACCCCTACGCCGCAATGGTGGCCAGAGCGGCACCATTGATGGGCACAGCCGTCGGCAGGGCGTTTAACCGGCAACAGTGCTGGATATCGGCCGATAGCCCGGCTGCCACCAGGTTTTGCGCGCCACGGGCCTCAAACAGCGCGGACTGGAGATCGGCCCGCGCGCTGCCAAAGGCATAGCACGCCGCCCATGCTAAATCTGACAGAAGCAGATTTTTCGCCTTGGCCATCCCTGTTAATTCGCTGATTACGGCACCGGCACCGATCATATCCTCCAGTGCCGGAACCCCGTCCGTGCCGGCGCAAAGCAGGATAATATCTTCGTCATTTGCCCCCAGAGCTGCGGCCGTTGCCCGGGCGTTAAGTAATGAACCGGCAAACAACCGGCGCGCCGTCCGCGCGGCATGAATTGCACGGGTACCATTGGTGGTTGACATGAGGATGCGGCGTCCGGCGATCCGTTGAGAATTAAATTCCAAAGGTGAGTTGCCCAGATCGAAGCCCGGTACCTTCAGGCATCCTTTTTCACCGCATAACAGTGCGTCGGGATAGCGCTGGCGTGCGGCCAATGCCTCATCTGAACTGGCAAAAAAGTGAATCTGTCTGGCACCGGCGGCGATGGCGGTCGCCATAGTGCTGGTGGCCCGCAATACGTCAAAAACCGCCACCTGACTGTTGGGCAGGGCATCCGTCGCTAATTCGGTGGGTAACAGGGCAAGGCTGACTTTCAAATGTTTCTCCCGTTGGAGGCCCTTAAAATTTCCCGACAGCACCATCATACATCACCGCCCGGCAGCCGTGCAGGCTGGCGTATGTTGATTTGCCGTGATGCTGCCAAAACGCGAGACTGATCCTGTGCCACAACCTCTGTGGCTCTTTTTTCTCTGCGCGCTAAAAAAAACAACAAACATCATCATGCCATTGGCATGATACATTATTTCACACAGAGAGGTTTTTATATCTCGCGCAGAGCCTCGGAGCCGCGGAGAGAATTAAAAACATACTAAATAATCAGATGCGCAGGTCTTTGCGCTCTTTGCGCTCCCGGCGGTGCAAGCTCGTTTCCCTCACCGCGAGGTTCGCAAAGTTAACACTTAAAACATTCGGTATGGGAATGGCTCAGCGAGCCGCCGGGCTTGTCCCGGCGGGTAAAAAATTGACGCATTCGTGTGCGAAATATCGCTGCGTCCTCCTTGCACGCCCCACCCCGGCGCGTTATGTTGCCAATTATTGATTGCAGTTTTGAGGCCGATTGATGGTCGCATTGGCTGAAAATAAAATTCTCAAGAGCGGTGGTAGATACAACGCCGACGCCGAAACGCAGAATTATTATGTGCGGAACCGGTATTATTTGCCGACATTAGGCCGCTGGCTTACCCGCGACCCGATCGGTTACCAAGGCGGCATTAATCTTTACGAATACGTCCAAAGCAGCCCGGTGGGGAATGTGGATGGGGAGGGATTGTGGAGGATCTCGCGTAAGGGCAAGGCCACGGCGGTGGCGATTTCCCAAGCCGGTGACACAATCGCGGGACTCGCGGGTGAAATTCACCTCAACCCGGCCGAGTGGAAAAAATGGTCGAAGGTGGTGTCGGGAAACGCCCCGTCGAGCCCATCGCAGCACCTGAACGCGGGCTGCCTCAAGTTGGCTGTTCCAAATACGGTGGTCGTTGACGTAGGCTGGAGTTTGACGCACAACAATCGCGGTAACATATCGGCACCCTCAATGGTGTCGATAATGGGGGCATTTCTGCGGGACGCCTTCGAGTCCCAGACGAGCGCCCGGGCGGCGGGCTTTATGGTCTCCTTTGATGGTGCAGCGACCGACAGGGGCATCGTCACCGATCTGAACACTTACTCCAAGCGCAGGGAACTCTACGCCTTCTACTATTTCGGGCACGGAGCAGCATTGGGCTACCTGGTCCCCGGCAACAAATTCAGATCGATGCTGGTTGCACCGGCACGCTACACCGCTTACGGCATAGCGCTCATGGCGCTCTACGCGTGCAGTAGCGCCGCCCCGCAAAACCCCACCCAACCGGAACCCATAAGGTACGTTGGCGCAAACGGGGCTCCGGCCTCTATTCTCACGTCCCAGCCCGGTGGCACGGAATGGCGGCTCAACGTCGCGCCCGGCGGTAAGTTCGGCGGGTACACGGCGGCTGTAAATATATTCGACGAGGGCTGGTTCTGGTCCTCGTGGGGGGGGCTTGCAGCCTCTCGGCGAACCCATCTCGGTGCATCCGTGAAAATGGAGGTCATCCCGTGTGGACGATTTATCTACCTATGCGCCGGTTGGGTACCAGCCAAGCGCGGGTTCTCGCTGAATGGATTGGCATCCTTTTATACGTCGTCTTCGGCAGGGTTGTGCTCGGGGGTGACGGCGTGAACCCCTCGGGTCTCATGCAGAGATCGCTTTGTGTGGCGGCGGCCCTTGTCGCCGGTGCAGCGCTTCTCGCGCCGGGCGGCATCATTGAACCGGCCCGACGGCTGGCAGCGGCCGAGGGTGCGCGCGAGCGGACGATAGCCGTCCTATGGATACTTTGGCATCTGGTTGCCCTCGCGGTTTTGGCATGGGGATTCTTTCAGATGGCGGCACCAGCGTGGTGCATTGGCAGCGGGCTTTATGGCAGCGATATTTAGGTACCCCGTCGCGTTAAGCGCCGCATCCAGATGGAAATACGGAGGCCCAATGAGCAAGGAAAACCGGAGCGAGCACGGAGTTCGGCGCGGCACTTGGGCGATTGCGGCCTATGGATTTTGGGTTCTGTTTCTCCTGGGCGGCCTTGGCCTCAACGCGACCAACGTGAAGTCGCTTGGTGGCGGTCTCCCGAAGCGGATCATGCCCTGCCGGGTCATCCGCCAGCATGGGTACACGCTCGAGTGGCCGCTGCTCAAAATAGATTCGGTCGATGTTCTTGGGCCGCCGGAGGTTGGGCGCGCCCGCGTTCCGGTCGGCTGGTTTCATCTCGGTGCCCGCGGGGTTACGCGCAGCCTTTCGGGGGTCCGGCTTCTAAGGCCGGGAAGCGCGGTCAGGGTAGTGTGGTTATGGGGACGGTGGAGGTGGCTGGCGGAGGCGCGCGCGTGGCTTCTGATATTGGGGGCGGCCGTGTGTTTTGTTTCGCTGGTGCTTGCTTTGGTGCTTGGCAGGGCAGTGCGCGATAAGTCCGCCGGCCGCATGGTCGAAATAGAAGATTTGCCAGCGAACCGCCTCGGCATGGCGCGCGTACAACTGAGATTTGGCTTGGTCGGCCACATCGCGCTTGCTGGCTTGGCGCTCGGCACCTTGGGCGCGGCGGCGATCGCTGTTTACACCATATCCGCCGGCAACTTGGAGCCAGCGCTGCTGCCGCTGCCCATGTTGACGGGTGCGGGCGGCTCAACGCTGGCCCTCCTCGCGATGATTATTTTCCAGTGGGGCCGCGGAGCGTCGGAAATGCCGCAGGAAGCGAGAACGGCTCGCGAGCAGTAAGCACCCGCAGCGGAGGGAATAATTGGGCCGGGTGGACAGCCAAAGAGTCGCGCCAAACGCCGAGCAGGCGCGGTTTTCCGCGGGGAGCGGCAATTGCGGCCACCTTGGGCGGAACGCGGCCGACGGGAATAATCCGCCAATGTGCCGTCCGCATTGCTATATTCCGTGAACAAATCCGAATTATTATGGTCGGTATAATGGCCGCCGTTAATGAAAAAATAATCCGGCCGAAAGCTGATACGGCCGGCACCACCATCGCCAATCAGGTGAAAAACATTTACAGCGGCGTCGGCCAGCTTGCCTTCCAATATCCGGGCGCAGACATTTATTCCGTGCCCCCCTTGGGGCGCGGCTGTCCGCACGCTTGGGCGTAGCGGGAAGGTCCCGGGAAGCGCTGCCGATTGTCTGTCTTGGGGCGATTTCAACTCCGCCTGAAAAAATTGCCACATCTCCATTTACCGGCGCTCACGATGGTTTGCTTGCGGTAATCGCCATGCTGTCGGACAATTACATCTGTGGACGGCTGGCGTAATGGACGCCGGAGATTGACCTGGGAGCCTGTCCAAGCGCAAAGGATGGCGCCTGATGCGTCGAACAAAAACCGTTCCCCGTATATTCGCTCTGCCGGTGATATTCGGTGCCGGCATCATAAGCTGGGTGGTATTACTTATTTCCTTGGCGATTATTGCGCTGGTGGTGCTGGCACCGGCGGCTCAATCTTTGCGGCAGGTCCGCCAGCGGGAGCATTCCCTCCGGGCTACGCTGGCATTGATGAAGGAAAAAATTGCCATCCAAAAGCAATTTATTACCTTGGTCGAACATGACAAACGCATGATGCAGCGTCTGGCCGCCCGCCAGATGGATATTATCACGCCCGGCGAAAAGGTTCTGCCGCTTGCGGGCATGACCGCTCCGCGCGATGTGCAAAGCCTCATAGCCCGCGCGCTCAAACGCGTGCCCCCACGCCCCGTTCCCCCGTTGCCCTGGTATGACGGTGTAGCGCTTTACCGGCCATTGCGAATTCCAATGGTCATAGCGGCATTGATGGGCTTGGCGTTTGCCTTTTTAGTTGATGTCCGCCGCCGGGATTGACTCCCGCAATTTTTCTTTCACGCATGCAGGCAGGCCCCCCACCGATTGAACGGCTACCGAGTCGAGGCCATCTACCGTACCGCGGATTTATTTGGCTTTGGCAATAATATCTGCCTGCTTGGCGAGGGCCAGCGCCAGGTGTTTCAGAAGCCGACTGCTTTCCGTATGGGCCGCCATCGTCAATGCATGGGCCGCGGCCGTGCCCGCACTGCCGTGGCTTGCCGAATCATAAAGCCGCAGATAGGCAAAAACCCGCACACGTTTGGAGGGCGAATGGACTAAGGCAGCCAGCCCATCTGAAAGCTTTTGCGGCAGGCCTTTAAGCGGTGCAAGCCGCAGCACCCAAGCCTGGATATCCACATCATCCGAGTCGTTGATTACCTGTTGCAGCGTCTTTTCTATCAGCGCCATGGACTGCGCGGCCTTGTGATGGCCGGTAGCCGTAGCATGGGCTGCCTTGATCAATGCGGGTAGATGGTTAACCAAAATGCCCGCAGCCAGCATGCGATTGGCGGTTGAAAATGAGGGCAACTTCTCGGCCAGCATCGTCAAATTTGACGGCATATCGGGTGGCAATCCATTGACGTTGAAATAACCGGCCGAAAGCGCCTGACCACCAAGCCCCGGGAATACCTTATTGTGCTCGATGATCGGATTGGTGATAAATTCAATTCGGCCCCCAAGCATCGACATGGGGTGCTGCTGCAAAATCGCCCGCAGCAGCCCCTGATCCAACCGGTACCGCACCTCAAGCGTGGCGTTGGAATCCAAACTGAATATCTGCGGGTTTGAATCGACGGCATATGTACCGAGATTCTGATCGGTCAGCCCCTCCAGCCTTGCCACCATCGCCACGTTGGTCGTAATGGCGGATGTCGGCCCCACCGCCAGCGTGAACGGAGACGCATTGTAGTAATCGACACGGGCATACATCGGCTCACCCGAATGGCTGGTGCGATGAATAAGATGAACCGATTCCAAAAGCACACGTTCAGGATGTGCCAGTACGTGGAGCATCTCCTTCGGGTAGGCGCTGGCAAGTTTGGCAATTTTTGCCGCACCCGCCGGCGGCTGCAATTTGATGTCCAGATGACGGGCTTCGTTATAGGTTTGCAGTGCGATGAGGGTAGTGGGGGCCTTAACCCAAAGGGTATCCAATAATCGGGCGGCATGGTGCAGATGTCCGCTTTGCGCCAAAAGACGCGCCAAGCCGATTTGGGCGTAGGGATCGGTTTTAGCGGCTTTGAATTTTGCCAGTGCCGCACCGGTGTAAAGTTCGCGCATCAGTTGCCAACCGTGAATCCGCAGGTACACGGGGCTTTTACCGCCAAGCAGTTTTTCAAGTCCCGCAACCTGTGCATTGATGTCCGGCGGCAGCTTAGGTGCGTACAGCACTTTGAGCCAGAGCAAATCCGCCTTTAGTTCCGGCGAATGGTTCCCCTTGATGGCTTTTCTGATGCGTGCTTCGAGCCGTTTCAGCAGCAGCCCTGACAGATTGCCGCTGGCTGTGTGACCTTTGCAAATGGCGGCCAGTGCCAGGGAAAGTGTGCCGGCGGTGGGATGGCGCAGTGCAGTGAGCTCGCTCAGGTAGGCGTGGGCTTCCTGCGATTTTCCCCCCATCTGCCAAAACGCCGCCAAATCTCCCGCAAAGCCCGGGCTCAATTTTTCCCGCGCGCGTTGAAACTGCTGAATACTTTGGTTGGCCCACGCCGCTGCCATCGCATAAAGACGATTCGATGCGAGTATCCTCGCCCCGGACTTTAAAAGTGCCGGCTGGTAAGGATCGCATTCCAGCGCCTTGGTGATGATATACATTCGCTGCACGGGCTGGGCATGAGTTTTGGTCAGCCCGGCCAGAATCAAATCCCACGCATTGACGTTGGCATTGTCAAGCTCAACCGCCTTGATGAAATAGGCGGCAGCTTTATTCTTCCGTGCCTCAACCATGTACAGTTCGCCGAGCCGCAGCGCAATCATGCTGCCTAGCTGTTTACTCCCGCCGTGTGTTTTAAATGCCGTTTTATAAATGGAAATTCGGCCATCTACGGTCTGTTTGGCCCCCGCCAGCGCATCGAGCAGTTTTAACTGTGCGGCCAGATCATTGGGATCAAGTTTACAGAGCGTTAAAAGGGCCTTGACACGCAGTGCGGGCTTATCTATCGATTGTGCCGCCTCGGCCAGCAGCCGGTAGCCGGTGGCCGACTTTGGATTCAGTCGGACCGCCATCCCCAGCAGGTATTGGGCAATTGTGGCCGCCCGCTGCGGCGCGATGGTGGTGTTACGTCCAATATTCCGTGCGTCATCAATCAGTTGATCGGCCAGACGTGTTCGTCCACCGCCGGCTGCAACTGCCATTTTGCCGGTTCCCAGCACCGACGCGCCCACCAAAATACACGTTGTGAGCCAACGCCTGTTACACCCTTTTGTCGGCATCATCCCGAGCACCCTAATTTAGACGAGCAACATGTCAACATTATCCCGGTTCTTACCTATGCCCCGTTAAAGAAGGCCGATAACCGTTTTCAGCCTGCGCCATCTCGCAGTCTTATACCGGCCTGTAAATGTGTGGTCAATGAGCCGCCACCCAGCCGAAAGAGTACCAAACATCCTTTTCGCATCGCCAATTGCCTATCGGGACGCATTCTACGGCCCGGTACATCATCCCATACGGCATAGCCGCGTACCGAAACGGCCCATATCGCCCTTGGCCGCGAGCGGCAGTCCGCAAGGGATATCGGTTAAACGGCAGCGGGCCTTCACGTTTTTGGACGTCTACCCCCTGGGCCAAATACCATGGGCGCATTTGAGGAGGCTGCCCGATGCGCTTTCCGCGCTTTCCATATCTCATGAAGATACCGATTTATCAACACGGTGCGATTGCTTATCCACGCCGCGAACCGCGCATCGTCGGCCGGCACGGCCAGCAATCGGACAGAAATGTTCAGCCATTGGCTGCCGCGCAGCACGCGAAGTTCAATGCGGCTGCCAGCTCGAAAAACACTCATCAATTGTAAAAAATCCATGTTTGTCATGCCCGGGCCAAATAGGTGCCCGTTTATGCCAAAAATCAGATCGCCCCGTCGCAATACCCTTCCCGCCGGTAAACCACGCAATACTCGATTCACATAGACGGCGGAAAAACCGCGCATGGTGGGTACATGCGATAAAACCAAAAAGCGAATCCCCAAAAAAGGTCGCCGTCCCCCCTCCAGCAGATGCTTCTCCAGATACAATTGCAGGCCAACGCGGCGTAAACGAACGGTCGTTTCCGGCTTCGCACTATGGGCCAGGGCTTTTTCTATAGTCGATAGCGCCCCGGCAGACTTTACCAACAGGGCCCTTTCCGCCGCGTGACGCACGCTCCAACGACTGCTTTGCAACCGCTCGATTTCCGTCGCAACGGAATGTGCCGTCGCCAACGACACATCAGCCCAAGCGACGCCGCACCCCGCCAACCACAACGCCATGAATGCCGCACGCCTTGGCGATACCATCCTCATTACCCCATCATGCCCAAATCACCCTGCCGACGCAAACAAAAGGCTGTCCGGGGCGGGCCGGGTCCGGCGGCAAATTGCAACTTCAGCCGCATAAAATGTTATCATTGGGATATGGAAAAACAGGTTGGAAATATGCCGGACGATACACCAAATGAGGATCACGCGCCGCAGGCGAGACCATCGCCCGATGCACTGGCCGATTCATCGGCTCAATGGCAAACTGAGGACACAGTCGCACCGCAGATGCCCACTGCCGACCCCCGATCTGCCTCGGCACCGGAAATGAAAAATGCTGCCGATGAGCCACCATCCGATGAGGCATCGCAAAGCCGGCGCGGCTTTTTTGCCCGCTGTATTCGCGACATGATGGCACCGGTGGCCAGTTTAATCGAACGCAAGGTGGAGCCGATGGCCAGTGCTTTTAGCACCGAATTTGACCACGGTACGTCACCCATGTATTCCGATACTGAACATCACGACTATTACGACCGCTATGCGGGGCCGGATATTATATTACGCCCACCCGGTGCGCTGCCCGAGGAGGATTTTGAAAAGGCCTGCTCCAAATGCGGTCTATGCGTGCAGGCCTGCCCGGTTAAATGTATCGCCATCGACTCCGAGGCCAAAATCGGCGATGGTTTTCCGTACATTGTCCCAACCCTGGCACCTTGCGTGGTGTGCGATGAACTTGCTTGCATGAAAGCGTGTCCATCCGGAGCTTTGAAGCTTGTCGAAAAAGCCAAAATCCGCATGGGCCTCGCCGTGGTAGATGCCGGTGCCTGCCTCCGGTCGCATGGCGAGGACTGCCGCCTGTGTGTGGAGGCTTGTCCAATCGGCGATTCCGCCATTGTCATCAGCCAGACCAGTGGGCGGGTGTTGGTGAAAACCAATGGCTGCGTGGGTTGCGGCAGTTGTGAACACGCCTGCCCGACCGACCCGGCAGCCATTACGGTCCGTCCCATTAAAACCGATGCATTTCCGAATGAGGATTGAAAGCCGCAGGGCGCAGCCCGTCGCCGCTGCAAATCAGCCGGCTGCGTGTTTGTAAACTGGGGCAACGCGAAATGATCGGCGGCGATCTGACTATCGCGGCAGGGGGGCATGGATTTTGCCCGCCAGCACTGCTGTGGCCAATGCATCTATGCATGAGCCGTCAAATACCGATCCACGTTGTTCCGCAATATTTCGCATGGCGTGGTGGGTGCCCGGCATCGGCTCACGCCCGCACAGCAGCCAGTCAAATCGGTTGGCCACGGCGATAATCCGCGCCCCGACGGGAATTTGTTCTCCGGAAAGCCCGCAGGGAAATCCGCTTCCGTCAACGTGCTCATGGTGTGCTTCCACAAGAGGAATGATCGGCGCAAAGCCCCGAATGCCAGAGAGAATCCTCCGCCCCGTTTCCACATGCTGACGGTAACGCCGCTGATCCAACTCCGAGAGTCTTTCGGTATTTTCCAGAATATTATTGCCCAACCCCAGCTTCCCAATATCGTGCAGCAGCGCCGCACGGCGAATCCACAATCGTTGATTGGCCGGTAAATTCAATTCCGCCGCCATGGCATCGGCGGCATCGGCCACCCGCCGACTGTGTCCCGCTGTCCATGGACTTTTCGCATCAATCACATCAGAAAACGCACCTACCAGGCGATCAATCTCGGCATCGTGAATCACGCCCGCAGTCGGTTCTTCAAATCGCCGCACCCATTCATTCGCATCACCATTTTCCAAACTGACCCAAAAATCGCTCTCTGAAGATGCCGACACAAACGCCCGCACCAGATTGGGATCAAACCATGTGCCGCTCCGGTCGCATATCTCGCCGGTGGCCATCACCGGGCCGCCCACCACATGAAAAACATCAATGACCTGAGCCAGCAACGCCAGGCGGCTCAGCAGAGGTATCTCCTTGCCGGAGAGTTTCTGTGGCAATCCTCTTCCATCCCAGTGCTCATCCAGCGATCCAACCGCGTCGCTGACACCATGCGGGAAACCCATTTTGGCCAGGATGTCCTGACCGCGATGACACCGATCTTCAATGACCTCTTTCGCCAGATTGGCGCTGTTCAGACCGATGTGCACCACCTGCGCCAGCCGGGATTTAAGCGGTGCATCCGGACGGGTATGGGTAAGAATGAACTGGATAATCTGCATCAACTTGCCGCTGTCTACCTGACGGAAATCGGCTTTCAGTGCGATATCATCCATTCCATAGAGGTTAAACAGACGCGAGGCGTTGCTGGAACATCCGATATCCTTGAGCAAAACCGCATAGAACAGGTCGCAGCGTTGTGCCTCGGGCAGATGGATGGTGTCGGCAATCCGCAGCGCCATCCAGGCGGCACGCTGGCTATGCCCGGCTGGTAGTCCCTCGGTTAGGTCCAGCGCCACACTCAAAGCCGAAAGTAATTCGGCACGTGTAAGGCGTTCAGGCTCCGCGCTCAAGGGGACGGTCGTCCGACCCTGCATCTGTCTGATGGTCAATACGGTCATATCGTTTCCGCTCTCTGCCCAACCTCTGTCTGCCATTGCGGCCAGCGCCCGCTGCGCCAACGCATCCTCACAACACCCCTATCAGCGGTAAATAAAGGCTTTGGGCATGAGCCAAAATCGGGGGAGGCCGCCATGTCCGCGGGCGATAATATTGATGAATAAATTTTTGTTGGTTATCAGACACGGCGTGCCGCAGTTACCTTGGCGGTACCGGGCATCGTGGCAATCGTGGAAAGACGCACGATAAACATCTCCATGGTGCGTTGCGGGTCACCCAGACTGGTTTTGGCCGCCACATCAACTGAGAGTAATTCGCCCAAGGCGAGCTGGACACCCGAGAGGCCCCAACGCCGGGCAAGGCTTAACGTCTGGCTGGCCCGGGAAGGTGGGAAGAGCTTAAGCTCCCGGATAATCTGCGAATCGGGCAGTCGCCGGTCAAGCAGTTCCCGCGCCGCGGCCACCCGCCCCAGCCAATGGTAAACGGCCCCCACAATGGTGAAAGCCGCCCGCGCGTCCATCTGCAGCAATTCCGCATGCCGTGCCAACGCACCTGGTGCGTCCGACTCGGCCAACGCATCTATAAAATCCCACACTTTTTGCTCATGCTGAAATCCCACCATTTCGTCAACCATCGCTGCGGTGATGGAGGGTTTGTCGGCGGCATACAAGCTCAATTTGGACAGTTCTGAATCCAGCCGTGCATAGTCCGGTCCCACCAGGTCCGCCAGCCGCCCGACCGCCGCGCCGTCTATCTTTTTTTTGTAATACTCCCACGCGCGGCGTACCAGCCACGGGCCGATATCTCCGGCGCGGGGCAGCGGGGCCGCGAGGATCGCACCGTCGGCTTCCAAAAACTTATGCAGCCGGGTGGTCTTCAACCACGAATCACACACCAGCACCAGTACCGTTGCCGGATGCGGGTTTTGCGCATACGCCAGTATTAATTCGCGGGCACCGCCGCCTCCGCCCGTTTCTCCTTCGCCGTCATCTGTGCCACCTGATTTGAACAGCCAGTCCGCCGGGTCAGCCACCACCAGTTTTTTTGTCTCAAACATGCTGGTGGTGCGGCATTCATCCAGCAAGCCCGCCACCGCTCCGCCAGGTTCAATGCGCACCACGCCGTAGCGGCTATTCCCCAAGTAAGTTTCCTGGATTGATTCAACCAGGCTCCGGCGTGTGAAGGCATCCGGGCCATCGATCACCATCACCGGTCGAATTTTAATACTTGTCGTGGTCACAGGCCTGCTTTGCGCTCCATGCTTACGGCAATCAATTCAAACAGGCTCTAAGGCATGGGAACATTGGTAAACCTGAAGGGTATTTTCAGATTTACCGCCCGCGTGTAGAGCCTCAGGGTCATCTTGGCCAATTCGATATTGGTTTGCAGGGTGTAGGTGGTTTCATTCTGGCCGCCATTAATACTTGAAAAATTAATAAAATTGGGTGCCGCCCCGTTTGATGCCCGCCCCAGCATGCTCATGGTATTTGATACCTGATTTTCAATAGTTTGTTCCTGCGGCGACAGCACGCCCTGCCATGAGACCACATAGGTTAACTGCCAGTTGCCGTTCAGAAATTTTTCAGGCCCGAATTTCATTCGCACCCCGTCGATGCGGAGCGTTTCCGACTTTTTGCCCGATAATTTAACGGTATAGTCCTTTCTGCCCACCGCCGCCGTGATGGGGATATAACCCTTGAGTATTTTTATTCTGCGGCCCGGATGCTTGGGATAATTTAAATTGAAGTTGCAGTTCGCCACCGCACCTTGAAACTGACCGCCAAAATAATTATTCATATTGGGCGACAGCAAAGACTGCCCTTTGGAGTCAATTGCCTTCGTGATGGTAACCGACTGCATCTGCAAATTGCCGATTTCGTTCGGTAGCATGAGCAAATTAGCCTGAATGTTGAAGCTTGACGACCGGGCCGGTTTAGGCTGCGTGTAGTCGCATGATCGCTGGTAGTTCCCGCTTGTCAAACTCACTGCAAATGCGCCATCAAATGAGGTAAATGTACTGATGGTATTTTGGCCTTGCGCAAATTGCATACCCGGCTGCCCGTTGTTCATATAACCGAACGACGGCGACATATTGGTCTTTGCAGCCAGAATGGCGATTACCTTCCAGAATGGAGCATTTTTTACATCCAGCGAAACCGTCGATGCGGTATTGGAGTTCCAGAAATTGGCGGTGGTACCCGCTTGCTTGCAGACGTCCATAATCGCCGTGGTGGCCGGTACGTTTTTCAACTTAAGCGTGATAAGCGGCCCCCGCATCAGGTCTGCTTTTGCAATGGCTCGCAGGTCGCGCCGCAGCAGATGCCGCATCTCCGGCGTGGTCAGGCCTTTGAGCGCCGCTTTCAGGTACGGCATTACCGGGTCGCCCATGGCCAGAAGTTCATGCGCCGCCCTTTCTCGTACCGCGTACCGGCCACTGCCCAACGCCTTGATGTCCGCCTTGATCTTGGCAGCATCCGCCTTGGGCGGCGCAGGGTAGCTTAATTTAGCCGATGCGTGCCCTTTGCCTGGCTTCGGAGCGGGGGCCGGAATCATCGGCCCACCCGGTTGGATGTTGGTCGGATTGAGTATGATCATCCTGGCCTGCAACCCCTCTGAAATCGCCATCGAAAGGCCCACGGCCAAAATCGCCATTGGTACCGAATGCTTCATTTTACGCCCCCAGGAAACCAAACTGCCCGTTACGTCTTCATCGAAATCGAACTCTACGCTTTTACTCTGACTGATGCAACTCCCGCCCATCTGCATTGTGCCCGGCCCGCCGCAATCCATGTTATGACTCGGACAGGCTCCTTGGCTATTGCCCCGATGTATCCTCCTCAATGACGGCCGGCGCTTCGGCATCGCCCGCTGGTTCAGCCGCGACGGCCCCTTCCGCCGGCGGTGCGCTGGTCGGCGCACCCGCCAACGGTACCTGCCCCTGATACTGCCGGATACCCACGCACAAATCGGAATAGAACCGCGCAAATTTGGCCTTTGAAAGCGTTGTCCTGATCTCATGCGGTCGACCGGCACGGACAATAAATAACCGGTGCGGCGGGTTAAGAATTGTGAACACCGTCCAGCTACTGAGTATCGGTAGCGGCCACCCAAATAATACCAACAGCACGATCTTGCCTTGCACGGAGTATGCGCTTATCACGAAGAGGGTACATATCGCGGCGTCGATCATAAATAACAGCAGACCCAATACCAGCCAACCGGACAAACGTCGCGCCTGGGCTACATAGATTCGCTCAATCCGGTTGAAGAGTATCCGTCGCATGGTATCGCGGTACCCGCTACTTGAAAGCAGCAGCAGATGATCGGATTCAATCATGGCCCGCTGCGTCCCGAATCCGCGCGAAATTACCCACAATTTTGGCTTGGGTTTTGGTGTTGATGTTTTTTCTGCCATTTATGCCCCAAAAAGTGGATAGGCCCTCAAGAGAATGTTGCCCCAAAAAAGTAAACCCAGCGCCGCCCAGATTACCAGCCCTGCAAGCATTACCGGTAGCTTCCATCCGCTGACCACACGTCGGTAAAGCTCGTTGCCTTGCCGCATGCGAATAAGTTTTGCCCAGTAAATAAATGCCACAGGCACCCAGACAAATGATAAAAAAAGCATGATAACGGTGATGGGAAAAACAAGGGTAAACGCCAGTAGATGCCACACCAGACGGTCGGGCCGAGGCAACGAACTCGCAAACCGCTCAGACAATACGGCCTCGCCGGCCGCGGAATCCAGAAACTGCACACTGTAGGTGGCCCCATCAATATCTACTGCACACAGGGCGCAGATGTAATTGCCCGTACCGGCACATTCCGCCACCGCACGATTTTCCGGGTGATGCGCGCAGATGGCGTGCTGCTCAGACGCCGTATCCACCCGGTCCACCGATGGCTCTAACGGCGTGAATTCATCTACATGAAAGTTCAAATCGTGCCGCACGCAGAACCATCCTTTATCGCGCCGCTGTGCCGGACTTCGACACCCGGCAATCGGACATGGCAGAGCCGATGGCAACTCCGCACTGCCTGCAGGAACCTGCGTCATGCGTTATCACCTCGCACTTTCCCGCTCACCCCCGGGGTACAATCTTGCTTGGCAACACCAACTGGTATTTTCAACCCTAGGTTACTGATTCCCCCGCACCCCTGCAACCAAAGCATTCTGCGAAAATCCCGAAGGCAAGCCGCCAGCCACGCCCCGCGCATGGAGCCATCTTTTCTTTTACACTATGGTTGCACGGGGCCGACACACTTTAAGCCCGGGCATCATCTTGCCGATAATGCTGTTAAGGCGGCGGGCTCCCGGGTTGGCCGTCAGGCGGAAAGGTTTTCATGCGCGTACTACTGGCGGATTCCAATCGGCTCAGCATTCGTCTGATAAAAAAGCATCTCGTCGCCGCCGGCTTTGAAGTTCTCGTGACCGATTCCTCTGAAGAGGCGGAAAACATCGTACGCGAGGGTCTCTGCCGACTGGTTCTGGTGGATTGGAATCTGGACGGCCCCGAAGCTGGATTAAAATTATGCCAAACGATTCGGCATGAAGAGATGTGGGGCTACATCTACCTCATTTTACTGACGGAAAATAATGATTCACAAGATCGCGTCCGCGGGCTTAACTTCGGTGCCGATGAATTTCTGCACCGCCCGTTTGACCCCGACGAACTTGTCGCCCGGGTGCGGGCTGGAGAACGTGTGCTCTCCCTCGATACCCGCAACGTTGCCATTTTTGCCATGGCCAAATTGGCGGAATCGCGTGATCCGGAATCCGGCATGCATCTTGAGCGGGTGCAAAATTATTCGCGCCTTCTCGCCCAGGAATTGGCCCTCACCCCCGACCACCATCAGACGATCAATGCCAACTTCATCCGCTGGGTTTATCTCACCAGTCCGCTGCACGATATCGGCAAGGTGGCCATCCCCGATTATGTCCTTCTCAAGCCCGGCCGCCTGACCGACCGCGAATTCACCCTGATGAAAACCCACACCACACTCGGTGCCAACACCATCGATATCGCCCTGCGGCGCTTTCCTGAAGCCCAGTTTCTTCAAATTGCGCGTGAAATCACCGCTACCCATCATGAACGCATCGACGGTACCGGCTACCCCATGCAGTTGCGCGGCGAAGAAATACCGCTAAGCGGCCGCATCGTCGCCCTGGCCGACGTGTATGACGCCCTTACCTCGCGCCGTCTGTACAAAGACGCCTTCAGCCATGAGGTGGCCAAGTCTATTATTCTCTCCGCCGGCGGCACGCAGTTTGATCCGCAGGTAATTGCCGCCTTTTTACGGATTGAAGATTCCATCCACGCCGTGCGCGAAAGATTCTCCGAGCGTCCCGCCCTGATCACCTGATGCCACCGTTGCCGTCGCCGGCTAAAAAAATAATATAAAATCATGCGGCAAGCCGCTGGCCTATTGATAATCGGCCGTGCTGGCCGGTGGTGCCGCCTCCATATGCCGCAGCAGGTGCGAAAATATTTCACGCCACGCCTCCCGCGCGCACGCCGGATGGTAATACGCCGGCCGGTCGCTCATAAACCCGTGGCCCGCCGGATAGGTTTCCAGCGCAAACGGCCGCTGATGTTCGCCCAGCTTGCTTACAATGCGGGCGTGCTCGGCTGGCGGTATGTGCGCATCCTGATTGCCGTAAATAAAGAGCAATCCGGCTGACAGGGCGGCGATATCGTTCCTTGCGATGGGTACCGGACGGCCACGCTTGTCGGTTGTACCCTCCGCCCCAATGCCGCCGCCGTAGCAGCACACGGCCACATCCACCTGTTGCCCAAGTTCACACGCCCCGATAAACGCCAGTCGTCCGCCCATGCAAAACCCCAGCAGTCCCACCGGCTGCCCGACTCCCTGCGGTTGCTGATGCGCCCATTGAATAACATTTTTAATTATCCCCACCGAGCCATCATCGCCGCACGCCGCTACCGCTGCCATCGCCCCTGGCATGTCGCCATAGTCAATCACCCGGCCTTGAAATAAATCGGGTGCGACGGCAAAGAAACCATGCGACGCCACGTGCGATACCACATCATCCCAGTGTCCGTTAAGCCCGAATGCCTCATGCAGGATAACCACAATCGGCGCTTTCTCCGCCGGTGCCGCCACCGAAATCATCACCCCTGAATCCAGCTTCAGTCGCTGTGCTTTGATACCGGTGGTCATCCATCTGCCTTTCAATAAAAAAAAATAAAAACAATATGCAGGACGCAGGCGCTCTTTGTATCCCGCCTGCGCGCATCGCGTGTTTACTTTGCGACCGTCTTACCGGGCCGCCGCCAAAGCTGCCGCGTAGTTGGGCTCCTGTGCAATCTCCGGTACCAATTCGGTGTACGTCACCTTGCCGCTGGCATCCAGCACGACAATGCTGCGCGCCAGCAGCCCCGCCATGCCCCCATCCAGAATCCGCACACCGAGCTTCTGGCCAAATTCCGGATGCCGAAACGCCGACGCCGTATGCACGTTCTTTATCCCCTCGGCCCCGCAAAAACGGTTCAGCGCAAAAGGTAAATCCATCGATACACACAGCACCGTCACATCCTTAAGCCCGGCCGCGTCCTGATTAAAATGCCGCACCGACGCCGAACATACACTCGTATCAATACTTGGAAATATATTGAGTATCAGCCGCTTGCCGGCAAAGCTGCTCAGTGCCGCATCGGTCAAATCCGCCTTGGTTACCTTGATGTCACTTAAATCCGTGCCCGCCTTTGGCAATTCGCCCACCGTATGCAGAGGGTTGCCCTTGAGAGTTATTTTCGCCATGGTTACTCCAATACTTACCTTGTTCGTCAAGCCATTTTCAGCACGGCCCGGAATCGAACCTTTCCGGACATCATATGCTCAAAGGCGTCCGCCGCCTTCTCCAACGGAAACTCTTCTACCATAACCTGCGTTTTTGTTAAAGCTGCAAACTCCAGACACTCCTGCGAGTCCATGGCATGTCCGCTTGGCCACCCCATGATGCTTTTACGCTTCATAATCAATTCCACCGGCGTAACGGGTATCGGATCACTCCCCGCGCCCACCACCACCAATTTACCGCCCGCACCCAATGCCTCCACCAGCGGGTGCATCGTCTTGGAATCCGGTGCTGTGGCCAGTATCACCGCCGCTCCACCCAGTTTCCGCAATGCCCGGCTCGGCGGCTCGGCCGATGTGTCAATGTACTCATGCGCCCCCAGTTTTGCTGCCATCTCACGCTTGCTGCCCGATGTCGATATAGCCACCACATGAAACCCCATCGCCCGCGCAAACTGAATGCCCAGATGACCCAAGCCTCCCAGCCCCTGCACGCCTACCACATCGCCCGGCTTGGCACCGCTGTGCCGCAATGCGTTAAATGTCGTCACCCCGGCACACAGCAGGGGGGCACCTGCCACGGAGTCGAGTCCATCTGGCACCCGTGCCAAGGCATCCTGCGGGGCCACCATATACTGGGCATAACCGCCATCATAAGATATGCCGCACACCTTCCCCTTGTCGCAGGTTATAAAATCGCCGCGGCGGCAACTGTCGCATACAAAACACTGCCCTCCATGCCAACCCACCCCCACACGCTGCCCCGGGGAAAAGGTCTTTACCTCCGGTCCCACGGCATCCACCACACCGATGATCTCATGCCCCGGCACACGCGGATATTTAATCCCCGGAAACGTCCCTTCCTTTACCATCACGTCGCTATGACATACGCCGCACGCCTCTACCTTGACCCGCACCAGATTGCCAACCGCCTCCGGTATGGGCTTTTCCACCAGTTCAAAATTGCCCTTGGCCTTGCCGATCTGCGCCGCTAACATCGTTCCCATGTTCACTCCTTAAAAATGGTTCATATTAAAATCGAGTCTTCATCGACAACCCTCTATCGTAGGCACCCCGCCCGGCCCACGCCAATTGCCATACCGCATAGCCACCGCCCACGCCCCTGCCATCCGCGGTCATCCCAACCACTTTACCCTTCTGCCTCCGCCCACTGTAAACTATGGCACGATGAACAGCGTTGAACCATACCGCATTCGCCGGGCTGATGGATTTTGGCGGGCGGATAACGCCAGCATCTGCGGCCACGTCGTGATCGGCGAAGATTGCAGCATCTGGTTTGGAGCCGTCATCCGTGGTGATGTGGCCCGCATCACCCTTGGCCGCCGCACCAACATACAGGACGGCGTCATCATTCATTGCGATTCCGGGGTTGATCAAACCATCGGCGACCAGGTTACCGCCGGCCATGGGGCCGTGCTGCATGGGGCCCGTGTCGGCCATCGCGTGCTTATCGGCATGAATGCCGTCCTGCTTGGCCGCACCGTGGTGGAGGACGATGCCATCATCGCTGCCGGTGCCGTGGTGTCGCCCGGTATGCATGTGCCTGCCGGGATGGTGGCCATGGGCGTACCGGCCAAAATTGTCCGCCCCGTCCGACCGCAGGAACGCATCGACAATCTTGCCAATAACGACCACTATGTGCAGCTTGCCGCCGACCATTGCCTGCATCCGGAAACATATTATCCCGCGTCGTTGGGCTACCATCCGCCCCACCCGGTTCCGCACAAAAAATAATACTTCTATATTACTGGAGCATCCCCAATGTTATATCTCACACTCATCATGCGTTGGTTGCATATTCTTGGTGCCGCCATATTGGTTGGTGCTCCGTTCATCATGTGGCTGGGCATTTATCCCGCCACCGCCAAACTGCCCGATGATCGCCGCGCGGAATTTCTGGAGGCCGTCAACAAGCCGTGGCGCAAATTTCTCGGCCTCGTCATCCTGATCCAGATCGTATCGGGTATTTATTGGCTGTTGGTGGTGGAACATATGAGCCACGAGCCACCCATCTATCAGGCCCTGCTGGGTATCAAGATGCTGGCTGCATTTGCCCTGTTTTTTGTTTTGTCGGTGCTGGCCGGACGGGCCAAGGCGTTTGACGAATTTCGCCGCAAGGCCCCCATGTGGATCGGCATTGCCGTCGCCCTCGGCATACTGACGGTGATTTGCGCCAGTTCCATGCGGATCGTCAACCTGCATCGGCGGGAAGTGCAGTTGCTGCACGTTGAGATCGGCCATGCGTCGATGACGATTTCCAAATAGCCGTTGCCCGCGGCCATCGCCCCCGCGCTGCAAATACTTTTTCTCACCGCCCTGATGGCGGGTTTCCCAGCCGAAACATATAACACCGGGATTGGCCGGGGGTGCTCAATGGTCGTAACTGGGCCGAGAAAAATAACTTCGCGCTCATAGCGCTTTCCGCGGTGCAAATGGGTACTTTCGTTCACCGCCAAGCGCCGGGCGTATCGGCGTTTGAATGGATTATTCTGTCATTAATCGCGACCATTAGACCGATCCTGATGATATGGCGCGTACCAACGCAATTCACCAACCCGCACGGCAGGTGGCACACCGGAAGCCGCACCGCGTCACCGGCAATGGCTATTTCTGCCTGGCGGTGGGCGGTGCCTTGGCGTTAAGCGATTCAATCACCTTGAGTTCGTCCAATGCCTGCTTACCACTCGGGTCGCCCGCCGCCGCTTCCCTCTTGAACCAGCGCTTGGCCGCCTTGTAGTTGACTTTCACACCCAGCCCCTTGGCGTACATCACCCCGATCCGGCCCATAGCCGGCGCGTAACCCATGGCGGCGGCCTTTCTGTCCCATTTCATCGCCTTGGCGCAATTTCGCGGCACACCCCGGCCTTTCGCGTAGAGCGTGCCGATGCCGTACATCGCCTTGTCGTTGCCCGCCGCTGCGGCCTTGCGGTACCATTTCATCGCCTTGGTATAGTTTCGCCACACTCGTCGGCCTTCGGCGTAAACCCAGCCGAGGTTGTAGGCCGCGTCGCTGCCGCCAAGCATTGCGGATCCGCGAAGCCATCTCATCGCCTTGCGGTTGCCTGCCGCCGCGGCTTTGCAAGACCATTTCCACGACTTGGCGTAATCCCGCGGTACGCCTTGGCCCTCGGCGTAGAGCAGACCGATATCCCTCATGGCCCTGCCGTCGCCCGCCGCTGCGGCCTTGCGGTACCATTTCATCGCCCTGGCGTAATCCTGCGGCACGCACCAGCCCTTTGCGTAAAGCAGGCCGATGACATTCATCGCCTTGCCGTCGCCGGTTGCTGCGGCCTTGCGGAACCATTTCAGCGCCTTGATGCAATTTTGCGGCACGCCCAGGCCCACCAAATACATCGCCCCGATGTTGTCCATTGCGAGCGCCGACCCACCGGCGGCACCCCTGCGATACCAAGCCAGCCCCTTGGCGTAATCTCGCGGCACGCCTTGCCCGTTGGCATACATCGCGCCGACGTCGTTCATTGCAAGCGCCGACCCCGCTGCCCCGGCCTTGCTAAACCACGCCATAGCCTTGGCAAAATTTTGCGGCACACCACTCCCTTTGAGGTAAAGTGTGCCGAGTCGGACCATCGCCTGGCGGGAACCCGAGGCGGCCCGTTTGCGGAGCTCGGCGAGGCTCGCTTCACCTGGCCCGCCCTCCTGCCGCTTGGCGGGCGCGGTGCCAATTGCTTTGGCCGGTGCGGAAGCGGTCGGCGGCCCATCGCCGGCGGACGCCCGGGCCGCCGGAAAAAACGCGCCAAGAAATACCGCCGCGAGCAATCCTCGCCCAATGTACCTATGCAAGCCGAACGCCATCGAGGCTCCTCCAAGGCTTTTCCGACGCGCCGCACGCTGCGACGCCACCACCATCAGCAGGACCACCCAAAGCTGGCACCGTCGACCGTCCAAATACCCCGGCACTGCGGTCATGGGTGGTTACGCAAATATTGAAAAGCGATCATCATTGCGCCCTCCCATAGCAATCCCGCTACCGCCGCGGCCACCAACGATTTTTTCCCCTCGAGGTGGCCGGCGTTGGGTGCCCTGACCGCGTGTTTCCTCCCCTCCATCCAGATAACGCTCGCCTCCCCGCTGCGGTTCGCCGTTTTACACACCACTCCGGGCACCGTTTGGTGGACACCCCGCCTACGAGCCTATTTGGCTCCGGCCAGCGTCCTTGTAGGAACAACCGCATCCGGCTCTATGGCCTGCAAAAGAAACAGGAAGAAGATCACCAGACAGGTTGGTGTCTGCAGATACGGGGTTCCAATCGAATACCAGAATCCCAGCGAGATCATCAGGGCAAAGATCGCCTCACGAACGCGCACACGTTTGATCGCGTCAATGTCCTGCCGCAGCACCAACCGCCGTCGGTATCGAAGCAGGGCCCCCCGGTCCACCATCGTCAGGAACCAAAAAGCTAACGGCAGCGAAAAACGGAAAAAGTGTACGTATTGCACGCCGATCTCCTTAATCATCCGTCCGTGGATCCGAGATGGCACCTCTCA
>JAKAEB010000018.1 GCA_021818445.1 Planctomycetota bacterium
ATTGCGCGCTAAACGTGATAAATACAAAAACAGTGGACCGTGACACCCCCAACTGGCACCACCAGACCCCATTTGACTAAAACCTATGAAATATCCGGGCTAAACGCCCTTCTCCGGGCCATTGTCCGGGGCATCGATTGAAAAGTCCTTCGCTTTTTTATTAAGCGTATTGCGGTTGATTCCCAAAAAGTCCGCCGCCTTGATTTTTACCGCATCGCACCGCCCCAGCGCCTCTTCAATCAGGCGTTTTTCCACCTGCTCAAGCACCAATTCGTATATCTGCCCTTCGCGGTGCGCATACTCGTTGACTGCCTGCGTTGCCATCCGCCGAATTAAGGCGTCCAGTGTTTCGCTTGACTGGTTGGATTTTCCCTGTTGGGCAAAGGCCCGAATGGCCGTCGGCAGTAAATCCTCGGTAAGCGTGTCGTTGCGGCTCAACACCACCGCCCGCTCCATCGCATTTTCCAGTTCACGCACGTTGCCGGGCCACGGATACCGCACCATCAGGTTTAATATATCGCGGCTGATTTTGTTCAAATTCTTCCCGTTTTCTGAGTTGAATCGATCCCGGAAAAAATCAATAAGCCGGGGAATGTCCTCCCGCCGACTCCGCAGGGCGGGTAAATTGATGGTCACCACATTAAGGCGATAAAATAAATCCTCTCGAAATTTGCCTTTGGCGACCTCTTCCTGAAGATTTAAATTCGTCGCGGCGATGATACGCACGTCCACCCGAATCGTTTTCGTATCACCCACGCGTTCAAATTCGCGCTCCTGCAAAACTCGCAGCAATTTAACCTGCAAGCTGGTGTCAATTGTGCCGATCTCGTCGAGAAACAACGTACCCGAATCGGCCGCCTCAAAGCGCCCCATCCGATCGCGAATGGCCCCGGTGAAACTCCCCTTGACATGACCGAACAATTCCGACTCCAGCAGTGTGCCGGTAAGAGCACCACAATTGACGCGGATGAACGGCTTTTCCGCACGATTGGAATTAAAGTGAATCGCCTTGGCGATGAGTTCCTTACCCGTTCCCGTTTCGCCCAGCAAAAGAACCGTCGCCCGGCTGGTGGCCACCTGAGCAATGGTATCGAATACCTCCAGCATGGCGGGTGAATTGCCGATGATGTTGTCAAATTTGTATTTGCTCTGCAGCGTATCCCGCAATTGCCGCCGTTCTTCGATCCATTGCTCCCTTTCGCTGGCCATGATCCGGTTAATCTTGATTGCCTGGGCCAAAAAGGCGCTGATGATTTCCAGTAGACGACGGTCACCCTCCAGCGTCGTTGCGTCCACGAAGCGCTTATCCACGCTAAGCGCTCCGGCAACACGATTGTCGATTTGTATCGGGACACAGATAAAACTTATCGCCTGCCCGGCCAGCGCCGCCCGCGCACCAGTGCGATTGAGGAAATTCAAATCCTTACTTATATTCTCCACGACACGCGTTTTACCGGTTGCCACCACCTGCCCGGTGATCCCTTCACCCACATCGTATCGGCCCCGCTGAATCTCTTCCGGTGTCAGGCCCAGCGCCGCTTCAATCCGCAACTTTCCGCTCGTATCGTCAAACAGCACCATCGAGCCACGCTCCATGCCCAAGCGGCTTGCCAAAACTCTCATCGTTTGGTCAAACGCGGCGTGTAAATTGAGGCCCATCGACAAAACGCGGCCAATTTCTTCCAGCGTGGCAAGTTCCAATTCCGCCCGGTCCAACATTTACGCTCCTCTTTGAATAAAACGCTCTCCATCACCATCTTAGAACCCTCACCGGCCCGAATTCTGTGCCCATTCCGTCATCATTGCACATTCAGCCCATGCCTAACCATTGAGCAAAATCCGTGCGAGCACCGTTGAACCCCCGATTTCTCCGCCTCCATTCCCACCATGCCCACCGATCCATAAATGGAAAAACGTGATTGTAACATATTTCAAAATATGGCTTTAGATTTAATTTATGGCGCTTATGTCTGGCTCGGTATCACGAAGCAACTATTGACATTCACGTACATTAAATCGCCCGATATCTCATCATTGGCAATTTTTATGCCCATTCTTTGTGCAATTGTGGTCAACAATGATGCGTATCGAGATAGCCTCATTTCAGCGGACGTCTTCGCAGCCCGCGCACATCGAGCCCACTCGCCACCCTTAGCACGCCTCGCACCAGAATGCCTGTCCCTAAACAGAATGGCACCACAGCCGCAAACGGCCAGCGGGGTACTAAAACCCACGCCAGCCAAATTCCCACCAGAAACTCGACAAAGCAAATGACCAGAAACGCACTCCACGGATGCAAACTTGTCACATTTTTGCGTTGGGTGCGCAAGTATCGCCCAAAAAACAGGCTTGTCATCGCGAGCGTGGCCATAATTCCGACGGCTACGGCATCAAGCCGATGCGTCCCCGCCGCCTCAACTGCCAACGCCACCAGATATCCCACGATGGCGCTGCCCAGCGCTGTAATCAAAAACTTTACTCGCGGCGAACCTTTTTTAAATTTGTAGTCATAAAGCCGCGAAAGGTGCTCCAGATAACGCAACTGCTCCTGCACGGTGAGTTTACTTTTACCGTGCAGGCGATTGCGGAAAAAAATCGGCGTTTCCAAAACACGTTTTACCCCGCATTTCACCATCAATTCCAGACCGATCTTGTACCCGATTGGGTTCAACTCGTCCGCCGCCAGGAATGTTTCACGCCGCAACGCCACAAAACCTGCCATCGGATCCCGCACCTTGCCGGCAAAGGGTCGCCCCAGCATCGTCGCCACCGTGCTGTTCAATTTCCGAAACAACCCCCAATCGTCCTGCGTACCCCCGCCTGCCACATACCGCGAGCCAATAACAAAATCCGCCGATCCATCCAGCAGGGGACGCACCAAGTTACCGATGGCACCCGGCGGATGGCTTAAATCGGCGTCCATCACCACCAGTACCGTACCGTTGGCCCGGTCAAATCCTGCCAGCACAGCCGATGAAAGCCCTTTGTCATGACGACGGATCACATAGCGCAATGACGCGTACCGCGACGCCAGCGCCTTTAATACTTTTGCCGTACCATCACGGGAGTTATCGTCGACCACGATTACTTCCCATTTCCAGCCGGTTGGATCCATGGCGGAGGAAATTTCCTCCATCAATCGAGGCAGATTTTCCGCTTCGTGGTAGGCGGGTACAACAATACTCACCGTCATCTGTTCTGTGGTGTTCAAACTCACTGCACCTTTCAATTCTGCGGCAGTATATTACACCGTTGTATGCGGTGCGTATTGGGAGCTATGTTCATGCGCCCAAACCTTACCTGTGAGTGGGGGATGCCGCGGACGTAATTCGAGTTGTTTCCATTTTAGGAGGTCATCCGCTGCGGCAATCTACACTTAAAATATTTAGGCTTCCCCACAGTCAGGGCCTCGAGCTTCCCGCATATCAAACTGATGGCTCGGCGGGGATGGATCTCACCGCCGCCATCCATGACGACATTATTCTTCAGCCCGGGCACAGGACGATAATCCCTTGTGGCCTGATCATCGCGATTGAGCCTGGGTTCGAGGGGCAGGTAAGGCCGCGCTCCGGTTTAGCGCTTAAGCACGGCATCGGCATGCCCAACTCGCCTGGCACCATTGACAGCGATTACCGGGGGGAATTGAAGGTCATTATTATTAATTTCGGTGATATTGAGTTCCGAATCACACGCGGTATGCGCATCGCCCAACTGGTTATTGCCCCCATCGTCCGGGCGGTCATCGAGGAGTTGGACGCCCCCGAAAAACTTTCCACCACCGATCGCGGTACCGGGGGGTTTGGCAGCACCGGCGTATAACTTCTACCCGGTGGGTGATGCGCTAAGGTTATCTCTGGCCCCAAACCTGCCGCAACAGCATCAGCGGACCGGCGGGATACCATTAAAATAATGACGAATATCAGCCCGGTAGCGGTGGGGGATATAGCCCGTTTCCGGTGCCAGTGCGCGGGCCGCATCCCGCCACACGCTTCGACCCCCGGTGCCACCCGCCATTTTTGGGGGCACGTCAAAAGTGTAAATGCGCACGCCGGTTGCGGCATGTGGCACCGCATGCTCAGCGCCCGACGCCAAATGGTCGTTCGGAATCAGATGATTGGCGTGTCGGGTCCTTGGCTCTGTCCGAGACATATTTTGTTTCTGCTGGCCGATCGCTTCGGCAGGCGGTTGGTGACCGGTGGAATTGGTTTGACTGTCACCCTTTCCTGCCGACTTGCCTCTGCGACTGCCGCCGGTTGGCAACCTGAGCGTTTGAAGTTGCGCGAGATTGTGTCGCAAAAGGTTCTGAATTTGCTCTTGAAGCTTTCCTATTAAAGGTTTAGCCCGCCCCTTGCCACTGGCCTTCAACTCATGCTCGATGGCGCGTACCATAGCCCGCCCTGCGCCCAACGGCTTTAATGTGTGCAACTCTCGGTTGAGTTGCGCTGCCGCATGCCTCCCCAATGTCACGTCTAAAGCCTGCCTCGCCGCCAGCGCCTTCAATTGGGTCAGCATGTGGCGGGCGGTAATAATATTGTCTCTCAAATGTCGGGCAGTTGTTGCTAACTTCCCGGTTGTGTGTGTGCGATCGCTTGCATGGTGGCCGTGGCCCGCGGTGGTGCGACCACTTGAGCGAGCGGAATCTTTATGCGGCGCAGTCGCCGTCCTCGCCGGCAGCGCCTTCTGCCGATAGCCTGCCACGAAACCTGCACCGGCCGATCGCTGGTGCGAACTGATTGCCGGCTGGCGCGCATGCCCCGATATCGCGGATTCGCCGGCCGGTAATGCAAATCCGCACACCACCGCAGCTATTAAAAAAAGCCACGCCCTCGCCCATTGCCTTCCCACATCACCCGGGCGCAGCAATGCGGTTGTGGTAATGGCGGCAAGCCCTTCGCCGGCGCGCAGGTACAGTTGCTGCTCAAAGCCTTTCGCAATGGGGTGGGCGAAAGCCGGCGATTTGCGCATTAAACTCACGGCAACACTTGTCGTAGATGGCCAATGCTGCATCGCGTCAAGTCGTTCTGCGATTTGCAGCCCGCGTGGCCGTTGATAAATGGCTCCGACGGCACCGATGGCACAAATAATCCCCGCCCACCACGCCGCGCCCGCGCCAAGGGATGCGATCAGTATGGCCGATCCCAGCACCACCACCAGTCGGCGCATGCGGTGCTGCCTGTGCCGGGTCCGAATCATCACCCAGGCAAGTCCACCTGCCATTAAAGTCAGGGCACCGGCCCACCATCCCCAGCCCATTGCCCGCAGGCTGATTGTCAGTGTGGCGATCGTATAGGCAATCGACGCGGCAATAGTTATCTTCGCCAGCATGTCTAATTGATGAGCCGTTCCCGCCAGCCATGCCACCCGAAGCCAACGCCGCCGAAATGCACGTCGTGCTGCGGCTACAGCCGAGGGGGCTGAGAATTCCTCCCTTGCATGTGCGGGTTGGCTGATGGTAGGAGTCATGCTCATCGGCTCAATCGAAACAGCACACGAAAACGCCTCGTGTGATCTTTAATAACACCAGTTTATCGCCAATAGGCGCAGGCCCATACTGCCGTCAGCGGGCCGTGCTCCGGCATTTTTTGACAATTTCGTCATTTTTGGTTATCACATAGTCAAAAGAATTCTCAATATTGAGGAGTGCCAACATGTCGCTCATACAGAAGCTCAAAGGCGAACTCATTGATATTATTCAGTGGACGGAGCCGGCGGATAATGACATTCTCGCTTATCGATTTCCGCGTTACGACAATGAAATTAAAAACGGGGCCAAATTAACCGTACGCGAAGGCCAGGTTGCTGTGTTTGTCAATGAGGGGCAACTCGCCGACGTTTACAAGCCGGGCATGTACACACTTACCACTGAAAATATGCCTGTACTTTCCACATTAAAAGGCTGGAAATACGGCTTTAATTCACCCTTCCGGGCTGAAGTCTATTTCATTTCCACCAAACAATTTACGGATCTGAAATGGGGCACGCCCAACCCCATCATGATGCGCGATCCCGATTTTGGCATCATCCGTCTGCGCGCCTTCGGCACCTATGCGATGCACGTCAGCGACCCGGCAACCTTTCTGCGCCAGCAGGTTGCTACCAATCCAGTTTTTGAATCGGTGCAAATCTCCGGCCAGATGCGCGATACCATCGTCTCCCGTTTCACCGATGTTGTTGGCCAATCGCACATACCGGCGCTTGAGATGGCCGGCAATTATGACAAAATAAGCCAAATCGCATTAGAAAAAATCAAACCCGATCTGGCTTCACTGGGTGTTGAACTTACGCTCTTTTATGTGGAAAATATTTCCCTGCCTCCCGAAGTGGAAAAAGCCATCGACACCCGTTCCTCGATGGGTGCTCTTGGCGATATGGGACAATACACCCGCTATCAGACGGCGACGGCGATTCCATTGGCCGCCGCAAACCCCGGTGGTATGGGGTCGATGGGCGTGGGCTTGGGCGCAGGTATGGCGATGGGCAATCAAATGGGGGCTGCAATGGCTTCCAACAACAGCAAGCCGCCACCGATACCGGCTGCCAGCTCCTATTATCTGGCGGTGGCCGGCAAGCAGGCAGGGCCTTTTGATATGTCCACACTTTCTGCCAAGGTGGACTCCGGTGATCTGAAACCCGATACGCTGGTCTGGAAGGACGGTATGTCCGGCTGGTCGCCCGCCCAGCAAGTGGATGAACTTAAAGCCATTTTCCCACCGCAGCCACCGCCGATCCCGTCGTAATCGGGCGCGGCCATTTTTTCGGGCATTCCTGACGTCGCTGGTTTCCTCAGCCGCCCAGGGGTTTCAGGAAGGCACTGAGAAATGCCGCCAGCCGTCTATTTTCCAATGACTTCACTTCCGCCCGAAAAGATGGCCTCGGCCTCCTGTTCCTGCCCATGGCGGTTATATCCCCATTCATTCAACCGTTTGTTATCATGTGGCAGATGCCGCTGGGCATCTTTGCTGACGGCCGTTTTTTGGAGTGTACATGACTTCCATTCGACCCAATTCCCCCAATCGCGACGGCGAACTCATCGATACGCAGCGCAAAGCCCTGGAGATTAATATCGACTCCCGACGCTACGGCACCTTTGCGGAAATCGGGGCCGGACAGGAGGTGGTACGCTGGTTTTTCCGCGTCGGCGGCGCCTCCGGCACAATCGCCAAAAGCATCAGTGCTTATGATATGTCCGTCAGCGATGCGATTTACGGCCATTGCGACCGGTACGTATCGCGTCCCCGCCTTGAGGCAATGTTAAAATATGAACAAAAACTTAATATTGATCGTCTGAACGAATCACGCGGCGATACCACCGCTTTTTTCGCCTTTGCCAACACAGTTGCCGCCAAAAGTTTCAAAAGTACGTCGCAGTGCCATGGCTGGATGGGTGTCAAATTTCAGGCCCATCCGCGCGATCAGGATTCGCAGATTATTCTGCATGTCCGCCTGCTCGACCGCGAGGCCGCCCAGCAGCAGGAAGCGCTCGGCATTGTGGGTGTTAACCTCCTCTACGGCGCATTCTTCTATCACTACGACCCCGAATTGCTGCTGCGGTCGTTAATGGACGGCGTCTCGGCCGCCCGCATTGAAATCGATATGATCGAGTTTTCCGGCATTGAATTTCGGCATGTCGACAACCGCATCATGAGTCTCCGACTTGTGGAGCTTGGTTTGTCACCTGCCGCCATGTTCGGTCCCGGCGGCGAAGTGCTTCAACCCTCGGAGGTGCTTCATAAAAAGCCGGTATTGGTGGAACGCGGCAGTTTTCGCCCGGTAACTCATGTGAACTTGGACATGATGCGCTGCGCCCGCGAGCACTTCCTTGCTTCGCCCGACTCCAATGGCGAAGAGCCGGTGGAATTGATGGAAATCACCATGCGCAATCTCAAGGCCTCCGGCGATATTGATTTGCGCGACTTCCTTGCCCGTGCTGATGTAATTGGGGCTTGCGGGATGCCAGTCATCATCAGCGATTATTTTGAATTTTATCGCCTTGCCGGCTATCTCTCGGAATTTACAAAGAAGCGTGTGGGACTGCTGATGGGCATACCCACATTGGTTGATCTTTTCGACGTTACCTACTATGCCGATCTCGAGGGCGGCATTTTGGAATCATTCGGGCGGCTATTTAAAAACGATCATCGCCTTTACGTCTATCCGCTGAAGCGCACCGCCGAGAGTCAATTGGTCACCGTGCGCAATCTGGAATTAACACCTGAATTGAGCTGCCTGTATCGTTACCTTGTCGAAAGTGGATGGATCATCCAAATGGATAACTTTAATCCCGATTACCTGCAGATTTTTTCACGCGATGTACTCGATAAAATAAAAAAATGTGATGACTCATGGCAAAAACTCGTCCCCGAGGCTGTTGGTGCCCTTATCCGCAAACGTGGACTTTTCGGCTACCCCCTCAGACGCAACGTTGAAGTGCCCTAGGAGCCTCTCCGAGTAATAACAGGGACGGCGACGGCATGGATTGTGGCGGACATCAAGAAGCGGCGATAAGGGCGTGTCGGGCGATACGCCAATGGTCCGCGATCACAGCCGCCCTGGCTGATACGCCACGAACACGCAAGAGACACTTATTAAGTTAACGCTTATAGTATCCTCGCCCGCATAAGACCGTTGAAAGTCCCGGACAAGTTCGCCAATGGTATTAGCTGCGGCAAGCGTTTGGATAGGTGTGCACCGTAATCGCATCCAGTCCGTCGCCGTTCGCATTGCTCCGCACTTGCCGGGAGAGCAATGCCCTGCCCATGTTAAATCGTGCCTGTCGGTATGCATCACCAAGATGCCATGACTTTCCTGCTTTCGCACGTCATCAATGGCCGAGTGAAATATTTCCGCACTCAACGTGCGGCATATCGGCTTAAAATGGGCGGCATTATTCAGGGCAAACTCCCTGACCGATTATCCCTGCGTGCTACGCCGATAGGCCGCCGGGGAAACGCCGGCCATGGCGCGGAACTGCCGCGAAAAATAAAATACGTCTTGATATCCGAGTCGCCGGGCAATTTCCTTAATCGCCGTGGGCGATTCTGCCAACATTTGACGTGCCGCCGCAACGCGCAAGGCGATAAGGTAATCATGAGGTGTTACGCCGGTGGCCCGCTTAAATTGCCGTCGAAGGGTGGAGATCGATATATTCAAACTCGCCGCCAAAGCTTCATAATTCGGATGCCCCTCATGCACCCATGTCTGCAAATGTCGAATGACTTCGGCCAGCCACGTGGGGTTATGGTCTCCCAGCGCTCTGGCTTCCGCCAATTCAATCAGCATCCCCTCCAACGCATGCCGACCGCGTCGTATTCCCCAGTCGTCTCCACGCGCTAATTGGCGCAAGGCAAAATCAAACCGCTCCGCATAGTCGCCGCCGCTCGGGGCCCGTTGGGGAATAATGGGATACAGCCCCGCGCGTTTCCAGTCGTTGACGATCGTGCCTCGGAATGCCACGTAGCGATGCACCCAGGTACGCTGGCCCCGCGCGGCATGAAAACTGATATGCGGTCCCGGCCACGCCGACCAAAACGAATGCCCGTTTAGCGCATAACAGTCGTTATCAATCTGCACCTCAACCGCCCCCGCATCCATATATTGCAGGGTGTAATAGTCCTCGAAATGCTTACTTATACGATGATCGCAGGCCCGATGATAGGCACCATAAATGAAGATGAAGTTCGATGCACTCATTGACCGTATTATACAAAAGATGCCCGAAAATTACATTTTATATCACATCGACTTGCGATATCTTCTTGACTACTGAATCGGTTTGTTATCGAGGCAACCCATGCGGATTGATCATGAATTGAAGGTGCAATCGCTTAATGCAGCGTGCGGACAGGTGTTTGAATTGGCGGCTCTCAAAGCAAAGGCCCTCCTCGCCGCATGGAATCCTGCTCGCGGTGCGCCGGTGTTCACTCTGTCTGGTCAGTACACCAGTCGTGCCTGGACGCAATGGACCGAGGGATTTATGTACGGTATCCCCATCCTGGCCTTTGACGCCACCGGTGATCAAACCCTCCTCGAACTTGGCCGAAGCCGAACCGTGACCCATATGGCAGCCCATGTCACCCACCACGGCGTGCATGACCACGGATTTAATAATCTCAGTACCTACGGTAATTTGCGACGTCTGATGCTCGAAGGACGTATCAGCCATAATGATTGGGAAATGGCATTTTATGAATTGGCAATCAAGGCATCGGCCTGCGCCCAGGCAATAAGATGGTCCACTACGGCTCTGGGTGGGGGATATATTTATTCATTCAATGGTCCACACTCACTGTTTATCGATACCATGCGCACATTGCGCATCTTGGGCCTTGCCTGGCAACTCAATCACCAATTGCAGGCCGAAAATGACAAAGTCATATCGCTCCTGTCCCGCCTGCTTGAACATGGCCTGACCACCGCCCGATACAATATTTATTACGGCAATGGACGCGACTATTATGACATTCCTGCCTCGGCAGGACGCACCGTGCACGAGGCAATTTTTAATACCAATGATGGACAGTTTCGCTGCCCGGGCAGTCAGCAGGGCTATAGCCCATTTACCACATGGACGCGTGGCTTGGCGTGGGCAATTCTGGGCTTTGCTGAGGAGTTGGAATTTTTAGCCGCCATCAATCCCAATCGCGTGCCGGAGCCATTACGCCCGGTTACAGCGCTCGCCCTGCGCGAATTTGAAAAAGCCGCCATGGTTACCGCTGATTTTTACATCATGCAGGCCGCCGCACGCGACGGTGTGTGCTATTGGGATACCGGTGCGCCGGCTCTGCATTTACTCGGCGACTTCCGGTCGCGCCCCGCCGACCCATTTAATGACTACGAGCCTGTCGATTCGTCAGCATCGGCCATCGCGGCTCAAGGTTTGCTTCGACTGGGAAGATATCTGGCACGCCAGTCGGACCGACCGGAACTCTCTTCGCGCTTTACGCAGGCCGGACTGACCGTAGCCCGGGCGCTCATGGCAGAACCTTATCTAGCCACCGATTCCACGCACCAGGGGTTGTTGCTGCACAGCGTCTATCATCGACCCAACGGCTGGGATTACATTCCATCCGGGCGAAAAGTGCCGTGTGGTGAATCCAGCATGTGGGGTGACTACCACCTTGTGGAACTGGCGCTCTACATCCAAAGGCTGCAAACGGCGGATAAATATTATCGATTCTTCGATTAACCCCAGCGACCCGACGATGCGGGCCATTTGCACCGCCATTACGGCAGCCATTGGCCCGTTGTAAAATAGGAGATAGGCAAAATGAAACGTGAGCAGGTACTGACCCAGTTAACACACTGTGGGGTGGTGGCCGTCATCCGCGCTCCCTCCGCCGATGTGCTGGTAGACATAGCCAAGGCCCTGCAGGAGGGGGGGGTGATTGGCATCGAGGTCACCATGAGTACGCCGCATGCCATCAGCGCGATTGAAAAGGTAACGCATGCCCTTGGCCAGAATGTAATTGTCGGCGTTGGCACCGTGCTTGATGCCGCCACATGTGCCGACGCCATCCACGCCGGCGCTGAATTTGTGGTATCCCCGGTTTTAGATCCGCATATCATTGATACCACACGGCGGCTGGGCAAGGTATCGGTTCCCGGTGCCCTGACCCCATCAGAAATTTTTACAGCTTGGTCGGCCGGTGCCGATGTGGTGAAGATATTTCCTGCCACAAGCATGGGGCCGCAATATATCAAAGATATCCTCGCGCCCATGCCGTTTTTACGCCTCACGCCCACCGGAGGGGTAAGTGCAAAAAATGCGGGCGACTGGATAAAAGCTGGTGCCGTGATGGTAGGGGCCGGTTCCACTCTTGTCACCAAGGAGGCGATGGCGGAGAAGCGATGGGCCGACATCACCCGCAATGCGCGGGAATTCGTCGCTGCCGTTAATGCCGCTCGAACCTGATTTCGTCAGCCAATAGCATTGAGGAAATAGTTATGCAGACCATTAAGCTCTCGGAAATGCAGGGGGGGCGTTACCCCGCCCGCCGCCATACACGCAATCTTGTCGGGGGTGCCTCACCCATACAGGCCAGCGCCTTCGCCATGGGCTATGTTGTACTTGAACCCGATGGCGGCCAGGTGCCATGGCACAATCAGGACCAGGAGGAAGTTTATTTTGTTCTCGAAGGAACCTGTGAGATGTGCCTGGGTACCGAACGCAAGATACTGGGCAATGGTGAAGCGGTTTATATCCCCGCCGGTGTCTACCATCAGCTTACCAATGTCGGTCAATCCGCCGCGACGATGCTTTATGTCTACGGGCCGGCCGGCGACGTGGCTCACTGGCGGCAGGAACTGGCGGGCACATTGCCCCGTGCCGGGCACGGAAATACGCCACCATTGCCCGCCGGGGCGCGGCCGCAAATCGTATAAGAGCCTGTTTGGAAAGTCCGATGCCGGTGGTATGGGGTGGAAAACGGATGGGTGCAAGGAGGCATATCCTGAGGATATTCTGGAATATGTTCAGGATCGAGGACGCCGCAGACGGCCGTTTGCCTTCCCAGGGTGCTCCCGGCGGAGTTTCCAAACAGGCCCTACGTTATTTTAATACATTTTGCCATTTTAAATCAGGAGTAATCAATGCAGACAACTCGTGTGGGAATTATCATGAACGGTGTTACGGGACGCATGGGAGCCAACCAGCATCTTGCACGCTCCGTTGCAGCCATCATGCGACAGGGTGGGGTCAAAGTATCAGATGACCATGTCATCATGCCCGATCCAATTCTGGTCGGTCGCAGTGAGGCCAAGTTGCGGGCCACCGCCCAAATGGCGGGCGTAAATTCGAAAATCACGACAGATTTGGCCGGTGTGTTGGCCGATCCGCAGTACAGCGTATACTTCGACGCCCAATCGACCGATCGCCGGGTAAATGCGGTTCAGCAGGCCATCGCCGCCGGTAAACACATCTATTGCGAAAAGCCCACCGCCGCCGACACCGTCTCCGCCTATCAGCTTTATCAGTCGGCAAAAAAGGCCGGTGTAAAAAATGGCGTGGTACAGGATAAATTATGGCTACCCGGAATTATTAAACTGCGGCAGTTGATTGCCACCGGCTTCTTCGGCGAGATACTTTCCGTACGGGGTGAATTTGGCTACTGGGTCTTTGAAGGTGACAACATCCCACCCCAGCGCCCAAGCTGGAATTACCGCGCAGAAGATGCTGGCGGAATTATTATCGACATGCTCTGTCACTGGCGCTATCTGCTCGACAACGTCTTTGGAAAGGTGAAGGCCGTCTCCTGCCTCGGTGCCACTCACATAAAAAGGCGTTGGGATGAATCCGGCAAACCCTACACCGCCACCGCTGATGATTCTGCCTACGCCACCTTTGAACTCGACAATGGGATCATCGCCCATTTCAACAGCAGTTGGTCTGTGCGCGTCCGGCGCGACGATCTGCTTACCTTGCAGGTTGACGGCACTCGCGGCTCTGCCGTGGCCGGGCTTCGCAACTGCGTGTCGCAGCAATACAACAATACGCCCCGGCCGGTGTGGAATCCCGATATCGATCAGCCGATCAATTTTTACGATAACTGGGCCCAGGTCCCTGCGCAACGACCAATGGATAACGCCTTTAAGGTGCAATGGGAACTGTTTCTCCGGCACGTTGTTCTTGATGAACCATTCCCGTGGAATCTTTTGGAAGCCGCCAAGGGTGTTCAACTTGCCGAGCAGGGAATGCAGAGTTGGAAAAAACGGGCATGGGTTAATCTCGAACCGCTGGCGGAATAAGGCCTTGTCCCAGGCATCGGCTGTGTGCCAGCGGCCATCATCACTGTTTACCACTAATTATTTGCCCGGTGTATTTTTGCAGGGTGCATTATGGATAACAGGACGGCTTTAGTGACAGGTTCCGGCCGCGGTATTGGACGTGGCATCGCCGAAGCCCTCGGAAACGACGGTTGGAATGTGGTTGTCAATTACGCCCGCGATGCCTCCGCCGCCAATGACGTGGTTAAAACCATCGCGGCCACCGGTGCCGGGGCAATGGCTGTGCAGGCCGATATAAGCGTGGGCTCCGATCGTCAGCGACTGGTCGACCATACGCTGGCGAAATTCGGCCGCATTGACCTGCTGGTTAATAACGCCGGTATCGCCCCGGCTGTCCGCGCGGATATTTTAGCTGCCGATGAGGCCAGCTTTGATCAACTTATCAATGTCAATCTAAAAGGCCCCTATTTCCTGACGCAATTGGTGGCGAATCAAATGCTGGCCGCCAAACACGCATGCCAGTCATCTGAACTTGCCTATCGACCCTCCATTGTCACCGTCAGCAGCATAAGTGCCTATGCGGCAAGCTCCAATCGCGGCGATTATTGTGTCGCCAAAGCCGGGCTCTCGATGATGACCAAACTCTATGCAATTCGCCTGGCCGATGCGGGAATTGGCGTTTATGAAATTCGGCCGGGTATTATCGCTACGGATATGACCGGGGCGGTAAAGGAAAAATATGATGAACTTATTGCTGGCGGATTAACGCCGATTCGCCGTTGGGGCCAGCCGCAAGATGTGGCAAAAGCCGTCTTGGCCGTTGCGCGGGGCCTGCTGCCATTTTCCACTGGTGAGGTGATCAATGTGGATGGCGGCTTCCATCTCCGCCAATTGTAGTTTCGCGGGGTAGCGGCTGCGAATAGACATGAAGCTACCCCCTTATGTCGGGGGAGCCAAGCGAGGCACTAACTTTCTGGACATCAATACTCAGGCCGGCAAGTCATACCACCCCTGCGCTACACCTAAGCATATGCCATCGGCATAAAACATTACGTCGCACGGAGAAGGGTGCAAAAATCATTATAAAAAGACAACACCCAGCGAGCCGCCGGTCTTACCCGGCGCGTCTGCACGGCGGTAATATCCGCGCTGGCATCGGTGCATGTACCGGGCCGCGATGAAGCGCGCGTGCCCAAGGCACGCGGCTAAATAGGCGATGCGGACACGCAATGTTGGCCCATCCCCGCCCGACACCGAATAGTTTAGCCGCCGGGCTTGTCCCGGCGGGCTTTAATCTAATGAAAATATGTTGATATTATTCGCGCCCGCGCGGTGCAAAGTCGTCTTTTTTACCGCAGGGGAATGTTAAGGTCTGGTTAATTCTGCCGGATTTTTGAAATTCTCCGCTTTTTCACTTGCGTTTTTTTTTGTGTAGTATACTCCGGTTGGTTTGACGCCGCCGTGGATTAAAGGGTGCTGTTCTGGCCCTGTAATCTCCGCGACCTCGGGGTAAAAGGAGGCCGCATGTGTGGAAGCGGTTGGCGTCGGGCGTAAGAGGTAAACGGGTGTTGGTATTGCAGGCCCTTGGGCCTGCACGGTGTATCACACGCCTTGGCGTTTGTGGCACACCGGATGGCGAAGTCGCACGCGTTGTGGCAGTGCCACAAGAAGACGTGTGCGCTTGGCGCGGACGTTTTGTCCGCATCGGGCGGCTGCCAGCGCTATGGTGAGTCGGTCTCTGTCGCGTTTTATCTTTTGGGAGCAACATCCAATGTTTGCAGGGCTTGAAGTCAGCAAAATCAATCCGACGCGGTGCATCCGCGGCATCCTGTGCCGCAGCCGCAACCGTAGCGGCAGACGGCCGCCGCATTAACCATAGGAGGCATCACCAATGGATAAGCGAATAATAATTATCGGATCGGTTGCCATCGCAATCGCAGCGGTAGCAGTACTGGCCGTTTTGCCTTGGAGTTCTGTTTTGCCATGGGGAGCAGACGCAGCTTTTCGCGATCTGCGAGAGTCGGCGCTTGCTGCGCCAGGCGTTCGGGGGTATTTCGCTTTGGCAAAGGGAGCGGCAATGGATGGGTACAAATTCTGCCCGAAGCCACCGAAACACGGTTCCGTAATTGTCTACGACGCGGCCTCTCCAAAGTTTTTCGCCTTGGCGGGTGAACTTTATACCGATGCCCTGACGTTGGCAAAAAAGCGGATCGCAGCGCACCCAGGCTCCGCCAAGGCCAAGGCCGAGCTGGCGGAAGCGGTGGCACGCTCGGCATGGTGGCGTCTCAGGCGTGCGTCGCCGTCGCAGTATAAAAAAATTGCGGCGGAAATTCACGAGGCCGCTCATTTGAGCCCGGGAAAGGCGATTTACTGGGTTATGCTGGCGCGAGTTACTTGGTGGGAGAGGAAACGGCCCTGCAAGGTGCAATGGGCCAAGGCAGTGAAATACCTTCGGCGTGCGACCAGAGCCGATCCAAGCTGCGCGGTGGCGTACTGGATGCTCGCGCAAATGATGGCGCTTGGGCCGCATTACGATGTGTTGGCGCAAAAATCGGCGTACGACTTGAAGGCGTCAGTGCGAGAGTGGAGACTCTGCTATGCCAACCGGGCACACTTTAACCATTTTTTCTTCTATTACTCCAAATTCCTCGTCCGGGATGGGGTATGGAACTCCATGCAGGCCCTCGGGACTGCACCGCCGAATTCCGTGCCCCCCAAAAATTGGCGAGTGCGCCAATGAACATGGGTTACGCCTGTGCAGGCCAAATATTGAAAAATTTGCAGGCCGGTGGGCCGCGGTATGCGGTGGCGGTATTTACGTGCGGCAACTCCGGGCAAGCCCGGAGCTATGTATTTTCGTGAGGGAACAAGCAATCACTTCGGTGGATGGGCAACTATTTGTACTGCCGAGAGCGCCAAGAGCCGCGAAGGTCTGGCCAAGGGGAGTGGGCAATTAAATATGCTCACCGGACGCACGGCGAGGATCATCTCATTCTTGAAACTCCGGCGACATTTTCAGCCGGATGGAGGTTTGCCCCAAAATGGTTAAAATCAAATTCAACTCAACGCGTTTTTAACTTCGGAGTCGCCATGAAATTCATAAAGCCGGTTCCCGCTGGCAGTCAAGTCACTCTGGCGGATGTCGATCCGGCGGATCATCTGGGCCTCAAAAATAAGGCACACACTCATGATGCGACGATGGCCATCACGGAGGAAATTGGTGACTTGCAACAGCGACTTTTTGCCGATTCAACCCAGGCGTTGCTGGTAGTCCTGCAGGGGATGGATACGGCCGGTAAGGATGGTACCATCCGTCGCGTGTTTGATCACGTCAATCCGGCGGGAATGAATGTATGCAGTTTCAAGACGCCGGGCGGGGATGAAAAATGGCACGACTTCTTATGGCGGGTACACAAACGCGTACCGGCATTCGGACAAATTGGCATTTTCAATCGGTCGCATTACGAGGATGTCCTCATCGTGCGGGTGCACGCCGATTCGATGTTGCCACCGCATTTGCAGCGGGAAAAACATCTGTTCCCAAGGCGCTTTGACATGATTAACGCCTTCGAAATGCTCCTGTTTGAGTCGCGAATAAAAATCATCAAATTCTTTCTGCATATTTCCAAAGCGGAGCAGAAAACGCGACTGAAGGCCCGTCAGACCGATCGAAGTAAAAATTGGAAACTTTCCGCCTCGGATTTTGCGGAGCGGAAGTTCTGGGAAAAATATCAAAAGTGTTACGAGGATGCGATTCGTGCCACATCCACACCCCACGCTCCATGGTACATCATTCCCTCCGATCACAAGTGGGTTCGTGATCATTGTGTGGCGACCATTGTGCGCGATGTGTTGACGAACATGCATCCTCATCCTCCCATGCTGGCCAACCAAGTAACTTGATCTTGCGGCAAGGATCATTGACCAATCCGCATAGCGGCGGCCCCATATTTCCGACCCACTGCCCATGGGGTGCCACCCCCATCGCGTTGCATGAACGCATATACCGCAATGAAAAGGGGATGTATACTAAAAACGATGTTTGAGTTTATCAGCAATTTTGCGGATCGCTTGGACGCCTACAACTGGTGGATTGTCTGTATTGAGCTGTTACTCATCGGCTCAGTCGTGCACTGTGCCCTGTATTTTCTGCGCGATACGCGTGGTGCCCGGCTTATCCGCGGTACGATTTTATTCCTTATTATTGCATTCACCGTTATCTGGCTCAGCGGTAATAAATTGGTACGGGTCGAATTTCTATTTCAAAGAATTTTGCTTTTTACCAGCTTGGCGATCGTGGTCGTGTTTCAACCGGAATTACGCCGGGCGCTTATTCGACTTGGTGAAGCCAGATTGTTTCGCGTCGGGCAGAAACGCCCGTCCGATATGGTCGATGCGTTGGTCAAAACGGCTGATTATTGTTCGCGGAATCGAATCGGTGCGCTCATTGCTATTGAACGACAGGTTGGTCTGGCGGGGCTGGCGGAAAATGGTGCATCTCTCGATGCGGAAGTCACCAGTGAATTGCTCAATACCATCTTCTGGCCCGGATCGGCTCTGCATGATATGGGGGTTGTCATTCGACATGGGCGGTTGGCGGCGGCGGGGGTGCAGTTTCCTCTGGATGAAGGCAGCGACCTTCCGACCGAACTTGGTGCCCGCCATCGTGCCGCGTTGGGGCTCTCACAGGATACTGATGCCCTCATTCTTGTGGTCAGTGAGGAGACGGGCATCATCAGTGTTGCTCAGCGTGGTAAGCTGGATCGTGGGTTATCACCGGATGAACTGCGACGGCGGTTGTACCAAGAACTGGAAATCGAAGCTCATGGCTCTCATGATGATTCGATTCTTGCATAGTGAGGAGTATGACCACGAAAAAAATGGGTCCCAATCTTGCCGCTCACCTGAAAATCCTGCCGCTCACGGTGATCCTTACCCTGCTGCTGTGGCTCTATGCAGATGCCCATCTGACGGCAACGCAGCGCGATGTACCTGTGAAGGTGCGGTTTGTGGCCGCCAGGAATAACCACTCCATGACCGTAAGCCCGGTTATGCCACAGGGTGGCGAGTATCAGATTGATATTTCAGGGCGCAAGAGCGGCGTAAGCCACATTGCCGACCAACTCTTCGGTCGTGCGATGCTTACCACCGTTGACCGTCGCGATCTGACCTACGAATTTGATGGCACTCACTTTCAATATGGAAAAACCTATACCTTCAGCACGGTTGGATTAATCGATACTCTACCCTATTTCAGGCGGCACCATGTGGCGGTGATCGCGGCACGACCCCGCGAAACCAAATTGGTATTTGATCGGCTCGTTCGCATTCGTCGTCCCATTCAATTTACCGCGCTATCTGGCGTCCATGCCAATATCAAACCGGCCACGGCAGTTGTCACCATCGCCGGCAGCACGCTCAATCGGATTGGTGGCGTGGATGAAATTTCGGTTGAAGCGCAGCCACTGCAGAGTCTCACTGGCCTGCCGCCCGGCTCAAAACAGCAAATTGAAGCGCAATTAATTGTTCATTATCCCGGAGCGGTGCGACACGCAGTGACGGTAAGCCCCACGACAGTTGTCGTTCGCTTTATTGCACCACGTGGAAAACTTAAGGTTCTGCGCGTCGGGGCCGTCCCCATCTGGGTGCAGGGGCCACCATGGATATTGCGGCGTTACCGTGTGCGTGTGCGTCCGGCATCGGTGGCGGTTACCGTTTTTGGTACCACGCGGACGATCCGCCATCTCGAAACGGAAATTGCTTTGGGAACCGTTGCGCCGATCAATAAGCAGATCATCGGTTTTGTGAGTTTGCCTCCATCTGTAAAGCCCACGCACCACTGGCTGAGTCACAGCGTACATTTTTCTCTGCCCAAAGGCGTTTCGCTGGTAAAAAGCCCTCAAACGGTGCAGATTGAAATCATCCGCCCGCCCGGCATATCGCCATCCGGGGGGGAGCCAGCCTCCACCGCTCCCGTGGTGCATCCATGAAGAATGACCATCCTTTGTTTACGGGCTTCTCTTCTTCACAGGTAACACCGCCATTAAAGAGTCCATCGGCCCTTCCCCCAGAAGAATTGCCAAAACACCCTGTCGCCATGACCGTCTCGGAGGCATGCGATCTGCTCGGAGACACCATCGAAACATGCCTGCCTTACCCCATTCAAATACGAGGCGAGATTACCAATTGGAAAATTGCCCGCAGCGGTCACGCCTACTTCTCCCTGCGCGATGATGAGGCCTCACTCGAGTGTGTCATGTGGAAACGTGATCTGGAAAAATTAAATATCCGCCCAGCCGACGGAATCAAGGTGATTGCCGTTGGTCAAATACGTTTTTACAAGCCGCGCGGGCAGGTTAATTTTCAGGCCATGACGATCACATTGGAAGGACGTGGCGAGTTGGAATTTCGCTACCGTGAACTATGCAAACAGCTCCTCGCGGAAGGGTTGTTCGCGGCTGATCGGAAAAGGCCCATCCCGCAATATCCCATGCGCATCGGTTTGGTTACCAGTAACGTCGGCGATGCCCTTTTTGACGTCCTGACTACCGCACAACGTCGTTTTCCGCCGCTGGAAATTATCTTTGTACCTGTGAGGGTTCAGGGCGAAGGAGCCGCAGTGGACATCACCCGCGCCATCAGTTTATTAAATGAAAACGCCGCGTCGTTGGGCCCGATCGATGCGATACTTCTGGTTCGAGGCGGTGGTTCGCTGGAGGATTTGTGGGCATTTAATGATGAAACGCTTGCTCGCGCCATCGCCGCAAGTCCCATCCCGATCGCCACCGGCATCGGACATGAGCCGGATCAGACCATCGCGGATTTGGTGGCTGATGTATCCGGTCCAACGCCCACCGGCATCGCACAAAAAGTCGTCGGGGAAATGGCCGCTTTGGAGGATGCGTTAGAATATGGTGTGGAGCAAATGACGGGCAGAATGCTCCAAACGCTTGATACCCGCCATCGCGACCTGGACGCAGCGGAAGGAAAAATGGAAACGCAATTTCAGCGACGGCTCCTTGACTTGCAGCGATCGCTGGATCGTCTCAAGGAGAAAATAAGCTCGATTGAGCCATCTCGCTTGGCGGGGCAAAAAGCGCTCGCTGTGGAATACGCCCGCGAGCAGCTTTCCGGTGCCATGCAACGTTGTGTGACGGGATATCGCCCACGTGTGGATCAATACAAAAACAGACTCATTGGCGCATCACCTTCCCGCCGGATGGAGCGGGTCGCCGCCGAACTCGATGCCACCCGCCGTGAATTGACGAAACTCATGCAGCACCATTGCCGACAGGCAGGTGAATGGTGTCGTCAGTTTGCCTTGCGACTCAATGAATCGCACCCGGATAAGATACTTCAGCGCGGCTTTTCCATTACGACATTGGAAAATGGCGACCTGCTGAAATCTACTGCCAGCGCACGGCCCGGAATCAAACTCATCACGCGGCTTGCGGATGGCAGCGTGATCAGCGCAGTCGAGGCGGTAAATAGTGGCCGGGGGGTATGACGCGATGCGCCGCGCGCCTTGATGCTCAAGGAGCCTGGTCGGCACTTCGCAGAAATGGCAGTGCTTGGACAGACTCCCGGGGCAAGGTGACAATAAGCTCGATGACTGGATTGGAGAATTCCATGGCGGAAAAAAAAGGTGAGTCCTTCAACTTGGAACGTACGCTGGAGGAATTGGCGAAAATTACCGAGCAAATCAGTGCCGGTAAGGTCGGGCTTGAAGAAAGCCTGCGGCTCTATGAAAAGGGTATGAGCATGGTGACCCAGTGCCGTGAATATCTCGCTACCGCCGAAAGCCGCATCAAATTGATTTCTCAGAAGGCTGACGGATTGGCTATCAACGACGTGTCAGTAGATGATCTCAAACGTTGATGGTGGCAGCAATCGCGTACGTCTTTTTTAGCCAGTGCATGCATTGTGATAGCGGATTCCGGAGTCGTAGATGAATCAGAACAGCCCTGCTGACCATACATCAAACTCACTATGGGGAATCAATCTGGCCATTGGCTATTTGTTGGCACTATCCATCCTGACTTTACTTGGAGCGTTATTCTTCGGGCTTGCCGTAGGTGCCGGTGCTATTAAAACTCCCGGCGACATTCCAGTGGCCGGCGTATTTGTGATTGTTTGCCTCGTCGCCGGCATTTTGCCAAGTGGCATGTTATTCAGTTTTGCAATGGCCCTTATTGGGATTAAGTCCGAGGTGTTGCTGCTGCGGCGAGTTGTCAAAACCGGAGAAGGGACTCAGTTGCGCCTCAGCTCGGTGGACGAATCGCTTCGGGAACTTGGCGGCACCATGAAAGGCGCGTCCTCGGCATCCCACTCAGCAGCAGGGGCGGAACCAGTGCCGACGCGATCTCCGATCCAACCGTCAATTCGACAGATTTGTCGCAATTACTGACGGTGATGACTGAACTGCGCGATACCCTGCTTATGAGTGAGCCGGAAAGGGCCGCCATGCTCAAGCGCCGTTTGGATCAAAAGCGGCGCGGGCTTATTGAGAAACTTCACCATCATCTGCGTCATGAGGAATGGAAGGCAGCGGAGGTCATCCTTCAGGATTTTAATTTCCTTTTTCCCGACGATCCTCAAAAGAAAGATTTGCAGGATGAGTTGGCTTTTGCCAAACAACGCAAGGCCGACCTTGACCTCTCCGACGCGCAGGACCGGATACGCGGGTGGGTTGGGTCGAATCGGTGGGATATGGTGGAACCGTTGGTTGCGAAACTGGAACTGCAATATCCCGACGATAGGGGAGTGGTTGATTACGTCCGGCAGATACGCAGCGAAATGCAGAGTTGGCATCGAGAGGAATTGCAAAATTTGATTGGCCAATTGAAGGATGCCAGTGATCATCGCCAATGGCGACGAGCCAGCCTGATCGCGCAACAGTTATTGGAAAAATACCCGGACGATAAGCTGGTTGAAAAATTGCGGTCCGAACTCCCCACCCTGCGCAAAAATGCCGACCTTCAGGAAGTAAAAGACCTCGAAACGCAGTTTAAGGAATTGCTCCAGCGGCGGCGCTACGACGAAGCGTTCCCCATAGCCCAGAAGGTAATCGATGAGCATCCGGAGACGGCAGTCGCCAATGAGCTGGTCAAAATGCTGCCCAAACTCCAAGAATTAATAAAACAGGAAAAAATCCGCCGCAATGCCGATCTGGGAAATGCCGGCTGACGCAAAGGCCGCCAATCGGGGCCCGGCCCGTCGAAGATATGCGTTTGCCACGCGCATCAAACCCGTCTCGGATGGGTGTATCGGGTTACCCGCTATTTCAGCGGGGCACGCCGCAATCTCAGGGCGTTGGTTATAACTGAAACGGAACTCAAGCTCATAGCCGCAGCCGCAATCATCGGGCTAAGCAGTAACCCAAAAAACGGATAAAGCACTCCTGCTGCGATCGGCACACCACACGTATTGTAAACAAAGGCAAATGCGAGATTCTGGCGAATGTTCTGCATGGTCGTCCGGCTTATAAATATGGCCTGGAGTACTTTATGTAAATCTCCGTGCAGTAATGTTACGCCACTGCTGGAAATGGCCACATCAGCTCCAGATCCCATCGCGATGCCGACATCCGCCGCGGCCAGTGCCGCTGCATCATTAATTCCATCCCCGATCATCGCGATCTTTCGGCCTTTGCTGTGCATCTGACTGATCTGAGCGTGTTTGTCGGCGGGCAGGAGTCCTGCCTTGTATTGGCGGATGCCGACACGCTCAGCCACGTGTTCAGCGGTGCCGGCATTGTCGCCGGTGAGCATGACAACTTCCATACCGAGGCGTTTGAGTTCATTAACGACCGACGCGGCATCATCGCGGATCGGATCTGCTACGCCGATGATACCCTCAAGCCGTCCGTCCACTGCCAGCAGCACGACAGACTGTCCGTCCGCTTCATATTTTTCCAACTCTGCCTGTACCGGCGATACGTCCACGCGAAGCTCTTCCAGCATGCGCCTGTTACCCAAAAGCACGTCATGGCCTGATACCTTGCCACGTACGCCACGACCACTTATTGCCTTAAAATCATGGCTTTCAGGTGGCTGTATGCCCCGTTTTTCCGCGGCTCTTAAAATGGCCGCCGCCAAAGGATGTTCGCTCGCCCTTTCAAGGGCCGCGGCCATGGATAGTAAGGCCACCTCGCCGTCGGCTTGTATGGCCTTCAAACTTACCACCTCTGGCCGTCCCCGCGTCAGTGTGCCTGTCTTGTCGAGAGCGATCGTATCAACATGGCTTAGTGCCTCAAGGGCCTCTGCATTGCGAATCAAAATGCCCTGCCTGGCTGCTCTTCCAATACCCACCACAATCGACACCGGGGTGGCCAACCCCAACGCACAGGGGCAGGCAATAAGCAGTACCGCCACCCCATTTACCAAACCGTATACCGCTGAAGGCTTAGGCCCCCAAATCAGCCAGGCAAAAAAGGTGGCTACCGCCACGGCCACAACCAGCGGAACAAAAATTCCCGATACCCGGTCCGCCAGTTTTTGTATCGGCGCGCGACTTCGCTGGGCCTCACCTACCAGATGGATGATCTGAGCCAACGTCGTCTCGGCGCCAACCTTCTCGGCTGTCATTTTCAGTACACCGCTGCCGTTGATCGATCCACCCGTTACCTTGTCGCCGGCCTTTTTTTCGACGGGTTGTGGTTCTCCCGTCAACATCGATTCATCCACCGTGCTGCCCCCGTCTGTTACCACACCGTCAGTGGGTATCTTTTCACCGGGTTTAACCAGCAGCGTATCGCCCGGGACCAGCCCGTCGATGGCCACATCTGATTCCGACCCATCGGGCTCAATTTTACGAGCGGTTTTTGGGGCCAGCGAAAGCAGTTCGCTCATGGCCGCGCCGGTTTTACGCCGCGCCCGCAGTTCCAGTACCTGCCCCAGGAGCACCAGTGCCGTAATGACTGCGGCTGCCTCAAAATAGGTGTGCACCAGGCCGCTCCGATTTTGAAAATGCCGCGGAAACAAGCCCGGCATTGCAAGGGCAACCAGGCTGTAGCTGTACGCCACGCCCACGCCCATGGCTATTAATGTAAACATATTAATACTGAAACTGCTGATAGATCGCCAGCCGCGCACAAAAAATGGCCACCCCGCCCAGAGCACCACGGGCGTTGAGAGCAAAAACAGCACCCAGCCAACCCAAGGTGCCCGATTTAAATGTGCGATATGTCCATCTGCCACCATTGATAAAATCACGACCGGAATCGCCAACACCACCGCGAGGACAAATCTTCGCAACATGTCACGATATTCCGAATCATCGGGCTGGTCATCAGCCGAGGCATTTACCGGCTCCAGAGCCATTCCGCATTTGGGGCACGGGCCGGGCTTGACTGACTTTATTTCCGGATGCATGGGGCAGGTGTAATATTTGCCCTGCGAGGCTTGGGTTTCAGCGTTGCCGCGCCGATCTGTTCCCTCTCCCGACGAACCTTCAGCCCGGTCGCTCCCATTCCGTTTGGTGCCTTCATCCTTCGGCTTGAGAAACTTGGGTGGGTCTGCTTTAAAGTTTTCCAGGCAGCTTTTGCCACAAAAATAGTAAGTCTGACCGCTGAACATATGGCTTCCCGCACATTTTGCGGGGTTCACCTTCATGCCGCAGACTGGGTCAACGGCCTCCTTCGGTGTCGCTTTTTCATTGGCATCGGATGCAATGGAATTCATGGTGCATACTCCTCCTGCTTCACCTTGGACTCTACAAGCGCGGACACTGGTTTTCAAGCTGGGCCGCAGACAAAAAAAAGCGGCAGACATCCGATGTCTGCCGCTGGAAGATTCAAATCGAGTCAATCAATTAGAAGCCGATCTCCAAACCCGCTGTGACGCTCTGGGCATAGGTGTGTGGCCCGCCAGCAAATTGCGCCTCGTAGTCGGTAAATACATTAATGTTCTTTCCGACTTCAGCCGTAAGCGAAAAGCCCATCAGCGCCGTATCCCGAACCGGTCCATTGGTTTCAACCGTAAACGCATTGGAACCGGTGTTAACAAACGATGCGTTGATACCCCTGCTGCTGTTGAGATATTCATGCGAATAGAAGGCATTCAGCGATGGGACGACGGTCAACCAATGGGTAATTGGCATGTCGTAAGACACATGTCCACCGATTTGCGTCCGCAAAGACTCCACCCTTTGCTTGGAGACACTTAGTGCGAAGGGGCTGCTGGTTTCGGATGTGCCTTGAACATTCACGTGAGTGTAATACAGGCCACCGAGAGGACCAAAAATCAGATGTTTTTTCATCGCCTTGAAGTCGTATCCACCCTCAAGGGCGACGTTATACACGCTGCCACCGGTGTCACCACGCGCGGAAGTCAGCGATCCGTCAAAGTTGATATTGCGATAAACATCCACATCCAGAATCGAATAATCGAAGAGGCCTGCCACAAAGAACCCCTTCCTGTAATAAGAGGCATATGCCTGAAATCCTAAATCCTGCAGTTTGGCCGAGCTTTGAAATTGATCCAAGGTGGCCTGCGGGTCGGTATATGAAATCGACGCACCCACAATCAGGGGCTTACACCAGTGGTAGTTTGCACCGAGAAATACACTGCTTGCCGAAAAGTGAGCAGCACTGGGTGAATAGGCAAAATCTCCTGAAACCCAGTTGTAATATGAATATATTGATACCCCCTTAGCGTACTTCATTACGCCGCTCATCATTCCCCCCATCATGCCATTGGGGCTGCCTCCGTTACTTGACGACATGCCGCCGGAATTGTTCATGCCGGCACCGGTGGCGGTGCTCTGCTCGGGCATGTAGTAACTGTCGTGCAGCATTTGGAAGACGTTTTGGTCGAAAAATACCTGTTCCTGTAAAGCGATATCCGGCAGGTACTGATAAACAGCGGGCGATAACTGGTTCAAAGCTGTATTCACCTGCGCAGGCGATCCCGACAGGATTGAATTGATGGGGGATGAAATAGATGCCGGAATTGATCCAGAGGCTTGGAGATTATTTAAATAATTGCCAACTGCTGTTTCATTTGGTGTTGTTGCAAATTGCGAAAATCCGCCCGCTGCCAACGCCACTGAGCCGCTGGTCAGCGCAGTCGCCGCCGCCAGTGAAAGCATCGCGGCATATGGCTTATACCGCTTACCGCCCCGCGTGTTACGAAACACTTCCGGTACCTTCCGACATGAATTCATACCATCTCCTGCTGTTAAACTCTTGCTGCGCGACCACGGGCTGACAACTGTGGCTGCCAGGCCGGATCGGCGGACAAAAGTAATATTCGGTGCGACAGTACTGTAGGCATCGCGTGGCCGATAAGTCAATCTGGTTGTTCGATAGGCCCGGTTTTTGACGGCAAGCCCGCAAAGGTGTGAAGAAGAATTTGGCGATCCGATACAGCTTGCCGGACGGACGGCGCAGTGACACCGCGCCATTCCAATTCGCGTTCCTCCACCAGCCGCGTTGAACTGGCGGTCACGTCTTCGATCTTACCGGGATGAATCATGATTTCGCCGATTCCCGAAGGCAATCGATCCAAGATTGCAAGCCAGTGTTGTTCGCTGAAGGCACCGGTGGCCGCCAATCCATAAAACCAATCGGTGGTCTGGATGCTGGTCGGCCCGAGTTTCTTTGCCAGCTTCCTGGCCAGGAGCGACAATATTCGATATCCCGCTCCGCTGCGAACTGCACCAGGATTAATTTCGCGGGCACAGCGAATCGCCGGTATTTGATAAGTTTTTGCCAGATCAATGATGATATTTTGCAGCAGCGGCCAATGATGAACGTGCTTATGGCTGTCCAGGTGGGTGGGTTTTATGCCGGCCGCCAGTGCAAATTCAATTTGCGCCTGCCATTCGCGCCGAGCCTCATTTCGCGCTGCGCGATACCATTGCAACTTATGCAAAAGTTCGGGCACCGATTGATTCAAACTCGCCGCCTGTCCGTTTGCACCCGCTTTTGCCAGCACCCGCAATTCACCTGCCAATGGTGTGCCTTGTGTCAGGCATAAATGAATGCCAACACCCAACTTCGGCTCACCCGTCGCCAGCTTGGCTGCACGCGCGGCGTCCGGCATGGTGCACATGAGGGTGGTGCTGGTTAATATTCCCCGGCGGTGAGAGTCTATAATGGCGTTGGTGACGCCCGGCGAAAATCCAAAATCATCCGCGTTTACAATAATTGCAGTCGGCACGTCTCTATCTTCGCGGCCAACTCATGGGTGTGCAACCGGACGGTATATTTCAACCATCAACAATTTGCGGCCCCAGTGTTGTGCCTGCCAAAGCGTCGGCGAAAGCACGTCCAGCCGATACCCCTTAATCGCACCGCCTCGGTCCAATACTGGTACCGGCCGATCTGCATCATAACCCGGCACGCGCACCATCATTCCCATGGGTATCAGACGGGTGTCCGCAGCTACCAGATGTCCGTCGTTGGTCCAGACGCTTTTGCCCGATGCTGTGGTTGTTCCCGGATACGGCCAACAACAGAAGCGATCGGGGGCGTAGCTGGTCACCACCAGCCGCAGATGCTCCCAAGGCACAAAATACCTACCGTGGTACCAAAAGCCCCTATGAACCATCCGCTTCAAAACTGGGCGGCGAACCGCCGGCTGTGCACGCACCACGCTGCGAACCACATTTGGTTGGATGGCGGGAGCAGTCCTTTTTTCCGGGCTGGCCGGATGAATGGCCGTTGGCATCACCTGCACAGCGGGACGTATCGCATTGGTTTTAGTGGCCGGACGGAGTGATTCACCGCTGGCCAATAGCCGTGGAATGTGCCCCATCCGCCAAAAGAGGCTCAATCCAAAAAACAACAAAACAAGCAGGCCCATCAAGGCCCCGAGTTCCCATAATTCGCCACGGTTTAGATGCCGTGATCGCCGCATGTCGCAAATCTCCAAGAACCACCATTTGCGTCCGTGCGTCCATCAGCCATCCTTGGCAAAAACTCTTTATCTGCAATCTTCACTCTCACACATCGGGTGCCCTCATTTGAGCCGACACCAGCAAGTTTGATTTAACCACCCAAGCTTTTCGAAGTGCCCACCCGACATGCAGTATTCTACCGGGTTACGGCGGTATAAACAAAGCCGTAAATGGCAAAAAACCATGTTATAAGACTTAAAATGCGTCATATTTACCTTTTAACGTATATAAAAATCGTTATAACGATATATATGGACATTAAAAGAAAAACCGCCGGTGCAAGTTAATGCCTCGGCGGCTATATCCCGTTTAACGCCGCAATCTGAAATCGCGACGTCAGGTGCCTTATTTTAAGCTGGCCAAAACCGTTTCCTTCACGTTGTTTGGCACCTGTGCGTAGCTATGTGGCTCCATCGTGTAACTGGCCCGACCCTGGGTGAGGGAACGCAGATCGGTGGCGTAGCCGAACATACTTGCCAGCGGAACCGTAGCGTCGATAACTTGGGCAATACCACGATTTTCGGTATTTTCGATCATGGCCCGACGGCTGCTCAGATCGCCCTGCACCGGCCCAGCAAATTCAATCGGAGTCGTAACCTGCAGTTTCATGATTGGCTCAAGCAATACCGGCCCGGCCTTTTTAGCCGCTGCCTGCATCGCCAAAATACCCGCCTGCTCAAAGGCAATCTGCGATGAGTCAACATCGTGGTAGCTGCCGTCAAACAGCGATACCTTCATGTTCAACATCGGGAAGCCGCCGAGTACACCCGACTTCGCGGCCTGCCGCACGCCATGTTCCACCGACGGAATATACTCGCGTGGAATCGCTCCACCCTTGATTTCGTTGACAAAAAGGAGCGTATCCTCTGAATCGTCCCCTTCCACCGGCGTGTATGGCTCAAGCTTGATCCAGCAATCGCCGTACTGACCACGACCACCCGATTGCTTCACGTGCTTGCCCTGGGCTTCGGCCAACTTGGTGATGGTCTCCTTGTAAGCCACCTTTGGCTTGCCGACCATCACGTCCACTTTCATATCGCGTTTTAGCTTGTTGGCGATAATTTCCAGGTGCAGTTCACCCATGCCGTGGATGATCGTCTGACCCGTTTCAGGGTCAAAGTTGCTGCGGAATGTCGGGTCTTCGCGCCGCAGTACCGTCAGCGCCTCGCCGAGCTTATTTTTATCATTGGCACTTTTCGGCTCAATGGACATGCTGATGACCGGTTCCGGAAATTCCATCTTTTCCAGGATGATCGGATGGTCCGGATCGCAGACCGTATCGCCTGTCAGGCCGTATTTAAAGCCCACGATGCCCACAATGTCGCCAGCTTCGGCGTAGTCTCGTTGATGTCGTTCAGCGGCGTGCATTTCCCAGATACGCGATGCGATCTCACGCTTATCACGCGTGGAATTGATGATGCGGGCACCTGATTCCAACTTACCAGAATAAATTCGCAGATAACTCAAATCACCATGCTGATCGCTGACAATTTTGAACACAATTCCGCAGAATGGCTCGGTGATATCCGCGTGACGGATGATTTCTTTGTTTTTGTCGCGCGGGTCATGGCCCACAATCGGTGGTTTATCCAATGGGCTGGGCAGGTAGTAAACCACTGCGTTGAGCAATAACTGTACGCCCTTATATTTTAGCGCCGACCCGCAGAGCACCGGGTTAATGGCGCTTGCACAGGTACCCTTGCGCAGGGCGGCTTTAATTTCATCATTGGAGATGGGCTGCTCGGAGAGATATTTCTCCATCAGGGCGTCGTCACATTCCGCCGCCTTTTCAATCATGTAAGCCCGCGCCTGGTCGGCCTTGGCCGTGTGATCGGCCGGAATGGGTATTTCCCCCCAATTGCGGCCCTTGGAATCCTCTTCCCAACTATACGCCTTCATTTCCAACAGATCGATGACGCCGCCAAAATTTTCCGATGCGCCGATCGGTATCTGGATCGGTACGGGATGAGCTCCCAGGCGGTCTTTGATTGTCCGCACGCAGAACTCAAAGTCCGCTCCCACCTTGTCCATCTTGTTAATAAAACAGAGCCGCGGCACCTTGTACTTGGTGGCCTGTCGCCAAACCGTTTCAGATTGTGCTTCTACGCCCTCGCGGCCATCAAAGACTGCCACTGCACCATCCAGCACACGCAGCGAACGCTCCACCTCAACGGTGAAATCGACGTGGCCAGGAGTGTCGATCAGGTTGATGATGTACTCATCCCCATCCGGCTTACCAAATAGACGCCACGGGCAAGTGGTGGCTGCGGCGGTGATGGTAATACCGCGTTGCTGCTCTTCCTCAAGATGGTCCATCACGGCCGTGCCTTCATGCACTTCACCAATCTTGTGTGTCTTGCCGGTGTAAAACAAAATACGCTCGGATACCGTGGTCTTACCCGCGTCGATATGGGCTGCAATACCAATGTTGCGATAACGTAATAAATCTCTTGCCATAATTAAACCCTTCAAAATTCCTTTGCTGTAAACTGATTTCTGCTTTTAGAAGCCGTCGCTTCAACCCCGCATTCAGCGGTAAATCCAAATCATCACTTTAAGTAATGGTCAAGTGCTATTGCGGCGTGTACGACACCTGCACGCACCCCCAGCCCATGTCGGCGACCGCATGCCGAGCCGACAAGGGCCAAGTGCGGTTCTAACTCAATGTTACGAGCATTCTCACGTTGTCCCTACTGCAAATCCGGCATTTAAGCCCGAGGTCACCGTCTGCCAGCCCGTTTCCAGCCCTGAAAGTATAACGGCTTGGCGGCGGTATTGGCAATTGCTGTGTAAATCCGACTCATGTGTGAGGTGGGCGGCTTGGCGGCGGCGGTCCTTCCGTTGTCGCTCGTTAAACAGATCGCCGCTTGGCGCTGATGCTCAACGCCGCCGACTTGTACGCCGCAGCGTCATCGGGCGTGATGATATGTTGCCGCCGTCGTGTGGGTGGTGCCGACCGATGGCGACGGTCCGGGGAGTCCGGCCCATCATGCCGCTTGAGTACCTCATAGTATTGATTCCGCTGCGCCGGTATCCAGCCGCTATCGCGAATAATTCGGCAAATCATTTCTTCGGACAAGCAGTAGGTTGTGCCGGCGGAACTGACAACATTCTCCTCCATCATAACTGAACCCATGTCATTGGCCCCAAAGAACAGGGCCAATTGACCAATCTTAGGCCCCATAGTCACCCAACTGCTTTGCAAATTACGGAAATTATCCAGATACAGACGCGACAGCGCCAGCATCCTCAAATATTCATGGGCGTCGGCCAGCCGTACCGTACGGCCATTGTCAAATTCAAATGCTTTGCCATCGTCGGGGTTCCACTTGCGTTTTTTATCCAGCGGCGTGTTTTCCGGCTGGTAGGTCCAATGGATAAATGCCGTGTAGTGGGCGGGGGCATTGGCGAGGGCCCAATCCTGCCTCTGCCGCAGCCGCCGAAGATGGTCAATGCGATCCGCGATATCTTCGATATGACCGATCAGCATGGTAGCGCTGGTAAACATACCGAGTTTATGCGCCTCCGACATCACGTCCAGCCACTCTTCGCCGGTGCATTTTCCGGGGCCGATGCGGCTGCGGACCCGGTCGGAAAATATCTCGCCACCGCCGCCGGGAACCGTCGCCAGTCCGCAGGCTTGAAAACGCTGAAGAATTTCCCTCACTGGCATATTGAAAAAACGCGAAAATTCCACAAACTCCGGCGGACTGAAGGCGTGAATATGAATATGAGGAAATTGCTCGCGAATACCCGCAAGCAAATTTTCATAATAGCCAATCGGCAGGGCCGGGTTCATTCCCCCCTGCATGAGAATCTGCGTGCCGCCGATGGCAATCAATTCGCGAATTTTTTCATAAATCGCGTCATTATCCAGCGTGTACGCGTCTGGAGCATTGGGATCGTTGCGCTTGAAAGCGCAAAAGGTGCAGCGTGCCGTGCAAATATTCGTGTAGTTGATGTTGCGGTCGATCACATAGGTTCGGTAATCCTCGGGGCATAGCCGCTCGGTCATGGCCGCTGCATAGCCGCCAAGCTGCGAGAGGGGGGCGTTGCAATAAAGTTCCAGTAACTGTGCTTCCGTCAGCCGGGCCCGGCCATCAATTACGTCTGCGATACGAAATGACGGTTGGTAACGGGCATTGGCCGTCAGCGGTGGGATAAGGTCAAAACCCATGGCGGTCATGGCATCTCTCCAAATGGTTGGTCACCTCGTCCCACAGTTTACCGTGACGTATTGAAACGCGGGAGGTCCCAAACGCAAAGACGTCAGCGACTCGGTGTCGAGTTAATGGTAGGGGGCCGGCGCCTAAATTCAAGCTCTAACCGATCGGTTGATGGGGCGGTTATAATTAGTGGCACGGTTAGAGTGAGATGATTGTAATATTGAGGAACGAAGAGCCATGCCCGATGAAAAACCCACAAATATCAATGCCCCGGCCAAAAAATCACGCCGCAAAAAATGGCTCATCGGTCTCGGGGGTATTGTGGTCTTGGTTGTACTTTTTGTCGCTCTGCTGCCCAGTTTGCTCTGCACCGGGCCGGGCGTGCGGCTGATTGTCTCTCAAATCAACAGTCGAATTGCCGGTAAGGTAAAAATTGGCAACCTGTCTGTTGGTTGGTTGAGTCCGCTGTCGGTCTCGCACGTAACTCTTTTAGACCCTGAAGGCACCGTTGTTGTGAAAGATGCGGCCGTCAAAACCCACTTATCACTTCTGGCCCTGCTGACCAACTGGCACCAACTTGGCACCATTGATATTCCCGTGGCTTCCCTCCGTCTGGCTACCGTGAATGGCAAACTAAATCTGCTTCAGGCGGTGGCCAGCCGAATATCAAAAGCTGCCTCCGCCGCCGCTCCCGCAAAACCTGCGTCAGCAACGCCGACATCCCCGTCCGTAAAGCCTTCTGCCACGGCCAGTGTCATTCCTGTGTTTGCGGGCCGCATAAAACTTTCCATCCAGAAGCTTACGTGGCTTACTGTGGGAGAACCACCGCTCAAGGCATCAGGGGTGCAGTTTGCCGCCACATTTAATACTCGCAGTTCCAAGCCGTCGCACATCGCCTTCTCGGCAGCGACAGGGCTGGGCAACGCCACACCGGCAAAAATAAGTCTGCTAATCCAGGCAGTGGCTTTTGATCGGAACGGACTGCTCCCATTGCAAAAAATTACCGGCTCGGCAGAAGTGCAAACGCAACATTTGGAACTCGCTTGCCTCAATCCGCTTCTTGCCAGCAGCGGCCTGCATATCAAAGCACAGGGTATGTTGTCGCTCGATGCGGCCGCTCATATTCAGTCACATGCCGCGATTAACAGCAAAATTGCCCTGCGCGCCACTGGAGTGCGCTTGCGCGGAGCCATGCTAAAAGGCGATAAGCCCGACATCGGCACGGTCAACGTCAGAATCAATACGCTCTTCGACGTCAGCGGGCCGACGCCCATGTACCAAATTGAAAACTGCACGTTCTCAAGTTCGCAACTTGGCACAATATCCGTATCGGGCAAAGGTGCTTGGCAAGCCCTTTTAGCCATTTTGCGGCACGGAAAACAAAAGGCCAGCGGGACGGCGAAGTTGGCGATCAAAGTTCAGTCCGTCCTGTCAGATGCCATCAAGCAGTTTCCACACATGCTGAAAGTACCTCAGGGAGCAACCTTTTCCGGTGGCACGCTCAGTCTTACCGCCGATGTCGCAACGGCCCGTGGTGCCCATGCCACGCAAACAGTTACCGCCAGCATGGCTCATTCGGTGGCTCTTCCACCGGTGGCCATTAAGCTTCAAGGCGATTTATCCCCAATAATCTGGAAGATGCCTTCCCATCAGCATGCACAAAAGGCTTATGGCAGCTTGCGCCTCAGCGGTGATACCACCGGTGGTCCCATATCAATTGCGCTGCACGCTTTTGCAGGTGGGGGAGGAGTTAAAGCGTCTACCTTAAGCCTGAATGGACAACTATCCCCATTTGTCGATCGGCACCTCAAAACCCTCTCCGCGATCACCGGCAACCTCGCACTGAAGATGTCGCACATATATCTCTCTTATCTGAAACGCTTCAACTTGCCCGTGCAATTGGGGGGTGTCATGCACGGTCGGCTCGCCATGGTAAGCAACAAAGCGCGGCAGGGGCGTATCAGCGGTCGGATGCAGATTGATACCCTCTCGCTCGGCGGTAAATTACTCCATGGCGATCACCCAGTGCTGGGGAATTTGCAGATACCCGTCGATATGGTTTGGGATGCGGATCGCCTCAATATCGAACAAATCGCTCTCCAATGCCCGGCATTTAATATTTCCGCCGCAGGTGCCGTTAATCTCTCGCGGCTGGGCGATCTGCGCTCCACCAATGGCAATTGGGGGCATACAAGTTTATCTGTGCGATCCACCGTAAATACCGCCCTGTTCACCGATGCTTTTCGTCATACGCTGCACCTTAATCACCTGCCGTTCCAAGTTAAGACCGGTCAGGCTGTGCTTCAGGCGCAACTTGCCAGTCGCGGAACTGTATCCACCGGCAAACTGCTGTTAACCATCTCGGCACAAAAATGCCGATGGAAAGGTACGCCGTCTGAAATTGATCCACTGACCGTCAATGCCTTGGCCATCCGGCAAGTGGGGCACTGGTCGGTTGATAAAATTGATACCTTTCAGACGGGCCGCACCTCCGCGGCGTCCATCTGGCGCGTGGGGCTGCAATCAAGTCACAAAGCTGCGCACCTGAGTTATTCCCTTGTGTCTAATTTCAATCTCGGCTTACTGCAGCAGGAGCTAAGTCCATTTATTGAAATGGACGGTAAAAGTGTTAATGGTGATTTTTCGGCCAAGGGGCGGCTTTCAAATATTCGAACCGCTCGGCCCCATGTAGTGCTGACCTTGGCATTTCAGCATCTGATGTATCAGTCAGACGGTAAATCGGCTCCTGTCCACATTGCCTCCGTTACGCTGCCCATTTCCGCCAAACTGCAGATGATTAAGGGAAAACTCAAATCAATCATCGGCCAATTGGCTGTGCAATCGCCTCAACTGATGGATATGACCGCTGCCGCGGCCATCACGCCGTCACCAATCGACATTCAGCATCTGAATTTAAATTTGGTCAGTGTCCATTTGCAGCCGTTGTGGCGATTGATCCAGGCCATCAGTCCGTCGGTGCCGATGTATCAGTTAGCGGGTGATATTAAAAATTCACCCATTGATATCAGTTATCAGCCAGGTCGGTTGAAGGTTTCGCAATTGGCGCTTCACTTGCGACAACTCTCCCTCTCCGGTGGAACCAAGGGCACGGCACCGTTTGCCGAGCCTGATTTGAATGTGTCCCTTGCCGCCACGGTGCATACCGGCAAAACGCACCGCATAACGGTGTCGCAGTTGGCAGTCAAATCGGGTGATGGGCTAGTGTTGGTGGATGTCAGCAAGCCAGTCATTTGGACATCCACTCCGCAAAGACAGGAACTTGCAGCGCCGTCGATTCGAGCTGCCGCCGATTTGGGTAAGCTGCAAAATCTCCTTATCAACATGGGCAAATTGCCGGCGGGTTCCAAACTGGCGGGGCAACTTACGCTGAAGGCCGCCGCACTGCGGCGCGGGCAGATTCTCACCATGATGCTCAATTCGCAGGTGCATGGGTATCAGATGGTGCTGCCGTCAACCAAGCAAACACTCTCACCGACCAATCTTCTGGTAAAGTTGGTCGGCCAAGCCGATATGCAGAAGAAATTATTTACGGCTACCCATACATGTGAAATTGGGGCGTCGTCGGGTAAATCTTCGTCAGGCACGACACTCACCATCGCGCGGGAATCGGTATTGGCGTGGGGACCCGGCGGCATTGAAAACCTGCACGGTTCCCTGCAATACAATCTGGCCCGATTGGTCGCGCTGCTTAAACCATTTCTGCCGCCAAACCTTACCGCTACCGGCAGCGGAACCATGCCGCTGGTGGTAACTGGCCCGCTGACATCCAAGCCCGGGCTGCTGGCGGCCCGGCAACTCACCATTGCGTCGACGGCCTTAAAGTTCACCAATTTGACATATGACGGCACGGTTCTGGGGCCGGGGTCGGTCGGATTTTCCGAATCGGCTGGGCATATTAATATTATCCCCACCGCAGTCCCCGCCAATCAGGGTACTTTAAATTTAGGTGGATACATCGACCTTACCGGAAATGTGCCGGTATACGTGCTTAGTTCACCGTTGCAACTGGCCAAAAATGTGCAGATCAACGCCCCGATGGGGGCCAGCATTCTCAAATTTTTGCCACTGACGTGGGGCAACAAGGGTAACCCGGCGCTCCTGAACGTCCAAGGCCTGCTGAATATGTCGCTGAAAAATGCCTATATTCCGCTCGCATCGTCGGCCATGAAAAAGAACGGAACGGCCTTGGGCACGGTCAGCATTACGCATCTGACGACCAATGCACCGTTCGTTGGCCAAGTTTCAGCTCTGGCCGGTCCGCTGGGGGGCAATATCAGTATTGCAGACAGCGGCATACGCCCCACGCAATTTGCGCTTAAGAATGGTCGTGTCAGTTATAAAAATATGAAACTGGTGTTGTCATCTTTCGGTTTGGATATGGGGGGCTGGGTATCACTCGATAATCAGATGAATGTAGACCTGAACATTACCGGCGGAGGCCTGACTTTGCCTATTCCGTTGAAGTTGGCCGGCAGCACGTCCTCACCACAAATTAAACTCACCAGCCATCCGCTTAAGAGCATTGGCAAAGGGATTAAGGGGCAGGTGAAGGGCCTTCTGCACGGGCTTTTTGGGCACTGATTTGTGGTAAACCCACACCAATTGTTCTATCCCGATGTCGGTTCATCGGTCGCTGGCGGCTTGAATGACGTCCACCACAGTCTCATCTAAAAGGGCCCGCGCAGTTGCCGTTTGATTCAGCTTACGGCTTTTTTCGTCCCAATGGAGATGCGTGATCGTACATTTCCCAGTCTCATACTGGTAAGTTTCGCCATCATCCGCATACAGATCAAAGTCCGCATCGGCCCCGGGATAAACCCTCAGCGACGCAACCTTCTGTGGTTGAGAAGTATTGAGAATAGCGCTTCCCAGCGGGACAATCGATCCAGCGCGTACAAAGATGGGTATGATTTCAATGGGGGCATTTACCTTGATGGTTTGCCCTCCGTGCAGCCGCTCATTGGTCCAGAAGTTATACCAGTCGCAACCTGATGGCAGATATACCTCGCGGCTGGTTGCTCCCTGCACGGTCACCGGCGCGACCAGAAATGCGGGCCCGAACATATATTCATCAGAAATATTTGCGATGTTTGGGTCATGGGGAAAATCCATCCACAATGCCCGCATGTAGGGAGCACCAGTTCGATAGGTACGGTAGGCTAGGGAATAGGTGTATGGCAGCAACTGATAACGGAAGCGAAGATATTTCTCAAGAATCGGCGTTGCCTCTCGACCGTAAGACCACACCTCGTTGTACCGTCGTTCGCCGTGCGATCGCATCACGGGCTGGAACACACCCCATTGAAACCAGCGCACATATAACTCGGGGTAGTCCGAATAGGCACCCACCTCATCGGCAGCGCCATTGGGGCTTACAAGCGGCTTGCGTTCGGGGCGATAGTAGGCATGAATTGGACGCCGGGCATAGCCGCCGATGTCCGTGCACCAGCAGGGCATGCCGCTGGCCGTAAAGTTGAGGCCCGCGGTGACAGATCGCCGCAGCATATCCCAGGTGTCCATGATGTCGCTGGACCAGAACACTGTGCCATGCCGCTGGGCACCCAGATAGGCGGCCCGGGCCAGTATTAACACTCTGCGACTATCGCCAAAATCGCGCCGAAAACCATTATACACCGCCCCCGTTTCAAATAATGGGTAAACATTAAAATATCGGTTGCCGCCGCCAATGCTGTAAAAGTCATGCTCAGGATCAATATCCGGCTCTGTCTCGTCCAGCCAGATATAACTGAAACCGTACTTATGAATGTAGTTATCCCGTATCACGCTCCAAAACCATTCAGCCGCCTCAGGATTGGTCGGGTCGATGTCCGGGCCGAAATCATTGCCCCACCAGGACTGGTCCGGTGATCCATCGGCCTTCTGGATGAACCAACCCTTCCCCTTGAGCATCTGGTAGTAGCGCGAATCCGTCGCGACGTGCGGCCAGACACTGATCATCGTCCGGATGCCCATACGCCCAAGCTCACGATTCATCGCCGCCGGATGTGGCCACCGCCTCCGATCCAGATCCATGTTGCCTTCAATGCGAAAGTTCAAAAAGTCCACGACCAGAATATCAAGTGGCAGCTTTCTATCCCGATATCCGCTCGCCACTTCCATCAATTGCTTCTGAGTCGGATAGATGCATTTACTCTGGATGTAACCATATGCGGTTTTGGGCAGAAGATGGGCCACTCCCGTCAAGTGCCGATAGCCCTCATAAATGTCATCGGTTTTGTCGCCGGAAATGACGAAAAATGAGATGCTGTTACCCACATCCGACGTCCATTTATTATTCGTATCGTCCGCTTTCGTAACGAAAATCAGCCTTATCGTCCTGTCCCGCGGCCTTGGTAACGTCGGCTAAACCAGCGGGTGCGACCGCATAAATAGACGTGGAGGCGAGCGTCATCAGGGCGTCGCGCCGGGTTATTAAAACGTGCGGCAGTTTGAACGTTTTCCTGGAAGGAATATTTGCCATCGCTTGATCGCTCGTGATAAAGGTAATTTCGGCTCGATCGGTTCGCGTCTTATCTCACAGCCGTCAATTTTGACTGGCATAGGGATTGATCGCGCTCGATCCACATCGCGAGATTACCCAAAGCTACACCCGAGGGAAAAGTGTAACCTCAACATGCCTCCCGACGCAATACAATACTGCTGAACGCTGGGAATTACACCGGCATCCCCCACCTTTATCGTGCTTGACTTTTGTAGAAGAGCCGCAGAGAGAATAAAAAAAACTAAAAAAATACGAAAGAATGCCCCGCCGCGAGGTTCGCAAAGTTAACAGTAACAATATTCGGTATGGGAACGGCCCATTTAGCCGCCGGGCTTGTCCCGGCACGCTCCCACTCGACGAAAATCCTTCGCGTCCTTGGCTCTCAGCGGTTCAGATAGGTACCTTGATTCACCGCATTGATGGCGGGGTTTCCCGCCCACCCGTACATAGCTCCGGGCTTGCCCGGAGTTGCTTAATTGTCATGATGTGGCCAATAATTCGCATTTGATCCTGCGCCACGACCTCTGTGGCTCTTTTCTCTGCGCGCCAAAAAACAAACAAATATCATCATGCCAACGGCATGATACATTATGTCACACAGAGAAGAGTTACGATCTCGCGATGAGCCACGCAGAGAATTAAAAAAATACGACATCACGCCGCGCCCAGACATCGCGCTCTTGGCGCTTGGCGGTGCAAATAATTACCCTGATTCACCGCGAAGCGGCTGTGTTGGTTGTCAAGCGTTTTTTACGATTTTGAGTTGGTCCCATGGAATATCCTCGCGAATCATAACATTAAGGATGGACAACAGTTTTCGCATACAGGCGACAATGATGACTTTGGATGGCTTTCCAGCTTCACGCAAGCGATTGGCGAAAGCCTTGATAACGGGGTTTGATCGGATGGCCGTAATGGTGGCCATATACAGAACGTTGCGTACTGCGGCACGTCCTCCGCGGATGGAACGTTTGCCCTTAAAGCGTCCGCTGTCACGATTGAAAGGTGCCACGCCGACGAGAGCACATATCTCGCGGCGGCCGGTGTCGCCGAGCTCGCGCAGTTCCGCCAGAAGCGTGGCACCAAGTACGGGACCCACCCCCGGGACGCTCCGCAGGATTTGATTACGGTGGCTCAGGTCGTCATCGGACTCGATGAGCCGGGCAATCTGGTCATTCAAGCTGGCAATTTGTTTGTCGAGGGTTTTAAGCACCGCTTGGATGGCTTTTCGGGCTGAGGTGTTGACGGTGCTTTGATGACGATTGGATTGTTCCGTGCGGGACTGCAGCAGTTGCCGTCGGCAGGTCACCAAAGCATCCAATTCGACCTGAATTTTAGAGCGTTTCATGGCCAGTCTCGGGGCCGCCTTACGTGCGAACTCCATGAGTACATGTGCATCCACGGCGTCGGTCTTGGCCAGGATACCCAAGGCCTTGGCGAAGTGACGGATTTGTCCGGGGTTGACCAATGCGACCGGCAGACCGGCATCGAGCATCGCATCCACCAACGGACGTTCGAGACCTCCGGTGGATTCGACCACGACGGTGCCCAAGGTGATCGTTTGGAGGGCCTCGATGATGCGATGGATTCCAGTGGGGTCGTTGGGGTAGCTCTGAAGACCGTCATGGTCAGAGCGTGCGACATCCAATTGCAATTTGGAGACGTCGATACCAACGAACACGGCGGATGGAATGGAAGAAGTAGTCACGGATACCCTTTCTTGCGAATGCGAGCGTCCCAAGCGAGGCAGGAGCTCAGTCGGCTGTTCGGGTGAAACGACACGCGACCGGCTTGGACCAAGCTTCGCGACGGCCGTGGAAGGCCTGGGCGCGATCGGTCGTGGGCCGGGCGTTGCGTCGTCGTGACTCCTCGCTTCGCTCGTCGTGACTCCTCGCTTCGCTCGTCGTCCCGCCGACGCAACGAAGCACATTAGACTTTATGGCGCGTTTCTTTTCCACCGATTTCAACATACAAGGGCGCGGAGGACGCCAAGAAACGCCAAGCATATTGGATATGGGCCTGCCCAATTGTCGTGATGCGGCCAATATTGCGTGAATGATCCTATGAGACAACCTCTGTGTCTCTTTTTCTCTGCGCGCCGAAAAATAAACATCATCATGCCAACGGCATGATACATTATGTCACACAGAGAGATTGTTATGATCTCGCGCAGAGCCTCGGAGCCACGGAGAGAATTAAAAAAATACGACATCACGCCGCGCCCAGTCTTCGCGCTCTTCGCGCTCTTGGCGGTGCAAACTCGTTTCCCTCACCGCAGTGTTCGCAAAGTTAAAACTTAAAACATTTGATATGAGAACGCCCCATTTAGCCGCCGGGCTTGTCCCGGCGCGCTAACGCATGACGCATTCGTGTGCGAAAGAATCTCCACGTTTTCGTTGCACCCCGCACCCCCGCGCGTTATGTTCCCAGTTATTGATTCCAGTTGTGAGGCTGGTTGATGGTCGTAGTTAATGAAAAAATAATCGGTCGGCGTTCCGGGTTTGGTGCATGTTGGGATCAAAACGGGGCGGCCGGATGGGTCATGCATCGTCACGCGTGCACCATGCACGCGGCTAAATGGGGTGGCGGCAGGCTTTTTACCCGCCCAGTGGCCAAGGTTACGGTGGGACTGCCCGATTTTTCAATAAACGGTAACAGGCCGTTTGTGGGCGTCTCCGAGAATAGGGTAAAATGCGCTCGCTGCGAGTGTGCTGGCCAGTTCGGACGGGGCAGGTTTGCGGCAAGATAACTGAGATTATGGACTCGACCTGATGCCGACCATCAGCTTATTTTTTGGGATCATCATCCGGATGTATTACGATGACCATGCCCCACCTCGTTTTCACGCCTATTATCAGGAGCATTCAGTTGTGATCCTGATTGATACGTTGGAAGTTCGTGATGGCCGTCTGCCGCGAAGGGCGATGGCGATGGTGCTTGAGTGGGCGGCTTTGCATCGACAGGAACTATTGACTGACTGGGTTTTGGCCGCAGAACACAAGCCCCTCAGGCAGATTGATCCTCTGGAGTAATGAGCGATGAATCATAAAAGGGTAAAACTTGCACGTGCGATCTCCGGCTACAGGCTCGAGGTCGAGTTTGCGGATGGCCTTCGGGGCGATTTGGATTTGGCTAGCCGACTATTCGGGGAGGTATTTGAACCACTGCGCGATGAGAAGCTTTTTGCCCAGGTGTATGTGGACGAGTTTGGGGTGGTATGTTGGCCAAACGGGGCTGATTTGGCACCAGACGCACTCTATGATCGCGTAGCCGCGGGCCGTGGTAAAACTCTGACGTAGCGATTGGGATTTTTGTATGGTTGCAGTTGGTGAGAAACTGGTGCGGGGAGAAGAGCCGCCCGCCATTGCACGGGTGTGGTACGGGCATCTTGCCTACCCCGCGCGGCAGAAAAAGCGTGGCGCCAAAATCTCGCCACCCGATTTGCGTTTGTACTTTAAGCAGGATGCCAACTGGAATCCCGATACGCGGTTCCGTTTCGCATCGGGATTTCGCCCTCCCTGGCTCAACACGACGGGATTTGTTGGCTACAACAGCACGACGCAAAGCTGGGGTGTGGTGCAGCGTTACGTGTACAGCCCGTATGGCAGTGTGACGATATTAAATGCGGACTTTTCGGCAACCCCGTCCGGCACGGTGCCAATGGTTAATAATTTGTATCAGGGCATGACGCTGGATGCGGTAACAGGTTTATATTATGAACGCTACCGCGATTACAGTGCAGCGCTTGGACGGTGGATGGAGCAGGACCCGGCACAGTATGTGAATGGGGCGAATGCGTATCAATTCGTCCAAAGCAGCCCGGTGGGGAATGTGGATGCTGAAGGGTTGTGGTACACGACGGTATTTGGGCCGCTGGGCCCCCTATTACGCTCCGAACCTCGGCGGATGCGTAATAGGGTTCGAGCACATCGTAACGCCGAGCTGGTACAACGACATTTTTGGAACACCGCGCATTCGGACATATTACACCTATTATTCCCTGAATTCGGGAATAACGTGGTCGCCCCAAAATTGCAGGCCCGGCTTCCCCGGCCGTTGCTTCACCGACAACGAACTTGAGCAATTAAAGCTCGCTTACGCCCACGCTATCCTCGTCGAAGAGGGGGTTCAGGCGCTGAAGGCCACACAATACACTGAAATTGAGGATGCCTTTTTTGGCATAGGCAGTGCCGGGGCTGGCGACATGGGGTCCGACTCAATTTCGGCGAGTATTTCTGGCATCGGTAGCGTGCACGGGGTATCACATTGAGCCTCGGGCCGCCGGCTAAAGTCCTGGGAGGTACTGGCAGATGAATAACGAAACACCCAGCGGTAAACCTCATCGTGTCTGGCAGTTATATGTCGTGGCAATGATTTCAGGCGTTTGTTTCAGCGCTGCCACGTGGATTATAGTTCGAGAGGTGTCCAGAGCGTCACGAATATCGGAGAGCCTCGTTCGCTACGACCGAAAATGGGAAGCCAACGTATTCTTCGGCGGGGGACGGTCCGCCCAAGCCGTCGCAGACCACAAGATATTCTTGGCGCTGAAGCGAGCGCGTGGCAGTACCATAGATCGGCCAATCGTATGCTCTGCCAACCTCGATATCAATTACGCCCCGGGCGGAGATGCTCGAAAAGCGGCCCTGATGATTTTCTGGATCGGAGACCGGCCCGGCGCTGACGCGATTTTGCTAAGGCTGGATACGCACCTCCAACATTTGCGGCAGGAAATACCGCTTGGTAGATGGCAGGTTTCTGCCAACAAGATATCGTCGCGAAGCGGCGTGGTCTACGACGCGGTGGTCGTGCTACCAACGGCGTGTATGTCCTGCCTGCCCCCCAAGGGATCGTTGGCGCAGTTTCGCGCTGCAGTCGCGACCGCGCTGGGGGGCAAACGGACCTCCAACTGGTACCCACTCTCAAAGGGGATGTAGCCGGTCCTTCGGCTATATTCCATCCCCTAATCTCGTAGCCCGAATATCGCACCAGTATTAGCAAAAAAAGTCTGGCGGCCTCAGTTTCAGGTACCACGCCTATTGTTTTTATAATTATCGCGGATAGAACCCAGTACACCATCGCCTGAACGCGCTTGCCTATGTTCCCGCTCCATGGGGCCGCACTTTCTTTGCCCGTAGACCGAACGCGTCGCCGCTTAAATCACTCCGCATTTTGTGTGGCTGCTGCGCCCACGCAAAGGTACAGCACCGCCATGCGCACCGCCAGGCCATTGGATACCTGTCGCAGTATGGCGGATTTGGGGCCGTCGGCGACGGCAGAACTTATTTCCAGCCCGCGATTCATAGGGCCCGGATGCAGCACCAATACATCCGGTTTGCAGCGCGCCAGGCGGGCAGCGGTAAGCCCGAAGAAATGGTGATATTCACGCACCGATGGGAATGCGGCCGATGTAAGGCGTTCAAACTGCACGCGCAGCATGTTGACCACGTCCACATGCGGCAGCACGGCATCGAGGTCGTGGCTCACCGATACGCCAAGCTTTTCCATCGATTTGGGACACATGGTGCTCGGGCCGACCAGCGTCACTTTGGCTCCCAGTTTGGTTAACGCCCACAAATTGCTTCGTGCCACACGGGAATGGATGATGTCGCCAACAATCGCGGCGTGAATATCCGATATTTTGCGGCCGGTTTTGCGGAGTGATTCTTGAATGGTAAACACATCCAGAAGCCCTTGGGTGGGGTGTTCATGCGCGCCGTCCCCGGCATTGATCACGCTGCACGAGACCTGACGGCTAAGCACCTCCGGTGTGCCGCTGCTGCGGTGGCGGATCACAATGGCATCGACACCCATAGCTTCAATGTTGCGGGCTGTATCGGCCAGCGTTTCACCTTTACTGACACTGCTGGTGGAAACGGCAAAATCCACCACATCGGCGCTTAAACGCTGGGCGGCCAGACGAAAGCTGGTGCGCGTACGGGTTGAATCTTCAAAAAACAGGTTCACCACCACCTTCCCGCGCAGCGCGGGTACCTTTTTAATACTGCGGGTGGAAACCTCCTTCAGTGCCTGCGCGGTATCAAGCAGGGCGGTTATTTCCTGGACGGAAAGTTGCTCAAGGGTGAGCAGGTGGGGGCGCGTCCAATGTTGCTGGGCTAATGTCACGATGTGGCCCTTTCCTTTTTGGCATTTGGTTTGATGACCACCCGGTCCAGAGCATCCATTGGTTTAAGCTCAACAACTATAACGGAATGACGATCCACATTGACCCGCTCTCCGACAAAATCCGCGGCAATCGGATATTCCCGGCCCATGCGGTCAAAAAGCACCGCAAGCCGGATGAATTGCGGGCGGCCAAAATCGACCATGGCGTCTAAAGCGGCGCGTACGGACCGACCGGTAAATAGCACATCGTCAACCAATATCACGGGTCGATCGTCGAGCCGAAAATTCATCTCGGTTCCCAACGGGATCGTCAGCGGTGCGCGCATGGCGTCATCGCGATACAGCGTAATATCCAAAGCCCCCACGGGCGGCTTGAATTTTAGTTGGGGCGACAGGCGGTCGCTCAGACGGCTGGCTAAAATCTCACCCCGGCGACGGATGCCCACCAAGGCCAGTTTCGATATATCCGCCGATTCTGCGAGCAAATTGGCCAAAATTTGATCGCTGATGTTATTTAGCGCTTTATCAATTTGTGCAGCGTTCATCAGCGGTTTCATCAGGTGGGGATTATAACGTGCAATCTCGATGGATGCCCGTCGGTAAGTTGGTATGGGCTTTATGCGGGGCGATCGGCCAGTGAAACGCGTCAAATTAAATGGCGGCTCGGAGTCGCTTGTCAATACCGTTACTGGAATTTACCATAATGCTTGCTGAAAGGGGGCGTAGCTCAACTGGTAGAGCGCTGCCTTTGCAAGGCAGAGGTTACCGGTTCGAACCCGGTCGTCTCCATCCCCTGTGGATTAGCCCTTTGGCAATTTGGTCGGCACTGATGAAGGCAAATTGAGTCGCACGGCGGACTCCCTTACCATCTTCACAATGATCTATGGTAAATATGCAGCGCGAATGTTGACTGTGATGGCGCTTATCGGTGTTGGGCTGACGGTGTTATCAGGGTGTCATGCCAAATCGCACCATTACGTATTCAAAAGCAAATCGGGCCATGAAGTGCCGCGAATTGTCAGCACCGTGCCCGCCGCCACCCAGATACTTTTACAACTGCGGGCCGGCAGGTCGCTGGTTGCCGTTTCCACCTATGATAAGCCCCTACTCGCCGGCCGATGGCGAAAGCTTCCAGTTATCGGCAATTATCTCAGGCTTAATACAGAATTGATGACTGAACTTCATCCCAGCCGTCTCATCCTGCAGATCGATCCAGCGCTTATTCCCGCCGACATCCGCAGTTTATGCCACCGCCTTGATTGCCGCATTATCGATATTAAACTCAATTCTGTGGCCGACCTGGAACATACAACACTGCGACTCGGGGCGGCTGCCGGCTGTGTGGGGCGAGCGCGGCTTGCTGTGGTTAAACTCGCTCGCGAAATAAGGGTGATAACGCGGCAGGCCGCCCGGGTGCCGATCGTTCCCGTGATATACTGTCTATCCACCAATCCACTGCGAATCGTCGGGGGGAAAAATTTTATGGATGATGAACTGCGCCTCGCCGGCGGAAGAAATGTGGGGCGTCAATTGGGTGACGGCTTTCCCAAAATTACCCATGCAGAGTTGCTGCGACTCAACGCAAAAAAAATTCTGGTCTGGCATCCTGAATCTGTCTTTCATCATGCTTACCGGTGGCTGCAGCGGCGATACGGTGGCAGGGTGTGCCGCATAGCCTGGCCCGATGCCGATTTGCTTACACTAAGCGTGGTGCACAAAATCCGGCGTATCAACCTGCTTATCCATGCGCCAGCGACGGATCGGGCCGGAGCCGAGTCTGCTCCGGCGCTACACCAGGAAAGAAAGCGACGGCCGGCATGAGGTGGTGGTTGCCGATTTCGCTGGCAGGATGCATCGGCGTTGCGCTGCTGAGTCTGTGCACCGGCCCGACCGTTCAACATGGGCTTGCCATTCGGCTGGCGATTCCTCATGGTATCACGCTGGGATTACGCTTAACGCGGATTGCGGCGGCGGCCATTGTGGGGGCGTCACTGAGCCTCTCCGGCGTTTATCTTCAAAATTTGCTGCGCAATCCATTGGCCGATCCCTATGTGCTGGGACTATCGGGTGGGGCGTCGCTGGGTGTGGTGATGTGGATTTTTTGTATATCCATATTCTCCCAGATAACGGGCCTGCCGCACTGGGTGGCTGATATGCTTGGCTTCGGTCATACGCTGCCGTCATTTGTCGGTGCGGCGCTGGCAATGATTGCCTGCTTTTGGTTGGGACGGCGCAGTGGATACGGATACCTTGATCCCGTGCGATTGATCCTGGCGGGTGTCATTATCAGCACGATCACCGGAGCATGCATGCTGCTCATCAACAGTTTTCTGCCTGACTATGACCAAACCCGCATCTATTTTTACCTCTTCGGTTACATAAGCGAAATAACCCCTCGCTGGCTTTTAATCGGGACTGGTGGGGTATTGGCGGTATCCTGGGCCATAGGTTTGCAGCAGGCCCGGCGGCTCGATATTGCATCGCTATCCGATATCGAGGCCGCGTCCCTGGGAGTATCAATGCGGCGGATGCGCATGACTAATTTTATATTATCAAGTGTGCTGACGGCCGCGTCGGTCGCCATCGCCGGCCCCATTGGCTTTGTCGGCCTGATATGTCCGCACATCGCCCGACGGCTGGTCGGCCCGACCCATGCCCGGCTGCTTGTCATTGCGCCCATCGTCGGTGCCGCACTATTAATTGTGGCGGACTTAATCACCCGTGTATCGGGCATCATGCTTGATCGTCCCATACCGGTCGGCGTAATGACAGCGCTGATTGGCGGCCCGCTATTTCTTTATCTGATGCGCGATAGAACAGGATGGCGCTGAATGACGCAACGAATCCCCTCCAACGCCGATCCTGCCGTGCGGTTCATGAATGTCAGCTTTGCTTACAGTTCAGCACCGGTGGTGCACCAAGTGGATATTGAATTTGTCCGCGGCTGCATTCATTGCATCATCGGTCCCAACGGCAGTGGAAAATCCACACTGGCGAGTCTGCTCATCGGCATGCTGGTACCGCAGTCCGGTGATATCCAGATTAACGGCCGATCTTTGCGAGGCATATCGGAGGCCGAGCGCTCGCGGCTGGTAGCCTTGACTCCGCAGCGGATTTCATGCCCGTTTGATTATTCCGTTTTGGAGTTTGTCCGTATGGCACGGCATGGTGCCGGGCGTGCCGATCCCGATGGGCGGAGATTATCAGATAACGAAATAATACAATCAGCCATGCATCGTGCCGGTGTGGTGCATCTGACCGGCAGACCCTTTAATGAGTTATCCGTTGGCGAGCAGCAGCGGGTGGCGATAGCACGCATGCTGGCGCAGGATACGCCGATTGTCGTACTCGACGAGCCAACCTCGGCATTGGATATTGAGCATCAATTGGAGTTGATAGCCTTGGCGCAGGACATTAAACAGCAGGGTGGATGCGTGATATGGATTACGCACGATTTACACCTGGCGCTTCGTATCGCCGATACCGTGGGGATTTTGCAGGCCGGTCAAGTGGCGGCCATCGGCCCACCGGCAGTTGCATTGGCAGACGACGTGTTGGATAAAGTCTTCGGCGTCCGCCGGGGTCGCGACCCACAGCCGCAATTTGTGCTGCGGCCAAAATCATCCGAGCAGCATGGGGTTCTGTCCCAGTAAAGGCATAACTGCGACGTGCCGGAAATGCCCCGGATGCAAGGCTTCGTCGTCGCTACTTGATGCCCGCCAAAATCTTTGCCGTCGCAGTCCCTGTTATTGCCCGGACAGACTCCTGGCCGCCATTTCGCGTCCGTGGGCAAGCGCCTCATCAGCGGCCGCGACGTTTTTTCCGCCGGCCATGGCCATCTGCGGTCTGCCGCCACCGGCACCGTCGGCGATTTGGGCAACCTGCTTTACCCAGTCACCAGCGCGGAGTTTGCCTGTTAGGTCGTCGGAGACCATTGCCAAAAAATTGATTTTTGGCTCCTGCAAATCGCCATTTTTGTCCACGTCCTGACTTTTGGCGGCCAGCAGAATCGCCAGTGATTGACGATCCGCAGCTTTACGCAATGCTTCTCCGGCGTCGCGCAGCATCTGATTATCACCATCGCCAAGATGGCTGACAATTAATACCGATGAACCCACCACCTGTCCCTCGCCAATAATCGTCTTAATTTGATCCGGGCTTAGGGATCGATCTTTCGCGGCCGATTTCCGGCTTTCAGCCTTTTTTATATCCAGCAGGCGAGCAATCGTTTCATTGGCCCGGCGGCGCGTCGTAACGGGCAATACGGCCTCTTTTAGAGATTGTTGTAATGCAGACAAAAGCGCATCAATTTGTGCCAGGGGGGCAGACTGGCTTTCTTTGATCAATCGGCTTATCGCGTCGGCCTGCATCCGGGCGGCCCGGGCAGTTTCACCGGTTGCCCCCGCCACGCGCCGGATACCTTTGCTTACCGATTCTTCAGCCAAGATGACAACATCCTCTATCTCGCCGGTACCCGCTACGTGGGTTCCGCCGCAGAACTCAATCGAGTAATTATGCCACTCGCGATCGTCGGGCCTCGCGAGCAAAGCAGGAATCTCCGCCCCGATGCTGACCACCCGCACTGTTGGCGGATATTTTTCGCCAAATACGGCTCGCAGGCCGTAAATTTCCCGGCCCTTCTCCAAATCAACCTCACCGGTATGCACCGGCAAATTGCGCTGCACCAGATAGCGGACCAGTTGTTCTATGCGTTCGAGAGCGTCGATGGTAAGCGGCTGTGGCTGAAGAAAATCAAAGCGGAATTTATCAGAATCGACCAATGATCCCTTCTGCTCGACGTGTTCACCGAGTACCTCGCGCAGAGCCCAATTGGTCAGATGGGTGGATGTATGATTGCGCTGCGTGCTTGTCCGCCGTTCATCCAATTGCAGCGTTGCAACATGTCCGACGTGCAATTGACCGCTTCGTAAAAAACCAATATGCAGCACGCGGCCGCTGACCATGTGCGTCTCCTGTACCTCAAATACGCCATGGTTGTCACTCTCAATGACGCCGACATCGCCCACCTGCCCGCCCATCTGGCTGTAAAAATTAGTCTTGTCGGTAATGACCGCGATCTGGTCATTCTCACCGCTTATGGCCTCCTGCTGCAATATCTTTCCGTTCCATATGGCTGTGATCGTGGCGCGCAGCGGTTTGGCGCTGTATTTATAGTGGTCATCGGTATGCCCCACCTTCAGAGTGTCGAGTTGCTTGATGGCATGGGGCGGCAGTTGCGAAAGATGCTGCTGTGTTGTCTTACCGCCGCGCCGGGCTTTTTCCTTCGCTTCTTCCATCAGGCGGTTGTAGCCATCGATATCGACAGCGAGATTTTTTTCCCGGGCGATCACTTCCGTCAGATCAATCGGAAATCCGTAGGTATCATGCAACTTGAAAGCATGCTCCGCCGAAATGGTTGGGCGGTCGGACTTGGCAGTCTCCGCCTCCTGCGCGGCGGCGGCAAAAAGTTCCAACCCACGATCCAGCGTGCGGCTGAAGCTTTCTTCCTCATCTCGAATTTGCTGCGCGACGGCCGCCGGATTGGCCTTGAGTTCCGGAAATGCATCGCCCATCGATTTAACCACCACACCACTAAGTTCGTGCAGAAACGCCTCTCTAAAACCCAGATATTGACGGCCAAAACGCACCGCGCGGCGCAGAATGCGGCGCAGCACATACCCGCGCCCCTCATTACTGGCGATGGCACCATCCGTAAGGGCGAATGTCAGACAGCGTACATGATCGGCGATGACCCGGTAGGCGATATCGCGCGATAAATCGGCGCTGCCGCCGGCCTGATTCACCGGCGTATCGGGAAATGCCCCGCCGTAGGTTGTTCCGGACATTTCACCGATGGCTTTGAAAAGAGGTGTGAATAAATCGGTTGAATAGTTGTCGGCTTTACCCTGCAAAACCTGACAGATGCGCTCCAGCCCCATTCCTGTATCAACGTGCTGGGCGGGAAGGGGGGTAAGTTTTCGGTGGGCATCACGATTGTATTGTATGAAAACCAGATTCCAGATTTCCATCACCCGCGGATCGGACCCATTTACCTGTGGTCCACCATCGGCATTGGGGGTACGATCAATAAAAATTTCGGTGCACGGTCCGCAGGGGCCTGTTTCGCCCATCTCCCAGAAATTGTCTTCCACGAATCGATGAATATGCGAACGGGGCAGCCCGGCAATTTTTTCCCACAACTCGGCGGCTTCATCATCGGCCGGCACGCCGTCGGCGGGGTTACCGGCATATACCGTCACGTGCAGCCGCTTGGGATCCAGCTTCCAATGCTCGGTAAGCAGCTCCCATGCCATCTCAATGGCACCGGCTTTGAAATAATCGCCGAAACTCCAATTGCCCAGCATTTCAAAAAAGGTGTGATGACGGCGTGAACGCCCCACGTCGTCCAGATCATTGTGCTTGCCTCCGGCGCGGATGCATTTCTGCGAATTGGCAACCCGGGCATGAGAAGGCTTAGCAAGCCCAAGGAAATAGGGCTTGAACTGGTTCATACCCGCATTGGCAAATAGCAATGTCGGGTCATCGTGCGGCACCACCGGACTTGAAGGAACAAAAGCGTGCCCGTGGCGTTGCACAAAGAAATCGATGAATGCCTGCCTGATCTCGTTTGAAGTCATCTCAACCATACACTCCAATAACACCTTCAGAGCCTCGCCATCCTACCCGCAGCGGGCCTTGGCGCGTAGTTGAGCGGCGGCTTGGTATTTGAAAAGTCTCTATAGCTCTTAGTCGAAGTGTCACGTCGCCTTAACAACGTACTCATCGCGGTATTGGTGGCCGTCGGCACCCGTGGCACGGGCGGATATGTGCACCTCTCCCACATCGAGTTTTACCGCCGGCCAATTAAATACGTGCTCCTGTGGCGTATCGGCGGGCGGCTGACCCTTGCCATCGATAAACAACTCCACCTTAGGGCAGTTGGAGTAGGCTTTTATGGCAAAAGTGCCGGCTGGACGGGGGTTGTAACGCCGCTCGCAAATGTAGACAAATGGTTTGGTAGTCCATTGCGCCTGGTAATAAAAGTAGGCATCTTTTTTTATTTTTCTGTCATAGGTAACCAGCCCCTTATCATTGCGGCCGGGGTCGGCACCCTCGTTGCGACCAGCAGATGAAAAGTCAAACATCACCCAAAGTGTGGTGTTCCAAAGCCACGGGCGCTCCTTAATAGCCTTGTAGGCCGCCTCGTGTACCACACACTGCCACTCTTCCGGGTGCCATTGTCCACCGGGCTTGGGCTGTTTTACCGGCGATTGATGCTGAAATGGGTTGGCACCGGCACCATATTCACTTAGACCGATGATACGCCCTGGCATACGCTCGTGCACATGGCGGCGAATGCGGTCGAGGCCGCCCGGCCAATCGGCCGGTGTATATCCGTACCATCCGAAATAACGATTGAACGAAATAATATCCGTTATGTAGTTGATGGGATTAAAAGCATGCTGATCGGTGGCGGCCACGGTTAGCCGTGATGGATCCAGGTCGTGCGCAATTTGATTAAGGCTAAAGAGAATCTGCCACGGCAGCCGAAACTCTTCCGACGGCAGCTCCTTAAATCTGAATTGAGATTTCAGCACAGGCGTGGCCGGAAAGTCCAGACGGGTCTGCGATTGTGGCGGCAAACGAAAACCCAGCTCGTTGTACAGGCTCCAGACAAACACGCACGGGTGGTTATAGTTCTGTTTGACCAGTTCCAGGAACTGCTGACGTGCGTTGATGTCAAATGCCCGCTCCTCTTCAATGTGGTTTACCAATCCATCTTCGGTCCAGACCACAATTCCCAGCCGATCAAACGCATCGTACATGGCTTGGTCATGCTGATAGTGGGCCAGGCGGACAGACCTGGCACCCAGATCATAAATCATCTGACAATCCTGAATGTAATCCGCCCTGGTGACGGCCCGCCCGATCTTGGGGCGGTCATCGTGGGTGCACACACCATGAAGCGGGTAGGATTGGCCGTTCAGAAAAAATCCTTTTTCCGGGTCGATGTGGAAGAATCGCAACCCAAGCGGCTGTGTGACTTCATCGACACACCGGCGACCTAGCCAAAGTGTTATTTGCATGGTGTAGAGATATGGATCATGACGACCATGCCACAGGTGAGGATGATCAATGCGCATGGCAGCGTGACAACTTTCCTGCTTGCCTGATTCCACCGCACAGTCAACTGAAGCGTGGGCGACGACATTGCCGGCATGATCGATCGCACGCCACTGCACCCGCATTTCGTGGCGTTGGCGTGAGGTGTTTCGTACAATCGCCGTGAGCTTGAGTCGAGCCTCCCGACGCGATACCTGTTGCTGCAGAATGTATGCGCCCGGCGATCCATAATCCAGAGGGGAAATGCAGATGGGGTTTGTCACCAGCAGGTGGGCGGTGCGATACAGACCGCCAAAAATATTAAAATCACCGGCCAACGGTGGGATATTCTTATTCCACGCGTTGTCTACCCGGACTGCGATGAGATTTTCGGCCCCGGGCTGGAACACATCTGTAATGTCGAAGCAGAAACCGGCAAAATTTCCGCGATGCTCGCCAATGTATTGTCCATTTACATAGACTTTTGCGACCGTCGCCGCACCTTCAAAATAAATGTAGTACCTTTTTCCGGTTTCGGCCGCCATCTGCGGCGAAAGCTGAATTTTCAGTCGGTACCATGTACCATGTCGGCCCGCGGTAATAGTGGCCGTGCTTTTCACCATCAATGCCGTTGTAGGTGTGAGGCAAGGTGACCGATTGCCAGGCGGAGTCGTTAAAACCGGGCTTTTCTGCATCCGGAACATCGCGCCGAACAAACTTCCAGCCGGTGTTAATTGGTAATGTTTGCCTCAGGGTCGGCAGGGCTTGGTGGGCGGCCGATGCCACATCGGTGCCGGTGATAGCCCCGGCGGCGGCCAGCCCGGCAACTCTAAGGATGTCCCGGCGCGTTACCTTTTTTGGCATGATCTAAATACCCCCATCCTGATACCCCCATCCTGAAACTTTGGTGTTAATCAGACGCAATTTCCCCGGAATGTATCACAATCGCGTTGCAATTTCCATTCCGGGTCGGCATTGTTATGCTCGGCTTGGGATTGCGTCAAATTTCCAACCCACAGCCATCAGTCGCCGCGGGCACCGATATCCCCGATATTCATCTTCGCGTTTTCCCTCATATCAAAATTCTCAACTGTAGCAGTCGCAGTCTGGAAGGTCGGCAGCAGAAAAGATGGTCCGAGCATTGGCCCCTGCTGGCAGCAATTAGAAACTTGCCGTATTATTTTGGCCATCGCACCGGAGGGGAGAAAGCCCGGTGAAAATTTAAATTCTTGTTTGACGTGTTTCGGTTAGGCCGGTTGTCAGCTTAAGGAGATGGATCACCATGCGGAAACTGGTAGCGGAATTTATCGGTACATATTGGCTGGTGTTTGGTGGCTGTGGTAGCGCCCTTATATCGGCGGCCTTTCCTCACTTGGGCATCGGGTTTTTGGGTGTGGCCTTTGCTTTTGGTTTAACTGTCATGACGGGTATTTACGCCGTTGGTTACATCTCGGGTGGTCATTTTAACCCCGCGGTCACGGCTGGCGTCTGGGCAGCCGGTCGCATGCCCGCCAAGGATGTACCGGGGTACATAATATCGCAGGTTGCCGGTGCCATCGCGGCTGCGGGCACGCTGTACGTCATTTTGCATGGTAGGCCAGGCTTCGTGACCGGTGGGTTTGCCTCCAACGGCTATGGGTCCCTCAGCCCGGGACATTACAATCTAATGGCCTGCTTCATCGGCGAAGCAGTCTGCACATTTTTCTTTTTGTATGTCATTTTAGGTTCCACCTCGGCAAAAGCACCGGCCGGTTTTGCCGGTGTGGCGATCGGACTTTGTCTCACGCTGATTCATCTCGTGATGATTCCGGTCGACAACACCTCGGTCAATCCAGCTCGCAGCACTGGGCCGGCCCTGTTTGCCGGGGGGCATTATTTGCAGCAGCTTTGGTTATTTTGGGTTGCGCCGGTCGTGGGGGCCGTCATTGCTGGCGGCGTCGCACGTTGGCTGCACGCCGTCAAGGATTAACTTCGCCTGCGGCTACGAAACGTCAGCGATAATGGAATGTCCGGCTTGGCTGCCACGGCGGTGGAAGCAGTGGGAAGCCTTTACGCCGTTTCTCAAAGGCCTATACTCATGCGACAGGTGCGCCAGGGGCGCAGGGATCGAATATGAATGGTTACGGTGGAAGGTTAACAAAGCATGCTGAAAATTCTGGTGGCGGACAAAATAGCGGAAGAGGGTTTGGAGATACTTCGTACGCAGGCGGATGTAGAACTTACCAACAAGCCCAAGTGGAACCCCGGTGAACTTTCCAGCGTCATTGGCCAGTATGACGGCGTGATTATTCGCAGCGGTGTAAAAATAACCACTGCCGATCTCACATCGCCAGGCAGGCTTAAGGCCATCGCAAGGGCTGGCGTGGGTGTGGACAATGTAGACGTAGAGGCGGCCACCCGCGCGGGCATTTTGGTTATGAACACACCCGACGCGAATACCATCACCACATCGGAGCACGCGATTGCCTTGATGATGGCATTATCGCGGAAACTTGCGGCGGCCGATGCCCATGTGCGGGCGGGGCTTTGGGAACGCAATCAATTTTTGGGTACCCAACTGGCTGGCAAGGTATTGGGCATCGTGGGTTTTGGGCGCATTGGGCGGGCGGTTGCCCGGCGGGCTTTGGGCCTGGAAATGAAAGTGGTTGCCTTTGACCAATTCTTCTACACCGAAAACGCCCTCGACGGGCAAGTGGAGATGTTCAAAGAATTGGACCAGATGCTGCCCCTGTGCGATTTCATTACTGTGCATGTGCCGGGTGATAAAACACGCCATTTAATAGGCGAAGAGGCGCTCAAGCGGTGTAAAAAAGGTGTGCGGTTGATCAATTGCGCCCGAGGCGGAGTAATTGACGAGCAAGCAGCCGCGGCGGCAATTCTAGCTGGACATGTAGGCGGCATTGCCCTGGATGTGTTTGAACACGAACCGCCTCCGAAGGACCATCCTCTGTTTGCCATTACAGACCGCGTGCTTCTCACGCCACATCTTGGTGCCAGCACAGTTGAGGCACAGAGGGCAGTGTCGGTGGATGCGGTTCAGGAATTGCTGCTGTATCTGCGGGGACAGGGCATTGCGGGGGCGGTGAATGCTGCGGGCATTCAAATGGATCTGTCCGAGGCAGAAAAAGCCTATGTGGATTTGGCCCAACGCATGGGCACAATTTTATCGGCCATTATTGATACGCGCTATCAAACCGTGACGCTTAAGACGGCCGGGGCCTTGCCCAAACGTATTGCCAACACCCTGCAACGTGTGGCGATGGTGGAATTGTTCAAGGGGCAGATACAGGAAATTCCGAATGTCGTTAATGTAATGCATCTTGCGGAGCAGCGTGGCATCAGTGTTCAGCATGAGGTGCTCGCCGAAACCAGTCCGCGCAGCAGCCATCACATTGAAATCGTTGTTTCCGATGGGCAGACGGGACACTCCATGGTGGGTACCGTGTTTGATGATCATCTCCCGCGCGTGCTTTCAATTAAGGGGTATCACATGGATATGATCCCCGAAGGCCCGATGGTTCTGGTGGTCAACACCGACCGTCCCGGTGTGATTGGTTTTGTGGGCATGACGTTCGGCCAGGAGAAAATTAATATTGCCGACATGACCATCAGCCGCAAGGGTGACAAGGCGCTGATGCTGCTTAAACTTGATGCGTCGCCCGGGGAACATTGCCTGAAACTGTTGGAAGGTGGACCGGGCATTCAGGTGGTGCGCAGCATGGTACTTCCGCCGGTTCATCGCGGCGGTGTTTAATTCATGGGGTGGAGAAGTTGATTGGCATCCAACCTAAAAAAGCCAACTAAGGCGGGCTTGCACCGAAAGGCCGATCCATTTGTCCTTATTTTTATGGCCCTTGGCGAGCCTATGCGCCTGCGCATCATGGAACTGCTGCCACGTGAACCGAATTGCGCAGAAATGTACAATGTTGTGGAGTTGGCGGCGGAATTGAAAATTTCGCAGCCGACGGTATCGCACCATTTGAAGACGCTCCATGTGGCAGGATTGGTCAAGAGCCGCCGCCAGTGCAACAGCGTTTACTTTTATACTGATGTGTGCGCCATCGAAAACTGGCTCCGCGAAACAGAGCGGCGATTGGGCATCCCCGCACCGAATCTGCTGAGCTGAACCATCTATTCGCCTGGCCCATAACGGTGCGCCTTTCCCGCCGGTAAAAAACTCCGCGCACCCTTCACGTCCCCGGCGGTGCCAACTGGTTTTCTTCACGGCAGTGACGGCGGCATTCCCGGCCGAAATATATAGCTCCTGGCCTGCCCGGAGATGCCTCACCCAAAAACCCGCCATCCTATATTCGCGGCCCATCCACCAGATTGCCAACCACCGGCACGGTATTTGGCGTACACCACGCCGAGAGCTTGCTCGCAAGGCGGAGGGGGGATGGATATCATGCTCCATCGAGGTGCGTCATGGCGAAGCAATCGGTTGCAGATGTTCTCATTCAAACACTCGCTGGCATAGGCGTAAAAAATATTTATGGCGTGGTGGGCGATTCACTCAACGCCATCACCGATGCCATTCGTCGCACGCCGGCGATGCAGTGGCGGCACGTGCGACATGAAGAATCCGCCGCTTTTGCCGCCGGGGCCGAGGCCCACATCACAGGCCGCCTCGCCGTGTGCGCGGGCAGTTGCGGTCCGGGTAATTTGCATCTGATCAACGGCCTTTTTGACTGCCAGCGTTCACGGGTACCTGTGCTGGCTATCGCCGCCCAGATACCCAGTAGTGAATTGGGCACGGCATATTTTCAGGAAACCCGCCCCGAAACTCTTTTTAAGGATTGCAGCCACTACTGCGGTGTGATAGCAAGTCCCGATCAACTGCCGCGGGTGCTGCCAATTGCCATCAACACCGCAATCAGCCGATCGGGGGTGGCGGTAATCGTTATCTCGGGCGATGTCGCAGGCAAAGGTTTCGCTTCAAGCGCGCTGCCCACGTCGCTGGCAATAGATCAATCAGTGGTTACACCGGATCAAACTGCTGTGGCCGCGGCCGCCGAGATATTAAATAAGTCGAAGAAAGTGGCTATTCTCGCCGGTGCCGGCTGCAAAAATGCCCATACGGAATTGATTCAAACCGCCGATCGATTATCCGCACCTGTTGTCCATGCGCTGCGCGGTAAGGAATATATTGAATACGACAATCCATTTGATGTCGGAATGACGGGCTTGCTGGGGTTTTCCTCCGGTTATCACGCGATGAAAGGGTGCGATGCCCTGCTGATGCTCGGGACGGATTTTCCTTATCCGCAGTTTTTCCCGGATAACGCCCGTATCATTCAGGTGGATCGCCTTGGCGAGCAGATCGGCCGCCGCACACGGGTTGACTTGGGAATTATTGGTTCAGTACAAACCACCTTGGCGCAACTGCTGCCGCAATTGAAGCACCATGAAAATCGCGATTACCTTAATCTGTGCCTCAACCATTATCAAAAGGCCCGAAAGCAGCTTGATGCATTGGCGGTTGGCAAGCCGGGCAGGGCCCTTATTCATCCTCAATATTTGACCAGGCTTATTAATGCCGCGGCGGCCGAAGATGCCGTATTCACTTGTGATGTCGGTACGCCGACGATATGGGCTGCACGATATTTGACGATGAATGGTCGAAGACGCTTAGTCGGCTCATTTACCCATGGTTCGATGGCGGGGGCATTGCCGCAGGCGATTGGTGTCCAGTGCGCATGTCCGGATCGGCAGGTCATAGCGCTTTCAGGCGATGGTGGCATGGCCATGCTGATGGGTGAGTTGCTCACACTGCGCCAAATCGACCTGCCGGTAAAACTGTTTGTATTTAATAATAGTTCGCTGGGTTTTGTGGAACTGGAAATGAAGGCGGCTGGTCTGGTGGATTTTGGTACCGATCTGAAGAACCCGGATTTCGCCCGCATGGCTGAGGCGATCGGCATTCGGGGTATCCGCGTTGACTCCCCAGAGCAAGTTGAGGCGGCTGTCGACGCGGCGCTTCATCGGCCGGGGCCGGTACTTGTGGATGTGGCGGTTAATCGGCTGGAACTATCCATGCCCCCGACCATTACCGCCGATCAAGCATTTGGTTTCGGCCTGTATTTGCTGCGGGCGGTGCTCAGCGGTCGCGGTGATGAAGTTATCGACTTGGCCAAAACCAATCTGCGTCGATGAAACCGCCAATGTACTTCCCTGTGCGCCCGTTTCACTGCGGTTGCGGCCAGTCCGTCTGAACAAAACGGCCGGCCTCCAGAATCGTTTTGCCGTCGGCTTCGATTCTGCACCCCGGTTGGCGAAGATCGCATACCATATCCCAATGCAGGCCACTATTATTTTTGCCGCCGGTTTCCGGGTACGCTGCTCCGACTGCAGCATGACATGTACCGCCGATCTTTTCATCAAATAATGTGTTGCGGGTGTACTGCTGGATGGAATAATTGGTGCCGATGGCAAATTCTCCCAACGTGCGGGCACCTTCATCCTGATCCAGCATGGCAATTAAAAATTCCTGTCCCTTGGCGGCGCGGGCATCAACTACGCGCCCATTTTTAAATGTCAGCACAATGTCGTCGCATTGCCGCCCATGATGCACAGCAGGAAAACTGTAGCGAATGGTACCATTAACGGCATCTTCAATTGGACCGGTAAACACTTCCCCATCGGGAAAATTTTCATGGCCGCAGCAGTTTATCCATTTGCGTCCTTTCACGCCCACACGCAAATCGGTGTCTTTACCAACGACGCGTATTTCAGATGCTGTATCCAGATAATCCACCAGCCGTTGCTGGCGTTCCGAGATGGATTTCCATGCGGCTACGGGGTCGGCGAGATGGAGCAAACCCCCGCGGAAGACGAAGTCGGTATATTGATAAAGCGACATTTCGGCATCCTGTGCGGCCGCCTGCGTGGGGTATTGGGTGCCGACCCAGCGCAATTCTCCCTTGGCGGCACGTTCCAAAAATCGCGTGCTGATGGGGCGACGGGCCTGCGCCGCCAAAGCCTGCTTTTTCGGGTCTACCTGCGACATACTTTTGGTATTGGAATCTCCCCAAAGCCCGATGGATACATCGATGGTTTCCACCAGATATTTGCTCACCGGCGACAGGAACGATAGCTGCTCCGCTGTGGCCACGCGGTAAAATGCCTCAGTCATCGCATCACTGGACATCATCACAAATGGATTGGCTCCCGCTGCCAGTGCCCGCTCAAAAATCGCCTCAATCAACGGCAGCCCGATCACATCACCCTGAATGCGAACAATATCCCCCTTTTTCACCCGCGCGGAATAGTGCACCAGAATATCCGCCAATTTGTCCAGCCGTTGATCACGCATGATATGATTTCCTTTCGCATAAGGGGGTTACAGTCAATAACCAGCCGATCGACGCACCGGCTTGAATCCTAGCGGGTTGTCTCCAGCAGGTGGCCAAGATTTTCATCAATCCGCTGCAATTCCGCCTCATAAAGCGCTAACTGGTCGCGGATACCTTGAACGACCTTTTCCGGTGCCTTGCTGACAAACTGATCGTTGGAAAGTTTGTTTTTTCCGCCTGCCATAAGTTTTTCAAGCTCGGCACGGCGTTGTCGCAATTTTTGAATCTCTTTTTCCCGATCTACCACGCCGGCCACATAAATGGTCACTCCGCTTACCACTGCGATAGCCGAATGGGGGGGCGGAACAATTTTCGTGCCCGCTTCGTGCATCGAGGACTGGCTTAAATTTTCAATAATCTTTACACCGGGTGCTATGCGCTTAAGCAATTCGGCTGAATCCGACTGCAGATGCACCGGAACGATCACCTTTCCGTCCACGTTGTATTGATTGCGGATATCGCGGATGGCGCGGGTAATCTGCTGCAGCAGCGCGAATGTTTCGGCGGGTTCGCGGTCAGCCTGCAAGATCGGCTCCGGGAATGGATATTGGGCCAGCAAGCCCTGATGCGGCAGTTTCTCCCAGATTGCCTCCGTTACAAATGGCATAACGGGATGAAGCAACGCCAGACTGGTGCGGATCAGGTACGCCAGCACCGCTCTTACCTGCGGGTCGCCGCTGCGGATGCGTGCCTTGGCAATCTCCAGATACCAGTCGCATACGTCACCCCAAAAATATTGGTACAAGACTGACGTCAATTCCGCAAAACGAAAATCGTCAATCAGCCTCCGCGTATCGGCGATGGCTTGAGACGTAGCCGCCAATATCCATCGATCTGCCAGTTCACCTTTAGTCGCCAACTCCGCTGGCGAGACACCCATGTATTCGGTTTCATCGCCCAGATGGCTGAGGATAAATCGTGAAGCATTCCACAATTTGTTGGCAAAATGCCGACCAACATCAAAACGCGGACTGGTATTTTTCCCGGTGGCCGCGTCCTTAACCACCGGCAAACGGATGTCCTGGGTTTCCGTCGCCATGGATGTCAGCGTGAAGCGCAACGCATCGGCACCGTGGCTTTCAACAATATCCACCGGATCGACGCCATTACCCATTGATTTTTTCATGGGTCGCCCTGATCCATCCTGAATGACCGCGTGGATATAAACCCTGCGAAAGGGAATCTGGCCGTGGCAAAATAAGCCAAACATAACCATGCGGGCCACCCACAGGGTGAGAATTTCACGTGCGGTGGAGAGCACATTTGTCGGGTAGTAGTAGGGCAGTAACTGGTCGTCCGCCGCCGGACCGGTCCCTTCCTGTGGCCAGCCCATGGTGGACAGCGGCCAAAGCGCCGACGAAAACCATGTATCCAGCACATCGTCATCACGCCTGACTTCAATGGCCAATCGCTCGGCCAGATTTTCCAGAGTCCGATCGGTCAAGTCCGAACGCGAGCAAATCAGCAGGGCACCATCGCCTCTTCGCCTGGCGACAAACATCTGCCCATCGGGATCGTGCGCCAGAAGCACCTTATGCATTTCATCGGCGCTTGGAGCGGGGGTAGTCCACACCGGTATACGGTGGCCCCACCAAAGCTGCCGTGAAATGCACCAGTCCCGTTTTTGCGCCAGCCAATCGGTATACCCCTTGGCGTAGCGCTCCGGTGTAATGGTTACGCGCCCGTCGGCAACCGCATCAACGGCCGCCTGTGCCAATCCGGGTGCCAGTGTGCCGTCGCCGAGTCGCACGCCACCGTCCACATCTCCCATCCGCACAAACCATTGTTCGCTGAGAAATGGTTCGATCGGCGTCTTACTTCGATCGCTGTGGCCCACCTCATGATCATGCACGCGGGCGTCGGCTATAAGGCCCAGCGATTCAAGATCTTTCAGAATAGCCTTGCGGGCGTCGCTGGCGAACCGCATCCCCTGGTAGTTGTAATCGACGCCATTAAATTCACCCTTACCATTTTCATTCATGCGGCCATCGGGTGTCAGCAGGTTAATCTGTGGTAAATTGTGCCGCAGCCCGGTGGCGTAGTCATTGGGGTCGTGTGCAGGGGTTACCTTGACCACACCTGTGCCAAATTCCATATCAACCAGTTGACCGTCACCTATGATGCGGATACGCCGCCCAACCAGCGGCACAATCACTTCGCGGCCTAGCAGTGATTGGTAACGCGGGTCATCGGGATGAACGGCTACAGCGGTGTCACCCAGCATGGTTTCCGGACGGGTGGTGGCCACGATGAGGTATTCCGGCTCACCGCCACGTCGATCGGCAAGCGGATAGCGGATAGACGTCATCTGGCCGCGTACGGTTTCAAAATAAATTTCGTCGTCGGCCACGGCTGTTTTCAACTGGGCGTCCCAATTAACCAGGCGCAGGCCGCGAAAGATAAGATCGGCGGCAAACAGGCGATAAAACGCCTCGCGCACGGCCGCAGCGCAGGTATCGTCCAGGGTGAAGCGCGTTCGTGACCAATCGCAGGACGCTCCAACCGCCTGAAGCTGATTTAATATCCGGTTACCGAAGGTTTCCTTCCATTGCCATATCCGGCGTACCAGTTCATCCCGGCCGAGGTCGTGGCGCGATTTTTTTTCCTTTTCAAAAATCGTTTTTTCCACGACGGCCTGAGTTGCGATGCCGGCATGATCGATGCCCGGCATCCATAGCGTGTCATGTCCCCGCATGCGGTGATAACGGGCAAGGATGTCCTGAATCGTCGCATTGATGGCATGGCCCAGATGCAGAGCACCCGTCACGTTGGGCGGGGGGATCACCATGCTGAACCTTTGTTCCGGCGGTTTGCCACCAATCGGAGCGCGAAACTGCCCCAGTTCCCTCATCCAATGCTGCCATATTTGCGATTCGGTTTTGGACGGCTCATATTGCGAGCCGAGTTCGTCGTTCACAGTGGTCCTCATTTAAGTTCAAGATTTTTCAGCCGGGG
>JAKAEB010000019.1 GCA_021818445.1 Planctomycetota bacterium
ATGCACCAGCTGGATATTATGGAAAAGTCATATTCCACGGCATAGCCAAAGCGCAGGATTTCCGCCTTTTCCAGGCCCTCAATCTGATGGACGATCTGCTGCTGCACATCCGACGGCAGAGATGTGGATATGCCGTTGCAGTATATCTCGTCGGTATCGAGGCTTTCGGGCTCAAGAAAAATCTGGTGCTGGGTTTTGTCGGCAAAACGGACTATTTTGTCTTCAATACTTGGGCAATACCTGGGACCGCGGCTTTTTATCTGTCCGCTGTACATCGGTGCTCGGTGCAAATTGGACCGGATAATGTCGTGGACAGCGGAATTGGTAAACGTGATATGGCACGGTACCTGGGGCAGAGTGGGAAATTGCCGGGCCAGCGGTGAATGCGGCGTGCCGGAAAGATAGCTGAACGGCTGGGGCGGATCGTCGCCCAACTGCGGAGCAAGGCGGCCAAAGTCGATGGATTGGCGCGCGATACGCGGTGGCGTACCGGTCTTGAGTCGGCCCAAGTCAAAGCCCAGTTGCCGGAGGGCAGCGGAGAGCCCCACAGCGGCGTGTTCACCCACGCGGCCGCCCACCGTTTTTTGTTCGCCGGTGTGCATCAAGCCACGCAAAAAGGTGCCAGTGGTAATCACGACGCATCGGCACGCGAGCCGGGTACCATCGGCCAATGTCACGCCGCTGATGACCGTGTGGTGGTCACGTCCGTCGCTGGCGGGCTCTGCGTTAATATCCTCCACGCTGCCTGTGATAATGGAAAGATTGGGGCAGCCCCAGCGGAGCAACTGCTGCACGGCATCGGCATAGCGATATTTATCGGCTTGCGCCCGCGGACTGCGAACGGCAGCCCCCTTGGATTCGTTCAGCATCCGAAACTGGATACCGGCGGCGTCGATCGCATGGGCCATGAGTCCACCCAGTGCGTCGATTTCACGCACCATCTGCCCTTTGGCTAAACCGCCAATGGCCGGGTTGCAACTCATGCGGCCGATGGCCTGCGGGTCCATGGTGACCAGTGCCACCCGGCCACCGTCGGCCAGCAGACGGGCCGCCGCCCATGCAGCCTCGGCACCGGCGTGGCCGCCACCAACCACGATGACATCAAAATCTGTATTTTCGGCCATGTTATTCCCGCCATTTTCCCGGTACGGCTCTTTCTCGCCGACGGCGTCACCTGCCGCATCCGTCGGTGCGGAAGGCACCGCCTCGATCAGCGCCGCAAAGCCTTGTATTGTACAGGAAATGGGCAAATATCTGATGGTTGAGCGCCCGAAAATGCCCGACGAGTCTGCACCTGGGAGCGTTATTGCCGTTGCGGCCGCATGCGCGCGCTTTGGGCGGGCGTAAATGGCCGTCACCCCCATTTAATGGCTTTGGAGACACTCCAAGTGCCTGAGTCCGATCTCGGCGTCCGTCAGGTAGCAACCCGGGTCGAAACCAAGCCAGTCGCCGGTTGCCGCCTCCGCTCTGGTTCGTAGATTGCCATTGCATACGTCAAGAAAGCGGCACTGCTGGCAGCGCTCGGGCAGGTGGGGGCGGCGGTGGCGCAGGATCGCGAGCCGCTCATTGCGGGCGGACGACCAGATTTCGCTAAATGGCTCCTTCCGCACGTTGCCACAGTTGTAATGCCACGAGAATTGGTCGTAATGAACGTTGCCGACCGGGTCGATGGCGGCGATGTTGCAGCCGGATCGGTTGCCACCGGTACCCGCCAGACGCTGATGGATGGCGGCGGCGCGGTCGGGGTCGGTTTTTTCCATCTGCAGCAGCAGGTAGGCGGCGTCGGCATGGTTATCGACGGTTAAAATTTCCAGCGGTATGCCCGCGGCATGGAATTCGCGGCACTTGGCGAAAATCTTGTCAACCATGCGGCGAGTTTGATCGGCTGTGAGATCGACGCGCTGCATCCCTTGTCCACGGCCAGAATAGGCAAGGTGATAAATGCATAGCCGGTTGACATGGTGGCGGGCGCAAAGATCAAAAATGGTGTCCATATCGGCAATATTCAGGGCGTGTGCGGTAAACCGCACGCCAATTTTTATTCCTCTTTGGACGCAGCGGTCGATAGCCGCCACCGAGCGATCAAAAGCCCCTTGCGCACCGCGCAATTTGTCGTGTGTGGCCGCCGCCCCATCGAGACTCAGGCCGACATACTTAAGCCCTACCTCCGCAAGGCTGCGGGCCATGGCATCATCAATCAGCGTTCCGTTGGTCGACAGGGTACAGGCCAGACCCCGATAGCGGGCGTAGCGGATGAGCGGGATGATATCGGGCCGCATGAGTGGCTCGCCACCGCTCAACAGCAAGGCGGGAACTTTAAAACGAGCCAGGTCATCAATCAGGGTCAGGGCTTCTGAATGGCTCAACTCGCCGGGGGCGGGATGAGCACCGGCGCTCGCGTAGCAGTGCACGCATCGGAGATTGCATGCTTTGGTAAGCGCCCAGACGACAACAGGCCGGGGCACGGCGTGCGGGTCGGCGTCGGTGGCGCGATGGCCGTAACGAAGTTTTTCATTTCCGGCTTCGATGTCGCAGAGTAAATTTGAAACACTAAGCATGATGCATGACTCCTGCCATATTTAATTGGACACGTATGCGCAATCGGGTTCGCTGGCGAGCGGATTGCCCGTTACACCATAGGCCCGGGCGCGGCTGCCGCCGCAGATGTCGCGGTATTTACAGCGACCGCACTTGCCCTCCAGGGCGTCGGGGTTGCGCAGCGATTGGAAAAGCCCATGATTCTGATAGACATCCACGATGGAATCACGCGGAAATACGCCGCACTCGATGGGCATAAAACCGCTGGGATATATCTCGCCAATGTGGCTTACGAACATCACGCCGCGTCCGTCGTTGGTGCCGATCAGGTTGGTCGGCAGGCCGGAGGGTTGAGGGGTTGGCATGGCGGCGAAGCGCTCAAGAAGGAATCGCCGATAGTGCGGGGCCTCGGTAGTTTTAATGGCAAATGGCCCGCGCCGTGTCAGTTTCAGCAGTGTATCAAATACGGCCTCGGCCTCCCAGGCCGATACGCGCGGCATATCGGCAGCGCGTCCGGTAGGCACAAGAAAAAAGACGCTCCAGAGCACGGGCCGATATTCCCCCAGCAAAGCGTGAATGGCCTCCAACTGATGGGCATTGGCGGCGGTGACGGTGGTATTGATCTGGAAGGGAAGCTGGCAATCGCCGGCCCATCGCATGATATCAATGGTGCGGGCAAAACTACCCGGTACGCCACGAAACTGATCATGTGTAAGGGCATCGGCGGCGTCGAGACTGATTGCCAGCCGATGCAGTCCGGCGTCCTTGAGCTTTTGCACCGTCTCGGGGTTAATAAGACGCGTGGCGGCCGGGGTTAGTGCGGTTTTTACGCCGATATCAACGGCAAAATCTATTAATTCAAAAATATCCGGGCGTTTAATCGGATCGCCACCGGTAAGCACCAGCATCGGCGGTTTGGGAAATTGCGTCGCCTGCGAGATCAGGTGCCTTGAGTCGTCAGCGGTAAGCTCGCGCGGATCGCGATGAGGCTGGGCGACGGCACGGCAATGGCGACAGCGCAAGTTGCAGGCACGGGTGATTTCGTAAAACAAAATGAGGGGGGAGGACGGAAAATCCTCCCGGGTGTAGGAAAATCCCCCGGTGGGTCGGGCGGCAGCCAATGGCATTTAAGGCTCCTTTCTTTCAGTAATCAGCATAGAAATCGGGCGTCTTGGATACAATGGGGCGGAGCACAAATTAAGTGTTTTCCCTATGTGGAGAACTCCGTTTTCCACAGCCGGATGGCAGAATTGGTCCCTGGCAAACCGTCGTGTGTGGTGCGCAGGCTTGACGATGCTTTGAAATTCCGAACTGCCTCGATACACTTTCAGGCAGGGCAAAGCGTTGTTGGGTGTTCAGCAGTGTGTCAAGCTGGCAGGAGACATTCAAATGACCAAATATCTCAGCAGGGAACGAAAGGCCGTAGCGGCGGCATTGGCTATGGCGGGTTTATTGACGGCCGGGTCGCTGGCACTGGCGCATGTAAACACACGTCATGCAGCCATCAGTGAGGCTAAAGCTTGGAAGGCACCGAAACGTGCCAATAAAATAAAAAATCCGACCAAGATGACGGCAGCCAACATATCGGCCGGAAAGTCGATCTTTGACACCAATTGTGTCATGTGTCACGGCGTGCATGGGAATGGCAACGGTACGGCAGGTGCGTTTCTAAGCGTCAAGCCGGCTGATTTTCAAAAGGCCTCGTTCTGGAAGCAGGGCGAAGGGGCAATCTTCTGGAAACTAAGCCATGGTAAATCGCCCATGCCGGCCTTCGGCGACAAGCTCAGCCGTCACAAACGCTGGCAGGTGATCGACTACATGGCGTCGGCGTTTAAGCCCAAGTCTTAACATGACGCCGCCGGAGTAAGCGGCCCGACTAAGCCGCCGGACTAGCGGCTCGGTTCTGAAGTGACAACACGCGGCGGCGAGCCTTCCCCGGGGAGGCTCGCCGCTTCCGTTTTATTCTGTCGGAAATAGACATAGGGCACCAAAATTCGGTACGACGGTCGATGATGCAGAAATAGGTAAATTCCCTAGATCAAGTCGCGTAACAAATCCGAGGCGTGCAATTTTACCCCGTGCGATGCTTTTACACGTTGATTCCGTGGCACGGTGCATCGGTGCGCCGGCCACCGGGAACGGTTCAACGCTGGATGGCCGAACCGTGGTCTCTTTTGGAGGTATCAGCCATGAGGATGCATCACGCGGATCGATGTTCACATCAAACTAAACGGTGGAAGCGGCTGCTGCCGCTGGCCACCGCGGCGGGTATATTGGCAAGCTCTGCCGGTGGTTTATACGCCCAAGGTTCTGCTACAGTTCAAAGTTCTGCCGCCTACCGGCAACTGAGCAAAAAATATCAGAAGCTGGAAGCACAGATGCAGAAGATGGCCAAAGAAATGCAGGCCATGCATCAGCAGCAATTAAAATTGCAGAAGCAAATCAAGAAACAGGCGACGGCATCATCACCCAAAGATTTCGCCGCCGAACAGAAGCGGATTCACCGGCGTATACGGGACCTGATCCGGCGGATGGACCGTGAATCCGGCCGGATTCAAGCGCTGGAATCGAAGAATGTGCGAATGATCATTGCGGGTGACATCAATACGCAGTTTATCAACCGCGACGGATCCAACTCCACGTTTTACGCCGACGCAAGCCCGATGATTCAGGTGCGGGTGGACAAGCGTATGTTTGCCAATGTGGCATTTGATTTTTACACGCAAAGCGGTCAGGCGGGTGGCAGCAATGCCGACATCGGTGCCGCCAACATTAATTATTTACTTAATGACTACATGACACTCGGTGCGGGATTGGTCACAAGCCCCATTGGCGGTATTGTGGGCAACTATAACACGGCCCCCTGGAACCGCTGGCTGGTGGATGGTTCACTGCAGGATAGCCTGCTGCCCCCCAACGAACTGGGGGCCTGGACGCGGGGCGGTGTGCCCGCGCCGGATGATCTTGGTTACTTCACCTACTTTTTGTTCGTGTCGCAGGGGCCGGAACTGATATCCACCGGCAATAACGCCGCTGCCTTGAACTTCGGCAACTGGAATCCGTCGGCCCAGAACGGCAAATCGATTGGAGGCCGCGTCAGTTATCTGCCGGTGCCGAATCTGGAACTCGGTTACTCATTTGATTATTCTGAACCGAGCCCCAGCGGCGCATACAGCAATGCGTCTTCGGATATTCAGGCATTGGATATGAACTTTTATTACTTGAACCGCCACATTGACGGGCTTTTCCGTTTTCGCGCCGGCTGGACATGGGATCAGATCACACAGTCATATTTAAATTCCCCCACGCAGCCGCTGTTGGGCAATATGTCCAACGGGGGTCAGGTGGAGGCCGCGTATCAGCCGATTCTTTCGGGTATTAAATATGTGAAGCACATCATGGCCGTGCTTCGCTACGATCAGATATACGGGCCATCCGGGCCCAACTACCCGACATCCGACTTTGAACAGCGTTGGAGTGTGGGACTGGATTACTGGATACACTCCAATGAAGTGCTTAAATTGGAATATGAATTTGATAATCTGTCCCATGGCCAGCATGGCAATGACGCTTTGCTGCTGCAATGGGCCGTGGGCATTTGATGGTGAGGTGTAACATGAATGACAAGAACTATTTCAGGATATCTTTGCGAGTTGCGGCGGTGACGGTGTTTGGCATCGCCACCGTCGGTCTGACGGGTTGCGCCAGCCACAAGGCGACGGCTACGGCGTCGGCGAAAAAGCCAGTTTCGCTCCCCTGGCCGATTACCATTCACGATCCGGCCAAGCACCAGACCGGGGCCGAACTGTGGGCCAAAAATTGCATGCGCTGCCATGAATTGCGATCTCCCGCCCAGTACAAGCCGGGAGAATGGGCGGTCATCATTGATTACATGCGCCTCAAGGCGGGGCTTACGGGTGAGCAGGCGCGCAAGATTGAAAAATTCTTGAAGGAATCGAGCCAAGGCAGTTAACCCCGGCTTTTACACGTCGGTGATGGCCCGACCCGAGTTGGCACTTACGATTCGACCATGCCGCGATTACCCACGCGGTGTGGTCTTTTTTGTTTCTTTTCCGTCATCAAACGACGCCGATGACCCCGGCGAACCGGCGCGGGGGGGCGATCCGCGATGGCCGCAGGGCGTATTGGGAGCGATTACTGGCTCGCATGATGCGCAACTTGCAGCCTTTGGCGGGTTCCGAGTTTGACATTGCCTGCGGACGCTGCACAATACCGGAATAAGAGGGCTGGGCCGGGGTAAATGCTGGCGAAGCGCCGCAGGCCTTTTCGCCCTTTTTAGCACACGTAGTGATTTCTGGCAGTCATGAATAGGAATCGATCTCCATGGCCCAATCGTTGAAGCGTACCTTGAATCGTCGCAATGCGTTGCAATTGGCTGCCGGAACCGCGGTGGCGGTCGGATTAACGGTCAGGACGAAAAAATCTGTGGCCCGGTCAGCGCCGATGGCCGCAGTTGTTCGGCTGGAAGATTTAGATTTGTCTTATATGCAACAGGGGTGGGGAACACCGCACAAAAACCAAAGCGTTGGCGGACATCCGCTGCGTGTGGCGGGCGTGTCATATAAGCATGGAATTGGCACCCATGCCACCAGCTACTTTAAGATCGATCTTTTCGGTGATGCCCAACGCTTCACGGCGCTGTGCGGCATTAACGAGGCACCTAAAACCGGCAAGGTGAAGTTTGAGGTATTTGTTGATGGCAAACGGGTGGCGCAGTCGCCCATCATGACGGGGCAAACCCCCGCGCACCACCTGACTGCCGATTTACGCCGTGCCAAAAGCCTTCTGCTGGTGGTGGAACCGGCCACAGACTCCATAGATTTTGACCATGCGGATTGGATCGAACCAGTTATTTTCATGCAGCCCGGGGCTTCGCACATGCCCAAGGCCGTAAGGGTATTACCCGACGGCCCCATGCCGGAAATTGCCAGTGGCGACCCGGATCACCCCGAATTTCATGGTCCGCGTGTGGTCGGATGCAGCCCGGGGAAGGATTTTCTTTTTCTGGTGCCGCATACGGGTGTCAAGCCGGTTCAAATGACGGCGGCGGGGCTGCCAGTCGGGCTTAAGCTGGATGATCGCGGCATTATTTCTGGGCAGGTTCAAAAAGCGGGAGAATACCGCGTCAAGCTCAAGGCGGTAAACAAGCATGGATCAGCCGAAAGAACGCTGAAAATATGCTGTGGCCAGCACATGCTGGCACGCACGCCTGCATTGGGATGGAATTCTTGGAATGCGTACGCCATGAATAACTCGTCGCGCCGAACTATGGATGCGGCCGAGGCGATGATTTCCAGTGGTTTGGCGGCGAAGGGGTTCATGTATATCAACATTGATGACGGCTGGCAGAACGGTCGAAATGCCGACGGCACCATCAAAACGACCAGTAAATTTCCCAGTATTAAAAAATTAGCCGATCATGTCCATTCATTGGGGCTGCGATTTGGGTTGTATTCCTCGCCCGGGCCATTTACCTGCGGCGGGCACACTGGCAGTTTCGGACACGTGAAGCAGGATGCCGACACATATGCCAAGTGGGGTGTTGATTACCTGAAGTATGACTGGTGCAGTTATGGGCGTGAGGTGCCGAAAAAGCCAGACTTGGAGCAATTCATCAAGCCCTATCGGGAGATGGGGGAGGCGTTGCAGACATTAAGCCGGGACATTTATTTCAGCCTCTGCCAATACGGGATGGCGCATGTCTGGACGTGGGGCGGTCATGCCCCGGTGTACGGCAACAGCTATCGCATCAGCGGCGATATTAATGATTCGTGGCAGTCGATGGTGGATAACGGCTTTCACGCTGATGGCGATTTGTATCCATTTACTGCGCCGGGCCACTGGAATGATCCGGACATGCTGGTGGTGGGTATGGGATCGTTTGAAGATGGCCCGCTGCACCCCACAAAGCTTACGTCGCACGAACAGATTACACACATCACGCATTGGTGCATGCTGGCCGCCCCGCTACTGCTCGGCTGCGACCTGACAAAACTGGATAAATTCACCACCGATCTGATGACCAATACCGAAGTATTAGCCGTGGATCAGGATGAGCTTGGCAAGCAGGCGCAAAGGGTCTATCGGCGCGGATCGATGCAGGTCTGGGCGCGGCCATTATTTGACGGCACCGTCGCTGTATCCATTTACAACATGGGCCTGGTTAAACGAGAAATCAAAATTCCCTCCTGGAGCATGCTGCGGCCGGTGGTGCCTTCGGGTGTCAAACCCCCGCTTGGCCGCCAGATGGTGCGGGATTTGTGGCGGCGGAAGGATTTGGGGCAGCACGCCCAGTTCAGTGCATCCATTGAGCCGCACAGCGCCCTGATGTTGAAGGTGGGTACACCAAAACCTGAGGCCGATTGATCAAATGTCGAACGCTCGACTGATATGGCGTTAAAATATGGCCATGCGCAAGATTCACCTGACCGCGGCCCACGCCGACGCTGATTACGACATACTGATTGGGACGGATTTATGCGATGGCGCGGCCACCTTTGCGGCGGAAAAATACCGTCCGCACGCCTGCACCATCGTGACGGATTCCAATGTCGCACCTCTGCACGCGGACAAAGTTGCTGCGGCGCTGCAAAAGGTGGGTATCGAACCGCTCGTGTGTGTAATACCGGCTGGCGAAGAGCATAAAAACATCCAAACCCTGCAGCATATCTGGGACTTTCTGCTGCAGCACCGATGGGAACGCCGCATGCCGATTTTTGCGCTCGGCGGGGGTGTGGTGGGAGATATGGCAGGATTTGCCGCCGCCACGGTGCTGCGCGGTGTGCCGCTGATACAAATGCCAACATCGCTGCTGGCCGCAGTCGATGCCAGCGTCGGTGGTAAAACAGGCATCGATCATGCCATGGGGAAAAACTTACTCGGCACCTTTCACCACGCCTCATTGGTGGTGGCGGACGTAAACTTGATATCCACCCTCCCTCGCCGCGAGTTGCAGTCCGGTTTAGCGGAATGCATTAAACATGCCGTCATTGCGGATGCAAATATGTTTGCGTGGCTCGAGAGACACCTGCCACAGATTTTGCACTTCGACCCGGCGTCGCTGGCCGAGTTGATATTCCAGAACGTAAGCGTTAAGGCGAATATTGTCGCGCAAGACCCTTATGAAAAGTCGATCCGGGCCCATCTTAATTTTGGTCATACTTTTGGCCATGCGCTGGAAAAGGTGGTCGGTTATGACAAACTTCCACATGGTTATGCGGTCGCGCTGGGAATGCTGGCGGCCACCCGGCTCTCGATTGGCCTGGGACGTTGCGAGCCGCAACTTTTGCCTCGGCTTGAGCATCTGATCCGCGCGGCAGGTTTGCCAATGACGGTGGAGGGATATGATCCGCGAGCCGTGCTATCTGCCATGTACAGCGACAAAAAGGTGGCCAGTGCAAAACTGCGGCTGATTTTGCCCGTTAAACTGGGTCAGGTCACCATCGCAAGCGACGTTCCGGAGGCTTCTGTAATCGATGCGATTGCAACGGTTACCACAGTTGGGGCAGTGTCTGCATGACCGAGCAATCCATGGCCTCGCCGGCGGCGCACGCGTATCTGCGTTTATCGCTCACCAATGGGTTGGGGCCCATTCTCATCAGTCGCTTGGTATCACGGGCGGGGGATGCCCATCGCGCATGCCAATTATCAGCCGCCGAACTGGCCACGGCGCTGGATATTGCCCCGACGCGCGGAGCGGCGTTGGTATCTGCCATGGCGGCCGTGGATACTGCAGCCGTGCTTGCCGACTGCCAAAGATTGGGGCTGCAAATTTTATGTCCAGACGACGGCCTGTGGCCGATTGCACTACGACAGATGCCCGATCCGCCACCGGTACTATATGTGCGTGGCCAGTTATTGGCCGAGGATACTGTGGCGGTGGCGATCGTCGGTGCCCGGCAATGCACGCTTTACGGTCGCGAGCAGGCGGAAAAATTTGCCCGCGGCCTTGCGCAAGCTGGCGTGACAGTTATCAGTGGCGGCGCACGCGGCATTGATACAGCAGCTCATTATGGCGCTTTGCGGGCCGGCGGTCGGACGATCGTGGTAAGTGGTTGCGGCCTTGGGCATTGCTATCCGCCGGAGAATGACAGCCTCTATGATGATATTATTAATCGGCGGGCGGGATGCATCATCAGTGAAATGCCTCCGGATGAACCACCATTGCCGCGAAATTTTCCGCCGCGCAACCGAATCATCGCCGCCTTGTCACTCGGCACGCTGGTGGTGGAGGCGAATCTGCGCAGCGGGTCGATGATCACCGCCCGGCTTGCTGCCGAGGATTACGGGCGTGAAGTCTTTGCCATGCCGGGCCGGGTGGACTCGCCAGCGAGCAGCGGAACTCATCATTTAATCCGCTGCGGCGGTGCCGAACTCGTGGAGTCAGCCCGCGATATTCTCGATTCACTTGGCTTATCCGGCACGGTGGCGCCGGACGACGCTGAAAATGCAGCAATAAAAGCCCCCGCCAATTCCGCAAGGCCACTTTCCCGGTTGGAACACCGCAGTCCCGTGCCGCTGGATTCAGCTAAAGCACTTCGCGCGACGGCTGATATTGACTCAAGACCTGACCTGCATAACGGCGACAATAACGCAACCGCCGATCGGACGCAGCGGCGCGGTACAAAACCGGCCCCATCGACGCGCGGAACAGACGCTGAACTGGAATCGCAGGAAACCCTGTTTTCCGGCCCACAGAAAAAAATACTTGCCACGGTCAGCAGCAAGATGCCCGCCAGCGTTGATGAAATATGTCTGGAGACGCAATTGCCGGCGGCGGTGGTCATGGCAGAGTTGACGATGCTGGAACTGCGTGGAATAGTCCGCCGGACAGCCGAGCATTCGTTTATCAGAGTATAAATAATTGTGTTTTAATTAAATGGAAGGCCGCACGCATGCCCAAGGTAAAAAGTAACCGCATAGCGGTATATGTGTATCGTAAAGCGCCCGCCGGACCGGAATTTCTCCAACTGCATCGCGCCAAGGGGCATGGTGAATATGCCGGTATCTGGGGTGTTGTCTACGGGGGCATTAAATCAGGTGAAACAGCCATCGAGGCAGCGCTGCGCGAACTGCACGAGGAAACGGGCCTTAAACCGACTGCTTTTCATCAGGTGGAATTTTTAGAATCGTTTTATCATCGCGGCAAAGATCGCATCAGCGTGCTGCCGGTGTTTGCGGCCGCGGCTTCGCGCCAGTTTCGCGTGGTTCTCAATGCGGAGCATGATGCCTTTCGATGGGTGCCGCTGGCGGCGGTCGCGGAGTCTTTCGTCTGGAGGGTGCAGCGCGAGGCGGTCGCCATCATCAACGAGGATATTATCCCGGCTCGGTCGCCGTCCATTGACCTGCTTAAAATTGCAGTCAAATAACGCGGTGCCACGACGGCCTCTATCCGACGGCGATCGGTTCGATCTCGGCAGCGGTGGGGACGATGCGACGGCGCGGCTCGTCGGCGATGGCCAGCCCGCTGGGATGAATGTGCTCCCATGTCCAACCCTCCATGCGTGCCATGCGCTGCAATAGTTGCCGCCGCTCCATCTGATTGCCCACGGACTTTTCATATTCCTCCTGTGGTTTGGCGGGCAACCCGCCTTGCCGCAGCACATCAAGGGACGGCACAGGCGGCGGCCCGCTGGACTGCACGTAGCGCAGCACAGGTGCCAGCGTGACGACATACTGATTGATGGCTTCGCGCACCGAATGGATGCGCGATGACTGTACGCCGCAGGTCTGGTTGATCCCATATTCCATAATACTTAGCGCCTCATCCAGCATGGCAATATTGGCACCGGCACTGGCGGCCCTTTTCGGACTGTGAAAAAAATGCAGCACCGGATAAGTAAGGTGCATTTCCCCCAGTGTCAGAAGCTGCGGGATCAGTGCATCAAAATGATTGCCCAGATCCGCCGAGTCGCGCCCGTTCCATGCGCGGTAAATGATATCTGATGGATTGTGACCCAGGGACCAGATGTAAACCGCGACGGCACGCTTTTGTGTGGCGGCGGAAATCACCGGCACCAGATAGGCAAGTGCTGCGCCGAACACAAAAAATCCGCTGGCACTGCAAAAATCAGTCAGGATTTCAAATAAATGCCCCTGCGGCAACAAATCGCCAATGCCAAGCGTAAAGAGCGTGGAACCGACAAAATAAATCCTTTGCCACAAATCCGCAGGTTGATGGGTGGCCCCCACCATCACGGCCCCCGGCACGGAGGAAAAGATGAATGTCCAGCCGATCCAGAGCATACCTGTCCACATGGCTAAACTGGCCAATATGACGGATAACCCCGCCCACGGAATAATCTTCCGAGTGGTAAAGCGCATGCGCAGATGCTTTTGCAATCTCCCCACCAATATCATCGTACGCAGTGAAAGCGGCCCGGCCCCCTCAACAAACGCCGTCCAAAGCAGGTCGAATATCGCCGTGGCGATAATGATGACGCCAATCGCGCCGGTCACAATACTGGCCAGCATGTGCTGATCCTCCAAAAGTGGATGGTGCGGCCCAAAGCGGTCGCAAACCAAGCCTAACAATGATATCCACCGTGAACTGTCGCAGGGCGCTGAAAAATATATCAAAGTTAATTGGCCGGACTCAATTCAGGCAATTCAGGCCGTTATCCATCGGTTCGCTTGGTGTGGCCGCCACCGTTCCCGCATTTTCGGGCTTGTGAGAACAAAATTGAACCCCATGCGCCCGGCGGGAATCGAACCCACAACCGTCCGCTTAGAAGGCGGGCCGGGCCGTGTTGCGGAAAAGCTCATGATCTTCAGCAAATGATTGATTTTACGGGGAAAACGCACTTTGCAAGGTCTCGCTGTGCATCGCCATTTTGGGCGCTTTGAGGCGGTATTTTTGTGTTAAAACGGTACAAAACGGTAGAACCTGCGACCTCATTATGTCGCAGCATGCCGGTTGTTGGTTTCTGTCGTATGCCATCCGTTAGATGGCCAAATCCTCTATGTGCCGTGCGTCTCCTTAACGAATAATTCGCGGAGAACCGCCAGAAATGTGGCGAAGTCGAAATTCGGTCGCACCAGTGCATGCTCGCGAAGCCGCAGGATGCCCGTAGCTTGCAAGTCGCGGAAATCTGAATCGACAACCTTTTCCGCACGGCTGACCGCCGGCTGCGCTCGATGCTTGCCGATCTGTTCTCTCGCGGATTTGTATTCCTCTTCTGTCAGGAGGGCGACCAGGCGGTACAGATCCAGGGCGTGATGGCGCCCCAAATCCCGGTCAGCATCCTCTTTGCGATCCGCAAAGGCGTGCAGTTTCATGAGCAGAAAGGTAAACGGCTGCGGGACATGCACAATGGTCTGGCAGGGATCGCCCATTGACCGCGATCCTGCGACGGGAATCTCCGTCGGGGCTTCTTCAACACCGATGGCTTCATTGGTCAGGTAGGCGTGGAGTTCCACTTTCCCCTTGGGACGCACGCGGGGTTTGCTTTGCAAACGCAATTTTCTGCGCGTGGCGGGATCGTCGATGGGACCGGTGAGCAGGTCCACCTTCACCTGACCGATGGCGCCCAGCGACTTTTCAAAGTGCATGAACTTCACGCGTTCCACCAGGGAAAATCCGAGACGATCCAAGGCGCTACGCACCGCCTTCATGTGCTCGACGCTGGCCACGATGTCCGTCTGGAGAAATAGGTCGAGGTCCTCCGTGTTGCGCGGCGCCGGCCAAAGTTCACTGGGAAGCAATGTTCGCGGGGCACCGGGACGCTGGCGATGAAGCTGCTTGAGATAGAGTCCATACCCGCCGGCCAGGATGAGCGGGAATCCCGTGTCGCGCAATTCGTAGGCCAGATCGAGCAACGTCATCTTAAGCGGGTCGAAGGAATTCATGCCGCCTCCGCATCGCGCACTTCCGCCAGTATCCGGTTCCTGACCTGTTCGGCTATTTGCTTGAGCCGTTTGTCACCGGCGGCCATTTCCAGGTAGGCTTGTACTGGCGAGGCCAGCGGCCAGCCGTCTTGGACGCGTGCATCAAAGTACACGGCCGCATCATCGGTCCAAAGCAGTTGCAGGTTGGCAAACCGCGGAGTTTCTTCAAAGGGGAGGCGGACCGCCTTCAAAAGCGTTTTCGGCGGCTGGGAGACGTAGCACGACAGTACGGGTTCCATCGCGGCGACGGCGTAGCGCGAGCCGCTGATAACGCCCGTCATGACTAATTGTGCACCGGTCTGAGTCGCTGCCTGGGAGAGTTGTCGAATCAGATCGGGGCCGGCTAACGCCGCCTTGCCAGTAAGCTGCCCGCGTATAGAGGGCGGTCGGAAAGAGCTTTGCAGCGCCGCGAGCAGTTCCGCCGGCTGGAGCAGACGCACGGCATCGCCGTCGCGGTTAACCAGAAGGTTCTCTTCCAGCGTCTTGAGAACTTTGGAAACTGTTGAGAGCGCCAGCGTGCCGCCGTGCCGGCGGATTTCGGCCAGCACTTCGCCTACCCGCGGATAGCGCGGCCGGGCCAGAAAAACGCGCGGCACCAGCGAACTGGCCCCCTGGTAGATGTTTTTGATGGGAGCGGATTGGGGGAATCGGTTCGGCTGGCCGGTGCGAAACACCAGCAGTTCGCCGGGAACGGTGATGACGCCGTTGCCGCTCAAGTCCAGGCCGCTGACCTGCTGGCGTTCGAGTTGTCGGAGTTGCTCCTCCGAGAGGTACGGCGCGACCACCAGAGGATTTCCGCGGCAGGCCGCTGCGCCTCGTCGGGCCTCTTCGGCGGCTTCGCGGATCATTTTTGGGGTGCCATAGGCCCTACAGGCAGTCGCAAACCGAAAACGGCGTTTACCCCACGTGACGTCCAACAGGGCATCAATCACTCGGTTTTTAAGTCCCTTGGGGCGTAAGTTGGCGCGGACGATTCTCAGCGGCGGGAACTGAAGTTCATCGCGATCGAGGACGCCGAGGATGTATGATGTGTCCATCATTTCCGATTATTATCGTATTTCTTGCGCAAGAAATCAAGTACAAATAGGAAATCATGAAATCGCGAGCAAGAATGTATTCAGGGTTCCCCAGCCACCCTACCCCAGCGGTCACTGGATAGCGGTGATTGCTGCCGACTGATTGATGTCGCTCATCTTTTGAATGGTTTCAGGTTCCTGGGGCACCAAATCAGGGATTGGCCGACCATGGAATAGAAACTGTCGTGTAGTGCTAAAATGATAAACTCAGTCGGACGGTGGCCACCAGGGCATCGTGATGAATGCCGCCACCGGTGCGGAAGAAGTATTGTGTCCGTCTGATGAGTGACGTCTTCCGCGTAACCTGAAAATTTGCGATTCTATTGTCGTCACAAGCATAAGGAGCATGATGGTGACATTGGAAGCAGTTACAAGCCGCCAAGCGTCGGGGTGGCATACCCCGGAATTCCGCGCGTTATCGCTGGCCCGGCATGCGGAAAGCGGCTTGAATGCCGAAGAATTCTGTCGGCGGGAAGGGATTAATTCCAGGACATTCGGTCGCCGGCCCAGACAGGCCCGAGGCCTAGGCCTCCCAGGCCTCTCTGGCCTGGTTCTGGCACCGGTAAGCGTGCAACAGGATATCCCGGCCTGCTGCACGTAATGCGACCAGGAAAGGGGAAAGGTGCCGACGACACCCATTAGCCCGGATTTGGCAGAGGATGTCTGCAATTTTCCCAACAGCCCTTGGACAATTGCCCCGGCGGATTCTCCCGACGGTGTCTGCGCGACATCATAATTACCCGAAGGCGCCGGGCAAATCTCCCAGCTCAGATAAAACGATCGCATCTGCCGCGAGTTCGCGTCTGTCCACCTATTGCCAACTGTCAATGACACGATGTTGATGCCAGGGTGGTGATACACAAGATCGGCTTTTGGACGCCGGACGTCCGTCCCCTGCCTGAGAACTGTAATCCTCCCCCAAAACCCGGCCCATTGCCCAAGCCTGTTTGCTCGTTTCGTGCCCGGTTGACAGGGGGTGCCTCAACGTTCGCTATTCACACCGATCAACAACAATTGTGGTATGCGCCCGGCGGGAATCGAACCCACAACCGTCCGCTTAGAAGGCGGATGCTCTATCCAATTGAGCTACGGGCGCTACTGCTGGCGCGTGACCAACAGTATCGGCGCAGTCCCGCCTGTCTGTAAAGAGCGCTTAAAACGTGAATTCGGGATAAGCCTTTTCGTCGGCCGCTCGCCGGCCGGTTGCTTGAAACATCGCCAGAAACATTTGCTATCCATGACTTCTAATCCCGAACTCACGTCTTAAAAATAAACTCGCCAATTTCGCCCGGCTTGCAGCGCCGTGGCGGTGCGATGCCGATTTACTTTCATCATATGTTTGGTGTATGTTAGGTATGCAAAAAATGGAGTTTGTTATGCTCAACCCATCATCCGTGCGACACTGCCCATTGCCTCTGAAGACCATTCTCACCCTTGCCGCCACCTGCGCAGCCCAACCGCGGTGTAATGGAAAAGGGGCAAAACCGGTATCCGGCAACGCGAGCAGTCAAGTAGTCGCCGGCAAATGGGCTGCGCAGCGAGGCGTGAAGCCGCATCGCGTTTCGGGCACCTTGGAGTTACTCTGGAAACTTTGGCGTCACGAATCCCGCCCCCAGCGCCGCGTCCTGATTGAAGAGCACATTTGCCGCCTTTGCAGACCGCTGGTGGCGACAGCGGCCCGCAGCATCCACCGTGATGCGTGCGCCTACGACATGGACGATTTAATGCAGGAGGGATTTATCGCCCTGCTTTCCTGCCTGCGGCGTTACCAGCCCGGCAGCGGCGTGGATTTTGCCGCCTACGTTCCCAAGCGCGTACGCGGTGCGATGCTCGACGCCGCCGAGAAGAGCCGTCGCTGCGCCATAACTGCCCGCCACACTCCGACTGGCAATACGCGCCCCGGCCGCTGCGTTCCCATCGATGCCGCCGAGTGCTGCACCGTCCGCACAAATGTGCCGCAGTGGATGATCGACCTTGAGGTGGCGCATATGCTTGAACCTCTTTCGCCTTTGCAGCGCCATATTGTCATACGCTGCGTGCTGGACGGTCAAAATACGCGGTCAGCCGCACAGCAGTTAGGCATTCACGCCTCGACGGTGAGTCGGCAATTGCGGGCGGCGCTGACCATTATCCGCCACCATACTGAACAATGAAATAATATTACGTATCCGATCAGGTTTACCTTCATATTTTTGCAGGAGTTTACTCATGCCATCGGCCAATCCACGCTTTGAACTTTTAAATACCCTGTTTCAACACCGCGAAGAAAACCGCGACAGGATCATCTCCATCCTGCAGGAACTGGCTTACGTCAAAGCTGGCAACCTGCGTTTTGCCTGTACGGACGATGCCCACGATGCCGCGAGCGAAGCCATGCTGCTGGTCATCAGAAAACTGCACTGCTACCGCCCTGAACAAAACGCCGCCTGCACCTACTTTGGGCGGGTTATGACGCGGAGCATGCTGAAATATATCCGGCAGCAAAAACTGCAGCAGTGCAAACATGACACACCCATTGAAGGCGATCAAACCGGTGCATCGCTTATGGACAGCGGCGTGTCGCCATGGGGTAAGCCGTTGCCGCCGCGGATCGATTGTCGATTGCAGCATGCTACCGACCGCCGCCGTGCAGCCGATGTGATTGACGACGCCCTTCGGGGTGCCGTTGCCCAACGCGACCGCGGCGATGCGGATACCTGTGACAAGGCCGAACTGGCGATAGCCATCCTGCAGATGCTACGCAAGCGCCTGCTTGGTCGATTCAACCGCATGCTGGCCGATCAGATCATCCGCAAAGGCGAGCACGCGACCGGTTGAAGAAGTGCTCGTCGCCCATTACAGCACATCCGGCAAATACAGAAGCGGTATTGCGCCCCGGCCAGTGGCATGTTCCGCCAGTATTGCCGCCCATGGACGTGATACAAAACCAGAAAAGTTTTTTGCAAAATTAACGTTGTATGGGGGGCATTAATGTTCTATGCTTTGGTTGGTTGGGGAGCAGAGCAAATCGGGGCGATGGATAATAGTCAAGTCCATCCCGTCCGGGTCGAGAAAGAGTAAGTTGGCGATTGGCACCGAGTGTATTGGCGTAGCTGCCCTTTTAAGGGGCGGTGAATCGAGCGCTGAACGACGCGGGCTGTTTGTGGCGACTGGCAGATTGTTTTGGCAAAACCGCCGATCTCGGGCGGGGCCACGGTCGGTTCGCGCCCAGCGGATAGGCAAGTTTCGCGGTTTTGTTACGGGTTGGCCAGACATGTTGTTTGGCCGGTGGCAAACGCCGCTCTGGATATTTATTTGGCGAGACTCTGGAAAGAACATGTGTTCAGGCATGTGAAACTTGACTCGCTGGGAGGATACTCTATGAAGAAAAGTTTCTTATCTCACACCCTTTTGGCGGCCGCGGCTGCCGTGGCGCTTGGGACGATAGCGGTCGGTGCCAATGCCGACACCATCTCCGGCACGCAAACCGTACTGACGTCCCCTACGGCGGTGAATCTGACCACGCAAGGCAGCGTGGACTGGATTTACGAATACGGCACCGCGAGCGGAGTCGGCACCTTTCAACGTAAAGCAAACGTGGGCACTATAATTTCGGGGCCGGTGCTCACCAATAACTTGGGCTTTAACGTCGGTTCGCCGATTGCAGCAACCTGGAGCGATGGACACCCATCCCTCACCGGCAGCGACACCAAAGGCGGTTTCCAGAGAACGAACAGCAACAGCACCGTTACATTTACCGTTACGCCCGACGGAAACGCCCAGACTCTTACCGTCTATGCTGGGGTCATCGCCGGGACCGCTACAGACACGTATTCACTCCAGAATGTCACGTCCAATGTGACACTGACCAACAGTGTGGCCAGCGGGTTCAAATGGTGGGCAGACACCATTAATTTTACGGCGGCACCGACAGACATATTGACCGTTACGCTCACTGGGTCAAACGGCGGCAAGGTGCCCATCGCTGGCGCAACCTTGGCGGATGCGGCTCCAACCCCCGAACCGGCCTCGCTGGGCTTGCTTGGTATCGGTGGGGCGGCGCTGCTGCTTATCAGTCGTCGCAAGCGCGCCTGAAAACACCCCAGTCTGGAAATTTGCAATGGGGCACGGGATGGTTAACCTCCCGTGCCCTTTTTTTGCCGGGCGCGGCGGCTGCCACATTGCCCCACCGATGTAACGACTCAACTGCCAGCTACACGGGGCGGGCAGGTGCTGCCGCGCGGGTGGGTGCGTCGGCACCGGGGTCGCCCTGCGTCAATTCATCGAGGTCTTCCACATGCGGACGTGAATAGTCGCCCCGAATCACCCACCATGCCCCCACCAGATTCCAGATGATGGGCAAAAAGCGGATGGCCTGTGTCAAGGCAAACGCCTGACTGGCTGTGTTTGTGCCGCGAGTGACAAAAAAGTGCAGGATGATCCAATCCATCACGCCGATCCCCTGCGGGGGCAGAATCGGAATACTGGCCGCCAGCACTGCCAGCGGAATGTACGCCATGTAATAGCCCAGCGGGTCGTGCATGCCGAACGCCTGCCCCGCCAGAAACCCCGCAATGGGCAATACCGCCTGCGATACCACACTGGCCACCAGCGCCATCGCTATGACACCCAGATGACCGCGATAGGCGGCAAGCGTACGGTCGGCATGCTTGAGAAATTCCGGCAGGGGAAGTTTTTCTATTAAATAATCCAGGCCCACCGCCTTGCGCACGCGGCGGGAAAAATATACCCCAGCGCCAACCGCCGTTATCACCAGCATTCCGCCGGTAAGAAGCACCACATGCAGCAGTACCGGGTCAGCGGGATGCCCGGCAGTGCGGGTGTTCAGGAGCAGTTCCACCACGGCGGCGGTAAAGCCGACGATTATCAGGCCGACCAGCCCGATGACGCGGTCGAGAATGACGGTGATGGCGCTTTTGGTCTTCTGGCCGGTGAGCTTTCCCGTGTAGACAATTTTCACAATATCGCCACTGGTGGTACCGGGAAGAAAGGTGGAATAAAACTGGCCAAGGAAGGTAAGCGTCAGACATCGCCGGTAGGGCAAATTAAGCTCGCACACATGAAGCAGCCGTTGCCACCGCCATGCCGTGATTAAAAATGGTATGCCCAGGATCGCAAAAGCCAGAATCAGTGGCAGCGGCTTACTGTGGGCCATGAGGCTGATAAACCCCAACCGTATCTCCGGGGCACCATGCGACTGCACCAGATAGCTGCCGGGTAAACCCAAAGTGGGGGGGAAATCGATGGGCGATTGGGCCGCCCATGCGTGGACAGTTTTACCGGTTGGCAGGCGGACTGTGATGGGTCTTGGGCGAAAATCCAGCACATAAACGTGATGATGTACGGCCACGAGCCGAATCGGCGTGGCCTTGGGAAACGTCACATTGCGAACAACCGCCCCCGCCTTGATGGTGACACGATCATGCCAGTGGATGTGAGAAGTCACATACCACAGGCCGACAATCGCGATGCACCATTTAATAACCGACAGGACAACCCGGCGCACCGGATGGCGATGGTGCTGCGGCGTGGGGGGCAAATCGGCCATTTATATCCCCAGATCGTGGCGGGTCAGGATGGATTCAAATACGAAACCGGCGGCCTCGATATTTTCTCGGGCCCCTTCCTGCCGGTCGATGACGGCGATGATTCGATCCACCTTGGCACCTTGGGCCGCGATAACTTTGGCCGCCTCCAGCACCTGCCCGCCGGTGGTGGCGATGTCCTCAACCAGCAGCACATTGTCGCCGGCGGCAATCGCTCCTTCGATAAGTTTACCGGTGCCATAGTCTTTTTTGGCGTTGCGCACGATGAAAAATGGCAGTTGGGCCGCCAGGGCCGTCGCCGCGGCTAGCGCCACACCGCCCAGTTCTGCACCTGCGATGCGGTCCACATCGGCGGAGCGGCGTTCCGCCATCAACGCACCGAGCGATTCAAGAATGTCGGGCTGGGTCTCAAATAAATACTTATCCAGATAGTATTTGGATTTTCTTCCCGACCGCAGGGTAAAATCGCCTTCCAGATAGGCGACATCTTTAATCCGCCGGGCCAGTTGCACTTTAGTCAGCATGGACTGCATGTCTCCTCAACTTACGAATGTTAAATGCTCAAGGGCAATTTATCGCCCCACCTCCCCGGCTTTTGCAATGCCGGCGGGGAAATATTAAAAAAGGGTGAACTTTAATTCGCGGCCAGCGCCCCCACCCCATATTGACGAATTTTATTGTAGCGCTGATCGAGCAATTGCGGGGTTGGCACACTCTTGAGTTCCCGCAGCGTGCGTTCGATGTAGCGCTCCAGAGCATCAGCGGCAGCCCGGCGATTGCGGTGCGCCCCGCCGAGCGGTTCACGTATGACATCATCAATAACGCCCAACTGGCGCAGATGGTTACTGGTGAGTTTAAGCGCCTCGGCAGCTTCGGGGGCATTGGCCGAGCCTTTCCAGAGTATTCCACTGCACCCCTCCGGTGAGATGACGCTATACCAGGCATACTGCATCATCGCAAGGCGGTCTCCCACGCCGATGCCCAGCGCTCCGCCCGACGCACCTTCACCAATCACAATGCAGATGATCGGTGTGGGCAGTACCGACATCTCCCGCAGGTTGACAGCGATGGCCTCGGCCACACCGCGCTCTTCCGAGCCAAGGCCCGGGTAGGCACCGGGGGTGTCGATCAGACATACAACGGGAAGGCCGAATTTGGCGGCAAACTGCATTTTAAGCAGCGCCTTGCGGTAACCCTCAGGATGGGCGCAGCCAAAATTACAGGCGATCTTTTCCCGCGTGTCGCGTCCTTTTTGCTGCCCGATGAGCATAATCTTTTGCGAGCCTACACGACCTGTGCCGGTGATGATGGCTTTATCATCGCCGAAACGCCGGTCGCCATGCAGTTCTTCAAAATCTTTGATGATCAGGTCTATGTAGTCGCGCGTTTGCGGGCGATTGGGGTGCCGGGCCACTTGCACCGTCTCCCACGCGGTCAGATTGTCGTAGGTTTTTCTGATAAGACTGATGAGATTTTCCCGCAGCTTGGCAATTTCGTGGCTGTAATCAATACCTTTTTGTTCCTGTAAAACGACCAATTCCTGTATCTGGCGTTCTAATTTGATGATCGGCTGTTCAAAGGGTAGACCCATCGTCGGCATGGCGGGGGGTGTCGAATCTGAGTTGGATGCCGCCGATCCAGCCGCGGTTGGTGTTGCCTTGGCTCCTTTCGACGGGGACCGCGACGCTGTGGGCTTTTTTCCAGTTCCTGTTTGCTTCGCCATAGCGATAAACTCCATTGAGAGAGATATTACAAACGTTCCGGCACTTTGATTATCTTAGTCCAAAATGGGCGTCAGGCGGTAGTGGGTGGTCGCCCGCTGTACGGCCCGGGCTTCGCCGCGGCATGTTGGTACCGTCGCCGCATGCTTCTCACTCCGCTTCATGCTGATATTGGCACACCAGCGCGACGCCCTGAAGTACCAGATCCGGGATAAGCGAATCAATCAATTCGCTTTGGCCGAAGATTCGCTGGGCATCGCCGCCGGTGGCAACCACGTGCGGCCAAACTCCCAAAACGTCGGCATAAAGCTCCAGCAAGTGGCGCACGGCACCCTGCATCTGCGCATAGATGCCCAAGTTCAGTGCCTCCATGGTGTTGAGGCCCAGCGGTCCGGGCGGTGGGGTCAGGTCGGCGACCGGTAACAGCGCGGTGTTGGCATGCAGGCTTTGAGCGGCCATCGCCAGCCCGGGCGCAATGGCCCCGCCACGAAATACGCCCTCCGCATCAATGCAGTCGACCACCAACGCGGTACCACAACTCACTACGGCACAGGGTGCCTGGGTGTTTACATAGGCGGTCAATGCCCCCAGCAGGCGATCGACACCCACCGACGATGAGTCCTTCAGACGCATCTCAACCGGGATGGGGATGTCGCGCCCCACAATTTGCGCTTTCATCCCCAGCACCCGGCCGATTATCCGGGCCGTTGGTTCAATGGCCGCCGGTACCACTGCGGCCACGGCGGCGTGCTCCACCGGGCTGGAGTGGCGATCCAGCAGTTCATGAATGGCGGTCGGCAGTTGACTTTCCAGATCGGCAATCGCGATGCGGACGGCGGCGTCTTTGGCCTTGCCATCCTCATAAATGCCCAGCCCGATGCGGGAATTGCCGATATCAACAGCGAGTATGCTCATGAAGATGGTGCCTTTATGTTTGGCGGGTAATTATTTTTTTCCACGGCGGTAAAACCGCCCTTTTCGGACATCGTCGGCCTGCATGGCGCGAATTTCATCCAGCAGAGCCTGATCTTCAGCCTCCGGTGCCGATTCATCGGAACCATGGGACTCGCTGGCTGCGGATGAGAGGGGGGCGTGCCATGGAGTCTGCGTGGGGGCAGGCGTCTCGACTGGTGGCGGCTCAATGGGGATTGGCTGGTCGACAAATGCTGCTCCGCCCGGCGATTTTTCCGCCGCGACCCAAAGTGCCTCCAGCAGTGGTCGCAGCCCCGTGCCGGCCACCGCACTGATGGCGTAAATCTGGCGTCCGGGCATCGCCTGCCGCAGGTCGGCCAAAGCCTCGGCGGCACCGGTGAGGTCCATTTTATTGGCGACTAATATCTCCGGCTTGGCCGCCAATTTGGGGCTGTAATGAAACAGTTCTTCCCGGATGGTTTGATATGCATCGAATGGCGACTGCCCATCGAGAGGCAATATATCCAGCAGGTGAACGAGAATTCGGGTACGTTCAATGTGGCGCAAAAATTCCAATCCCAAGCCAGCCCCATCCGATGCCCCACCGATGAGGCCCGGAATATCCGCCACCACCAGTCGCCGTTCCATGTCCAGCTCGGCAATGCCAAGTTGGGGCACCAGCGTGGTGAAGGGGTAGTCGGCGATTTTTGGCCGGGCGGCCGAAAGCCGCGACAACAGCGTTGATTTGCCTGCATTGGGTTTGCCTATCAGGCCGACATCGGCAATCAGCCGCAGTTGAAATTTCAGTTCACGTGTTTCGCCCGGTAACCCCGGCTGGGCAAAATCGGGGGCTTGCCGGGTGGACGTGGTGAAATGGAAGTTACCATAGCCACCGCGCCCACCTTTCGCGATGCACACGCTGCGGCCGGCGGGAGTCATATCCGCGAGCAGCAGACCGGTCTGGTTGTCGTACACCAGCGTACCGGGGGGCACACGGATGGTGAGGTCCGTGCCGTTGCGCCCGGCCTTTTTTTTGCCTAAACCCGGGTTTCCATCCTCCGCACTCCAGTGGTGGCGTCCCACCATATCGAGCAACGTATCCACGCCGGCGGTGGCGTGCAGGTAGACGCTGCCCCCATCGCCCCCGTCGCCGCCATCGGGCCCGCCATGCGGAACGTATTTTTCCCGGCGCATCGACACGCAGCCGCTTCCGCCCCGTCCCGCCTTAACTACAATCACCGCTTCATCAATAAACATGGGTGTATTCTAACGCATCCGCTGTTTTCCGGCGGAATTCCCGGCCTGAGGTCTGCGAAGAATTATTGGTAGGTTGGGCCAAGCGCTCTCGGCCCGGTGAGCGGCGTTTGCCACGTATCTCCCGAGCTGGAAAATCGTGACACGAAACTGACTCCAGAGGGGTCGGCGGATCGGGGCACAAACACCCCATAGTCGTTGTATCGGTGGGTCTCGTTGGCAGCGCATACGGCTGGTGCCGGTGTCTCGCTCGATGCTTATTACCGCATTCGATGCTATAATTGCGCGTCTCAATTGGAGATGAAATAATGCTGGCAGAGGCCTGCGATGTAGTCGTGATTGGTGGTGGACCGGCGGGCGCGGTGGCTGGCGCGCTTTTGGCCGCCGGCGGCGTAGATGTCATTATTGCCGAGCAAAAATTATTCCCGCGGCAAAAAGTCTGCGGCGAGTTTTTGTCTCCCGGGGCATTTCCGGTGCTGACACGGTTGGGTGTCCTTCCAGAAATAATAGATCGGGCCGGGCCGGAGATCACGGCACTGGCCATGCACCCGAGCGTAGGCTTGAAAATCAGTGCGGCGATGCCATGCGACGGTGCGGGCCGATTTGCACGGGGCATCGGGCGCCATCATTTGGATACCATCCTGCTGGACCGCGCGCGGCGGCTGGGTGCCCGCGTGCTTACCCCCTGCCATGTGCGAAAAGTGGTCGGATCAGGCGGCGAGGGCTTTGCCGTGCATACCGATCAGTTGGGTGTTATCGAAGCCAAACTGGTCATCTTCGCCAACGGGCTGCCGCCGACCAATGCCGAGGTCACCGATCGGTCAAAACTTATGCGGCAGATGGTGGGCTTTAAAACTTATTTCGACGATTGCCAATTGCCCGAAAACGTGATTGCCCTATACGGGTGCCGGGGCATCTATGGCGGCTTGCAACGCACCGGCGATGCCGGTGCCGAGCACCGATACAACTTTGCATTTGTCGCCCGCCGGTCGGTGATGGAAGCTGCCGCCGGTGCCGAGGGCCTGCTGTCCCGATTGCGGCAGTCGAACCACGCTCTTGATCGTGCCCTGGCCGGTGCCCGGCGAGTTGACCGATGGTATGCATGGGGACCGCTCCGGCCCGGAATGCGGCGGCTATTTGACGATGGAAAATTTTACGCGGGCAATGCCGCTGGCGAGGTACAACCGCTGATCGGTGAGGGGATGACGTTGGCCATCCGCTCCGGTGCCTTGGTGGCGGACACCATCACCTTGGGGCTGCGCGGCGGTCTGACACCAGCCGAAATGGCGGCGCGTTATGAGACACTTTGGCGGGAAGATTTTTCATCACGCTGCTATTGGGGTAACTGGTTTGCCAACATGCTGACCAACCCCGTGGCCGGTTTTTTTGGATCGCTGCTGGGACAAATTCGGCCGTTGGCTCAATGGGGTGTGGGTGTCAGCGGCAAAAGGTTTCTTGCCGCCGCCGCCGCCAAGAGCGCCTCACGCACCGTGGAAGGCGATAACAAGTAATCCCCATTACCCAATTGCCTGTCCTGCGATAAACTCACGGCCATGGATGACGGCAGATCACAGCAAAATAAGCCATTGGCCCCCCGGGCCGTATCAGGTGCGCAAGCGGCGACGCAAAACGGTGCTCCGCCGCTGAAGGGGCCATTGTTCAAGCGTGTAACCATTATCGGCGTGGGTCTGCTGGGAGCATCCTTGGGCATGGCCTTGCGGGCCGGGGCACTGGCGGGGCATGTAACAGGTGTTGGCCGACCAGGGTCTGAATCATTAAAAACCGCGTTGCAGCGCGGCGCAGTGGATGAAATTACCACCGATTTAAGCCAAGGCGCTGCCGGTGCGGATTTAATCATTCTGGCCACTAATATTTCCGCCTTTCCATCGGCCATGAATGTGCTTGCCGAGGCAAGCCGGCCGGATTGCCTGATTACCGATGTCGGCTCGACCAAGTCGGAAGTGATGCGGATGGCGCGCGAGCGGCTGCCAAATCGCTGTTTTGTCGGTTCGCATCCTATGGCAGGGTCGGAAAAGTCAGGCCCCGAGAATGCCCGGGCCGATTTGTACCGCGGGGCGCTATGCCTGGTTGTGCCGCCAGAGGATACGGTGCCAGCAGCGGGGGGGCACGCCGGGAAAGCCACGGAAAGAATTATTACATTCTGGCAGGCTCTCGGGATGCGGACGCACGTTCTCGATTCCGTCACCCATGACCAATGGGTGGCGATTGTGAGCCATGTGCCGCACCTGCTGGCGGCCTTGATGGTTAATTTAACGCAGGATAATCCCCCATCGCGCATGGCCGCCGCCGGCGGCTTTGTGGATACCACGCGGGTGGCGTCGGGCAACGTCGATATGTGGACGGATATATTGGTATCCAATCGGCAGGCTATTAAATTACAACTATTGCAGATCGCCGAACAGCTTGATGGACTGCATGCCGCGCTCGACCGCAATGACGCGCCGGCCGTACGGCACTGGCTTTCCAGCGCCAAGGCCATCCGAGATCAGATGCTTATGGATCGCGGTCGCCAGCAAAGCCAACCCGCTGCGATTAAGCATTGACGTGCGGGTAATCAAAAATACTTGGCGGGGCAGGACTTCGGGGCGCGGTTGCGAAAATGCATTTGGCGTGGAATCTGTGCAGCCGTGGTCCGCAACCTTAAACCTGCGACGCTGTGCGTCATGGATTATTGCGCTCACGATTGTCATTGACTTTTAATGCGGTCGCGGCCAGTATTCCAACGCTTGCCTCCATTCGGAGGCAGTCGTCCGGCACTTTAGCTGCGGCGTGTCGTTAAAAACGTATTTTACATTCTGCAAGGAGCGAGCCATGGGCACGTCCGACAATACCGCAACCACCATACGTGACACCACCGCCAACCCGGCAGCGCTGGGCTTACTGGCGTTTGGCCTGACCACGGTACTGCTTAACCTCGCCAACATCGGTTGCTACCCCCTTAACAGCATGATTCTGGCTATGGGCATTTTTTATGGCGGCATAGCGCAGGTGATTGCCGGCGTGCTTGAGTGGAAAAAGGGCAACACCTTCGGCACCACCGCTTTTGTTTCTTATGGTATGTTCTGGCTTACGCTGGTGGCGCTGATTGTGCTGCCCACATGGACGCCTGCCGTCCAAGGCCCCACCGCCGCCGGCATGAGCTCGTATCTTTTTGGTTGGGGCATCTTTACGCTGTTTTTATTCATTGGAACATGGAGGCTTAACCGCGCACTGCAGTTCGTATTTCTTACGCTGACGGTGCTTTTTGCCTTGTTGGCTGTTCAAAAGCTTTGTGGCGGCGATGCGCTGCTGCATACGGCCGGCTATGTCGGCCTCGCCTGCGGCGGATCGGCCATGTACACAGGCTTTGCAGTTGTGCTTAACGAGGTATACGGCCGCACCGTGCTGCCGATCGGCCCGATGCAATAAGATTTTAATTTCGTGGCGAAATCGTGCCGGGAGATTCTGCTTTAAAAAGATGGACGTGACGTTCACCAGGAAAAACGGCGGATTGAACCGCTGATGGTCGCAGATACCGCGCATTGTGGCGTACGATGGCAAAAGGCGTGCGCAGTATCTGCGACAGGGCCATCGCTGAACCCGGCGGATAAATTGCCCGCTGTTGCGTGTGGCAACACCGCGTCGCCAGTGGCCTGGATAACGTCTGCAACAAAACCTGACAAATTGTGTTAAATTGCCTGATTCCCAATTCCTTTCCGGTGGAAATGGGACGGATAGATTTTAGACGCATACGAATGGCTTTTAAGGATTGCATATGGCCCAGGAATCGGCATCCAAAATGGACAAAATTGTTGCCTTGTGTCGGCGGCGGGCATTTATCTTTCAATCCTCCGAGATTTATGGGGGAATCAACGGCTTTTGGGATTATGGCCCCATGGGTGCCGAACTCAAGCGAAATCTAAAAAATGCCTGGTGGAAAGATATTGTGCAATGCCCATCGGCCGGCCCGGATGGCCGAATATTGGATATGGTTGGGCTGGACAGCACCATCATCATGAATCGCCGCGTGTGGGAGGCATCCGGACATGCCACCGGCTTTAACGACCCCATGGTGGATGACCGCGAGACCAAGCAGCGGTTTCGGGCCGATCATCTTTTTGGTTTGTTCATTGAAAAAACTGATGGTATCGGCAGCGTTGCCAGTGGCGAATTTCCATTGGTCACCATGGTGGCGTCATCGGCCGGAGAGGCCTTGGAGCTTTTTGAAGCCAATGGGCGCAAATGGCTGAAAGATGCGGGCATGGCGATGAAAATTGCGTCCTGCGATGCAAGCGGCATTACGCTCGAGAGCCGAGGCACGCCGGTGAAGGGCACCTTGGCAGCGGTACGTGGCGATTTACTGCGCCAGGCACCGGGCCAGATACCTTCGCCATTTACGCAAAAAGCGGGCGTTTTGACGGAACCCCGGCAGTTTAATCTGATGTTTAAGACCTACGTGGGCGCATTGCAGGATGATGACTCGATGGCCTATCTGCGGCCCGAAACGGCGCAAGGTATTTTTGCCAACTTCCGCAATGTGACTGACACCTGCCGGGTGAAAGTGCCTTTCGGCATGGCCCAGATTGGCAAGGCCTTTCGCAATGAGGTGACGCCGCGAAATTTCACCTTTCGGTCGCGTGAATTTGAACAGATGGAAATAGAGTTTTTTATCCATCCAGATTCTGCCGCCGAATGGTACGCATGGTGGCGCGATGCTCGTTACGCATGGTGGCAATCGATCGGTCTGACGAGTTCCAATTTACAGATGCGGTCGCATGATCGGGATGAATTGGCACACTATGCCAAACTGGGGGCCGGTACCAGTGACATTGAATATCGTTTTCCATTTACCGCGCCGGGCTTTGGCGAATTGGAAGGTGTGGCCCATCGGACTGACTTTGACCTACGGCAGCATGCTGAATTTTCTGGCTTGGGGGATAAGCTTAAATATTTCGACCAGGAGAAAAATGAGCGTTATTTCCCGCATGTTATTGAACCATCGGCAGGTGCCGACCGTGGAACGCTTGCCCTGCTTTGCGAGGCATATCACGACGACCCCGAGCGCCCGAGCGGCGTGGTGATGAAATTTCACCCGCGAATGGCACCGATCAAGGCGGCCATTTTCCCCTTGGTTGATAAAGATGGGATGCCCGAAATCGCCCATAAACTCTTTGCCGACTTGCGGCAGACATGGAATGTCCAGATGGATATCAAGCAGAATATCGGCAAGCGCTATGCCCGAATGGATGAAGTTGGAACACCTTTCTGCTTCACGATCGATACGCAGACGCTGACCGATCAAACCGTTACGGTGCGTTACCGCGATACCTTGGCGCAGGAGCGTATCGGCATTGACCATGTGCGGCAATTTTTGTCCGATAAAATGGAAAAAAATCGATAAAATCTAACTAGCGGCGTCAAATACCGTTACGTGTCATAACCGGAATATTTTTGATTTTTTTTTGTTTTTAGTTGAAGTTTTTTGAAAGTGTGCTACGATAATGAGTAGCAAGTGCTAGTTGAAAAGTGAAGAGAGAGGAAGTAATGTAGCCAATGCGGCAATTTGGTGCCTTCTTTTTTGAGAAATCAAAAAAAAATTTGGTTTGCATTTGTAATGTGTAAGTCTTTGATGTATAATATGAGATAGATACGGGAGTGACGAAAATAACTAACGAATTCAAGAGACCCGTGTCTTAAATGATCTTGCTCTCTCTCTCCCTCCCCAGGCTGGCGTTCCTTCGGGCCGCCAGCCTGGTTTTTTTTATGCGAAGCCCACCCTTCGGCCTCGGCGGGCCTGCCCGCCTGTATGGGGAGCAAATCTGCTGCCAAATGCTTGCTCTGCATTCAACTTTAGCGAAAAGTTGTCTCAATAACGCTTATAGGGCATCAAATTTGACCATTTTCAGGGGTATGATGTTCGAAGGGACAGATTAGCTGGGCAAGATGCGCTTTCCAGCGCTAAAACTTTTGGCACCCATCAGGAAACAGAGGATGAATTTGCCGCCGCCGACGTATCGGGCGAGGCGTCGGAACGGCTCTCCAGAATGGACCTCAACTTGGCGAGGGCTTTAACTTCTATCTGCCGTACACGAGCCTTGGTAACACCGAAGCGCTCGGCGATTTGCGTGAGGCTTTCCGGTGCCGCTCCTGCTTCCAGGCCATAATGCAGTGCCAGAAGCGTGCGTTCACGCTGCGGCAATTGTGCAATTGCGTCCACCAATCGGCCTTGAAGCAAAAGCATATCGACCGCATCGGGGATGCTTTGTTCTGCCGGGGCCCCAAGCTGATCAAGCAGATCGTCCTGCGAAATGAGCAGGCGATTGGCATTTGATGTCGGCTGACCAAAACGATGGGCGTAATTTTTCATCAGCGCGTACGACAGATAGGTGCTGAAGCGCACGTTACGCGAAAAATCAAAAGAATCCGCCGCTCGCATCAGCCACAGGTTGCCGTCCGATATTAATTCAAGTAAATTTTCATTACTTTGGCAGTGTTTACGCGCCACCATTACCACAATTCGGAGATGGGACTGAAGCAGTTGATTCCGAATCGCATCCGCCTGAGACAGCAGCGAGGCGACGCCATCGAGTTCCCCGGGACCACAACGAGCCGGATCAATATCCAACTGCCTGCGCCAGGCTTTAAATCTCAGATAATTCATACGGCGGAACGCATCAATCACCAGTGGCTGCGGCATGATGGGCTGCCGGAAAGCATCCTGCAGATAGGCAGGCAGGTTGCTGGGACGCCGCAGAAGATAGCGCTGCTGGCCATCCTCTAGCGGCTCATTCGCGGCCGCTAGACGGGCCTTGGCCGGCAACTCTTCGAGGATAATCTTGTCGGCGTCCGCATGTTCAAAAAGCGGGTTGGGGACAAATTTAATATTTACGGCCTTAACCTGTTCCGCTTTGATTTCGGCGACGATCTGCTGAATGTTTTCGGCGCTGCGGCAATAACGCTTGGCGAGACAGTCAACTGAAATTCCCCGATCAAAACATTCTGAAATCACCCGGCGATCAGCTTCGGTAAGCCGGGCGGGTGAATCGGGGAACACGGCACTCCATGGGTTCTCCATGTCGTGGCGGCGGATGATCTCGCGGATGGCCTCCGGACTGCGTCCGGTTCGGCGGGCAATGCGGCGCGAGATGAGTTTCAGGCAGCAGTGGCATTTGGCCGACATTCGTCGGGCACGGCCAATAATCTGGGCCTTTTCTCTTTCCGGTATCTGTCGATAGCGTGCGGCGTCGGCCAGCCGTCGTGCATGTCTCTGGCTGAACGCCGCCACCTGCGATTGCCGGAAGCCCACGCGCCGAACACCGTCGGAAAATACATACCGCATGGCAGGTAGCCCTTGCCGCCGCCAGCGTTGAATGGTTTTGCTCGATACGCCAAATTCGGCCGTCACCTCATCAAGCGTAAGTATTTGCTCCTTGGCATCGGAAGCATTGACATCAATGGTGGATGAAATGTATTCAATCAGGCTGGGAAGATCAGCAAGCAAGGCCCGCCCGGCCAAAGTAATGTGTGAATCCGCGCGCGCCCGATAGCCGGTGATTTTGAACAGGATGTAATCCCACGGGTATTGTTCTTCCGCGTCAATCTCGCTGAGCAGTTCAAGTGCAGCATCCAATTGCTCGCGCCGCTTGTTAGCGGGCGTGTATGCCAATTGCCGGGCGAGTTCATCGAGTTTTGCGTCTGACCATTTCAAGTCCGCAACTCCTACGCGTGGTACACCCCATATTCTACATCGGTTGGCGCAATTTGGCGAGGCAAAATATTCACCATCGATTCTGATTCTGGGGCATCAGCGGAGAAATGCTCAAATTTTAATAGCCAAGCTGCTTAACCTGCGTCTTATAACACACAATTGGCACCGTTGCGAAAAGCTCGGCCGGCCGTAATCCAGCCCAATTTGCGCCACGGCCTTTAGCCTGAATTGGCGCAAAAAATGGCTGAAAGTTTCGGTGTAAGCGCATGTAATAAAGAAAGTTATGTGGAATATGTGGTTCGGTTGCAGTAGCGGCATAAAACCGGTTGCGATGGCCTTAACAAATGCTTATCATATTGAATGGTGCAGGGATCATGTGGCACGCTTTGCAGGTGCAGCCTGCTACGATCTACCTGCGAGAGGGGACGGTAATGGGTCATTGATCGCCGGCAATTGCCAAGCTCGGCATTGGTTCGATGCGAGGTTGAATCTTCAAGTGTCACGGATGACGCAGAGCTTGTAAAAGGAATGAACGATTCATGGCTGAACTTACGGAAGTGATCCCCGATAACAACATGCGATTTACAGCAACAAGAAAAAATGTGGATGTACCGGTCGGTCTATGGCTTGGCTGTCCCGGCTGCACGCGTATGGTTTACCGCAAGGAGATGGAAGAGCAACTCCATTGTTGCCCTTACTGCGGCCATCATTTTCGCGTTAATGCCCGGCAGAGAGTTGAAATGCTCGTGGACACCGGCAGTTTTGAAGAGAGCGATTCGCAGTTAAAGGTGACCGATCCGCTCGGCTTCAAAGCCAAGAAAGCCTACGCCCAGCAACTGGAAGAAGCACGCGCCGCCACCGGTTCAGGCGACGCATTGGTCAGCGGTCTTGCCTACATTAAGGGTCGCCGCGTGGTGCTGGCCGTATTGGATTTTTCATTTTTGGCCGGTTCCATGGGAACAGTTGTCGGCGAAAAACTTACACGGGCCATTGAAACCGCTACGGACTTGAAACTTCCGCTGATTGTGGTCTCCTGTTCTGGCGGTGCCCGCATGCAGGAAAGCACCCTTAGTCTGATGCAGATGGCCAAAACATCCGCAGCGCTGGCACGCCATGCCGCCGCCAACCTGCTTTACATCAGTCTGCTGACCGATCCGACCACCGGTGGTGTGACCGCAAGTTTCGCCATGCTGGGTGACATCATTTACGCCGAACCCCGCGCCATGATCGGCTTCGCCGGTCCGCGTACCATTGCCAATACCATCCGCATGGAATTGCCTGAAGGCTTTCAGCGTGCGGAATTCCTCCGGGAAAAAGGATTTGTCGACCGCATTGTTCCGCGGCAGGAACTTCGCTCGGTTCTGGCTCGCGCCATCGACTACTGCTGCTGACCCACCCGTTGGCCTCTTTGGATTTTATTGTCGCATCACACCGGTTCCACTGATTTCTGATCGCGGATACAGCGCAGGTAACCCATCACGTCGGTTGCAATGCGGGAATTGACCTATGCAGGTTTCAAGCCGACAATAGCAAACATGTCTGATGAAAAATGGCGGCTGGCGACACATAAAGTTATCGATCTGCTGCGGGCGCGACAGGAAAAGCGGCACCGCGATTTAATCGTCATGTTTTATCTCGGCATCGTGCTGAGCCTCATTGCACCGGCCTTTCTCGGTACCATTTTTTATTTCATATGGGGCAGTATCGCTGCCAATTTCGGCTGGGTACATCTGTGGTGGGTGGTGTTTTTTATTCTGGCGGCAGGGATCATGCTCCCTCTGCTTTACCTTCGTGAAAAAAATCAGTTCGACGCGCAGCCGATCATTGTCCGTACCGACGCGCGGGGCGAAAAGGTTTTGTACATGGACAAAATTGAAGTTGACCTGCAAAGTTTTGCCGCCTTCGGTGTGAACCTGATCGGCGATGAGGCTGGCGATGACAAATGGTTTGTGCGGCCATTTTTCATTGGGCCGCGCATGGTTGCACGCAGCCGACCTCAGCAGCAGATGCTGGGCACCCTTTCATCGACCGCCAACATGATGGCCGCGGCTGAAATTTTGACGCATTTGGCCAAGCATCAACATGGGGTGGCCGTGGATGATCTCCCGCTCAATCAAACCCTGCGCAATACCCTGATCCCAACCTTGGCATATTTGCGACAACTTGGCTGGATCGATATGAAGGCGGACGGAACGCGCGTGTGGTTTGGCGCGGACCAGCGACGTATCATCGATCAGGCATTACTGGATTGCGGCATCAAGCCCGAACCCATCTAAGCCGACACAGGGGGCATGTCACATGGGAACTATCGCACCAACCGATGACGCCACATTCTGGCTTCACCGGATGCAAATCCGGCGGCGGGCATTGGTCGGAGGGGTCATCCTGCGGGTAATTGGCGGGGCGATCGGTGCACTTGTGACGCCATTGATCGGCTTTGTCATCGCCATCGGTTTTGGCTATCTGCTGGTAATTTTTGTAATCGTCAACACCACTTCCACCGAGCGTTTCATGATGGTGCTGATCTTTCTTCTCGCACTGTACGCCGTCTATCTCGCCATGCTGGCGTGGGCCTTTAGATCGGAATATCAGACGGGCCTGTTTTATTATCAGGGCGCTCAGCACCAGCCACCCGCCGACATGATTCGGCAACCCCAATCAAAACCGTTTTTATATGCCCCCATCGGCCTGGATTTGCTCCATGACGATACGCCCGTGGGCATCCTTATGAAGTTGCCGACATTCTGGGCCAGAATTTTCGCGCGGGCGGCGATCCAATGGCGCATTTATCAATCGGTGAAGCACTACAACCCCATGCCGGCGGCTAAGATATTGGCGCAATTGGCGCGGCGCGGAGAGGGGATCAAGACGGAGGAACTGGTCGACGAGGGAACGCCCTTGGACACCCTTCATACCCCGCTGAGTTACCTGATGGTGCTCGATATGATTGGCATCGGGCCGGCCTGGTCTAAAATCTGGCTCAGCCCTGAAGTTCGCCGATCCATCGAAGATATTAAACAATCTGATCATTAACTGTTACGGCTTGGCAGGCTCAAAGGCGCAAGGTGGATTGACAATTCCGCAGCAGTCGGTCGGGGCCAGTCAGTTGCCAATACAGGGTCGCGTCAGCGGCAGGCTATGCAAAGCTCGCTTCTCACCGCTTAAAACCGTAGTGGCAACTCTTGACCGCTATGGCCGGAATCCATAGACTTCGGGTTCATTTAGCAGACGTTCGTCACTGTATCGGGAATCGGGTCAGGCAAACAGGCTCTCAGGGGTGATATTGTGAAGATCGAAGTCGAGTGTCCCTCCTGTCGGCGGCGCTATCGGGTTGATGGCCAATTTCAGCGTCAGCGGATCAAATGTAAATATTGTGCTATAAGCATCGCGATCCCCGAGGCCGATGCAATCAGTGTCCCCGCCATAAACGCCACCGCATTGCCGATGGCCCAATCGGCCGATGATGGTAGCGGAGAGCCGCGAGTGCGACAGCCCGGAGCGTTGCTCTGGGTGGCGGGTGCGGCTGCGGTGCTGCTGGTTATCATGGCGCTGGTGTTCATCGCTGGCGGACGGACCCATGGCGAGCACCACCGGCCGGCGCTGAAGATGGCCCAAGTCGAGGCGCTTATCAGAAATGTCGCAGGCCCCAATCTCGCCGGGGTGCAGAGGGCCGAAGCAGCCTTGGAAAGGGCACGAGGGCCGATCGTGCGGGCCATTGAGACAAAATTAGGCGACGCAGCATCGCCAGCGACTCGCACGCGATTGCACCGCGTCCTGCGGACCATCCAGCAGCGGTATTATCCCGGTGCGCTGGTAAGCGTCCATATCGACCAGAAAAATTTTGAGGATGCCAATTTGACCCTGTTTCATGCCACGCACTACCGCTGGCAAACAGAATCGCTATTCGATGCTTGCCATTTTGCCTCGTCGACAACCGCGGGGACATTCTCGCTCGACGCGACCCGTCTTCCGGTGCTGCTGGAGTTCTGGCGTCTTCAACGCATGGCGCTGCGTGCAGCGGAGGCCAAACCCGGGTCTATTAAACCTAAGTTTGAGGCTTCTACCACGCCCGGTGGCGAGGACAAACAACCTTGGTCGGCCCGATGCCCGATTTATTTTGACGGCGCTTTTGCCTTTGTGCTCAACGGAGTCAAATTTAATGAGAATCAACAATTCTGGAAAGGTTGGGCGGCCCCCCGTCGCTCAATGCAGGTAAGCGTTACCTTGCTTATAGACCCATCGGCGCGCGTTTCCTTTTCTACCAGACGTGCGGGTTACTTGACGGATATCGAGGATGGAACCGGACATTCTCTTCTGCCTGCCGGGACGGTTGCCATTGCGCACTGCAGTTCACCCGCCGTCGGAAGCGGACACGTGCTATGGGGCACGCCCATTACGGGCATCACTTTTACCGCCCCTGCACATCCGCCAAGCGATGGAAGCATTTCGCAGGTTAGAGGTTATCTGCCGGCGCAAATCTGGATGCCGCAGCGGATCACAATTACCCGTCCGCAACTTCCGGGGCAAAGATTTCAGCTTCGGAATGGCGACACCTTCATCTATGAGGGAACTCAAGGCGAAGAGTGTCATTTCGTCTTGAAATTAAATCATCTGTCATCACTCAATGGTATTCGGGAAAGCAAAGGGGCGCTGGCGGTGAGTAGAAGGCTTGTATCGCACGCTCGGATAGATGGCCGCGACAGCTCTGGTCACAGGGTGGTGGCGGGATTTGTGATGGATAAGGCTCGCGGATCGCGCGCCAGAATTACCGAGGAAATCTTTCGTCCATCGGTCATGGCCACTGCACCACCCCCCATGATCGCGCCGCCCCCTGCGCCCGTCCTGCCATTACATCAGATGGTTTTCACCTTCTATACGACCGCACGCTGGTGCGAGCTACCCTTCTGCTTTAAAAATCTTAAAATGCCCGCCTTGCACAGGAATGTCGCCCCACCAAAACTTCCACCGCAGGCCGGATTGCAGCGACACCACGGCAGCATTTGGACTTGCGCGTACCACTCCTCGTCAAACCATGGCACAATCTGGCGACTCGACTTCCTGATGTTCAGTCAACGGGCACGCTACGCATTGAGACAGCCGCTGACGCAGCGATTGATTGCCCAACTTTCGGTGCGGCCGTCCGCCGAATCTGCCACTTTTGACGTTAATAATATGCAACCCACATCATTTCTTTCCGCATTTACCAAGTCCGGCATGCGTAAGTTCGTCCCAGCCCTCCGAGACCTGTCCGATGGGAACGCTGATTTACTACCCCGGAGGCGGCCCGGCGGGCTGCTTTCACTTGGTATGGTGGGACCGAAGGATGTACGGGTCAATCTGATGGTGGGTGCCTCACCTCCGAAAGGCAGAATCGCCGCATTTCGGGGTCATTTTCCCCTCTCGTTTCTGGGCACAAGCCATACACTGGCCCCGATTCCCTTTGCCCCGGGCGGACGTTGGAGCAAACCAATTGCCATTGATGCAAATTTGCAAGTCAGGGTGCGTATGCTCAGGACACATTTTATTGGTGCCAATAGCTTTGATCGTCTGATTGATATTAACTTTATCCCGGCCCACAACACTAGAGACGACAAGACGCCATCCGACAATGCCGCGTTTGTTGAAGCCCGCTTTTTATCCGGTATTGCAACGATACGCGACGGTCACGGTCACATTTGGGGTAGGGGCCAATTACAGCCTGAATCTTACGCCGCAGCGACCGGTAGCTATCGCGGTAAAGTCTGGGTCCCACCCCCGCTGCCGCATGGCGCAGTCAGGCAGCTTGTGAATGGTGGCAGCGGTCCGGAACGCGGGCAAAAACCCAAGAGCATTATTTTTAACTTCTACGGGAAATCGCGAACGGTTCGCTCCGTGTTCGATTTTCGTAATATTCCCTGGCAGCCGTTGAATTAGGAGCTTTATGGCTGTGACCGGCCCTCATCCGCACAAACGGGCAAAGCTCGAGCGATCGGCATTTCGACGGCGGTAAATTCCGCAGCGAGGCGACGCTCCAGGGGCAGGCGACGATGCAGACCGGCTGCCCAGTTTCAATTGTTACTTGCCATATGATCCTATGAAAGCCAATATGTATAAAATAATATTAGGTTTGACAGGCGTGCCTTGAAATGAGACGGATAAAATCGCACGTGAATGATCAGCAATGGACGGCCGCAAACTCTCATCCGGCACGGAGGTAATTGGCCGGATGATCAAGTGCCCGCCGGTGCAACAAGGCTGATCAATGAGGAGGCGGCGTCGATGGTGTCGTCGTCCGGCGGTGATTGCGCTCCCACCAGAATAAACTGAAAAACATCGCCCCGAGACCCAGTACAATACCTACCCCCGCCAGCGACATAACCCGCAACGCTACGGGCGTATACTTGCCGGTGTTCGGATTAAACTGCGTGCAAAGAAGTAAAATTTGGTCAAACACATTGGTTATGCGGTCATCGCCGGCATGCACCAATGCCAGATTCAAATCTGCCGGGACGTAATGCACACCGAAAAAGTAATTGGCAATCTTTCCCTTGGGCGTAATGACATAGATCGCCGCCTCATGATCAAACATGTGGATGGCGGGATCCCACTTGTAATGAAATCCAATCACCTTGGCGAGTTGGGCACTGCTGGTAGAGTTTTTGCCCTCGATGAGGAAATGCCAATGCCGTGCAATCGCGTGGCGAAATTTCCTGGGGGCCAGTCCGATATAGCCCGCCTTTTTATCTTTCGCACCTTGCAGCGTATCTGATGGGTTAAAGCTCACGGTAATAATATCGTAGCCGGTGCCGAGATGGGCCGAGAGTTTGGGAATGGCTTTAAGCACGCCCGTCTGCACAAATCCGCACACCCCCCAGCATTGATAGTTGATCAGATCGAGGATGACCGGCCGCCCCCTGTGAAAATATTGCGCCAAACGAACACGCTTGCCGTGCGAATTAATAAATTGCAGATTGAGCGGCAACTGTGCACCTGGATGCGGGGTGATTTTGGCGGTCTTGGCGTCGCGCTTCATTTGTACGGCCGATGAAAGCGAACCAAAGCCGCTGCCAAAAGCGGACGACTTAAAACCAAGCAGCATGGCGGCCATCACGGCCGGCAGAGCCAGCCATTTGAGGCGATAAAAAACAACATATCCGCGCATCGGGCGACTCCAATTAATCAAAATCCAAAACGGGCAGCCGGACAAAATGCGGCCCGGTCGCGCTTAAGTCCCGGCCCACAAAGCCCCATCTGCCCTTTAGATGATACGCACCCGATGATGGGGAGTTCAAACGGAAATGAGGATTATCTCTCCCGCTGCCGGCGGGTCAGTTGTCACCCGGCCCGAGGGTGGTGATTGTCAGGGGTGAGAGTGGATACTTAGACAATAAAAGTTTAATGCTTTGAGTGCTTACCTTTTCCAACTCTGCCAAATCCTCCTCCAGCGTGCGGAACTCGCGGTTGTATATCCACTGCGAGCACAAATTGCGCATCCGCCCCAACGGCAATTCGCCGGACAAAACGGTGCTGGTGGCAATTTTGGTTTTGCTGCGGGCAATTTCGTCTTCCGTTACGCCGTCATCGCGAACATGCGAAAGCTCCTTGATCATCGTCTCTTCAACCAGCGCCGCCTTGGCGGGGTCGCAGGATGCATAACCGAAAAAGCTGCCCAACCCATCATGCATAAAGGTTGAAAAGTCGGCCTCTTCCGCCAGGCCGGGCTCAATCAGCGACCAGAACAGGCGAGATCCGTCATGATCGCCGACCACATCGGCGAGAATCGCGGCAGAAAAGCGATCCATATCCTGCGAGCTTGGTCCGGGGCACAGGGTGCCGAGATAATGCCGCTTGAGTTTCTCATCCCGAATATGATGCCGTCTGGCGGCCGGGGCAACGGCGGGATAGCGTCTCTGCACCGCCAGCGACGGCCATTGACCGCAGGCGCGGTGGGCAAGTTCCACCAACTCATCGAAATCAATTTGACCGGCAGCGGCCAGCACCATGTTGCCCGGGCCGTAATGCCGATCGAAATAATCGCGCATCTGTTGCTGAGTCAGGGCGGTAATGGATTCTTTGGACCCCAAAATGGAGTTGGCCAGCGGGTGCGATCCAAAATGGTCTTCCATGATCCGCTCGTAGAGAATATGCCCCGGCTTATCCAGATAGAGGGATATTTCCTCCAGGATCACATTTTTTTCCATATCAAAATCTTCGACCCGCAAAGCCGGGCGCATCATGTCGGCCAGGATATCTAAGGCCGGTGCAAGGTATTCCGGCAAAATCTGGGCCCAGTAACAGGTCACCTCATTGCTGGTAAAAGCGTTGTTACGGGCACCGAGTGAATCAAATTCCCGATTGATATCCGCAGCGGTTCGGCGGGCGGTACCTTTGAACATCATGTGCTCGAGGAAGTGCGATACACCCGACACGTCCGGAACTTCATCGCGGGCACCGGTTTTAACCATAAATCCGATGGCGGCTGTTTTGGTGGTTGGCATCACCTCCGCGATGACGTCCAGATTATTGGGCAACTTGGCGTGTTTGAATGTACTCACGTGAGGCGTTCTCCAAAAATGCAATGCCGGATGCCACGCACCGCGGCCTGAAAATCTATCTGCGTGCTGCACCCGGCCATCAATTCGGGGTGGTCAACTCCGCCGGACCGATGGTCAGCAAGGTGAATCGTTCCACCGGATGGGCGCATAAATAATCATTAACATCGGTGAGTGTCGGGGCTTCCACCCGGCGACGCAGTTCATCCAGCGAGCGCGGTCGTCCCAGATGATACATGTCGTGCAGCAAGGCACCCGCCCGCGCGCTGCTGCTTTCACCATTCATCACCACGCGGCTTTTAATACCGATGCGGGCGCGTTCCAGTTCATCAGCGCTGATACCATCGCGTATTTTTTTCAGCTCATGGATAAATGAATCCAGTGTCCGTTGGGCCCGTTCCGGCACCGTGCCGGCATAACCTAAAATCATGCCTTGGGTCCGCAGGCTTTGATAACCCGCATGCACAGCGTAACAGAGCCCCTGCTTTTCACGAATTTCTGAAAACAGCCGTGCGCCCATTCCTCCGCTGAGCACATTGACCGCCAGCATGGCCAGAATGCTCTCCGGTTCGCGCTCGGGAACTGCGTCAAATGCCAACCCAATTTGAACCTGATTGGTTTCCTGATGCACATGGCGGCTTCCGCCCGGTGCGGGGCCAGGTGCAGCCATGGCAGCTTTCGGGCCGGTCCACGAGCCGAAGCATTTCTCTGCCAGGTCGTGCATCTGATCAAAAGAAATGCGTCCCGCGATGGAAAGAATCGCTCCGTCCGGAGTGAAACGCCGCCGATAGTCAAGGCGCAAATCCGCGGCCGAAAGGGCCGTCAAATGTTCCTTCACGCCCAGCGTGGGCCGTCCCCATGGCGACGGCAGGTGCTGCTGACGCAACAGGATGTTAAGTTTTTGCGCCGGCTCGTCTTCTATGGCATCGATCTGCCCAACGGCCAGGTCGCGGCAGGCATTAAACGCATCATCGGGAAGCTGGGCACGCTGAAATATGTCGGCCACAAGCGGCATAACTTCCGGCAGTTTTTTGGCCAGCATGCTGGCTGAAAATCGCAGAAATACCGTATCTACCCCGCAACTTCGTTGCACACCGAGCGAATCCAATGCGGCCGTCAAAGCCCGGCTGTCGCGGTCCCCGGCACCGCGCAGAATCCAGTCGGAAAGCACATTGCCGCTGCCTACGCCATGTTCGGGGTCAAATGACGCCCCGCCCATGATGGCCAGCACCATCGCCGCCGACTGCACATCGGGCATATGTTCCATAACCAGCGTCAATCCGTTTTCCAGACGATCGACGCGCATCATCGGCGCGGTTTGATTCACAGCGTCTCCTTCAGCAATCTGGCCCGTCAACAAGCAATAGCCGTCGGCGCAGCGATCGGGCTAATCCCCCTAAATGAGGATCGGACACTCCAGCCAAGCCGTTACTGTAGAAGCGGCATCGCTTGGAGTAAAGGCGCACCACGCAATTGAACTTTGCGCGGTGCTATTTGGCCCGGCGGATGGGGATGCCGACGGTGGTCAGTTGATTCATGCCGGAGCGAAGCCGAAAATAGGAGCGGCCGGCAGAATTTGTTGCGGTTCTGGTCGGTCCGTGGATTACCAATGCCCGGCCGCGCACGCCCATGATGGCATCAATACCTTCAGGAATAAACACGCGGTAGGTTACACGGTTTGCGTGTTGGCGAAGATACACCCTGATGTTGCCATGAGGCGTGGGAACTTGGCCGGAAAGCATTTTAATGCGCCCGGGGTGTGGAATGATGGTTGTCTTCGTGAATCCACCGCCGGTTGGTCTTACGCCCAAAGCGTACTGAGTAAGCCAGGTGGTGGCACCAGCCGCCCAGCCATGGCACAGGCTGGTAAAATACCCAAGCGTTCGGAACGTGTGCCTGTGCGGCAGTGACATCCGGTAAGCCTCCCAGAATGTGGTAGCTCCCTCGCCAAGCATTCCACCCCAATAGCGGCGCACCAGCATAAAAGCGCGGTGTCGCCCTTTGAGCCTGTCGAGCGCCTTGAGTGCAAAATACATGCAATAGGGTGTACCAATTTTTTTCCAGAAGTGATGGCCGGGGCCGAAAATGTGTTGCCAGATGGCGGCGCGTTGCGCTGGCGTTGCCACGCCGGAAATAACAGCCATGGCATTGGGTTGCGGCAACTGCGTATAGGTGTGGGTGTGGTGATCGACCAGATATGCGCGTGCGGCCACTACTAATTGATGATGCCAGTGGGCGTAAAGTGTGGCGTGCGTGTTATCATGCAGAACGCGCAGGAGCCGCACGGCCCGCTTAAGCGCCCAACACGTAAATAAATCGGTATTGGTCTGGGCTTCGGGCGTATCGGTGGCGGCGTCGCGGCTTTTGCCGCCGCCGAGTCCGGGTGCCCAATCGACAAAATTCCATTCGTCATGCCGATTTACAAATATGTGGCGTGTATTAAATCCTCCCCGCATGTAATGCAGCATGGATATCAGAAGGGCATGTTGGGATTGGAGAAACCGGATGTCGCCAGTGTGCAGATAATAATCATAAAGTGCACATATCCACGCACAGGAATAGCCGGGGATGGCATTTACATCACGCACCGGCGGCCCGGAGTCGGGGCGATTGAAGAATCGGGCATGATGCCATTCGCCACCCATGGGCATACCCGGCGGAAGGATATCGCCCTGCGCCCGGCGACGTAACAGACCCATGGTAAGTTCCATGAGAAAATGGTCCATAAAAACGTCATCCACCACATGGCCGGAAACTTGCATATCTCCCATCCACATGGCGCGGTCGCGTTTAACGCCATCCCACAGTTCTTCCTGCATGCAAAGATGGACGGTATAAGCCCCGGTGTACCAGATGCGGGTTAATTCCGCATCGGAGCAGCGAAACGACCCACGGTATTGCACCGGGTAGTAGTTAAAATCAAGACGCAGCCGGGTTATATGAATGGGCCCCGGCCCCTGAAAGGTGATCGTGGCATAGCGAAAACCGCAATAGGGTGTTGCGGAGTTGTGACGTTGGCGGAGTTTCAGCCTGTCGATCCCCTTCCATGGCTGGTGGATCGCCTCGCCACGCGATTCGCCCGTGCCGACAAGCACTGTCCCACCGGTGCCGCGCATTTCGATGCGACCGGCAACCTCCTGGCCGAAACTGATGAGTATTTCTGGTGATGGACCGTGGCCCGATGGTGTCACCGTCAAAGATACACGATGCGCTGGCAGCAAGGGGCATTCTCCGAGGTAGCCGGGACGTTGCCGGGTGGGTTCGGTCAGGCGGCCGACAAGATGCGACAAACCGACAAACGTCCTTGGATCATGCATCACCGTTACCCGCAGTGGCTGAAAATAAAGATGCCTCATGTAGATTGCGAATGGTGGTGTGCGGCCGGACCGGAGAATACTGATCGCATTTAATCGCCTTACCGCCGGGGGTATCGGCAGGCCGATGGTGGGATCGAGGCTGGGAATTGTAACTGGTGTTTTTGTTCCGCCTTGTTTTGGCATATCGGCGCGAGCCGGGTATGGGATGCATGGAGCCACGCCAAGTAATATTACTAACATAATATAAGTGAATGATGGGCGTTGGGGTATGGCCAGTCGCGACATGCGAAAAACTCCAGCGGATGTCAGCAAAATGGCGCGGGCGGCCAACCCGCCTCGGCCATCGGCAGTTTAGCATGAAATTTCTCGGTAACGTAAGGCCTCGGCGATGGGGCACCGGACTGGCGTATGCTCAACAATCCGACGGTCAGGCATGGCATACATGGCTTCAGGCCGGGGGCGGATGGCATGGCGGGTTGAAGGTTTACGCCGCGACGATGGGGGCGGGCACCCACCGGTGGCCGTTTGGTTATAGACTATGGCTTATGCAGGTGAACCGCTTCTGAGCCGTCCGCGCTGGCGGATAGAGATGGTTTGGGATTGTCGGCATGGTTTAGCCGGGCGGTTAATCATTATGAGCTTGAAGGACAGCAACTATGCGTTTTTTTACAGATTCTTCCGTGGATGCCGCGGTGGCCGGGCGGCTGGGGCAACTCGGTCATCATGTGGAGACGAATCTGCCCGAGGATGTTGACGCTTCCTCGCCAACCGAACTGTGCCAATGGATGGCGAAATCGGGTATGCAATGGGTCACGGCCGATAAGGCGTCTGTCGCCAGCATTTATGAAAAGGGAACCGCTTTTCACGGCAGTATTATTTTTTTGCAGGCCCCGACGGAAGATATTGCCGCTGTTTTTGAACGCTACCCCGCACTTAAACCGGGTCGTCTTTACACGCTGACTGCGCGCAAGGTAAAAGTAAGGCAACTGCCGGGTGCCGACATCTGACGCGTGTCCGCGTGATGGGTGAGATACCGACATAGCCCGGGCCTTAACAGGAGATTGATGGCGACGTGATTGAGCTTTCGCGGTCGAATGTGGTGGAATATCTGCTGAAGCGGGGTGAAATCAGCTCGGCAGATGCGCTGGTGCAGGAGCTTGGCGGCGGGGTATCGGGCGTGGTGATTAAGGTATTGGACCCCGATGGAGGCGAGCCTGTGGGAACGGATATGCGGTCGCCGGGGCAGATTAAACGCGGCGTGCCGGACACGCGCATGCGGGCAGGCAAATGTCTGGTGCTTAAACAGCCAAGGGAACTCTTTGCCGTGGCGACCACATGGCGGGTGGATGCCGATCGTATCTGGTCGGAACGCGACGCCTTAATAATGCTATCGACGTTGATGCCAATTAATACGCTTCCGCAGGTATTGTGGGCGGATCAGGATAATCAGATACTGGCCATTACGCCGGCACCGCCAGAGTATGTAAACTTGAAAACGTCTCTGCTCTCGGGCAAAACGCTTCGCTGGCCGATCACAGCCGCGGCACGGTGGCTGGCCCATATGCACCGGAGCACGGCGGACGTGAGCACGCCGTCGTCATTTTCTGACAGCCGCCTCTTTCGGCAGCAGCGGATCATGCCGTATCTCGCCTATCCGCAGGCCGCCCATCCGTCGGTCGCCGCGCGGCTGGAGGCTGTAAGTGCGTTCTTGCTCTCCGACCCTGTATGTCTGATTCATGGAGATTATTCACCCAAGAATATGCTCATGGCACCCGACGCGCTTGAGGATCGGGGCATATTCATTGTGGATTTTGAGGTGGTGTTTCGCGGCCAACCGCTTTTTGACATCGCCACGCTTATTAACCATCTGCTGTTGAAGGGTTTTTACTTTGCGCCCCAATGGCGGCCTTTCATGCTGCTGGCCGATGAGGCGTGGCATGCCTACCAGCAGGCCGCGCCGCCGCGATTGCTGTCTGCCCGTGACCAATGGGGCGGGTTTTTGCTCGGCAGCCTTCTGCTTGCACGCGTGGATGGGCAGTCACCGGTGGAATATCTGACGGATGAAGTTAAACGACAGGCCGTGCGCAATTGTGCACTGGATTTATTAAAAACGGGCGGGTCGCTGGACGATGCCATGGATCTGGTGGGCGAACATTTGGGCCATTTGGATTAGGCAATGGGCATAAATCTAAAGACCGGGCATGGCGGCTGCGGGGCGGTGGGCCAACGCGACGGCATCTCACCTTCAAAGGTGGCTGGTGGTGCGGCCACCGCACTGGGCGGATTGGGCATCTGGACACCCCGGTATCCATCGGCAGATATGCTTTTCGCCGCTCTGTTTGACGACCCGCCAGCGGACCCGTTGATGTCAGGAGTTGAACCACCTGCACATGATCCAGCAGATATGTGGCCGCAAATGGTGCAGGTCATCAGCAGGAGCGTCCGCCAATGGAAGGTGGATTGTTCCGGCTGTCCGGTCATATTTGCCACCACCAAGGGTGATATCCGCCGAACGATCGGCAGCGTGGCTCAGGCTCGCCAGCCGTTGCCCAAACTGGCCGACGATGCCGTTGCCATGGCCGATGCCTGCGGCCTCACTGGGGAGGTGATCTGCATCAGTACGGCGTGTGCTTCATCATTGGCGGCGCTTTGCGAGGCCCAATTATTATTGGCGGCCGATGCCAGCATCAGACGGGTTGCCGTTATCACGGCGGATGTGGCGTCGGCTTTTGTGCGGGATGGGTTTGAGTCGCTCCATGCACTGGCGGGCATCGGAGTAAGGCCGTTTGATCAAAGTCGCGGGGGGCTTTTGCCCGGTTCGGCGGCGGCATGGTGCTATCTGGAGCATGCCGATGAAAGCCAGGGGGAACTGCGGCTGCTGGGATGGGGGTTGGCCAATGATGCCGCCCATCTGACCGCACCCGACTTGCAGGGACGCGGATTGCAGGCAGCGATTGTTGAGGCGCTGGCGTCCGCGCGAAAATCTCCGACTGATATTGATGCAATAATAGCCCACGGCACGGGGACGGCATTCAGTGATGCGATGGAGGCGAAGGTTTTTGCTGAATTATTTCCCCATCGCCCGCCCCTTGCCGCCGTCAAAGGTGTGTTGGGCCACACCTTGGGTGCCAGTGGACTGGTGGAATTGGCCATCGCACGCGAAATGCTCTCCCGCCAGCAGGTGCCCGCCGTTGTCGGCCTGAACCGATCTGATTACCCGGGGATTAATCCGGTCTTTGAAAAGCCGCTCCGGCCACCGCAGACCGTTCAGACCGTGCTGAAAACCGCCAGCGGGTTTGGCGGTATCAATGCCGCCGTTATTGTGGGCGGGGGCGGTGCGTGATGGCTGAAAATAAATGTAAAAATATTACTGTTCTGCGGGAATGCCGGCGGCAGGTGTCCTATTCGTCGCTGGAGCAATTTCCCCGGCCGTGGCTCGATGAATTGGCCACGGAAATGGGCAGGTGGCTGCACAGCATGGATATGCCCGGCCGCATGGGGCTGTTTTGGGCATCGGATTTGGATTCGCTCGCCGCCGATGGGGTCTTTGAGCGGTCGCGACGCCAGGCAGGGGGACGATTCATCAGTCCTGGCGCATTTCGGCACACCCTGGCCAATATGGACGCCGCCGTCTTGGCATTGGCCTTGCAAATCACCGGGCCGGTTATGACGTTCAGCTTAGGCAGGCAGATGGATGTGGCCGAGTCGTCCGCTCAGCGCTGGCTTACCGCCGGGCGCATTGCCGCGGCAATCACGGTTACCGAAAGCCCTGTACCTTCTACCGCCGGGATCGCAGGTGGCAATGCGATGGGATCGGGGGATTGTCGATCATCCACGGACGCAGGCGCAAGCATTGCCCGGCAAGTATGTGCACGGTATCTGACTTTGGCCCATCAATAATGCGGTGGCGGCCGCCGCGCTGGCCGCCCGGCTGACAAGCGGGCGGAAATTAAGATCGCCCGCAAGTAGGCCCCAGCAGGCAGTATCGATATGCCAATGGGGCATCAATATCGGACGCTGCTGCATGGTGGTGTGACTTTGGACACCATCTCCCGCCACAAATTGGCAACATACCTGCGGGGGCCGCGTTCTACATATGTTATACTTCGGTATACTTTTATGGTGAGATTCGCCATTGCGGGGCCATCGTTATGACCAGCTTGAACCCCTCTGACTTTTCATCCGCGACGCCGGCCGAACACGACTTCGCGGCCGTCGCCACCAAATTGGAACAGGCCGGAGCGCAGTTTCGTGCCGCCATGCTGATGGGGGCCTTTGGGCGTTTCATCGCATTTTTGGCCCCCCTGATTGTTGCGGTTGTGCTTCTGGCCGGGTTGATCCCTCTGCCGACCGCCGTGCTTTGGCTGCTGATTGCCGCCATCCCAGTCGCGGCGATATGGGGCTATTGGCATTGGCTGCACCCCAGCATTTTTATGCGGCCGGGCTATGGGCAAATCGCCCGCTGGGTAGAGGCGGAAAATGCCCGCAGGCAGGCGGCACCCCATACAGATGCGGCAACCCGCCCGCTCGAAAACAAGCTCATCAATGCGGTTTTGCTTTCTGACGAACTGGCCGCCACCAGCCGCCAGAGGGCCGACGGCGATCTGCGCCCGGTGCTGATTCCGCGGATCATCCGCGAGATCGCCTCCGATTTAAGCACTGAAAATCTATCCCGTTACGCCCCATGGAAAGAGCAGGGCAAGGCGTGGTTGTGGGCGGCAGGCAGCCTGCTTTTGTGCCTGATTGTCATCGGCGGCTTTCACGGGCAGCTTGCCCGTGGGCTTTCTGTGCTCTCGGCACCGGGAAGATTCGTACCCCGGCAGGGTGCGGCAGAAATATTAAATGTCACACCAGGAAACGCCACTCTGCTGGCCGGCCAGCCGGTTGACTTCACCGTACGCGTAAAAACACCCCACGAAGAATTGGTACCCACCCATCTTGATATTTTTTACGCCGACGGACACCATCAGCGGCTCTCCATGCATGTTTTTGGCCGCAATAACGCCAACTACGCTTATGAACTGGCGTCGGCGGCGCAGGGTTTTGCCTATGTGATATCTTCCGGCGGCACGCAAAGCCGCCGCTACCATGTCAATGTGCTGCCGGCAATTTCACTCGCGTCTCTCCGGGCGGCGGTGCGGATACCCGGTTACATTTCCGGCAAAGCGGCCAAGGAGTCGCTGCTTATCGTTGGCGGCAAAAAGACTCTGGCCAACCACACGCCCGCTGTGCCGGAGGGAAGCCGCGTGGCGTGGCACCTCACACTTGCCAATCCGCTGCAAAACGACACCATTGCCATGCAGTTATCCAGCACACGCACCCTTCAATTGCAGTCCGATGACGGCCGGCATTTCCGTACCCAGCCGGTGCCCGTGCTTAAATCGCTGCGCTATCGCTTTCTTATCAGCGATGGCTCCGGCAATGTGCTGCAGGCTTTTCCAGATGCGGGCAAGGGGCATTTTTATCTCGCCTGCACGGCAGATCAGCCACCTTCGGTCCATGTGCTGGTGCCCCACCAAAATGTGGTTCAAGCCCCGGGGAGCAAGTTGCCGTTGAAGGTGCGCGCTACCGATGATTACGGCCTCACCGCCGTGAGCCTGCAACTGGCCCGGTCGACACACCGCTTTCATACCATCCGTCGGTGGCCAATCGGCCTGGCGGAAAATGGTCGCCCGGCAACCACTGTCACCATCCCCATGCTGCTTCCGCTGTCCGCTAAAACCTATCCCGTCGGCCAGACGCTGCGTTACCGCTTTACTGCTACCGACAATCGGCACATTGGTGCCGCCGACCCGCCACTGGGGCCGCAGACAACCGACGGCCGCATATTCAAAATCATCATTGCCCAGCAGGCCGCACCGTCGAAGCGCAAAGTGCACGCATGGCGCGAATTAATACGCCTCATACAAGGCATGATCCAGCACCAGCAGGCGCTGATCGTGCGGGCCAACAGCTTGTTCTCCGATACGCGTCTGGAGCAGATTACCGGCGAGGCGGCGCAGGTTGCCACCGGCCAGATAGGGCTGCGCGGCAGCATGGTGCATACAGTTGATACGTTTCCATTTGCCCACTCCATGCGCACCATCAAAGCGGGTTTGCAGCTTTTATCTACCGGAGATGCGGCGCTTGCCATCACCCGTGCCAATGAACTTACCCACATCGCAGCACTGGCCACGGCCGGTTCGCTGGAGCATACGCTGCATCGCCATCAGTTACGCACGCTCAAAGCCTTGGAGGCGCTGCTGAACCTGGCAAAGGCCAAGCTCTCCGATCTGCAGTCGCGGATATCGCATCAGGGGAGTAATTTTCAGGATCAGGGGCGTCAACAATGGAAGCAACTGGCGCTGGAGCTTAAAAAGTTTGAAAAGCAGCAACGCGATGTCATCAGTACATCAGAGCGGCTGGCGCAAAAGCCCATCAGCCAGTACGATGCCAAGGATAAATCGGCGTTGCTTCACGCCCAGGCGCTGGCGGATAAATGGTCGAAGTTTCTGAACCAGAAACTGGTCAACATGAGCAACCTCACGGAGCAGGATCAGGCCAATGCCGCCTTGAAGGATGATCTCGCGGAGATGAACGTGCAATTGGCGATGGAAAAGGCCGCCCTGCAGGTCAAAGCGATTAAGATCGCCACGCCGCTGGAGCAGGAAGGCCTGGAGGATGCAAAAAAACTCACATCCAATATTGAACAGTGGTTAATGCAGAAGCCCGACACCTACAAATGGGAGATGGAAGAACCGGTCACCCAAAATGACGTGCCCGATCCGCCTCTGCCATCGGAACTTCATGATATGATTGGAAAATTATTGGAACACGAAGAGGATATGACCAGTGATATGGAAAGCCTCGGCAGCAAATGGAACGACTCCATCAATAAAGGCAATGGATGGGGAGCCATCGATGGGCCGATCAGCGATATGAGCGCTCAAGGTGTCACCGGTAATGAGATGCCGAAGAACGATGAAATTCAGGGTCGCAGCGGATCGGGCCGCGAGGGCCGAGCCAGTGGTGAGATGGTCGGTGCCACCGCCACCGATAAGGGTGGCCGTCGTACGCCGACCCGCCTGACGCACGATGCATTTGCCTCCGGCAAGATTCAGGATTCTTCCAAGCAGCCGCCCGGCGGTGCCACCGGTGGCGGTAAAAAGGCGGGCTACAGTGGTGAAGGACTTGAAGGCCCGGCCCCCATCGGCATGCAGAAAAACCTTAAGCGATTAGCCGGTACGCAGGCCCAGTTATTAAATCAGACCGAGCGACTGCGCCTGGAAATGCACGCGGATAATTTTCACGACTTCAAACTCATCGAAGCCGCCGTACTGATGCAGGATGCCAAAAAGGCGCTTAATGCCTATCAGTATCACACGGCGCTTATTGACCAGAAAATGGCGGTGCAGGACTTGGCAACCGCCAAGTTGCTTGCGGCGGCCCAAGCCCACGTTGCCATCGATAATACCGGGCCGGTGGGCAAAAAATTGCATCACCTTTCCGACTCGGCCGGGAGCGAATTGCCCAAGGGGTTTCAAAACCCGGTCAAGGCCTATTTTGCGCGGATATCGCAGTCCGGGCGCTGAAGCTTCGTGACCCAGTTTACGAGCGCGTTCGGCAGCGTCAACCCGATTTTTCATCGCGAGGTTCGCAAAGTTAACAGTGGAAATATTCGGTATGGGAACGGCCCGTTTAGCCGCCGGGCTTGTCCCGGCGGGCAAAAAAATAACGCATTCGTGTGCAAAATATCGCTGCGTCCTCCTTGCACCCCCCACCCCCGCGCGTTATGTTGCGAATTATTGGTTGCAGTTTTGAGGCCGATGGATGGTCGCATTTGCTGAGAATAAAGTTCGCCAAGGCACTCGCGGCTACCGGTACGATGCGGAAACGCAGAATTATTATGTGCGGAATCGGTATTACTTGCCGACGCTTGGCCGCTGGCTCACCCGCGACCCGATCGGTTACCAAGGCGGAATCAATCTTTACGCCTACGTCGCCAGCAGCCCGGTGGGGAATGTGGATCCGGCGGGGTTGGCCAGCTCCTCCGGATGCCTAGCCGGGGTGCTGGCCAATTTCCGCAAGGCCGTCCGGAAGGACCTAGCGATGTATAACGGCGTGGTAGGCGCCCTGCAGCTAGCACAGGCCGAGCGCGGCTACGCCCGCGCGGACGCGGCGACGGCCAACTTCCTCAAGGGGTCCCTCGTCAGCGTCACCGGGCTGGGGATTGCGTCAGGAATACAAGTTGCGGCGGACTCCATGGCCGCGGAGAATGCGGCAACCCAACTCGCGGTGCTCGAGCAAACGTCGCAGGCCTTCAACGCTGGCTTGGCCAGCGCGGAGGATGTGGCGTTCGCCTCGTTGGCGGCGTCAAGGAGTATTGGGCTCCTCAACAGCGTAAGCACCGCGGCTAGGCTTTCGCAGCCCGTCCTCGCCGCCGCAACGGGCGCCCTCGCCGCATGGGCGTCGGGTGAGCAGCCCCTCAACGGGGAGGGCGCGGTGCAAGCACTGCTCTCGGTGCTGCCGGACGCGGACGCGGTGCTCCCAACGGTCCTAGACCAGGCGGCGGCGGGGCTTCTGCTCCAGGCCGAGCTAAACGGGGGGTCAACGTTGCCTGGGGCCGGGCGGGCTTTCTGGAATCTCAACCGGGAAATCCAGTTGGCAAAAAAGGCGGCGATGGCGGCAGCGGCACGCTGTCCGTGTGGACATTAGCCGCTGGTAGCTGTCCGGCCGCAATCGTAAGGGATTCAAGGCATGATCGATATCCGTCGGCGGCTCGGACGCCTTCTTCTTTACATCGCTGCAGTCGAGCTGATGGTTGTTCTGTTCTTTGCCTTCACCATCTTCGCCCGCTCAGGCTACCATCCGGCGATGGCATGGCACGCGGCACTCGCGGCCGCAGGCTGCTCCTATTCGACGCGGCGACCGCAGGGTGTCAATTTCGACCGCTCTTCGCTTGAACTGGCCCTTATCTGGAGCGTGTTTTCCGGCGTGATGGCAGCGTTTATCCTCGGCTTCGCGATTTATGCGGAACGGGCGCTCCGGGATATCCCGCACCCGGCGGCCGGGGGGGACGCCGGGCCGCGTCATCGGGGTCGGCAGCCGCCGGAGCGGTCGCTCTCGCCGGACGACGGCTCCCTGCCGGCACGCAGCGAAATTTCCTTCACATTGGAGGCTCGCCCCGCATCATGGTCAGGGATTTATGCGGCGATGATGGTGGTCTGCCTGACTCTAGGTTTCGCCAGCCTTGCGACGATCCTATTAAGTTGTCTTGGCCATCCGCCGGGCGAAGATGTTTATTGGGTCGGTTGGGTGGTGGCCATGTCTCTGGCGGTGGGCTTCGGGGCAAGATTTCCGCCGGGCGTCGACACAGCCCGCATTCGGAGCAGGTTCTATATTAAGGCCTACCTGAAGGTGGCTCCGTTATGGTTGCGGATTCTTCTGCTGGCGGCCGGACTTTTATTGGCGATCATGTGTGTGCGAACTGGCTACATCGCCCTCTATCGGCCGGGTGCTTTCAATGGTACCATCCTCACCGACAATTACGCTGCGGCGGTGGCCTTCATATTTTTTGTTGATGCGCTGGCGTTTTTCCCTTTCCCAAAAACTGAGACGGAACACCATTAATAGGGCGGGCTGCGGTTTTGCCGCAGCTGGCCAGCGCGCGGCACGGCGGTAAACTGGGGGGTATTCCGTATTGCTTCAGTCGGAAAAGGAGGAACAGGCTTTTGTTTGAAGGGATAAAATGGAACCGTTTGCACGCCCCACCCCAGCGCGATATTTTCCTTGTTGGGGTTTCCGAGTTTTGAGGCCGTGAATGGTCGCATTTGCTGAAAATAAAATTCGCCGAGGCACTCGCGGCTTTTGTGCCGATGCCGAAACGCAGAATTATTATGTGCGGAATCGGTATTATCTGCCGACATTGGGCCGCTGGCTTACCCGCGACCCGATCGGCTACCAAGGCGGAATCAATCTTTACGAATACGTCCAAAGCAGCCCGGTGGCGAATGTGGACCCGGAGGGGGAGGCGGGGGCGTTCGAGCAATACCAGTATTGGCGAGCACAGACGCAGAAGCTTGTCGCACTCTTCCCCGACTTCCAAGGGCGCGATCTCACGCTGCTGAAGGGTATAGCGGCCGCGTCAATGCTAAAAGAACTTCAGGCCGAACGGCGGTACGCCGGCAGCCACAACGGGATGGACCCGATGGAGTATCTTAAGCACCTGATCGCCCAGCTAAGCAAGGAAAAGCACGCATTCCGCTGCAAACCGGGTGGCGACGCGCCATTAGAGAAATTTGAGAAAGCGCTCGACAAAGCAAAACAAATCGCCAACGACATTGAGAATGGATTGGAATTAAAAAACGGAAATGGACCGCAGCAGATTGCCGCCTTGGGCAATCTATTGGGCCAACTGGCATCGCATTTGCCGCCGGGGTTCAGGCAATTGGTGGGCTTCTATGGTAATGCGCTTTCCTCAGCAGCGGGTGCCGTCGGCCAGTTGGACAAAGCGGAAGGTGCCAAGGCTTGGAGCGAGCTAGAGGGTACCACCACCAATCAAATGATTCCTATCGTTGGCGGGTCGGATATTCCGTTCAGTCCCGGCTGGGCAAATAGGATATTGAACCAGTTTGGTGACAGCGTACCGGGATTTTCACAGGCTTACCAATACCATTTGGCCAACCGCTATTGACGCACCCGTTACCGGGCTGAAAGATGAGGCAAAGGGTTTAATGGAAACGGTAACTCAAGGATGGGGTGTCGGGCGAATCGCACTGGCATCGGTTGTCGCTATCGCCGTGATCGCCAATGCGTTGTGGTTCACGGTCTGGTACCGTCGGTCGCACGAGCCGGGAGTTACGCTTCGCCGCGAATTCACCCTGGGCGTCATTTCCACCGTAGACGGGCGGCAGGGGTTAGGGGACGCGCAGGCCCCTATTAAAATTTTGAGGGTGCGTCTGCGGCGGATACGGGTGCCGGGCGGCATGAGGGTGGGCACCGGAGGCTACTCCTTCGTTGCCCCGACGGGGGCGAGAAGGATATCGGTGACGGTCGCCCCAAAGGGCCGACCGCCCCTCACGGTGGCCGCCACTTACGCCATGCCATCCGGGAAGCGGCACCGGGCGCGAGTAGTCGTTTACACCCAAAAATATTATGCGGTGCCAAACGGGATGGCGACAATTGTCGTGGCGGTTTGTGCCGAAGGGCGGCACCGCACCTTTCGCTTTCTGGTACCGATGGCGGCGGCATCCGTCCAGATTTCTGTGCGGGGTGGTGGAACGGTTGTAAGCACGCAAGTAGGGACACCGGCCGTCAGGATGGTATTGATGCGTCCGGGCATCCTGCCTCGCACGATGCTCCGCTGGCTTCTCGAGGGCCCAGGCGTTTATCGGGGTTTCTCGATGCGGGCATGGCGGCATGCCATGGCGGCATGCGGAGTGAAGCCAAAAGTCGCGTTCGGGACTATGCGCAGGATAATTGGTCACCACCTTGCCCTCGACACCGATCTACGGATAGAAAGGTCCGTGTTGCGGGCGACTTGGGGACGACTGGAGGGCCAGACACGGCTTGGCGCAGCGGTGTGGGCGGCGCTTTGCTTGCAAATGTTGGGTGTGGAGAGAGAGGGGACCGCCGTTTGGGTGCACATGCCCGACGGCCGCAGGATGGTGCTCTTTTCGGGCGTGGCGATTGTGTTCAATCACCGGGGGCGAGCGATTTTGGATGGAGTGGTGCAGTGGCGGCAGCTTCCCAGCCTGGCCCTCATAAAACGGCTGGTCATTTCGTTCCTCGCGCAGCCGGGCCCTCCGGGATTCTGGCGGCATTGGCAGCGGCGGGCGCAGTAAAAAAGGCGAATTGTTAATCGGTGATAGAAGCGATGGGGTTTCGATGAGCATACGGCAGAAAATGTTCAACTGGTGGCTTCCGCTTCTGCTGGTCGTCATCTCCGGGATTGCGGGTAGCGTCGCGGCGATGTATTTGGGGGTTCCAGCCCCGCATTTTGTGACAGGGCACCCTGGAGGGTACCGGCGGGCCCTTGCCGCGATGCACGGCGGAGTGCCCGCCCCGCTGCTGGGTTTTTTCGGGTGCAGCCTCTGGACGCTCGGTGCCAGCGGTGCTGGGCTCTTGAGCGCCAATATGAAATGGCCGGACGTTTGCCTCGTCTTCGCCGGTGCCGTGTTAATTTATTTCTTTGCCGGCCAAGTCGCGGTACCGAACACCATGATCTTCGGGACGCAGTTTTTGCTTCAGATGTCGTTAGCAATAACCGCCCCGGTGGCGGCCCTCTGCCTCGGTCTTATGACGCGCCGCTTTGGCACCGCCGGTTCAGATGCGGGTGGTGACATGGCACGCCGCACGGGCGTGTTTTGGGCAGTATTCGCCGGATTACAGACTGCGCCGATAATGCTTTTGTTCGTCGGCCTAGCCTTGGCCATTGGTACCGGTTTTGCATATGCCCAACAACTCCCGCATCTATTTTGGAAAGAGGCCTTCCCTTTGCTATTGGCCCTTTACGCGCCCGCACCATGGATGTGGGCTACTGGCACCAAGCCGACACGGTTTCGCATTTGGGTGGCCGCTTCAGGCGCGGCGGGGATTGCGGCGGTTGGGGCTCTAGCGGCGTTTTACACCGCTTGTGTCCTCCCTCATCACTGAGACAATTCGTCGCCGCTTCCGCCATGCCACGGGCCGACACGGCGGAGCAGCGAGCACTGAAGTCCCTGCGGAAAAAAAGGGGTGCTTGGATGGGCCGAGTACCAAAACGGGGCGTAATTAGTGTTTGGTACGAGTGAAGAAAATAAATTCGCGGGTGGGCGGTCAGAAGAACGCATCATTCGCCGGGCGGATGCATCCGGCGTTCAACCACGCGGTGCGTTGGTCCCCGGACTCGTTTAACGGTTCATCCCGACGGCGTATGTACCGGCGGGCCTGCCGTGGAATTATCCACGGTTGGATCGGTGCATGTACCAGGCCGCGATGAAGCGCGCGTGCCGGAGAATGCCTCCCGGAGGGGCACGCGGCTAAATGGGCGCTGCGGACACACGATGCTTGCCCATCCCTGCCCGACACCCTCTCCGGACATCACGGGGTCATGCAGTTGGGTGTATGAAACCTGCCGCCGCTGGGGCGATACGTGCTTTTGAACGGAATGGAGGCTTGGGCTATCATTTTGTGTGTGTGTTTTGGGGCGAGCAGAGATTGTGCGTTTGCCCCGGAAAGATGGAATTTTGTATGGCCCAAGCTGACATCACAATCGTGGCAGAGTCGCAATTGCCTCTGATTGTGGATCTTTACAACCAAATTTTTCGTCCAACGGAAAATGACAGTTATTTTCGCAGGCGTTTTCAGGGACGGTATAACGTGTTGGTAATGCTGGCGTCGCTGGATAACCGGCCCGTTGGATTTTGCATCGGTTTTGAACTTAAACCGCTGGTGTTTTACACCTGGTTACTGGGTGTGCATGCGGACTTTCGCCGCAAGGGGATTGGCCACCAACTGCTGGAATCGCAGGGGGAATGGGCTAAAAATCATGCCTATGAATTCTGCCGATTTGAGGCCCTTAATCGGCACAGGGCGATGGTGCAGATGGCGGTGGGGTTTGGCTTCGATATTGTCGGTACGCGGTGGGATTCTTCCCGAAGCGATCTGCTTATTCAGTTTGAAAAAACACTCCACGAAGATGTCCGCTGATGAACGGAAAAGCTGAATTTGGCCCGCAAGCGAAACGCCAGGGCCGCGCTGCGCTTGCTGCCGCCGTCGCTCTGCTCGTCTGCACGGTGCCCTGTCTGGCAGTGGGCAATCCATTGCTGGGTGCGTACCGGCATATCCTCGGCGTCCTGCGGCAACCAACGGCCAATGGTGCGGTCATCGTGGATCAGGAACTGCCCCCTGCGCTGCTGGCTGCGGGGCTGCGCCCGGGGGATATTATCGAGCGCATTGATGGGCGAAGGGTGCTTACTCTGCAGCGCTGGCAAAAACTCGCAGCCACCGTAGCCGACAAACCCGCCAAACTGCAAATTGTTCGCGGGAGCCGCAATACCATCATCACCGCCGGATCGCAGATTAATGGCCTGCATTTAATGATGGTGCGGGCTGGGGCGGCGGCACCACTTGGTCCGGTGCCGATTGCACGGGCCAAAATCAAGTTTAGCTGGGCTTTTCTGCGCCACTCCATGGGAGAGGTGAGCAATCCAAACACGCACCGCTGGTTGCTTTTGCGGCAGGATCATTACGTGGTCGGGGCGCTGCATCTGCGCGTGGTACGGCGAATCCATGGGTGGATGCTGGCCTGGAACCTGATTGCTGTCTCCGGGGGGCCTCTGCTGGCGCAGCGGTGGCGCATAAGGTTTTATACCGGCAATGGGCACAGTACCCCGGCATTCACATTGGTGGGTATGGATCGCCATTTCATACGCACATCCCTGCGGGTGATCGCCAAGGGACGCAAGTTGATGCTGTATCCATCGCGGCAAACGCTGTGGTCTACCCATTACGCCATTCCCATGCCGGCGCTGTTCCTGCTGGCCGACGCCTTGGAAGGTCCGAAGGGGACGACGGCGGGAATCAGCGAAATTGGTTTTAGCCGACTTGCGACGCGGCGCGGTTGTACTTTGCAAGTTGGGCCGGTGGAGGACGTTACCGTTGGCGGCGTGGGGTATCGGGCCAAATTGGTGCTCGTTCACTGGCTGGCGCTGCGCCAGGCCCGGTTTTATTTTGCCGGGCATCGACTGATTGCCGCTGATTTGCAGGGTGGGCTTAGCGCCATCCGCATTGCATCGGGGGCAATTGCCCACGACATCATCGGCAAGCGGCGCTGGATCGAGGTGCCGGCGTCCGGGCAGCCGGTAACTGCAAAGGGCGGCCATTGATGAGTTTATTTCATTTGCTCTCCGAACCGCAGAGCTATTATCCATGCCGCCAGGACATGCTGAAGGATGCAGACTTTCGGGAATACTGGCTGGACCATTTCATCCATCATTTTGAACTTACCACGCAACTGGCGATAGATGTCTACGGCACCGACGCGGCTCTTCGGGCGGCCGCATGCCACGCGGAACTCAAGGCGGAGATGGAAAACCTGCGCATCCGGCCCGACGCCTACGGCGAATTGAATCTGCAGGTGCTGGGCATCATTCGCCAGCGCTGTCTGGCCCGCCACGGCATTGCCGATCCGTATCAGCACGTCAAAGAGCGGGAAAACACACGGTGCGTCGCAATGTTTGCACCTTTGGTGCTGGAGCTTGACGCAATGCCCGATGCTCTGGCGACGTTGCAAAAGCTGGTCCTGGGCGTATTTGCGGGGAATATTTTTGATCTTGGAGCATCAGCCACCGCAGCCGCCTACAAGGACACCGGCCCGGCATTTTTACAGGTGCGGGAGGGGATTACCCGCCCTTGGTTGATCGATCATTTTGATGCGTTTGCGGATTACTATTTTCATCATACACCGCGCAAGGTTGCCATCTTTGTTGACAATGCCGGCAGCGATATTGTTTTGGGTATCATGCCGCTGGCACGCTGGCTGGCCGGGAGAGGAAGCAAGGTGGTATTGCTGGCGAATGACGAACCGGCGCTCAACGACATCACGGCGACCGAATTACACAAGCTGATGGCTGAACTGACCGGGCGTGAACCGATTTTGAAGCAGCTTTTCGACGCCGGCCAGTTGCAAATAGCCGGGTCGGGTGGGGGGACGCCGTTGATTGATCTGCGGAGCGTTTCGGATCAATGCAACGCTCACTGCGCAGATGCCGACCTGTTGCTGCTGGAAGGGATGGGGCGCAGCCTGGAAAGCAACTTTGATACTCCATTTTCAGTGCCATGCATCAAGGTGTGCATGATAAAGGAGCCGATCATCGCCCAGCGTATGGGTGGCAAAGTTTTTGATGTGATATTTCGCTTTGATCCGGTGTAGCCCCAGGGCGTTTGTCCAAATAATGGCCAACCTGCGATGTGCGGGAGACGCCCCGGATGCAGGGCGTCGCAGTCGCTGTTGTGACTTGGACACGTTCCCGGTTTGGGGGGCACAACTTTGCGGCTTGGTGGCGTTCCACTTAGAATTTCATCATGCTTGTTTGCAAGGCAATAACGGACATACCGCAGGCGGCACGCGGCGGGGTGGTGTGCATAGGCAATTTTGACGGCGTGCACCTTGGCCATGCTGCGATGCTGGAAAACGCCCGCGCTACCGCCCGCAGCATGAATCTTCCCATGTTGGTGGTGACCTTTGATCCCCATCCCATGCGATTGCTGCGACCCGACACCCCGCGTCCGTATATCACCACCATTGAACAGCGCCTGAACATCATCAGCCGCTATGATCCGCAGGCGATTTGGCTCATTGCACCCGACCGGGAATTTTTGAATACCAGCCGTGAACATTTTGAAGAACACATTCTCTACCGCGCCCTGCGTGCACGCTGTCTGATAGAAGGGCGCAGTTTTACCTATGGCCGAGGTGCGCTGGGCAACACGCAAACTCTGCGGGAGGCGGGGGCGGAATATGGATGGGATGTTGTTGAAATACCCACCGCCTCGGCAGTGCTAGGTGACCAAACGCTGGTCGATGTCAGTAGCAGTCTGGTGCGTTGGCTGATTGGCCATGGTCGGATGCGCGATGCAGCGATTTTATTGGGGCGACCGTACACACTGGCCGGTAAGGTGATTCATGGTCGGGGCCGCGGTGGATCAATACTGGGCTATCCGACGATCAATCTGGCCTGTGAACAGCATATCCCCGCCGATGGTGTGTATGCCGGCCGGGCGCTGGTTGCCGGGCACGTATACCCGGCGGCCATCAGCGTGGGTGTGAACCCGACATTTGGCGATGGACAGCGCACCATCGAGGCGTTTTTATTAGATTGCAGCGATAATTTTTATGATCAGACGGTTGAACTGGCCATCACCCATTGGCTGCGCGATCAGGAACGTTTCCCGACCGTAGAATTGTTAACGCGTCAGATTGGCCGGGACGCCGCCCGTGTAAAAGCCTTAAGCGCCCGGGTGGAGCACCATCCATCACCATCTTATGCCCATGCGCAGGAGGGGAAGTAAGCATGTCCATGTTGCCCCCAACCGGAGGCCAGAATCAATGGCCCGCGCTGATTGCTGCCCTGCATGCGGCAAAGCATGTGGCCATATTTACCCATCAGCGGCCTGACCCCGACGCCGTGGGTTCGCAGGTGGGGTTGGCGGCTCTTTTATCGCAGGCGGGAAAGACCGGTGCCCTTATTGAATTTCCCCCCGTTCCGGAAAGTATGAATTTTATATTGGGTTCATCTCCATGGCCGGTGGTGGAATTCAGTCCCGACTGGGGCAGGACGCAGACGGCAGCATTTGATGCGCTGGTAGTGGTGGACACATCGAGCCGTGAACAGGTACTGCCTGCTTTTGAATGGCTGGATGCGTCATCAGCCAAGCTGCTTTGCATTGATCACCATCTGGCGGCCGATCTCCGATGCCGGTGCATATATCGTGACAGCGCCGCCGGATCGTGTGCCGAAATCATCGTGCGGCTGGCCGATGAATTCGGCGGGCTGAATCTGACGGCCGCAAATGCTTTGCTGGCGGGCATTACCGCCGACACCGGATGGTTTCATTTTGAGAGTACTTCAGCGGGCACATTGCAGGCGGCCAGTGCCTGCGTTGCCGCCGGCGCGCAGCCGGATGAACTCTGGAACCGGCTGATGCAGCAGGACAGCGTAGCCAAATGGCGTTTGGCGGGGCGGGCGTTGCAGACCACGCTTTACCTGCTTGACGGACGGCTGGCGTTGATGCGCATCACGCAGGAGGATTTTGTCCAAAGTGAAGCCAGGAGTTGGGAAACTGAAGGCCTTATTAATTTGCCACTATCCATTGCCGCTGTGGCCGCCAGCGTATGTCTGGCAGAGCAGCCCGACGGCATGCTGCGGGTGAGCCTGCGCAGTAAACACACCATAAACGTGGCGGAAATCGCGGCGGAATTTGGCGGCGGTGGGCACGCGCGGGCGGCGGGTTGCCGGATGACCATGTCGATGGAGGATGCGTGCCGCGCTTTGACGGCGGCATTTGAAAAGCGTTTTTCCAAGCTGCAGTAGGGTCGCTCAAATTGGAAGGATTGCTCCCATGGCCTGGAACCCGGAACGATATCTGCAATTTAGCCGGGAACGCGAATTACCGTGCAGCGATTTGATCAGCCGCCTGCGCTTTGAATCCTTCGAGAATATTACAGACCTGGGTTGCGGGCCGGGCAACAGCACGGCGCTGCTTCGAGCGGCCTTTCCCAAGGCACAGATAACGGGGGTGGACGCATCGCCCGAGATGCTGGGTGCTGCGCGCCAACGCCTGGCATCCGCCACCTTCTTACAGGGTAATATTCAAAGCTGGACGCCGGATAAAGCGGTGGATCTGATGTTTTCTAATGCTGCCTTGCAGTGGGTTGATAACCACAGCGTCCTTGTCCCACGCCTGTTTGCGACTGTGCGGTCGGGGGGATATCTGGCGGTGCAGATGCCCTATCGCGATGAGCTATCTCCGATCAGTCGTGTGCTGCGGGCGGTGGAGAATCATGACCCATGGGCAGCGTATTTCCGAAAGCCTGTGCGAACATGGTCGGTTCATGAACCCGCTGCCTATTACAACTGGCTTTGTGGCGGGAGCCATCGGATCGACATCTGGCTTGCCGACTATTATCACCCGCTACCCGATGCCCGACATGTTATCGATTGGTACCGCGGCACAAGCCTGCAACCCTACATGGCGGCGCTGCCGTCGGAACAGCTACGTGGGGAAGTGCTTCAGTTTTGTTACGATGCCATACGAGACATGTATCCACTTCAGATGGATGGAAAAATTATGTTCAGTATTCGACGCCTGTTTATTGTCGCGCAGCGCTAAGTGCTGCGTGCCGAGAGTCTGGGTCCACACGGCGACGGGCCTGATCGAATTATCCCCCGGCGGGATCAAAAAATATCCCGCTGATGACAGCATTGGGGCCACGCGATGGGTTCAAAAGGATGCGAACGCCGCCATGCACCTGAAAAACCAGATATTCGCCCTGAGAAAATCGTGAAAACGCCTGAACGGGTGCCAATATTCGCCTTGTGCGTAAACTTTCAACCGTAACCAACTGCTTTCGCCCCTGATGATCAAAGTCTACGGCGTATAGAGCCAGGCGATAGGTTCTGCGGCTTTTCAATTTAATGTTAACCCAACTTTCGCAGTTCGTCGCATTTCTGGCGAAAATAACTATTAAATATGGCGTTGGTGTTGCGCCAAGGGCATTTTTGTGCACAAAACCGCTTTGGTGCAGACCTACCCTCTTGTTTTGGC
>JAKAEB010000073.1:0-9406 GCA_021818445.1 Planctomycetota bacterium
CGGCTAACGCGCGGTTGTGCTGCTGTCGGGCCGGAACGGGAATGCAGTTTGTTCGATTGGCGGACGCCCAAATTGCATGCGGCGCGACTTCGCTCGCCGGGCGGGCGGAAATTATCTTCCGCAGCGAAATGTCACCGCTGGAATCGGTACGCTGCCGATCCAGAGATCCGGATGATGGATCACCGTCCGGCGGGTCAGCAGGAAACGTCTGGTCGAAGGATATAGCCACCGTACCGGCACCCGACGCAAATTCTGGATGAAGCCTCGATGCATCGGGAGGGATACATCTGTGTGGAATCGGCACCCACGATATGGGTGAACCATTGGCGACGCTGCTGCGGCTGACGGCCAAGCGCATACCCTCCTCGATGGTATCCCGGCTGGTCGCATTTTGGCAGCAGCAGTACGCGGATTGGAATATGCGTTCACAGGCTGACAAGCTGCAGCCGCGCAGTTGTTGGTTGAAGTCAGTCCGGGGTGGGAACCTGTAGAGGTTGATATGAATCAGGGTATGAGGATCTTGGTTGGGGGTAAAGCGTATTTTGTACAATCCAATCTACCGGGGCTTCGGTTGACATCACAACGCCTCCAACCCGAAACCACCTGAAAATCAACGAAAGTCGTTGGTTTTTCACCGCGAAAACGCCTCAAAACCTGAAATATTGTAATGTTTGCGGCCCCTTTTGCGACTAGGATTGGAATAAAGGCTGGTCAATGTTATCGGTATTTGTGGTATCTGGCTTGGTTAGGCAAATGCGGGAACACGATGCAAGTGGCGGCGGCGACAGCAAGGCAATCATCAGGGATATTGCGCGCCATTGGGCGTTGGTGCAGCCGAAGGTATCCGCATTTATTTCTCTGATGATACCGAATTATCACGATGCTCAGGATGTGCTGCAGGAGGTTGCGATGGCAGTATTTTCGCACGATTTCGAAAAGTCAGGCGCGCCGCAGGTTTTTCATGCCTGGGTGCTCCAGATTGCCCGTCACAAGGTGGTTGATTTCCGCCGGAAGCGGGGGCGGCAAAAAGGTATGTTCGACGATTCAATTATCGAGACAATTGCCGGTGCCTACAGCAATTTAGACGACCAAGATTATCCGATTCGCGATGCACTTGAGCACTGCCTGGCAAGGATGCAGGATCGCGCCCGAAAATTAATTGAAATGCGTTACCGCTTTGATATGCAGGCGGAAGAGATATCATCGGCAACCGGACACGGCGTATCTGCCGTTCGCGTGACGCTGTATCGTATTCGTGAATCATTGCGGCAGTGTATAGAGGGGTATCTTCATGCCCGGAGAGGCGTATAATGGCCGATCCCCGCGAACTGATCAGTGCCTACCTGGACGGTGATTGTACGGAAGCGCAGTTGCAAGAATTGTCTCTCTGGATTAACGCCAGTCATGAAAATGTTCGGGAAATGGTGTGGATGGGATTCCTGCATCGCGCACTGGTCGATCACTTTCAGGCGTTTGAGGTGCAAACCCAGCTATCTCCCGACGAACATATGTCTAACGCAACGATCATGCCCGCGATGACCGAGCCGCAAGAGCTGGAAAAATCAATTCATCCTCCGACTCCGGAAAAATTCTGGGAACCGGAATCCGCTGTTGGCCGTCTGCACCTGTGGAACCAATCGGAACAGGAAATACAGGCCCCGTCGCCGGCACGTCCGCGATGGTTCGCGGCGGCGGCAGCTATCGCGCTGCTGGTGCTGGGCGGCATAAGTGCGGTGATGTACCTTAGCCAGCCCGGAATGCCGACCGGTTATGCCCGACTGGCTGCATCCGTCGCCCCAAGGTGGATTGACCTGAAATATGCTCCGTATGTCGGTGAATCAATTCCACGGGGGATACTAAATCTGCGCAGCGGGCTGGTGCAGGTGCATATCAACGGCGGCGTATCGGCGGTCATTCAGGGGCCGGCTAAGTTCCAAATCAGTTCCAATCGTAAACTGGTTCTGTTGTCCGGGAAAGTGGCCGTTTCGGTTCCGCACTCGCAAATCGGATTTTCAGTCCATACACCGCAGGCGGTGGTGACTGATCTGGGCACGGATTTCGGTGTGCAGGCGTACGGCAACAATCGAACGCAGCTCGTAGTGTTGAAGGGCAAAGTTTCCGCGGCGGTCGTGCCGATGGGCGGGAATGCAAGCCGAATCCCCTCGCGGATTATCACGGTGGGGAATGGAGCAAAGGTGAGTAATTCCAGCATTTTAGTGTTGCCGGCGGAAAAACTGCATGTGCGCTTTGTCCGCACCTTGACGCATGCACCGTTGGCACTAAGCCTGGTGGATCTGATGGCGGGTGGTCATGGATTGGGGTGCCGTAGTGGCATCGGTGTTGACCCGGCTACCGGACGCACGGGACATCTGGCACCAGCCGGAGACCGCAAGGGTGATGGTAATTATCACGTCATTAAAACCATGCCGGTCATTGATGGATGTTTCGTGCCGGAGGGCGGGAAAAGGCTCGATCAGATCGACTCAGGTGGAGATCGCTACGCATTTCCATCGTCCACCGGAGATTCGTTCGGAAATATCTGGGCAGGAGGAAAGGTGCCCTGGATTCAGGGCGTACTCCCGGTCAGCACGGTATTGGATGGGGTTAATTATGCACAATATCCCAATAATTTGCTGGTCGTCCACAGCAACAGCGGCCTGACAATCAATTTGGGTGCCATTCGCCGACTTTATCCCGGCGTTCCGCTTCGGGCGTTCAGGGCCACTCTGGGCGACAGCTTTGTCGGTCCCGACAAGGTTTATAAGATTCCGGCACCACGGGCCGACGTATTCCTGTTAGTGGATGGAAAGCTCGTGTTTCACAAGATCGGAATGACCGGTGAAGTTAAACCGATCAATGTGAATGTGGGCTTGCCGCCGCATGCAAAGTACCTCACGCTGGTCACAACCGACGGCGGAGACGGCACAAGAGATGCTTGGATCTTATGGTGCAACCCTGAATTTGAATTAGGCGCGACCGATAAATATCCCGCTCGTTTGCGGCGGTAAACAAAAATGTGTAACCCACAAGCACAATGATTCGTTAATGGAAAGATTCTGGCGGTCATCTTTTTTTTGTAATGTTTCACATCGCTGTGCGACTAGTTTGCAGGTAGATCTGATTCCGGGCCGAGGTATGCAGCAACCGCAGATTTTTAGGCTTTGGAACTTTTAGGAATTGTTTCGGATAACCTTACCGGAGGTTCAGTTATGAAAACATTTCGTAGGACAGCATTGTATCGAAACATCGGTTTTACATTAATCGAACTGCTGGTGGTTATTTCCATCATCGCATTGTTGATCTCGCTGCTGTTGCCGGCTCTGAGCCGGGCGGTAGCTGCGGGCAAGGCAACAGTGTGCTTAAGCAACCTCCGCAGCTTAGGTCAAGGCTATAGTGAGTACGAAGCCACGTTTAATGGCAGACTGATTCCGTACAACAACGACCAGGGGTGGATACTGCCCCTGGCACCGTATTTTGCTGACACCAAAAACGCGGGTAGCGGAAGTACCAATGTAAGCCAATTGACGTTTAATTCACAGACCAAAATCCTGGTTGACCCGGTATGCACGCCGATGACGTCATTTCCGGGTGGTTCGGTTCTGGGCACGGTCAACACGACCTGGTATTGGTGGAATGGGAATACGGATCCCAGCAAGGCTTTTTACGATAATCAGTTGGAATACATTCAGGGGAGCTATGGCTTTAACTCCTGGCTGTACGGCCCGGGGGGAACTGCGCAAAATGGCTCGGCTTATGATTGGTTTGTCTACCCGTCTGACTCCGCTCCAAATATCGCCCACTACTGGGGGTCGAACCCGGACGCCGTAAGCTCGAATATTCCTCTGATGGGTGACAGCATGTGGGAGGACGGAGGCCCCCAAGAAGGAAATACGCCATCTACAAATCTGGGGAACTTTGTCAGCAGCGTGTCAAATGGTGCCAGTTGGTGGTGGGGATACTTGGAGTTAAATGGTGTTGGAGATCTTCAACGCTGGTGCATAACACGCCATCCAGGCGGATGCAACATGGTTTTCCTGGATGGACATGCCGCATCCGTGAAGCTGCCTAAGCTGTGGTCGTTGCAGTGGGCATCCGGTTGGGTGACGCCGAATCCACTGCCGCCTGGGGTTTCAGAACTGCCCTGATAGAACCTTGCCGGAGGCAGGCTTTCGCCGGATGCGGAGCGGGTTTTCTCATAGAGCGGAATGGCGGACAGCTATGCCGCTCTGTCCTTATTACGGCTAAGCTGTTTTCAGAATCTATCGCGTCCGGCTGATTAGGCTGTGGCAGTCGGTGATGGCATTCTGCAAAGCGCCAGAGCTAGAATCAAGAAAAAAATTGCGATGCCCTTGCTTATGAAAGTGCAAACGTTTGGCGGGTTCTCCTTGTTGCCGCAATGCCAAGATCTGGCATTCTCCCGCCTCGTCGTAAGCATCTGCCGATGGAATCGCTGATCTACCTGTTCTCTACGGGTAGATCGTATCGAAACCATTCCCGGTTCCACAGCTCCGAGTTTCGCGCCCGTGTGCCAGCCCCCTACCCGTGGCACATTGAAGGCCCATTTTCCAGCGGCTTAAACCATCGGGTGAACAGACCGACGGGAGGTGTGGGATTCGGAATATTTGTGAATGGGAGAATGACGGAACAAGAAAAGTATTTTTTGTAATGTTTTACTCCCCATTTCGACTAGCTATCAGAGAGGTAAACAAGCCTCCTGAGTATTTGTTTTAAAGTAGAAGAATTAACAACTGCAAGGTAGTTCATTTGCAGCCTGTAAGTAAAGCGTCAAATGACCAAGGGAGGTGGATTTGAATTAAAGTTGGTTTCGCGTTGTTCTTGAACTTTTCTACGATTTTTTTTGGAGGAATTATCCTATGTTAAGGAAAAACACGGTTCTTTCTGCGGTTACTGGTTTGACGGCTGCCACTTTAATTGGGGGTGTTGCCGCCGCGGCCAATATAACTGTCGCCAATGGAAGCTTTGGCACGCCTACCACGACCTCTTATAACGCTATTTTCAGCAATTCACAGGCTGTGTCGCCGAATAATGATTATGTGACCCCAGCAAACGCATCTAATGGGTTTGGTTGGGGGGCCGTTATGCAGTCTGCGAACACCACGGGCAACGAAGGCTATTGGTCGATTGGTAATCAGACGTTGGCAAATGGTGGCTTGACTGGAGGCAGCGGCGGGTATGCCGGATTCGTGAATGGCGGCACCAATCTGATCTATCAGGATCTTGGGGCAATTTCGCCGAACACGACGTACACCCTGACAGTTAATGTCGCCCAACCCCAGTCAGGTGATTTCGGGAATAATACGGCCGACATGGCAACCATCGCACTGATGGATGGTCAGGTCGTCACCAGCAGTGCGTCTGCATCATTCCAGACCGGCAGTGGAACATCATACGCAAGCTTTCCCCCCTCAAGCAGCGATTCGGAAATTGCATCAAGCACCTTTGCGCCTGCCGTGAGTACGCTTACATCGGAAACAGTTTCCCTGACAACTGGTGCCACGGCTACCGGTGATCTAACGGTGATTCTGGAAAACAGCACGCCGGTGGTGGATTCAACCGGGGCGACGATTCAGAGCCAGGTAAGCTTTAACAATGTGCAGGTGACTGCGTCGTCGGTTCCCGCGCCGGCAACAGGATTACTTGCAGCCGTAGGCATCGGGTCGGTGGTGCTGCTTGGACGCCGCCGCAAAATGACGAATCAAGCTTAAGGCGTCTTTGGTTTTAATACTCCTCCCCCCCTCACCGGCGATAAAGACATCACGCTGCCGGTGAGGGGGAGTTTACGGGTAAAGTTTGAATTCGTCTGGAGATTCAATCATAAGAAGCCCCATTTTTAGCTAATATGCATGGGGGATGATACTTCAGTCGAAATCCTTCTTTTCTTCGGTTCAATCCAGCGTTTTGATCCCTAAAAATTTGCAGGTAAGTCGAATTGTGATAACCCACGGAAATTTGTATCCCTGATGCTCGCGGATTGTTTTTGCACTGGATAAAAGGTTGAAAAAATGAAAAAAGGCGGAATAGAAGAGCATAAAAGAGACCTGATCAACGCAGTCAGCGCCTCAATTCTGGGTCTTACAGTGGCGGCGGCTGCCCCTATTTACGCCAGTGATGTCAATACGGTAAATTTCAGCGCGGCAACTGTCGGCACAACCAAATCAATTGGAACGTGGGGCGTGGATACCGCATGGCCGGACTATAGCAATGTCCGCCTGAGCATCGGCAATCTTGGGATTAACACCGTCAAGGCCGTCAGGGTAACCTTCGATGTTTCGCAGCCAATTACAGTAAATGCTAATGGAACCTTTTCTCTTGATTCGACTGCAAAGGCGGAGATCAATGCACAGCTTGCGTTGGCGGCTTTGGCGAACCCCAATACACCGCTGACATTTGTACCGACCGGGTATGGTGCCTCAACGACCAACTCGATGTATCTTAGCAGTTCCGGTGGCGTTAATACCACCACCTGGGCCGAAGACATTGAAGCGACCCAGCAATATATCAACGCTCAACCTGGATTTACCAACACGCAAATATCGAGTGTTGAAGCATTCAACGAGCCTGATTGGTCCAGTGGTGAGGGAACGCCGGCCCAACTCAACACCATTATCGGAAACCTCAAGAATTACTCGGCCTTCACGAATACCACTTTTGTCGGTGCCAGCACACTGAGTCCCGACAACGCAGGGTATTGGTACAGCCAGATTCCTAATGTGGATCAAGGCTCAAGCCACCTGCTTGGGGGATCGCTGAACAGCTACGTCAACTTTATTCAGAGCGTGGATTCCTCCGGCAAGACCTTCAGCAATCCCGAGATGCATAGCCTTTCCGAGGCCATTGTCGGTGCGAACTATGGCCAGGCGGAGGGCATCTATTGGGCCAACGCGATGCAAGCCAAGGGGTTGTTCGCCCAGGTTTCCTCCAGTGGCACGCAGGTGGCGTATTCGCAGGACCTCAATGCGGAATCGGCAGCGGCGGTGTATCGAAGCGCCACCGGGCAAACCTACGCTTTTGCCGGCGGAACCGAGCGTTTTGGAGCACCATCATCGTACCGCTTTGTCAGCGACCGGGCTGCCTACATCAACGGAATCGGCCCCATCAAGTCGTACACGCTGCAGACGAATTACAATGACAATCCCGCGACATCCACGAACGACTTCGCCAATTTCGGCGCTTCGTTCAGCCAGGGCGCATTTGCCACCGTCGATTTCGGCTCTTCCAGCGTGCCCGCGCTGGATGGTTACCGCTGGAGAATTGAGAACGTGCAGACCGGTCAGGTGCTCAATGTTGTCAATAACGGCACCTCCGACCTTGCGTTAATCAACACAGCAGGCGATACAGGTTCGCTGAACCAGTTGTGGAATATTACCCGCACCCAGGATGGTTATCTGGAATTGTACAATGCCAACAGCGGTCTGGCGGTGGATAACTACGACGGCTCGCTGAATACCGGTAACCGGGTGGACCAGTACTCCATGGTAAGCGAGAATCAGCAGTGGTATATCACACCTGCCGGGAACGGAACTTTTTACCTCCGGAATACCTTCAGCAATAATTACCTGACCGGCAACTCCACCGATTGCACCACCAACGCGTTTAGCTCCTCCAATGCGGCTGCACAGCAGTGGCGGTTTGTTCTTGCCAATCCGACGTCACCGGCGATAGCGAGCTACCGCCTCGACGGAAATACCAGCGACAGCACTGGGAACTATAATGCGACGGTAAACGGGCCGGCCACTTATGTGGCCGGCCCCACCTCCAGCGGCCAGGCGCTGAATTTCAACGGTTCCAACACCTATGTCACGCTGCCCGCCAATTTAACCAGCGGATCGTCTCCCGCCGTCACGAACGCCATTACCGTCGATACGTGGGTCTATTGGAATGGCGGAAGCGGCGAACAGCGCATTTTTGACTTCGGCTCCGGCGCAGCCGGTGCCACCACCGGTTCATATATGTATCTCACCCCCTCAACGGCGGCCTCGGGCGGTGGTGGTTTGATGCAGTTTGGGATCACCACCGCCGGCTACAGCAACGAAGAGGACATTGCCAGCAACCCGTTGGTGACTGGCCAGTGGGTGAACGTGGCGCTTACGCTCGGCGGGCATACCGCCATCTTGTATCTCAATGGCCGCCCGGTTACTGCTGGCCAGATACTGTTCAATCCCAGTGAGCTAGGCGCGATTAATGACTACATCGGCAAGAGCCAGTTCTCCGCCGATCCGCTGTTCAACGGGAGCATCAGCCAGTTCCAGATATATAACTACGCGTTGGATGCCTCTCAGATTGACAATCTGCTTAACAATGACCTCACTTGGACGGGCGGCCAGAACGGCAACGTCTGGGACGCAAATACCACGCTTAATTTCGCGTTGACGAGTACCGGCGTATCGTCTGTTTTCAATCAGGGCGACCGAGTTAACTTCGACGGAACCGGCACCTCAACGGTGGTCATTAACAGCACGGTTTCTCCGTTCTCGGTCGATGTTACCGGTGGTTCGAGCATCACCTTCACCGGTTCCGGTTCCATCAGCGGGTCTGATACGCCCTTGACGATGTCCGGAACAGGAGTACTGACCATCGCCAATACCGGTGGTAATACCTATACAGGCGACACCACCATCAACTCAGGCGTCGTATCCATCAGTGCCAATAACGACCTTGGTGCCGATGCTTCCAACCTCAATCTCAATGGCGGCACTCTCCAAACCACCAGCGCCAGCAGCATGGTGTTCACCCACTCCATTCTGGTTACACCGGCCGGCGGTACGCTAAGCATTATCGGCAATGGAACAACAAACTACGGTCAGGCGGACCGGGTTGTTACCTACGCCAGCAACACGCTGATCGGCAGCGGAGCGCTGACTGTCACGGGCGACGGCACGCTGGCTGGTACAACCACGAATACAGGTGCCGGTGCACTCGTACTCAACGCATCCAACACATACAGCGGAAATATGACTCTGCGGGGCGGCGGATTGCTGGAGTATGCCGCCGCCAGCGCTCTGGACCCCATCGCCAAAGTTACGCTGGGCAACGAAGGCGAGTTGGCCGCCAGCAATGGCAGCACGGTTCCCAATGCGATCATCGTCAACGGTGGTACCGACAGCGTCCTGAGCTTTACCAACACTGCGGGCGTATTTTCCGGGCCCATTACGCTCAACGCCGGCCTGACCATCGGATTGCGGAACTGGTACAACTACGGCGATGTGCAAAATGGCACCATCTCCGGTGTAATCAGCGGGAACGGAGGTCTGACCATCAACTCTGGAACCGGCAGCGGCGGTGTGTTAACGCTCAGTGGTCCCAGCACCTACACCGGCAACATCCTGGTCAGCGCCAGCACATTGGACGCGGCTTTTGGTTACAACTCCAATTACCAGAAGATCGG
>JAKAEB010000073.1:9416-12904 GCA_021818445.1 Planctomycetota bacterium
CAAGCCAAACCACGCCGGCAAAACTGTGACGATTAATAATGGAGGTACGGTTGCCCTGACCGTAGGTAATGTGCTCGGCGGCGGCGGAGAAACAAATGCCCCGGCTCTGGCCTTCATCGTCAATCAGGGTGGTACGCTGGAAACGGCAACTTCCGCTATCGGTACGGTGGCTTCGGGCAACACCGGACAGGGCGACGCCAACATCTTCGGCAACATCACACTCAACGGCGGAACGTTTACCACCGGCAACGGCTACAGTGCCGCCTATCAATCCGCGATCCTGCTGGGGACAGTGGCGGTAGGAGGCACGGTCGGCTCGACCATCAATACCGATGCAACCAATACTGTCGCTAATGGTGTCATGCTCGGGACGACCGGTGGGACAACCTTTAATGTTGGCAGCACCGGCGCCAGTGGCGCGGATCTGACCGTCTCAGCTCCCCTGGTTAACTCCAACAGCGGCGGGGCCGGAGCGCTGATCAAGGCCGGCATTGGTACGATGCTGCTTTCGGGTAACAATACTTACACCGGTTTGACCACGATCACCGCCGGTACACTCAGCGTCTCCGGCAGTATTGCGGATTCCTCGGCTGTCATCGTTGACTCGGGAGGAACTCTGGCGGGCAATGGAGTTGTCTCGGCGATTACGCTTAATGCCGGCGGTGAGATCAACCCGGGGCTCGGCAATGGTACGCTTAAAGCCAGTTCCTTGGCGTGGAACAGCAATGACAGCCTTTCGGGTATTGAATTCAACCTCAGTGATCCGAGCGCTTTGTCGGGCTCAGGTCTTATTGCCTTGACCAATGCTCTAACCAAAGGCACCGGCCGCATGTTTTATATCGATTTCACGGGTGGCCAAGTTGGAAATACCTACACATTGATCTCCTTTGGCTCAAGCTCGTTCAATCAGAATATGTTCAAGATCTACGATTCCAACTACGCCGGAAGTTTCGTGCTTGGCAGCAATAGTCTCGACTTCACGTTAACCGCAATGGCATCCCCCGTTCCTGAACCAGCCACAGTGAGTATGATGCTTGCAGCCGGCATGCTGCTCCTTGCCAGGCGCAAGAAGCGGATGTATTAGCCTCTTATACGGGTACCCATCTCGCCATAACTCTATTTAGAAAGGACCGCTTATGAATCGACGTGAGTTTATCCAATTGTCAGCGGCTGCGGCTCTCGCGGCGACGGCCCGGCCGGGAAATATCATCGCAGCGGATTTAAAGGCCGTTGCCGATGACTCAGCCACGCCGGCGTTCTGGAAACTTGCGACCACGCCGCCAATGGGATGGAACAGTTATGACAGCTATGGAGCCATGGTCACCGAATCGCAGTATTTTGCCAATGCGCAGTATATGCGAGATCATCTTCTGCCCCATGGCTACCAGTATGCTGTTATCGATTATCTGTGGTTTGATCCCTGGCAGGCACCGCGCGATATCAGGCATCACGGTCCGCTGGCCATGGATCGGTATGGCCGATTACTGCCGGTGACAAATAAATTTCCGTCCGCGCGAGGTGGCGCGGGGTTTCAACCCGTAGCGGAGAAAATTCACGCGATGGGATTGAAATTCGGTTTTCATATCATGCGTGGCATTCCGCGCCAGGCTGTGGCAGCCAATACGCCCATTGAAGGCTCAACTTTCACCGCCCGTGATGCCGCGGATACTCACAGCACATGCACCTGGAATAATGATATGTACGGCGTGCGTGGCGATACGCCGGCGGGACAGGCGTATTATAATTCGCTGATGCGCCTTTACAGGCAATGGAACGCTGATTTCATAAAGGTCGATGATCTTTCACGTCCGTATCATAAGGATGAAATCCATGCCATCCGCGGGGCGCTGAATCATTTCGCCCCGAGTATTGTGTTCAGCACCTCGCCCGGGGCTACCCCGGTTTCAGAAGGCACGGATATTGAGCACAACGCCAACATGTGGCGGATTCGCGATGACTTCTGGGACTACTGGCCTCTGCTTGACAATATGGTTGATCTCGTGGCGGCGTGGAGAGGATTTGCCGGGCCGGGCCATTGGCCTGATTGTGATATGATCTGCCTGGGGCATATCGGTGCGGAATCAGTGGGCGGGCCGCGCATGACGCATTTTACCATGGATGAGCAGCGGCTGATGATGAGCATGTGGGCCGTCGCTCCGTCACCGTTGTTCCTCGGCATGGATCTCACGAAAATGGATCCATGGACGCTTTCTCTGATAGCCAATCCGGAAATGCTGGCTGTTAATCAGGACCCGCTGGGGGCACAGGGAATGCGTATTGCCAAGCATGGTCCACTGGAGACCTGGGCGAAACATCTGCACGACGGCGATGTGGCGGTGGCCCTGTTAAACCGCGGGTCGAATAACGGGCAGCATGTCACCGCCGATTGGACCTCGCTGGGGATGCCGGCAAAAGTGGTAGTGCGGGATATATGGAATCAACGGACATTGGGTGAGGTTGCCAACCATGTCAGCTTGCCGGTGGCGGGTCACGGTGCAAGGCTTTTGCGTGTCAGCCGTGTGCAATAAGCCTTGGCGCAGGTGTGCCCGAAGCTCACGCCGGGGCGAAAAAAGCTGTGCGGAAGGCGAACGCGTGCCGCATTCGGGAAAAACGGGGCCCCGGTGTGGCCAGAGGCGTTTTCATTTTTACACGCCGCCCCCGGGGAAATTTGGATATCGCGTCTTTCGTGACTAAATCGACCGGCCCGCGCCCGAAGGATCAAGCATTTGCCGCGGATCTGCGGGACGCCGACCTTCGATACGGGGTTGTTTGATCGGCACGGTCCCAATGCCGGTAAGAATCTGGCGCTCCGGCAGGTAGCCGTTGGCCACCACCAGACGGTGGCCATGCTGATCCCGAAGGTTAGAGCGTTCGGCAATCCGCTGCGCCGCACCCGCCTGTACCGCAGTGGCCGGAATCTCATTGGCGCTTTGAGCGATAACCTCGGTCAAGGCATCGCGGGCCAGGCGATTTGGCAATTTTACGTCTTTGGTTCCCGGTGGCCATCGGGGTTACTCATGGTGGCATACCCCTAAAAAAGAACATCAAAGCACGACCTTCATATTACGCAGCCTCCTTTTACGCCGTCCACAACTTTTAAGAGTATCTCAAATCCTGGCACCAGTGCCACATCTCCAATTCCCGTTGCCGTAGCGATGCGGTTGACCTGATTGCTTGCTGCAGCAATTGGTTTTGCTGGTCGCGGCAAGGTTTCATCTTCTGGGTGGTGCCGGCGGCGCTGTTTGAAATGATTTGCACAAGAACCGACGCTTGGATCATTCCGGTCCACTATGTCCGCTGGCATTTGGTTTTGGTGATATTTTATTGATGGTAATAAGTGGCCCCAATGCGATTTTCTGTTGGAAAGATATGTCGCCAATTGTGCCGGTGGTTCCTGCAGTACGGATGGGGCCGCAACGCATGGCGCAAAGCTTGATGCATCATTGCTGTATTCACGCCTGAATTTCCAGGAGTTTTTGTCTGTCGCG
>JAKAEB010000074.1 GCA_021818445.1 Planctomycetota bacterium
CACCCTCCGGGCGGCACCGCTTTCGCCCGGCCTCTGCGGCGCGGCTTCCTCGGCGTATCATCCTCGCCAGATACGCCCTCGTCGCCGCTTCTTGATGCCCGCCAAAATCCATGCCGTCGCAGTCCCTATTATTACTCGGACAGGCTCCTAGGACTTTAACATGGAAATAAACGCATAAAAGCTGCGAAAAATAAGGTAAAAATAACGCTTTTTGGAAAAAATCGGTGTTTTCCCTTTATTTAGCCCGGTAAAGTCGCTAGAATATCGGTTTGGGGCGTGTCCGGGTAGTCGCTAAGCTTATGATTAGCTGCTGATGGCCCCCGTGCGCGGTGCAGACTTTACGCCAATGGGTACCGCTGTCGCTGCCCGTACAGACTCGCAAGGCCGCTGGAGACCCCGCAATTGCGGTTTTGGCGGGCTCAATGTTTGGGGCCTCAGTCGCGTGAGGCCGGGCGCTAAGTAATAAGTTTCAGGAGCCATAACTCACTATGCTTGACGAAGTTAAAGTTCGGCAATTTACCGAACTCACCACCACCGACCCCCAGAATGAGTTGGGCTTTTTCTCGTTGGGGCGGGTGTATTTGGAGGGGGGATCGCCCCGGGATGCCATCGCGCCACTGCTTCGGGCGGTGGCTATAAACCCCGCACTTTCAAGGGCCTACGTTTTGTTGGCCCAAAGCCAGATAGCCGTCGGTGATCCGGAAGGTGCCCAGGCCACCTTGCTGAAAGGTTATCGGGTGGCACAGGAGCATGGCGACCTGATGCCGCGCAATCAGATGGCGGACATGCTCAAAGAATTGGGTGCCAGTATCCCCGAGGAAACGGCCCAGCAGCTTACCCCGGAATTGCAGGCCGCCGGCCAGATACAATGCCGTCGTTGCAACCGAATTGGCCCCAAAATGCCCGAGCGACCGTTCGGCGGTGCGCTGGGTGAGCAGATTCATGAAAGCATCTGCGGTCCGTGCTTTCAGCTTTGGATCCGGCAGGGGACAAAGGTAATCAACGAACTTCGGCTCAATTTGACCGATCCCGCATCGCAGGACGTATATGATCAGCACATGAGGGAATTTCTCAACTTAAACTAAAATGATGGCTATTGAGGCGTTGGACACTCTAAAGGGTCGGGCGCGAAAGGATTTTCTATGCAGTTACTCACCAAACAGGAAAAGGACAAGCTCGATCAGCAACTCAAGGATATGATCGCGCAGCGCCCGCAGATTGCCGCCCGCATCGCAGAGGCCCGCGAGAAAGGTGATCTGCGTGAAAATGCCGATTACCACGCCGCCCGCGAAGAGCTTGCACTGCTTGAGGCCCGCATCCGTGATCTGGAAGAACGTTTGCGAAGTGCGTCCGTAGTTAACCCTGATGACATTCCCGATGGCATGGTATTTTTGGGTTCAACCGTGAAGGTACGCGACAAGAAAACCGGCGACACGGAGTGCTTTCGCCTTGTTGGCGAACTCAACGGCAGCGCTTTTGATGTGGATTCCGATGTGATGGAGGTGTCGGCCGCCAGCCCGTTGGGCGAGGCATTGATGCGCGCCCGCATGGGGCAGGTGGTACGCGTGTCGGTACCGCGCGGAGAAATTCATTACGAGATACTTGAGGTTTCCTGACCGCTGGGCCGGCCATTGTTGGCCGCAAAGGGGTACAGCCCGATATGGTGGACATACCCATTGAAGTCGCGCCAAGGCCCGCGGAATCCGTTCCCGCGGTGGCGGATTCTCTCCCACCAGATTCACTCTCCAATGACCTCAATGGCGGCGTTGCGATGGACGCAGACGGCATGTTCACCGCCGATACGCTCCTTGGTCACACCATCGATCATGCAGATGATGACGGGTTCCCCAATGATTTGACGCAGATGCTCTCCGATACAATGGCCCAACGGCATGTGGTGGTGTGGCGCGAACAGGGCTGGCGCGTGCCGGTAGCGCCTATTTTAGAATTCCTCGCAGCCGTCGCGATTGAACTGCTTTTGCTCGCAGCAATTGTCTTCCTCGGAATGCACGGTGGCCTGACCGGCCACGGCGGAAGGCAAACTTCGCAGTCGTCATCGCGCGCCACTGCGGTGGGGGGCGTTTTGGCGTCGACCGCGGTTGTGAGCGCACCGCGGGTGCCGCAAACATGGCATCTTTCGCATCATCTGCCCAGGCCACCGACCTTACCTTCCACATTGCACGATCCGGTGGCGATAAAATTTGCACATCCCGACAATTCTCACAATGCCATCATCGGCGTGCCGCGGCATGCCGATGCGTGGTCGGCACCGACTCCGAATATGGCTCCACGGCCGGTACCGCATGCGGTTGTCAGCCGCCATCCCGCACGCTCGCGTGGGCCTCAACCCGCCGCCGTGAGACACTTGGGGCAGCGATCGCGCAATCCCAATCCGAATGCCGGCTTTGGGCCGGCGGTACCATTGCTTAAGGGACAGCGCGGCGGGGGGGCCGGAGCCGGTGCAGGGCGCGGGCGCGGATTGGTCGATGCCGACGGCGGCGTAAAAGTGCTCGCGTGGGGCAGTCAGCATGTGCCTGTTAAATATCAGATTGACCCGATGTACATGCGTGGCACATATCGGGTATGGATTTCAGCATCGGGCCGGGTCACTAAAGTAAAAATTATTAAATCCTGCGGTCATCCGTCGATGGATCAAAGCTTCATCGATACACTTGAACGCACACGCTTCTCACCGGCCATGTCGGGTGGCGCACCAATCCCGTCAAAAATTAATATCACACTTTCATTCGGTTCGCGCGGTTAGGAACTGCTGCCAGTTGCTGTGGACCGGAAGCCATTTAATACGCCTCATCCGGACGCGGTAAGCGGTCCACTGTGCCGGGGCGGTGGGCCTATTTCCGGTAAACCAGTAAGATGAGAAGCGCAAGCAGCGACACCAGGGCCATCACAAAGGCGCTGTTGATCATCCATGTATTGCGACTGCGCGATTTATCAATCCAATCCTGCACCTGCACCGTCGCGTGGGCGTAACTGTCACGCACCTGCGAAAGGCATTCCACAGCGTGGCGATTGGTCAACTGCAGGCGATCCATCATCATGGAAAATCGATTAAATGCCTCAACAAGCTGACGATCTATTTCCGTCGATGTCTCCATTTGTTCACGAATACCCTTGAGTAGCTCAATGGGTGGTTTACCGGCCGTAATCAGGGCAGAAATTGCCTCGGTAACATGTTTTTGCTGCTGAACATGAATCGCCAGTCGCTGACTGATGGTTTCGAGCATCTGCGCCTGCAATTGACTGGTTTGCGGTAAGGCCTCCACGGCGTGCGGGAGGGTAGCGAGTTGGGCAAGCAGTTGCTCCTGTCTTTGCACCTGGCCATCAAGGGTGGCACGCAGTTCCTGTACGGTTGTCAATAAAGCATCATAGCTTTGCTGCAACTTGTAGGAACCCGGTTCCGGCCCGCCACCGGGGCCGATGTAACGGATCACATCAGGATTGCCATCATGAGACGCGTCTCCAACTTCCGCTGGCTTGCCGAGCTCATAGTCGATCACTTCGGGCGCTGGGGGACGAAATATTTTCCTAAGCACACTCATAGGTCACCATTATATCAACGACCGACCCGGAAAAGCATTGCCGCAGCGTGCGCCGCGGGCGGTCAATCATCAAAATTTAACCCAATCGACACCATTCGCTGGTAAAATACTCAAAAAAAGGCAAAATTGGCAACCCGATGAAGATGAGTCGTCGATATCCGAGAACGCCGCCAAGGGGGCGTTTACGGCACATCCTCCGGACGGAGAGTCTTTCGCCCGGCCGCAGCGGCGCGGCCTCCTCGGCCTATCATCTTCGCCCGATACGCCCTCGTCGCCGCTTCTTGATGCCCTCCATAATCCGTGCCGTCGCAGTCTCTGTTATTACGTGGACAGGCACCTTGGCTTGCGGCCCCATTTGAAACAACCGCCAAGCGGCAGTAAAAGATGCCATCAGCCGACGGATGACGGATGGATGGCGTATTCCAGCCGTGGTGGTCGTAGTATTTCGGATGTGATGGCGGGGATACCCAAATATGTATCGTTTGGCAGCGGAACATCAGGCCTCCAATCGCACCATACCCGCGTGGATGGTGCTGGCCACATTTATACCCGTTGTTGTAGGCGTGATCGCTCTGCTGACTGGCCCGCAAATAGGTGCCGCGTTAAGTACGTTGGCCAACGCGTCGCTTGCGATGTTCATCCTCATTCCGGCCGTGGCTCTCGGAACGTTGATCCTTTGGCCGGCGCGACCTTACCTGCTGCAACTCCCTGCGCCGGTTCCTGGCGTCTATTACCTGGTTATCTCCGCCGCCATCGGCTTGCCCACGCTCGGGTTGCTGAACATGTGCCTCGGTGCAGCCGGTGCCCTGCGCTGGTCACCCATCATATTGTTGCTGGGCAGTCTGATTGCGGGTTACGCCACACTCAGTACCCATCTCAAATCGCTTCAGTTTAGTGCTCTGCGAAGAGGCATCAATCCGCGCTGGCTGCTGTTTGCCGCCGCGGCCGCCATACCCGTTGCCGTGCTGCTGACCGCCGCCTGTTTTCCGGCCGGCACGTTATGGCATACCGAGGGCAAAGGCTATGACGTGCTGGAATACCACCTCCAGTTGCCCAGAGAGTTTATGACCGTGGGGAGCACGGCACCAGTGCGGGGGAATATCTATTCCTTTCTGCCACTGAACATTGAAATGGTATTCACGCTGATGGCCGGGCTGCTGAAAATATTACCCGGCTGGGGTGGGTTATACAGCTTAATTTATGGTTCGCAGTTATTGATGGTCGCCGTCACCTTGCTGGCTGCATTGGCAGTGGGATTGGCACCCCTGACGCTTTCATCGCGCAGCCGCGCCCTTGCCATGCTGCTATTTCTTTCGACGCCATGGGTGATTGTGATCGGTTCGTTGGCGTATAACGATCCGGCGGTTCTTTTGCTGGGAGCCGTCGCACTGCCGCTGGCTGTGGTCGGAGGAAGTCGTCAAGTCTTCTGGATCATCGGCGTGCTGCTGGGTTTGGCGGTGGGCGTCAAAATGACGGCCGGGATATCGATTGCTTTGCCGGTGGCGGCCGTTTGGCTGGCGCGCCACCGTTGGCGTGATTTAATACTGGTGATCGTCATATCCACCGCCGTCTATTCGCCTTGGATGGTGCGATCTATGGTTGCAAGCCACACGAGAACATCCATTGGCAACCCCATTTTTCCGCTGTTCGCGCAAACCCTCGGCATGGATCATTGGAGCCATTCGCTCGCCGCCCGATTTGACCGTGGCCATACGGCTCCGGCGCGAGATGCCGGGCTTGTGGGCCATTTGCGTGCCATGGCTGATCAATGGTTTTTAGATCGGCAGTTCGGTGCAGGTATTGCCGCTGTTGCCGATGCCGTTGCCCGCCATCCGGGTTATCCCGGTCCCCACACGCCATGGTTCCTGCGATTTGGCCTCATATGGATCGCAATCATTTTGGGTGCAATCATCGCAGTCACCTGCGGAATGGAGGCTTGGCTGCTACTTTTGATCGGTGGCGTGCAGATTATCACATGGCTGTTATTCACCCAGATTCAGGCCCGCTTTCTGGTTCCGGTGATATTGCCTTCCGTCTGGCTTGCCGCCATGGCCCTGCGGCCCATTCCCAAAATGGCGGTGGTCTTTGCCGCGGGCCTCGCCGTGCAATTGGTGTTTGTGCTGGTATTGCTACGATCAGAAAATGGCACATTTCTCGGCGGCGCGTATAGCCAGATAATCGGCCGCTATTTTGAATTGCCCGAGATGTGGCTGCTATCCAATCATCCGCAGCAGGTATTTGCACCTTATGATCTGGCCAGCCCGCAATCGCGCATTTATCTTGAGGGTTTTGATGCCCCGCTTTATGTCCACGGCCACATCATCTACAACACGGTATTCAATCGCAATCGATTGGCCCGTTACTACGCCGCCCATGGGGCCGATGCCACCATTCATTGGTTGCAAAGCAAGCACGTGCGCCTGGTGGTATTTGACTGGTCGGAAATTGCACGCCTTCGGCATACCTACGGATTCAATAAAGTCGTTACACCACGCATGGCGGAGGCACTTGTTAAATCCGGTCTGCGACCGATCGATGCAAAGCTGGCAGCGGCAATTAGTATTTTTGCCGTACCAAAGCCGTGATAAGCCCCGCGCAGCGGCACGAATTGTTTCAAGGCTTTCCCTGGCGTTCACGTTCCTGCTGGCGCTGGGTCGCCAATTTTAAGCGGCGCTTTTCGCCCCACGTTAAACTTGCCAACCCGAACTGACTGACCTTGGCCAGAATGCGATCAATTTCTTCCTGTTCTTTTTGCTCTTCCTCAACCCGCTTTTTCACCTTTTTACCCCACGCGCCCGATCGCAGTCGCTGCTTGACGCTCCGTTGCCGCGCCCGCTCCATATTGGGTTGGAGTTGTGAAAGGAGCCCCGGCGCGTCGGCACGCAATTGCCGCAGCATCACAAGCGAACTGTAGAAGAGCAGCGCCCAGAGAATAATGCTGAAGAGGCCAACATGAGCCTGTATGTCAATTACGCTCCAACCGATCATGGCCGCCGCCAGCAGCATACCCGCCCAGCAAGTAATGTTGACGGCTTGGTACGCGCCGGTGGCCGGTGCCAGAACGGCCTGCAAAATATAACCCCCGTCAAGCCAGAAAAATGGCAACATGTTGAGATACATCAGCGTCAAATTCATGATGTAAAACGAATAAAGAAAGCCCATCGCCAAATTGCCACTTAAAAAAGCCGATCCTTCGGGCATATTCAAGATCGCTGCGACAGGATTGATGAATGTTGGTATCGCTGTACTGTGCGTGGCTATGACGAGAATAAAAAAACAGGCGGTGGCGGCTGCAAAATTTATCAGCATGCCACCGGTTTGGGCGATAAACATCGGCCATGGCCCCGGGGCGTGTGATGGGGGAAGCATGTTGCCAAACGGACCAATCACAAATTCCTCATGCGACCCGCCCGCCATTTTGGCAAAAATCATGTGTCCAAGTTCATGTAAAACCAGCGCTGCCACGGTGGCCACAACCAGTAAAAGCGCCGCCAGAATTCCTGCACCAAGGTGCATGACATTCAGAAATTGCAGCAGCAGCGCCAACAAAAGCCAAAAGTGCAGACGCACACGCACGGGCCCGTAAACACCCCCCGGCACCGACCAGTTAAACAATGACTCAGGACTGCTTAACGGATTATCGGTGGCAAAGCCACCCGAACCTGTGCGGTTATACGATCGATCTCGCCAACCCATAGACTACCACCTAATTCAGCCCCCTCGAATTTACATCTCCACACGGAAAGCTATCCGACACAGCGGACATTCACACGTTTGCCCGTCACTGCCTCGCCGTATCCAACCCTGTCACATATTTCAGAATTACCGCTATCGTCTTGCCGTCCACAATCTGGTTCGATTTTATCCGTTCAACCGCGTCACGAACCGTCATCGGCTTCACGCTGATGGTCTCATTCTCTTCCAGCGCCTGCGGCCCGGGCGTAAGATCGGTTGCCACAAACGCATACATCTTTTCCGTCAATATCCCCGGCGATGTATAAAACCAACCGAGGGGGCGTATCTGAGCCGCCCGATAGCCCGTTTCCTCTTCCAATTCCCTTTGGGCACAGTGGGCCGGGTCTTCCCCCTTTTCCAATGTTCCCGCCGGTAACTCCAATAGCGATTCGCCGACGGTGTGCCGGACATTGTTGATCAGTACGATGCGCCCGTCTGAAAGCACCGGCAATATAATCACTGCCCCCGGATGCAGCACAACTTCCCGTTGAATTTCCTTGCCGCTTGCCAGCCGTACTTTTCGCAGCGCCATGCTCACCCGCGAACCGTGGTACACCACCTCATCTGACAACTGGGAGGATTGCGACATCTATAGCTCCAAAACCTTCAATCTTTTTATCGGCCTAAGTCTTAACCTATAATAAAGGGAAATGGCTGCCGGACACACACCATCTCACCTTTCCACCTCATCATACGCATCAGATGCGGGTGAGGATGCCGCGCCCTCCGCCAACCATGTAGAGCCAGCGGAAGTATCGCCGGTAAATGCCCCGGTCCGCGATGATCCTGAATCCGAGGCCACCCGAGCCACGACGCTCGATACCAACGCCGAGGACTTTGACGATAACATCGTGCAGGAAGTTCCGCTTGGCGATGTTGCCCTGCCGTTGCCTGCCGAGCCAAACGATGTTCGCCTGCCCCGGTTGCATGAAAGGGCACTTACGCTTCCCGCATCCCCGGGTGTCTATTTTTTGAAGGACTCCCGTGGTGTGGTAATCTATGTCGGTAAATCGCTTTCGCTCAAGCACCGCGTCAGCAGCTATTTTCAGCCGTCCACCGATTTAGGCCCCGTCAAACAGCGATTGCTGGACTACGTGGTGGATTTTGACACTCTTTTGTGCGATTCAGAAGTTGAAGCACTCCTGATTGAAAACCGCCTCATCAAGGACACCAAACCACGGTTTAATGCCCGCCTGACCGACGGTAAAAGTTACCCTTACCTGGAGATCACCTCCGGCGATGATTTCCCCGGTGTTTTTGTTACCCGGCAACCACGCACAACCGGATCGAAACTCTACGGCCCTTTCACCAGTGGCTACGCATTGAAGCAGGCGGTGATTTTCATGCAGCGGGCATTCAAATTCCGCACGTGCCACCTCGACATATTGGAATCCGACTCGCGACGCAGATTTTTTCGTCCCTGCATTCTTTACAACATCCATCAATGCTCCGCCCCGTGTGCCAACAAAATCAGCCGCGAGGAATATGCCGCCGATATCGACCGCCTGAAACACTTTTTGGAATCCAGCCGGGGTGATGCGCTGCGCAGCATGACGACCGAGATGCAGGCAGCGGCATCGGTACGCGATTTTGAGCGGGCCGCCATGTTGCGTGATCAGATCAAGGCACTGCGGGCGCTTTCCCATCGCGGCCGGGGTGCCAAGGCTTTGCAGCCGGAATTATTTTTTCAGGATCATGCCGGCGGTGTAAGGCAATTGCAGGAATTATTGGAATTGCCCGATCCTGTCCGCTCCATTGAAGCCATCGACATCGCCCATTTTCAGGGTGAGGCGACGGTGGGGTCACTGGTCGCTTTCATTGACGGCAAGCCGTTTAAGGACGGCTATCGCCGATACCGCATCAAGAGCGTATCGGGTATAGACGACTTTCGGTGTATTCAGGAAGTGGTATCGCGACGGTACCGTCTTGCCGGTGCGGGTGAGGAACTCTACCCGGATGTGATCCTGATCGACGGCGGGCAGGGGCAATTATCGGCAGCCTTGGAGGCATTTTCGCAGTTGGATGTTAAACCTCCGATGGTGATAAGCCTCGCGAAGCGCGAAGAGGAAATATATGTGCAGCATCGCTCGGCCCCCTTCAAGCTGTCACGCACCAATGCCGGCCTGAAGTTGCTGCAACATGCACGCGACGAGGCGCATCGTTTTGCACAGGGTTACCATCACCTGCTGATTGCCCGCCGCCAATTTCAGGATTTATTAAATCCGAAAAATAAAGCCAAAGCCAAAAAGCGCCAACCAGTTTCGGCAGTCACTCCCCAGCCCGCTTCATCGGTCGCTGGTTCCGATGTCCCCCTGCCGGCGGAAGAAAATCCCGATTTTCAGGTGCTGGACGCCAAACAACTAAAAGCAAAATTGGCCGACCAAAAGCCCAAAAAGAAAAGGCGCGGCGGGTGCAAATGATGCGGCAGGTGGCTAATTTCCGACGGCTGCCATCAGCATGCCGCCGTGCCCTCGGCCTATTGGCGAATATGCCCCTCACCGGTAACGATGAATTTGTAGGTGCACAGGTCGGCAGCCCCCATAGGGCCACGGGCGTGAATTTTATCCGTGCTGATGCCGATTTCCGCTCCCAGTCCGTACTCATACCCGTCGGCCCAACGGGTAGACGCGTTGACCATCACACTTGCGGAGTCCACATCGGTTACAAATTTATCTGCCGCCATAATATTCCGCGTGATGATTGCATCCGTATGGCCCGATCCATACTGATTAATAAATGCAATCGCTTCATCCAGCGAATTAACCTGCCGAATAGCCACGATAAGATCAAGGTATTCCTGCCCCCAATCGGTTTCGGTCGCCAGTTTGGCATTTTGCAGCAAACCCAGCGAGCGTGAATCTGCCCGCATCTGCACACCTGCCTTGCGAAACTCCATCGCCATCCGTGGCAGCACCTGTGCCGCCATATCCTTGTGCACCAATATGCATTCGGCTGTATTGCAAACCATGTAGCCGTCCACCTTGGCGCTGACAGCCACCTTCACCGCCATATCCGGATCGGCATCGCGATCGATGTAGACGTGGCATACACCTTTGTAGTGTTTGATAACCGGTACCGTCGCCTGTTCCACCACAGCGCGAATTAATGACTCCCCACCCCGCGGTATGATCAAATCTACAAGCCCTTCCGCCTGCACCATGGCCTTTACCGCGTTGCGATCCGTATTATCGATGATTTGCACCGCCTCCGGTGCCAGCCCGGCAGACTTTAACGCCGCTTGAATAACTTTTGCCAATATGCCATTGGTATGGATAACTTCCCTACCGCCACGCAAAATGACCGCATTCCCGCTCTTGAGGCACAGAGCTGCGGCATCGGTGGTGACGTTCGGTCGGCTTTCATAAATAATGCCGACTACGCCGATCGGTACGCGGCGTTTTTCCACCCGCAGGCCGTTCGGTCGGTCATACGCCTCCAGAGTCTGCCCCACGGGGTCAACCTGCGCCGCCACCTCGCGGATACATTGGGCCATGGACGCAATCTTTTTGCCCGTCAGTGTCAATCGGCTTATCATCGCCGGGGCGATCTCATCCTGCTGTGCCTGCTCAACATCCAACGCATTCGCCGCCAGAATATCATCCGCCGCCCCTTCAATACCGTCGGCCATCGCCAAAAGGGCGGCGTTCCGTACGCGTCCAGCGGTGGCGGCCAACTGCCGCGCTGCCGAACGGGCCTTCCGCCCCATAGCGTCAATCAAGGCGCGCATTTCTTCGGTGGTATCAGGTTTAGCGGTCTGCAGTTTACTCATGCCAAGCACGGCTCCATAATTCAACACACACGCTTTATTGTACCCTTACATGTGGCAGTTATCTCGCAACGGTTGATGGCAACGGTGGGCCGCCATGCAAAACGGGCGTGATTTTGGCCAACCGGAAATCAGGCTTATATACGCGCCTGATTCTCACTTTTCGGGGATATGTTGGGCAATAATATAGCGTGAATTCGGGATAAGGAATTCCGTGGCTTGGTTTATTCAAGTTGTTATATTCATTGTGGCACAGACATTCCTGACTGCGGCGCTGTATTCCGGGCTAAATCACAGACAAGAATGCCTGTGTCACCTTGGTTAACGCGAATTCGGGATAAGCCTTTTCCCCGGCCGCTCGCCGTGGCACCGCCGGCGATAACAGGTGGCTCAGAGGTTATGCTCCAGTCCGCGCTCCGGATATTTTCTCGACGGCGGTGTGGGGTATGGATATACGATTTATTGCGGCATAACCACGTTCTTGGGCTGCCAATTGGGCGTCCAACGCAATTTCCAAAGGCTGGTCAGCGGCACATGCTGGCCGTGGCCATCGGCAAAAACCAAGTTAATCGCCATACCGTGGCGATCGATGCAAAACGTTTGCATCATGCCTGTGCCGACGCCTGCTTGGAATGGCGTAGGCATGTTGGACATATATTTACCCAATAGCGATGCCGGAACGGGGTCATTCCAGAGGGGAAACGAATCCAACCAGACGCAGTCACCAAACATGGGTACCGAACTATTAAGCTGGTCGTTCCGCCAGAAATAAGAGCTGGTCGAGTACGGTGCTTGGTAGGTGTTCATGGCGCTGCAAATATAGCTGTGCAGAGCCTGGTGGTTGTTCAACGGACGATACATCCAGCCGTTGAAACCATAGCTACCGATGTAACCGCCGGAAATTCCTTGCTCATTCCACTGGCGCCAAGCCTTGGTCGCCGAGCCGGGGCCCCAAGAGCCAGGAACGGCGGGAAGATTGGTAGTGGCAGGGCAGGTAAGCACAGCGAGGACCCCCGAAGGTTCCGAGAGATAACTGGTACCGTGCAGGTCAGGAATGCTTTGCCTCCCGACGAGGTATGGAGCCAGCAACCTGGTCCAACCCATGTCGTAGTCGATGGCAGGGGTAGTACTATACCATTCAAATTCATAACCATATGCAAAATTCATTCCCTGGTTGTCGCCTTTATAGGCCAGATCGGCTTGCGCAATCTCACGAAGATTGGACATGCACGAAGTGCTCAACGCCTCCTCCTCGGCCTTTCCCAAGGACGGGATCAGCAGCGCAATTAACAATGCAATAATTGTAATTACCACTAAAAGTTCAACCAAGGTAAAAGCGTGCTTCCTTAGCATGCAGAATCTCCACCTAAAAACAGCGTCCCTGCGCCCGCGCGCAGGGACGCTGCATAAAACCTCAAATTATGCCCGCCGACGCCGCAGGCACATCGCCGCACCTGCCATACCGGCACCCATCATCAGGTAGGACGTTGGCTCCGGTACAACCGACGAACCGATCACCTCAAAGCTGGCGTTGTCCGTGAATACATCAGTCGGATCATTGTTGCCCGAGACTGGCGCACTGTTATTAAGCTTTCCCCAACCTGTATCACCCGTCCAGTATGTTGGCGCGGTAGATGTCAGGCTGGAAAACGTCGCCAACTGCTCATTGGCCGTACCGTTCCCAAAGTAGGGGCTTGATATCCCCGTGCCGTTGCCCACATTAAACCCCATCGCCGCAAATCCGCTTTGGGTCTGGTAGCTGAATGCATAGGTGGTGTTCGCCGCCAGCATTAACGGGCTTGAGAATTGATACTG
>JAKAEB010000122.1 GCA_021818445.1 Planctomycetota bacterium
CATTTTTGATGAAATTGATAAAAAAGCTGAATATACCGGTCTGCGCCGCGACATAGAGAAATTGCGCTATAACCGCCGACACAAAATGCCATTCCTTGTATAACGGCCGGTTGGATCTGGACGGTCGTTTTTCGCCATGGCGCTCCATGGGTGCCTGGAGATCGGGCATCGGGGCAAATGTAAAGGTGATCACCAGCAGGGCGGCGATGCCAGCAATAATCAGGTAGGGGATATAAATTGTTGCATTGCCAGTATTGGCCGCGCTGGTTTTAGACATGATAAATCCGCTGATCACAGCCGGCCCCAGCGTCCAGCCCATGGCATCACAGGTCTGTGCCAGATTGATCCTGAACACGGCCGACTCCGCTGGTCCCAGCACGGTGGTGTAGGGATTGGCCACGGTGGCCAGGAATGTCATGCCGGATCCAACCACAAAAAGTGCGGCGAGAAATGCGGCGAAGGCCGCCATCGCATGTGCATGAATGCGTACCGCGGGAATAAACAGCAGCGATCCGATAACCGCCAGAATAAGACCCGTTAGAATGCCGGCACGGTAGCCTCTTTTGTGAGCCATCCATCCCGACGGAATAGCCAGAAAAAAATAGGACCCATACCATACCGCCTGAACGAAAGCGGATTGGGCCTTGTTGACTCCCAACGATTCCTGAAAATGCTTGTTCAGCACATCGAGCATGCCGCTGAAGGCGCCGGAAAGCAGATACAGGCAACAGATCAGGACGAATATCGGAGCACAATTCGCACCATTTGCGGCACGAAACAGTTGCCCGGCCATTTTAATTCTTGCCTTCATTGTCAGTTTTCTTTCACCTCATCGGGTTCGTCCGCAACGCTAAGAGGCGATAGCGGGTCACCGAGTTGCTTTTGCAGTCGCCCAAGTTTTGCCATCAGTTTGCGCTTTACTTGCGCATATTCGGGCGATTGAGCCAAGTTTGCCGTTTCCCATGGATCATTGAGTAAATCGAAAAGTTGAATGAGATTAATCTGCGGATAGACGATCAGTTTATACCTTCGTGTCCGTACGGAACGCTGCAAATCACGGTAACGGCAGAACATGACGTCGTGCTTTACTGTATTCTCGCCGCGCAGCATGCCGGCAAGACTGGGGAACTCCACACAGGGCGGTACGTCTACTGCTGCCAGTTCACAGACTGTGGGATATATGCTGTGCTGGTAGACCATCGCATCAAGTATCTTACCTTGCGCAATTCCCGGACCGCGAATGATCAGCGGCATGCGGACGCTGCAGTCATATAGATTCTGCTTCCCCATTAAACCATGTTCTCCGACAGCCAGGCCATGATCCGACGTCACAATGACGATGGTGTTCTCGGCCTGTCCTGATTGGTCCAGGGCCGAAAGCACGCGCCCGATATCCGCATCCAATTTTGTGATAACAGCATAATATTCCGATCGATGCTGTTGCACGGCTTGCTGCGTGCGCGGAAACGGCGCAAGACGTTCATCTCGAACAGTATAATCTCCCAGATCAAATGGATGACATGGCAGATAATTCGGCGGCACTGATATTTTAGCCGGCGGGTATAGATCAAAAAAGTGCTTTGGTGCCTGGCGCGGATCGTGCGGGAGGTAGGAGCCTATGCAAAGCATGAATGGAGCGGTTTGCCCGCCGCGCCCGGCGAGAAAATCCACTGCCGCATTCGTCCAGATATCATTGGAATGTACTACCGGATCCGCTTTGCCCGAGGTATTCTTGGTCATCCAGTCCGGGGCAGGAACCCAGTGGCCTTTTCTGCTTTTATCCCACGGTTGCCAGGTGTTACCTGGTGCCGGACGGTTGTACGCTTCACGGCTTGACGTCGTGGACACGAACATGCCCGGCGGACCGATTGGCCCGGTCGTTGCAAAGGATCTTTTCAGATTATGTCTGGATAAATGCCATTTGCCCACAATATGGGTGTCATAGCCGGCCTTGGTCAGTGTTTCCACCCATAGCGGAGCGGTTTCCGCATATTGCCTGGCTTTGAATGTTGTATAACCGGTATACAGCATGGTGCGGCTGGCGATGCATACCGCTGAACTCCATGATCCCTGATGGAAACAGTGCGTAAATGTTGTGCCTTGAGCTACAAGGCGATCCAGATTCGGGGTATGAATTTCCGGATTATTCAACGCATGAATGGTGCGATAGTTAAGATCATCAGCGATTATAAACAGGATGTTCGGGCGCAATGCGCCATTCTGCGGCTTCCCGCGTTGTTTCTCCGATGACCGGCTCACGGTCGAATCGCCTCGGCATTTTTTGGATGGTTTTATCCTTCGCATAACGCAGTACCTCCCTTATCGGCCTGCCGGGACCGCTTGGCCGTGTATTTTCAATACAACCACTTCGGCGATCGGGTCCGGCATCGGCGTTGGTACATGGACTATCTGCCCTTTCTTCGATATGGATGTCATCAGTTCCTTTGCCGGATCTGTCAGCAGGTACGCTCGCTCAATCCGGTTGTGCATGGGAACCAATAACTTGCCGTTCCGTGGCCAGTGCGTCACTTCCAGATAGATCAATCCCGGCTTCGTTGTGGCGTAGCCGAAGGGTAATACCGTTTTAAAGGGGGAGCGATGCGTACCATAGATGGCCTGGCCGTTAACCTTAAGCCACTTGCCGATGGCCAGCAGTCGATTCACCTGGGGTTGGGGTATGACCCCTTTGGCGTTCGGGCCGACATCCAGCAGAAAATTTCCCCCGC
>JAKAEB010000075.1 GCA_021818445.1 Planctomycetota bacterium
GACTGCTCTACCATTGAGCTACCGCGGAAAGTAGCAAACTTCGGTTCCGTCATTTTGCGCGTCGGTGCGTTAATGTCAAGCGACGAATTTTCGGGACGGATCGAGTGAAAAATGCACGTCGCGGGCAGGAACTATATCCGCAACCAGTCGGTTAATCCCGGCACGCCGGGACTCTACCATTGAGCTACCGCGGAAAGCAGCAAACTTCGGTTCCGTCATTTTGCGCGTCGGTGCGTGCGTCCCGAACTTGCGGTACCCAGGTGTCACTGATAAAAATTTACATAATTTATTTGACAAGACCCAAAACGTGAGTAATACTATGGGAGTATTGGTTTAGTACTCGATTCAGATACTTGCGCCAGTACAAACAAAAGTTTGTGGAGGGGTTGGAGAGTCACCCGAGAGAGGCTTTATCCACCCGACAATTTAGTTCAAGGCATCTATCGCATAGAGCACGTTGCGCTATGCGAACGGGGATTGGTTATGCGTAGGGAGAAGGTCTATGCGCAAGTTATGTATCGGTGGATGTAATTTCGGGAATCGATCAAAAACCTCGGCCCTGGCCGTTTTGATTAGTGCAGTTGCGGTAACGACGGCGTCGACTGCCATCGTCCGGGCTGACACGGTTTTGGGACAATTTACATTAACCAATTATTACACCCCCACCAGTCCAACAGACCCGACGCCGACCGATCCGAGCAACCCGCTCAGTGCCACGGTCACCTTTACCTATCTAAATCCGTCGGCCAACGGGGGCAACAACCTGGCCGTGACGATTGATAACACATCCACGCCGTATTCCAGTAATGAGCTAATACGTGATGTGGTGTTTCAAGTTTCCGATAATGGATCGCTGCTAACGGGCACGCCAGGAAATCCCTCGCCCTATTTGGCAACGAGTGCCTACGAGTATGATGAGGCTGGCACTCAGAGCCTCGTTCCTCCCGGCGGCACGTTGAGCTACCCATGGACCATTGGCACCTCCTCTGCGTACCTGAACTCCTACGAGCTTAGCAGCACGCAAAAAAATGGTGCCAATCTTGACATGGTCGCGCCACCGATAGCATCTCTGGCTGGTGCCGATTATACGGTCGCACAGGGAAACCTCGCACCAGTTTTGACTCCAGCTTCCGGCGACAGCATCACCTTTGATGTTAGCATTTCGAACCTCGACAATTCCTCCACAGTGCAAAGCGTTTTCCTGGGTTACGGATTTAAATCGGATTTGGGGGGGTACGTGCCTCTCGGCGGTTACGTGGCGATGCAATCGGATGCCGTGGTCACACCCGAGCCATCGATTGGGCTTTTTGCCACCGGGGGGTTAATCGGTGCCGGGCTGCTGGCGCGCCGGCGGCGGAGTTGATGGACAAAATCAGGGGTTAAGGGCGATCCGCACCTGCACGTGATGATCCTGGCGATCATTAACCATATGCACACGGCCATTGTCGGCTGGTCGGCCATCCACCATCACTTCCGATGTGGAGGCCAACTCCAGCGTGATGTGATAAAAGGTTTCATGGTGGCGGTAGTGCAGTTTGAATGACTTCCAGTCGCTGGGCAGGCGCGGTTCAAACCAAAGTTGATCGGCGGCGACCCGGACACCAATAAATGTTTCGGTAATAAGTCGGTACATCCATCCCGCCGAGCCTGTGTACCACGTCCAGCCGCCGCGCCCCTTCCATGATTCCAGCGTGTAAATGTCGGCGGCAACAACGTAAGGCTCCACGCGGTAAACGCTGATCTGCTCAGCGGATGATCCGTGGTTAATGGGGCTTATCAGATTAAAGAGTTCCCAGGCTTTATCAACCTGCCCGGCGTGCGCAAACGCCATGATGGCCCAGACGGCCGCATGCGTGTACTGCCCCCCATTTTCACGTACACCGGGCAGGTAGCCGGCGATGTAGCCGGGATCATGGGTGGGGCTGTCAAAGGGTGGGTCGAACAATTTAATAAGGCCAAGATCGCGATCCACCAGTCTGCTTTCGACAGCGGCAAGAGCCATCTCACGTCTTTGTGGATCGCCGATTTCGGCAATTGTCGCCCAGCTTTGCGGCAGAGAATCGATCTGACATTGCCGATTGGCGTGTGATCCGAGCGGTTCGCCATTGTCGAAGAAGGCACGCGTGTACCATTCCCCGTCCCAGGTGTTGAGTTCGATGGACTGCGTGAGTGATGCAATTCGGCTGCGGCATAATTCAACGGTCGCATCGTCCCCTTTAAGTTGCGCCACCTTGATCATTTCTGCGAAGACGTAACATTGGAAAAAGGCCAACCAGACACTCTCACCCCGGCCCTGTTCGCCAACTAAATTTAAGCCGTCATTCCAATCGCCACAACCGACGAGCGGTAAATCATGCACTCCATCTCGCAGGCCGCGCTTAAGCGCGAGCACCGCGTGCTCATAAAGTGTGGCGGTTTTTGGGCTGGCCTGCGGTGCGTCATACCATGATTCTTCATGTTCACCGACCGGGCGACCGGCAATAAAGCCAACGCGTTCGTCCAGCACGCCGGTATCGCCGGTCAATTGGACGTACCGGGCAGTGGCAAGGGGAAGCCACAGAAAATCATCGGAGAATTTGGTTCTCACTCCCCTGCCGGTGGGCGGATGCCACCAGTGTTGTACGTCCCCCTCTTCAAATTGACGCGCGGCACAGGCCAAAAGATGGGCTCGCAGGATGGGCGGGTCCGCCAATGCCGCGGCCATGGCGTCCTGCAATTGATCGCGGAAGCCAAAGGCGCCACCGGACTGATAATATCCGGACCGTCCGAAGATGCGGGACGATATGGTTTGGTATAAAAGCCAGCCATTGGCCAAGGCGTTGACGCCCTCATCCGGCGTTTCGAGATAAATGGTGCCAAGTGTGCGTTTCCAATACCACCATACACCTTCCAGGGCAGTTTTTGCGGCGGCGACCGATTGGAAGCGATTGATCATGCTTTTGGCCTGGGCTTCATCGGATGCTGAACCGAGAATAAATGTGAGTTCGCGAGCGCCGTTCGCCGGCAACTGGATTTCGCACATGGTGGCGGCGCAAGGGTCGAGGGTGGCCCCCAGACGCCCCAGCAATTTCGTCATGCGCATGGCGGCCGGCGCGGCAATGGAACCGGATCGCCCAATGAATTCTGTCCGGTCACCTGAGACGGTGCGCCGCGATTCTGACGTTCCGGCAAACGCCACCCAGTTGCCAAAGTCCAGATTCCACACATTGCGTGCCAGTATTGCCCCGGACTTCACGTCCATCTGCGTCCAAATGTGCTGCGTGGTGCGCTGGCCTGATTCTCCCAAAACCCACTCAACATAGTTGGCCACGGTGAGTTTGCGGGGGCGGTTGCTCCGATTTTTCAGTTTGATGAGCGCAAATTTGACCGGCTCATCCATGTGACAGAATATGGTCAATTCACAATCAATATCCTGGGCGGATGATTCAAAGACGGTATAGCCAAATCCGTGCCGCGTGATTGTGATACCCGGTGAACCGGCAGCGCCGACGGTCGGCGACCAGAATTTGCCGGTTTGATCGTCCCTGATGTAAAAAGCCTCACCGGTAGGATCGGTGACAGCGTCATTCAGCCATGGGGTGAGGCGGTATTCGTGGGCGTTATCTACCCATGTATACATGCTGCCGCGTTCAGAAACAACGGTTCCAATACGACGGCCCGCAATAACATTGCACCACGGTGCCGGTGCAACAAGATTGGCCCGCAACTGCATGACGTATTCACGACCGTCCCGGGTAAACCCGCCGACACCGTTGAAAAAATTCAAATCCGGGCGTTGGCCCAGGGACGGGTTGGAGTCCTTCAAGGGTTGAAGAACCGGCACCAGTTGGGGCGGTGCCACCGGCACGCCGCTGATCGATTCACTTTGCTGTTCCAGCGATCCGCTTACATCGGACATGCTGATGGCGGCCGCCGACTGAAGCAGCCGTCGATCCTCCTCTGCAATCAGGTCAGAGCGCCGGATGAATATACCGCCGGGTTTATCAATCAGTTGCGAGCCGGGGCCTGATGCGGCGATGGACGTGATGGCATCGGAAAGATTTTGACGATAATTGGATGCATCCTGATTCCAAATGACCAGATCGACTGCCAGGCCTTTTTGCCGCCAGTAGGCGTGGGCTTGAAGCATCTGCCGCACAATGGCAAGATTCTGCTCACTGGTGACGCGCAGGAGCACGATGGGCAGATCGCCTGAGATACCCATCGCCCACAGACCAGATTGTCCCCTGCGATTGGCGCGTATTAAATCTGCATTGGTTCGAAAGCGGGACCCCGGATAAACCAGTGCGCTGGCCAATTCGCTGAAAAGCTGGGCGTCGCCGCTGCCGGCACCAAGCTGCCGCAGCATTACCTGCCCCTGCGACCACGCCAATGAAAGCGTACGATCGGTAAAACGTCTGTCACGGTAGCGAACGGCCAGATCGCGGCACGCCGCCTCGGATTCCGCCGCACCGACAATAATTTCCATCGTTACCGTCTGTTCAGGCTCCACGGTAACGGTTCGACGAATCGCAATGATCGGATCCAGCACCGCACCGTCGGTATTGGTCAACGTACCGGAATGGCGTAGAGCGGCGGGGTTGGTAACCGACCGGCCCCGCCCCAAAAACACCTGCCGATCCGTCTGGGCTGAAAAGGGAACCGAATCGTCATTCCGAATAATAAAACTTTGAAACATCCAATTGGTTGGAGCGCTGGTGCGGCGCGGTCGCCGATAGGCGAATACCGTTCGCATATCGGCCTCAATTTTCGTTTTGACAAATAGATTTTCAAATGCGCGATGCGCCAAATCAGCGGCATGCGGTGCCAAAACCACCTCCATGTAGGTGGTAAGTTCAAGCACAATGGGCTTTCTGCCACGATTGGTAATCGTCACACGCCGCAATTCCACATCATCCTCGGGCGAGACGGCCACATGCATGGTTTGCTCCAGCGCGCCGTCACGGCGTTGATATTCCGCCTTCCCTTCTGAAAATGTTGCCGCGTATGAGTCGGGATTGCTTGGAACGGGTTGATAAGGAAGTGCCCATAGGCGACCAGATTCCACATCTTTCACATAGCAGAACAGCCCCCATTGATCCTGCGTCCGATCGCACCGCCAGCGCGTAAGGGCCAGCCCGTTCCAGACTGCTCGCCCCCCACCTCCACTGGTCATCATGAGTTGGTAGCGCCCATTGGAAAATAACTGCACCTGCAGTTCTGGCGGAACGGGTGTGGAAAAACTGCGCCATGCAGGGGTTTCGCTGGAGATGGGCGTGCGGGCTTGCGCCACCTCTGTTGAATGGGGGAAGATGGGCTCCACCCGGGGTGTTTTTTCCTGCAAAAGCAATTCGCCGGATTTAAGCATTGGATCCGCCGAAAATCGTTTTTGCATGGGATGATCAAGAATGTACGCCTCCAGCGACAAAAGTCCCATGCCGATGTGATGGGCCATGAATGAGCGGACAATTTCCGGCTTTCCTGGCTCGGGGATTCGGTCCGGTGTGAAGTCGATGGCTTCATACAAGCCGCAACGACCGGCGGCTCCCATTTCCACAAGCCTATGGAGGTTGCGGACGGCGGCCAACGGATTGACCAACATGGCAAGCATGGTGGCGTACGGAGCGATGACCACGTCTTCGGACAGCCGCCGCCGATAGCCCAGCCCGGGCACACCGAATGCCTTGTATTGATAATTCATTTGTGCGTCGGTCAGATTGTAGCCGGATTCCGATACGCCCCACGGAATGGACCGGTCACGCCCGTAGTCTATGTTGCGGTCAACTGCCGACAACATACTTTGATGCAGCAGCGTCCGGGGATAATTGGGCATCACAATCAGCGGCATGAGGTACTCAAACATCGAGCCGCTCCAGGAAAGTAATGCCGCTTTGCCACCTACCGAAGTGAGTTGGCGCCCCAATGCAAACCAATGTTCGCGTGGTAACTGTCCTGTGACGATCGCCGCATAACTGGCAAGCCGCGCTTCGGAGGCCAACAGATCGTAAAAGCCATCATCCGCTCTGTTTTGGTCCACATTAAAGCCGATTGTCATCAGCTTGCGCGTGGGGATGTACAGAAAGCGAAAATCCATTTCAATGAGTTGCCCGCATTGCTCACAAAGCTCATCAACCATTTCAATTCGACTGTGCAACGCATCGCGACTGCTGACGAGGCAATCGCGCAGCATCACATAATTGTCCGAGGAAGGATTTCCCGCGGCCAATGGAAGCAACTGCTGCAAGCGCGATTGGAGGCCTTCGACTTCCTGCAGCATGTCTGGCAGGGAGTGGTTGGGTGCTATCGTATCGAGAGATGAAAGCAGGTCATAAAATTCCGGCGATGCTCCAGTACGCATCGACTTTAGTTCGTCGCTTTCCCACTTCAACCATGGCATCAGTTCCAGCCACTCGTCAAGCGCATCATGTATCTGGCAATGTAGAGCCGCCAGATACCAAGGGGTGTCGGCCACCCTGCCCGGTGCCGAACATGCTTGGACGGCTGAATCCACAACCTGCCGTATTTTGTTGAGCCATTGCCACATCGCACCGGTGCCCGTTGGGGGCGTTCTGAGGGCGGTGAGAATTTGATCGCCAACTGAATTCACCGCGTCAACTATTTGCCGATCAAATTTTTGAAATGCTTCCGCCGTTGAACGCATTTCATCCTGCAATGCAAGGATGGTATCGTGCAACCCGTTGATCCATTGCCGAGATTGAACCGGCTCGCGCAGCAGGCCCACGAGGCCCGATCGCAGCACCAGCAGATGCCCGACCAAATTGCCGCTGTCGACGGTTGATACATAGCGTGGCGGGAGTGGCTCCAGCGTATGGGTATCGTACCAATTGAGAAAATGGCCACGGTATCGCGAAAGCCTGTTGAGGGTATCAATGGTCAGTTGAGTACGATCGAGCATTTTCCGCTGATTTATCCAGCCGAAATCAAAAGCCGCCAGATTGGCCAACAGCGCCAAGCCGATATTGGTGGGGCTGGTTCGGGGTGCCACGGTCAGGTGCGGAATTTCCTGCACATTGTCGGGCGGTAGAAAATGGCTTTTTTCATTGACAAACTCTTCAAAATAACGCCATGTTTTTCTGGCTATCGCACGCAGAAAGGTGACATCACTGACGGGCAATTCAGTTGGACGGTCGATCATGGGCCGGCTTAATAACCATGCCGCCAGCGGGCTTACGAACCACAATAGGACGACGCCCCCGGCATCTGCGGTGGCCGCCGGACGCATCGTAACGGTCCATACCATCGCGATGATGGCCAGTATCAGTTCACCGGCAAAGACCCGAAGGAACTGCCTTGCGTCAGATCCACTGGTGCGCTGCACATGTCGACTGGTCTGCCATTGCAGGCGACGCCGCCCGGATATCAGGAGCCGGTAAAGGCTGCGTATGATGGCATCGAGATTGGTAAGGGCCTCGATGGGGAGCAGCATCAGTGTGATCAGAGACTGCATCACGTTCTTGAACAGGGACCATACCGAATCCCGTAGGTGCATACCCCATGGTGTGCTGTTTCCCTTGGATACGATGGCACAACAACCGGCCACAATGGCGGGAGCGGCGATGAGAAGCACCAGCAGTAAATCGGCTGCCGCCGGTGCTGGAGAAGTAAGCCAGGCGAGCACAAATAAAATAATCATGGCGGCAGGTACGAGACTGCGGCGCAGATTATCAAAGAGTTTCCACCATGCCAACGCTCCGATGCGCACCAGCGGCTTACCACGTGTGCCGCGAGGAGTTAATCCCACGATCCAAGGGAGAAGTTGCCAATCCCCGCGTACCCACCTGTGGCGGCGGCGAAGGTCGGCCAGAATGGTGGGCGGATGGTCCTCCAAGATGAGAATATCACTCACCAGGCCGGAGCGCGTGAGAGAACCTTCCAGCAAGTCGTGGCTGAGCACCAGATTGGCGGGCATGCGACCGGCTAACAGATTATGAAAAGATCGGACATGAATGATGCCCTTGCCAATAAAAGAGCCTTCGCCAAATAAGTCCTGATAGATATCGGAAACGGCTCGGGTATAGGGATCCAAACCCGGTTCACCCGATGAGAGCCACGCAAAAAGTGATTCGCGCGAGGATGTCAGTGTTGTGCTGACGCGCGGTTGGAGTATGGTGTAGCCGCGCACCACCTTACACTTGGCGGCGGCATAGAGCGGTTCATTAAGCAGATGGGCCGCAGTCCCAACCAATTCCGCAGCCGCCCCGCTGGGAAGTTGAGAGTCCGCATCAAGTGTGATGACAAACTGCCAGGCCGCCACTTTTTCCATATCCGCAATGATCTTGAGAAACGGGCTTTGATCGGCATCCACAATCAATGCCATGAAATCTTCAAGTTTTCCGCGTTTGCGCTCCCGTCCCATCCATACGTTTTCGGACGGGTTCCAGAGTCTGGGCCGGTGAAACAGGCAGAATGGCTTATGCCCGGTTTGCCCGTAGCGCTGATTAAGGGCGTCGATTTTTTCAATCATCTGGCCCAGCAATTCGTCGTCCGTTGGATGAGTCTGCTCGGCGCTATCGGTGAAATCTGAGAGTATGGCAAAGGAGAGATGGGGATCGCGATTGGCCAGATATTTAATTTCCAGTGATTCGGCCAGTTCGGATATTTCTGCCGGATCGGTCAACAGGCAGGGGATCGCCACGCAGGTACGGTGCTCTTCATCAATGCCAAATTCGTAATTAAGCCGGGGCAACACGCGCGGTGGTATGACCCGGGTGTACAGATAGTTGACCAGAGAAATGGCGAACTGACTTGACGCCAGCGCCATGGCCACCGACACCAGCACCATAGCCCAAGCCGCCGTGAGCGGGGTAAACCACCAATCCCACACCACGGTAATGCCCACAGTAATAAAGATGATGGGCAGCAGATAAAACAGCAATGCACCCCGGCGGAATATCCGGCTCAGCGATTCTGATAGACGGGGACGCAGACGCAGGGCACGGAGCAGTTCACGATAGCCGTCATCGAGCAGATACCAGCCGACATGCGTGCGGAATTTTTCCTGGTCCTTATCCGGCTCGGCCCGGCGCGCCGCATCAAGCACCGCTTCTGCTATGGCGCGCTCGGATATGGATTTTCGTCGTGCGAGTTGTTCAACCACATGGCGGGATCGATCTCGAGTCGAAAAATCGCATTTCTGATATACGCCCGCAGGGTCCTGACGCAGGATGTGCTCAACGATGCTGTGGCGCTCGACAAATTTTCCCCAATCGGTGGCATCTAAAAACCGAAAGCTGGCAAAGCAGTTACCCATCGAGACCTGGTCGGCCGCCTGCCGCTGACTTTCCAGTACGACCATGCGTTCGGGCGTTTCACTTTTGCGTGTAAGGGACTGCGATATCCATTCCATCACCACGTGCAATGACGAATGCTGGCCATGCAAGCGGCGCATAAATTCCGCCACAAATGCACTTTCCAGTGGCGGCTGTGATTCTACCAGTGCGGACAACGTGACAATGACCTGATCGGGTCCAGCATCGGCGGCGTTGATTAGCCTTTCCGCCCAATCGTTGGCGAGGTTCCGCTGATGCCGGGCATCTTTGATCAGGCTCGATACGCGGCGCAAATTTTCGACGAGGGCCAATCGCAGCATGATGGGAGTCGCCCACAGTTCGCCGAGGCTTAGCGCCGTTGCCTGCTGATAGGAATAGATGAACCGATCCAATGCCTCGACATCGACGCGTCCGTCCAGATGGCTGATCAATTTCAAGATCATGTCAAAAATGCGCGGGACGGGCGGGTTGCCCTCGATGTGCGGCAACTGACGGCAATACCCCCGGGGAAAATGCTGCGTGATAAGGTGAATTTGCTCCTGCACCACGTAAAAATTATCAATGAGCCATTCCGACGCCGGCGATATGGGCTGATGTTTAGCCGCCGCATCGGTAATTAGGTCATGCGTCTGGGTAATGATAATTTCGTTTTCGCGCAGGCGATTAATCAACCAATCGGAGGAGCGACCAGTCGCAATCGAATGGCTTCGCCCCATCTGATAGGCCAGAGTACCGAGTTGTTCAATTGCCAGTAAGGGCAAACGTAGCGGCTCTTCATGCGCATCGGTCGGCTTATGGCTGTACCGACGGCGCGACCATCGGCTTAAAATAGAGTCTAATTTGGGTTCCGCCAATTCAATTTACCTTCCTTTTCGCCATGCACCCATGGTTGCACGGACCAGAAACGAATTTATCGCCTCTGCGCCACCATCACAAAACCGGCGGGCAACAGGGCCGACGCCATCCACCCGGCAGCACGATTGAACGCGACACAATATCGGAGAGCCGCGATAGCCCGCTTTTTCTGCAGGCGCTTCGATGTGCGACGGTGATTATCGCTCGTCGCTCGACGCGAGTATGCGCCCATCGGCGCTCGATGGCAACCTTCCGAGCGCTGGCGCGGAAATTTTTGCAAATTAAATACTGCCTTTGTTGAGCGAATGATTTGCATAGGCTGCCGATGCTGCACCGGATTTACAGCGGCCAATCAACCCGGTATGCGAGTGAGAAAAAGGAGCGCCCATAATTTCTGCACTACGTGCATCATTTTGCGGCTTTCCGATGGCGGAAGTTAAAAATATTCATTTTCATTTTGACTTTAATGCCACAATGTGTTATATTACATTTCGATGGAGTCAGGCCGGGTTTTAATTTCAGGTATAAACCGCTGATGGCCGAGGTTCCGCAGATTTTTGGTGTGCTTGCTGGCGCTGCTATCGAAGCGTTGAGCTGATCGGTTTTTTTGAATCCTGTTTTCCCGTGATGTCGTCCATTTTTTCCATCGGCCGGGGCAGGACTCGCGTTCAAAAGTTGTCCTTACGTTGGGTTGAATGAAGTCACCATGGAGGTTTGATAACCATGACATTCTCGAATCGCAAATTTACCGGCACGACCAGACGCTGGCATGCTTTTACACTTGTGGAATTACTGGTCGTGATTTCTATCATCGCGTTGTTGATCGCGCTGCTATTGCCCGCGCTGGCGCGTGCCAAGGCCACCGCACAACAGGTGGTTTGTGCATCGAATGAGCATGAGATGGGCGTAGCCATGTAGGAATATCTGCAGACCTGGCAGGGTTTCTATCCTGGTAATGAGGTGGGTGCCGGCTCGGGTTTTGGTCCATCGAGCAACTTTTGTGTGTGGGTGCCGCGTCTGATGACAATGATGGGGCATGGCGGATCCAAACTTTTCTACTGCCCCTCTCGACCACTTGATATGAAGTATCTCGCCTATCTATGGCCCAAGGCTGGAGTTCCGCCAATGGGTTATGCGAAGGGCACGATACTTATGGGATTCGGTTATACCAAGGGTGAGCAGGTCCTTTATCTTGGCGGCAATTGGCCGGTAACATCGGATTCATTGGGACGCACGTTGGCCCTGCCCGCGTTTTCTTATGGTTACAACGACTGGGGTACGTTGGGTGAGTTTGCGCTCAGTGGAGGCTTACCGTATGGATTAGGGCTCGGCGGCGACATTGGTACGAACGGTTCACCATATCCGCAGGTGCCTTCGAGCGCCGTCGTTGACCCGGCGCAGATGATCGCCATTACGGATCGCACCGACGACGCCTCGCATGGGGTACCCGGTTATCCATACATTTATAATTCCGATCCCACCCGCAGCAGCGTCATATTGCCGGACACAACCATTCCCGGCGTGGTGCAATGGGCTGAATGGCCGGGAGCAGTTCATGATAATGGATCGAATGTTTTGTTCTGCGACGGGCACGTGTCGCTTTACCAGCAAAGTAAGTTGGTGCAAATTAATCCCAATCAGGGTGGTGGTCCTATGAACATGATGTGGAACAATGACCACCAGATTCACCGTCCAAATGCTGGCTACTACTGATCAAGTTTGTCTCGCACGCGAGGCGGATGCATAGCTGCATCTACATGGAAAGGGAGCAAGTCGATATTGGGTTTTTCCCCTCCCCGATGTGGGGTTGGGAGGATGGGCGATTTTTCGTAGTGCCGACTGTTGGCACTTGCGCCCAATCAACATACTTGCTTTCCTTTTTTTGGAGGATCAGATTATGTCTCTGAGTCAACGCACCATACGCAAGCTTGCAGCGACTTCCACGGGTACGGCTCTGCTGGCCGCCAGTGCAGCTTTTGCAACCGGTGGCACTATTACCATCAACACGGCGCCAAGTTTGAGCTTGGGTGCATCGGGCCTTACCCAAGGCCTATATGCCAGTGTCTGGCATGTGCCACCGTCACCGGCTGCAGGGGGAGGCAAGACCTCTGCCGGTTATGCCAGCTACGGTATGCCAGCACCCACCAACTCCGCGCCGGCGCTTACCGACATTTCGAATATGGAGTCGTACATCGCCAATGGTGGGTATAACGATGCAACGACTGGTGTGGTCTACACGCTGCCCGCCGCATCGGAAACGTTTCTTAACACGAATGACGGCTTTCAGTATGGTGGCGGCTATCGGCCGACACGTGAGTTCCTCGGGGCCGATGCATCGGGCGCCGCATTGACGGACGGCAATCCGTGGTACAGAGA
>JAKAEB010000020.1 GCA_021818445.1 Planctomycetota bacterium
GGGTGCCACGGAGTGCGGCCCCGCCGGGCGCGCGGATAGGCGCATGCATCATCGCGCGTGCACAATGCACGCGGCTAAATGGGGTGGCGGGTGTGAAACGGCTGTTACCGGAACCGCAATTTGGCATTGAGATTAGCGCCCATCGCCCGGCGATGGCGCTAAAAATGGGGTACGCGCGTGAATGCAATTCGCGGCATTAAAACGGCATGCGAAGGGATGCGACGCAGCGGTACGGTAACCAGGCGGGCGAGACGCGAGCTACGATGGGAAGTTACTGATGCCGGCGAGACGTCCGCGTTGCTGGCCCCACGCAGTACGGCCCCGGGTCGAGCCTCCTGAGTTTTTTATTCCCACCAACTTTCCGACCAGCCCTCGCGGGGATATCGGCAAATTGGTGGTTGATTCAATGAGCGCGGCCACCTAGCATTGCAGGTCGAGAATTGGATATTTTGTCTGTGAGGTGGTATGCAGCAGTTTAGTGATCCTCCCAAGGCCCGAACGCTCGGTCAACTTAAGCAGGCGGGCTACAAACCTACCAGTGTTAAAGATGAGATGCGGCGTAACGTCATTGCGCGATTGAAAGATAAATCACCCCTGTTTCCGGGTATGACGGGGTATGATGACACCGTTATCCCCGAGATTATCAATGGAATCTTATCCCGGCATGATATGCTGTTTCTGGGGTTGCGCGGGCAGGCTAAAACGCGCATGATCCGCATGCTGCCAACGCTGCTCGATGAATGGATACCGATTTTAGCGGATTGCGAAATACCTGACGATCCGGTAAGCCCGCGTCTCGGAATGGGCAAACGTCTTATCGCAGAGCAGGGCGATGAAACTTTAATCCGATGGATGCATCGCAGTGAGCGGTATCATGAAAAACTCGCCACGCCGGATGTGACGATTGCAGACCTGATAGGCGAAATTGACTTGGTGCGTCATGCGCAGGGAAAATTTCTTTCGGATGAATCCACCATGCACTTCGGGCTGATTCCCCGTACCAACCGCGGGATTTTTGCCATGAACGAATTACCGGATCTGGCACCAAAAATTCAGGTGGGCCTTTTTAATGTGCTGGAAGAACGCGACGTGCAAATTCGCGGCTATCCCGTCAAGCTTGACCTCGACATAAGTATGGTATTTTCCGCCAACCCGGAGGACTATACCAACCGCGGACGCATTGTTACACCATTAAAGGACCGTATCGGCAGCGTGATTCGCACCCATTATCCACTTAACATTCGGGATGCTATCAAGATTACGCACGATAACGCATGGGTTCAGCGTAACGAGGGAATCGCGGTGCATATTCCGCCGTTTATGCTTGAGATACTGGAGGAATTTGTCCGCCAGGCGCGCAATAGCCCCCACATCAATCAGGCCAGCGGGGTCAGCGTCCGCTGTTCCATTACCAATGCGGAAAATCTGGTATCCAGTGCCGAACGCCGGGCACTGATCTGCGACGAAATGGAGGTGACCACGCGAATGGACGATCTGGCTTTCGTCAAGGCCAGCAGCCGGGGAAAAATTGAACTGATGCTGGCGGAGGGGGACACGGCAGAAGATAAGCTGATTGCGTCGGTGCTGGGCGAAGCGGTGAAATCCGTTTTTGGCAAACTCGCGGATGTCAGTGATTTTGAAGATGTCATTGACCAGTTCAAAGGAGGTTTGACGCTGGAGGTGGGCGACGATGTAAGTACGGCCACCATGGTGGAAAATTTTGGTCTGGTGAAGGGAATGAAAGCCGCCATTAATAAATTATGCAAAGAGATGGATCTTCCCATCACGCCAGGCAATATGGCCAGCGCCGGCGAATTTTTGCTTGAAGCTCTGTATGTCAATAACCGTTTAAGCAAGGCGTCGGCACGCGGAAAGCAATTTTTTCGGAAATAGTCGGCGGACGTGGCTGTTACCACCTGCTGTCGATTACGGATTGTGTAATACTGCCTCCGGATACGGGCCGAAAATGGCGGTACCGACTCGTACAAGCGTTGCGCCCTCTTCGATGGCGGCCTCGAAGTCATTACTCATGCCCATGGAGAGTTCTTCAAAGTCCATAGCGGGATCGCTTTGCAGGCGAATTTCATCGAAAAGTTCGCGCAGGATGGTAAAGCAGTCGCGGGCCCTTTGCGGATTTGGATCGTTGGGCGCCATGGCCATTAAACCGACGAAGTTCAGGGCCGACATCCCTTGAAACTGCTCAAACAGATGGCGGGCAGCGGGAAGTTTGATACCGTATTTGCTTTCCTCACCTGATACATTCACCTCCAGCAACGCACGAATTTTTCTGCCCCGTCGCTGGCCGATCTGTTCGAGTTCTTCCGCGAGGCGCATGGAGTCCACTCCATGAATCAACCAAGCTGCGTCCACAGCCGCGGCCGCCTTATTTCGCTGCAGATGACCGATCATATGCCAACGGATGGCGGATGCGAGGGATGCATCGAGTTTTTCAGCCGCCAATGCGGCGGGCAATTGGGCGATTCGCTCCTGGAGTTGCTGGACGCGGCTCTCGCCAAAATCGCGATGCCCGAGCTTAATAAGCTCCACTATTTGCGAGAGTGTTCCCGACTTGGATACTGCCACCAAGGTGACAGAATTGGGATCACGATTGACGCGCCGCGCCGCATCAGTCATCCGCGTGCGTACTGCGTGATAGTTGTCCGTTGCGGTCATCTTGCTCTTCCGACCTCACATATCCTGCCATATGCCGCCATCATCGCCGTAATTTTACCCACGCGCCTGACTTTTAGAATTCCCATGCCATGAAGTTTCTGTCAATCGTTCCGCAATGTCGGTGGTAATCCCGCTGGGTACCATCGGCTGACAAGGCCCAGCGATTAATATATTGGAAGCTTGGTCAGAATTCAAAATACGGTCGGCGGATAAATCGCTGCGCCACTGGAGAAAAACCGCGATAGCCTTATCGAAGTCGGCCGGGGAATTGAGTTTACGAATTGCTTCCTTAAGCTCGCGACAGGGTTGCATATGGCGGGCGTACCAACTGATTCTTTTGCGAAATTCGCACACTGCGACGCGTTCGTTCCGGAAGCGAAGCAGGTTATAAAAATGGTCACGCATCAGCCGACATTTTTCCTCAATCGACGGCGGTGGCAGCAATTCGCCAGTGCGCAGGTAGTGGGCGATATCGCGCAGCAGCCATGGAGCCGATAGAGCCCCCCGCCCTACCATCACGCCGCGGCAGCCGGTAATGCGGATCATTTCCGCGGCGGCCAGCGGATGGGTAATATCGCCGTTTCCGATGATGGGGATTTTATTGACAGCGGCTACCACGGCGGCAATGCCATCCAACCGCACCGACCCGGTAAAACGCATCTCGGTGGTGCGGCCATGAACAGTGACGGCAGCAATGCCAAGTTGTTCGAGGCGATTGGCAAGAAACGGGGCAACAATCCGCCGATCATCCCACCCCAGCCGCAGTTTGGCGGTCACGGGAACCGTTTTGACGGCGTGGATTATCTTTTCCACCATGGCCAAGGTTGTCGGCAATCGGCATAAAAGTGCGGAGCCGCCATTGCGTTTGGTAATTTTGTCGACGGGGCACCCCATGTTGATATCGACCACGTCTGCACCATGATCAACGGCCCACCGAGCCGCATCACAAAGCCGATCGGTATCAGCACCGTAAAGCTGCATGGATAGGGGGCTGTCTTCCGGGCAGGTGGCGGCCAGTTCCATTGACCGCTTGTTCTCGCGTAGCACGCCTTCCGGGCAGAGGAGGTCCGTACAAGCCATGCCCACCCCACCGCACGACCTTGCCACCACACGGAACGACACATCACAATAGCCGGCAATGGGTGCGAGCAATACCGGACTGGAAAGCCTCACCGATCCGATCTGCAGGGGTGCAGGGGAAGCCGGTAAATGGTTTGAGGTGTGCGATTCGCCATGGGCGTCCGCCGCAAGAATCATCAAGCACCTCTCTGCCAAGCGCGGCCTGCAGGGCAACCATAGTCCGTGGCGTCGCAATCAGATGAGTCACTGAGCCAATTGCGCGTTGGTGTAAACATTTTGCACATCGTCGTTGTCTTCCAGTCCGTCCACAAGTGCCTGAAGTTTTTCGGCGTGCTCGGCAGATATCTCCACGGTCTGACCGGGCACCATTGTCAGTTCGGCCGATACCGTCGGAATTTTGGCCAACTCCAGGGCCTTGCGAACTTTTTCAAAATCGTTGAGAGCCGTTTCAATCGTAAAGCCTTCGGGTGATGCCACCACATCCGTGGCACCGGCTTCCAGCGCGAGTTCAATGAGTTGATCTTCAGTAGCGGCTGATCGCTCGATGGCAATTACTCCCCGGCTGGAAAACATCCAAGCCACACTGTTGGCGGCACCGAGTGCCCCCCCATTGCGATCAAAAACCACCCGGATTTCGCTGGTGGTGCGGTTGCGATTATCCGTCAATGCATCCACAAGAACGGCGATGCCTCCGGCGGCGTACCCCTCGTACAGCGTGGGTTCATAATTATCGGCACCGAGTTCGCCGGTACCCTTTTTCACAGCTTTATCGATGGTATCACTGGGCATATTTGCAGCGCGGGCTTTATCAATGGCGTAACGTAAGGCGAGATTATCGTCGGGGTTGCCCCCCCGTTTGGCGGCAATAATGATTAAACGCGCAATTTTGCTCCATTGTTTTCCCCGTCGCGCGTCAACAACTGCCTTTTTATGTTTGATGGATTTCCAATGCGAATGTCCTGCCATAGCCGAGTGTTTCCTTTAGCTTTCTGCCTGAAACGAACAACCGATGCAGGCATGATAACCAACAGTCGATTGCGATGGAATTGAAAACTCTGCTCCCGGCTCTTTCACCTTACCGGAGAGAAAATGCCGGGCTAATCAGGACGGGGGCGCCCCGGCCTTGGCTGGTACCGGAGGTGCTTCGGCGGCGCTCGGCGTGGGGTTTATATTCGACTTGGCCGGGTGAAATGCAACCCAATCTGCGGCATTGGGATCATCCATGGAAAGCAGTGTGTAGGCGCATCCGGGCGGTACCATATCAAAGCGGGCATCATCGCCCTTTAAATTAATAATAATATATTCAGCATATTTTGACTGCTTTTCAAAGTTCGGGCTCACCGTCTGCGGCCGTATGGCGGCCACATCCACGCGTGCCAATGATTCCAGCAGCACCTGCCGCTGACTGCGGGAAGAATTAATCATGGAAGGTGTCAACTTCGGATTTCCGGGGATCTGCAGCCCCACCGAAAAATGATCCATCAGGCCGCGGCATATCCACGCGGCCGCCAATTCAATCGCCTTTTCTGCCAGCTCGAGTCCATTGGGGGTAGTGGCCCAGAAGCGCAGGTCCACCACTACCACAATTGTGGGTGGTGAATCGGATGTCATATTGCGGACAACCAGTTGCCCCGTGCGGGCCGACCGCTTCCAATGAATGGATCGCATGGGGTCGCCGGGGATATATTCACGCAGGCTGAAAAACTCATCCGACCCCTCGCTCCGGAGGCTGGTCATTGAACCGGCAGACGCGAATGTTCGCGATCGGGCGAGCAACTGACGGCTTAGAAACCCGATGCGGGGGTAGACCACGATTCTCTGCACGCGTAATACGTGCAGCGCCCGGGTAATAAAGCCCAGAGGAAAGGAACTGCTCACACGTTGCTCGCGCAGTTCGATAACGCCGCGTTTGGCAGGTATTAAATGGGCCATGACCAAAGTCGATTGCCGCGGCCCCAGATGCAGACAATAACCGTCCGGAGTCAGATCGAGCGATCCAACGTACCGTGCTTCGGTAATACGAATGGCGCAGCCGGGAAGCCAGCGTTTGGGGTTGGTCAGGCGGTAATGGACATCCAGCGATTCACCGACCACGCCATGATCCGCCACAGCCCGCTGGATGACCAGATCTTTCAGCAGCAGATTGCCAACAATCGCGGCGAGCATCAATGCACCGGTTACTACCCCCAAGGCCCAGAATAAAACATTCGTCTGGCTGTTCACCGCGGCAATGAGAACAAATGCCGCTACGCCGCCAAAAATAAACCCGGTGAAGGTCAGTTCGTAATAACTGCGGCGATTACTGAGCTTTTTGGGTTTGGCCTGGGGCATCATCAACCTTAAAGCGGACAAGGCACACTTTGCAGGATTTCCTGCATGATGCGCTGGGCGGTGGAAATATCACCATTCGAGATATAGGCCTTGGTAATCACACGGTGAGAACAAACTGGCACGACCAGTTCCTTAATATCGTCCGGGGTGACGTAGTCACGTTGATTTACCAGTGCCAGCGCCTGGACTGCCTGCATAAGGGCCAGCGAACCACGGGGCGACAGCCCGGTGTGGAGCATTTCATGTCGTCGCGTGGCTTCCACGATATCCATTAAATATTCCAGTAATACCTGATCAACTTTTACGTGCGCGGCCTGTCCCTGAAGGGCGATGATTTCATCGGTACTGATCACCGGCTCGAGATTGTCCAATTTATGCCGCCCGGGTTGCTCGGTCAGAATGGCAATTTCACGGTCGCGCTGCGGATAGCCGAGTTGTATGCGCAGCAGGAAACGATCCAATTGGTTTTCGGGAAGAAAATAGGTGCCTTCAAATTCAAACGGATTCTGCGTGGCCACAACCATAAACGGCTTTGGTAAACTCATCGTCTGGCTGTCAATGGATACGGATGCATCATTCATCGCCTCAAGCAGCGAACTTTGCGTCCGCGGTGTGGTACGGTTGATCTCATCGGCCAGCACGATGTTGGCAAAAATCGGGCCCGGTTTAAATTCAAAGGTCTGCTTTTCCTGATTGAATACCGATACGCCGATGATGTCCGCTGGCAGTAAATCTGGCGTGAGCTGGATGCGGTTGAATTGACAATTCAGGCTTTTGGCCAGTGCGCGCGCCAAGACCGTTTTGCCCACGCCCGGCACATCTTCAATCAGGACGTGTCCACGCGCAAGAACCCCCACCAGCAGATGGGTGATGACCTCGGGCCGCCCGTAGAAGACGGTCTGAATATTTTGCCTTAAACGTTCGAGCGGCTGCATAAGTCGTTTCCCGCCTTGGAAAAAATCGAGGCTGTACCAAGCGACCGCCTCACCAGCGCCATACCTAACCCTGCCTCTCGCGATCCATCATCACAGCACCGACAGTCATATTATCGGTTCAACCTCCTCCATCTTATCGGCGAAAGAATCTTTCAGCACTACCTTGATGCTGAAACCGAAGACCGCATCCTGACAATCGACGTGACGCTGACGCTTCAGGCTGTCACTTGCGACCGCCGCGCAGCCAGAACAGATCCTCTATTGGCTCAAAATCGCCCGGCTTATCGCCGGATCGTACCCAGCCCTCAATGCAATAAAAAGAGCCATGGATCAGATTGAAAACTAATCCGACATGGCGGGCGCGGCGACGGCAAATTTACTAACCAGGCGATGGATCAATGGCTGATTGGGATCGATCGACAAACTTTTTTTCCATTGAGAAATGGCGTCACGCCGCAGCGTCTGCCCGTGGGCGGCACCGCTGATGGCCAACGCCTCATATGACGCACCCAGGCCGTTGAGTGCCGGAACATAAACCGGATTTTGCTTCAGGGAGAGTTTGTAACTCGCCACAGCCTTGGTGTAATTTTGAATTCGATAATAGCAATAACCAAGGCGCTCACTAAGTAACGGTGTCGGGCAGATTTTCTGGCCGGTACGCAGGACGCGAGCAGCCTGCCCGTAGCGGTTTTCTGCCATGTACATCTGGGCCAAATTGAGATAAATCGCCGGCTGACGGGGCTGCAATTCCAGGCTTGAGCGAAAATTCTTGATTGCCAGCGCCCGGAACTTAGGGTCCTGCTTGGCGCATTGGGCGTAAATCACCCCCAAATTGGCAAACGAATCAAACGAGTTCGCGCCATCTTGGATGGCGCGCTGGGCGTAGATAAGCCCAAAAAATGGATTCCCGTTCTGGGCATAGCTTACGGCAATGTTCATGGCCGTACGCGAACTTTTGGGATGGATGGTGAGAGCATGCTGGTATGAGTTAATAGCCCGGGCGAAACGCCGAAGTTGCTGGTAACTCACCCCCAGCCAATACCAAGAATGAAAACTTAGCGGATTCAAACCCGTAGCAGTTTTGTAGTTGCTCGCGGCCCTTTGATAGTCACCCTTTTGCCGATACACGTCGCCGCGCGCCTCATACGCCAGCACCATACCGGCATTGAGTTTAATGGCGGCGTTAAGTTCTTTCAGTGCCTGGGATGTATTACCCTCGGAAGCCGCCATCGCGCCATTGACGTAATCGGTTCGAGCGAGGTGCTGCTGGCTGCAGCCCCCCAAAGCCGCCATTGCGACGACACCCACACCAAAAAAGCTTGGTACTAATCTCTGACGAAAATAACGATTCAGCATCGGAGTTGATCCCATAGCATTAACGCGCACATTATTGTGCAAAACATGGCCGTTTTTTCCGCGTGTAATAGCTTACACAGGAAGCCACTACAACCACAGTTCAGACGACCGCCACCAACGCAGTTCCGCAACCAAGATCAACCACCGGAACTCAAGCCATAATGGCAGTTAGAGTCAGTGCAAGGGTACCGGTGCTTTGGTGAGGGTGCTTGGTCGGTCAAGCAACAGCACATCTTCAGCACTCGATGGGACTTCCCGCAAATTGTTGTCCATCGTAAGCCCCACACGATTGGCATTTGCACCCGGCGTGTCGGTCAAGGTTTGACACCCCCCCATGGAAGCAAGTGCCGCGACCGTGGTAATGGTAAAGGCTATCGCCATAATGCGTTTCATTAACGCCTCCAGTATAGATAAACCCGCCTGCTAACGCCTGCGTTATTTATCCGCAGAACGCCTGCGTGTCAAATGCATCGCGGCAACTTGACAACAGCGTTTATCGGATAAACCGCTCACGGTACATTATATAAATGCTTATCTTATCGGGCTATTGGCGCGGTACGCCCGATGTTCTACCCGCGATTAAAAGGTACCAGCCCTGCCGCGACATGCGGGGCGATTCTCCTCGCTGCCTTATTTATGGATTGATTGCGTGCGAAGTTCGGTTGGGCGATTGCCAAGACGGCGGTGGACTGCAAGAGGCCAGATGCGTAGCGCATTTTTCGGACACTACGTTATGGGCTGGATGCCAATTCCCATAAAAACGCCGTCTCCAACACGCTTCATCATTTGTTGTCATTTCGGCCGTTGGTAAGCAACTTCAACTTTAATGGCTCAATTCAATCACGACCGATATTTGCCTGCGTATGGGGCGTCCAGCTTTGATCAGCGGCGCAGGGGAAATGCCCGGTAACCGATGGCCGGAAAAATCGCACCTTGGAGACTTCTACAATGGTCAGGCGATGCAGGCAAAAATTAATCCAGTCCGCGCCGGCGGCCAAAGCGTTCACCCTGACCGAATTGCTGGTGGTCATTGCCATTCTTGTGATCGCATCGCTCATATCCATTCCCAGTTTGGCAACACTGTTTGAAAACAACAATCTGGTGCAGGCTGAAAATGAGATTTCCGCCACGATGGCCCGGGCACGGGCGTTGGCGATAGAACGACACACCAGCGTGGCGGTCATTTTTTTTGAAGAACCGGGGAACGACTCACAATCAGCCATCGCTATCGAGACCGCTTCCCCCGGGCAGCCGGGCGGGGTTAGCTCAACGATGAATTTTGTCGCCGACCCCGGCGTGCCGATCAGTTACCTGCCGAAGGGCACCTATGTGGCCGCGATTGTGGGCGGGTCAAACGACAACGGGTTTGCCATGCCACCGGGTACTTCAGCTAATGTGAATAATCCTCTGCGTGCGGTTGTGTTCGATTCTTCTGGACAAGTTGAAATACTCAATTCAATGATCGCCGCCGCTCCGGAATCGCTGACCGCTTATTCCAGCTTCTGGGACGCTTCGACGGCATATGGCCCGAGTTCTCCCGCACTGGCGGTTTTTCAACCCGGAGGATGGCCGGCCAGCGTGACATCGAATACTTCCAGCGAGGCGACGTATGTTGCCTCTCATTCAGATATTCTGATGATTAGCACTTACACCGGGCAAATTATTAAGTAATTACTGTACAAGTGAGTTGAATTATGCCTGCCATACCATTGCCTGAACGAATTAACCCATTTAGCCGGCCGGGCTGTCAGGGGCACAGGCGGTTTAACCGCAGACCGGGATTCAGCCTGATTGAGATGCTGGTATCCATCTTTATTCTCGGCACGGGGATGCTGATGGTGGCTGGCGTATTTCCAGTTGCCATCAAATGGACCAACCAGGACACGCAGCGCACCGTGGCGCAGGTGGTGGCCGGTAACGCGCTGGGTATGATTGAAAGCCAGTATGCGGGCACCAATCCGCCGCAGGTGATCGGCCCGATCCCTTATGCCTACGGGACGGATCATCCCTACACCGTGCAGGGGCTGGCGAGTATCGCGGGTAATTCAAGTTATTACTGGTGCGCATACCTGACACCGATTTTAAGTCCCACCGGCGGGTCAGCCACCGACGCGACAACCTTTCGCGTTTCTATCTTTGTATTTAACAGCCCTGATCCGAGCGCAAAATACCCGACATCCGCCACTGGCGGCGGGGAACCACTCACCACCGACGGAAACCCCAGCTACCCCCAGTTGTTTTACGGCCCGTTTAAATCTGTCACGGCTGTCGGAGGCGATAGCACCATGGCGATGCCGATTGGGGCACTGGGGGAAGATATGACGACGGGCTCGACATTCAGGGTAATTGTAGACCCTGCATCCCATGCCATAAGCATGAGCGGGCTATTGCCGGGCACGACCACGCCCAATGACTATGTGATCTACGCACCGCCGGCCAACGGGCAGGCCGTATCCTCATTGGTCTATATTTATGAAACGACGGTGAATCTATGACATATTCGCGACTTGAGAGCTCAGGCCGCCAGCCTGCGGGGCATCCGATGGCATATGTTCGCAGCCGATCCGCCCGATTTACCTGTGGCATTGTCGCGGCAGGTCAAAAGGCTTTTACCTTGGTGGAAATGCTTGTAGCGCTGGTGATCCTGGTCATTATGATGGGAGCGGTTGGAGAAGTTTTTCACCTTGCCGGTTCGACGGTGCGGCTGGGGCAGGCCACATTAAGCACCATGGGATCTGTCCGGGTAGTTGAGTCGCAGATTGCCCACGATTTTCGACATTTTGATACCAATGAATTCTTAGTTATTCGCCAGCGGTATTACGCGCCCCAATGGATGCCGAATGTGGAATACACGCCCGGCGATGAGGTGCTTTACAACGACAATTTTTACCTGTGCATTCACGCGGGCATGACACCGGCGGCGGCCGCCTCGACGTCGTCGACAACCAGTGGCCCAGGTGGAGGCCCGGGTGGTGGTGGTCCGGGTGGTGGTGGTCCGGGTGGTGGTGGCCCGGGTGGTGGAGGGAGCGGCGGATCGGGTACGTCAAGCAGTGGTGAAAACCCATCAAACTTGCCCCTGATGTGGCGCGAACTTTATATCCCTCCCATGGCCGCAACCGGCGGTCCGACCGGCGGTCCCGGCGGATCGGTGGGATCGTCTTCGGGCTGGACGGCGACGCAATATCCGGTCTGGCGTATTGACCAGCTTACCTTTGTTTCCGATGGTCACTTCCAGGGCAAAACGGGCAGTTTCGTGGGATCCGGAACCAGTGCCACACGCAGCATGACGGATTATCTTACCGCCGATAAGGCCCAAATCTGGTACGGGCAGTTGACGGCATCCTACGGTCCTTCAGCCGCCAACAACAATGACCCTAACCTGCCCTACTGGCCCGAAAACAGTTGGAACCCTACGCCCATGGCATCGGGCAATCCTGCCGCGGTGCCGTCGGGCGATACCGCCGGTCAATATTTTTTTGGTCGTGAATGTATTTTGATGATTCCGCAGGGCAGCCCAACCTGGGGTGCCGGTGTCTACAGCAGTCTTAATGGCAGCCACGCCTATTGGACGGCTCCCGATGGCGAAACATTTGATCAGACATCTTCGGGCATCGATGCCGCCTACGACGTTGGTTTGGGCGGTGGCGGCCCCGGTGGCGGCCCGGGAGGTGGGCCGGGCGGCGGCGGAGGCAGCACGTCCTCGGTGCAGCAGAGCCTCGCGGGATATCTGGCCAGTCTTTATGACAATCAGGGCAACATCAATGTTCCCATTGCAGACCCACTGTGCAATCGTTACGGCACAGTGGCCACGCCCTACGATTCCACCCATGGCGTGTTAAATGGCTGCGAGCGCATGGCACCCATCATGCTGCGCGGTGTTCCGAGTTTTTCCGTCGATTGGACGGATGGTTCTACCGTACCGGGCAGCAACCCGGCGCAGCTTGAATGGTGGGGGCTGGACAACAGCAGCCTCCCTGCCAGTTATTCAGAAGATTTACTGCCGGGTGATGACGCCTGCCCTGAAACGTGGGTGTTTTATAAACAAAATCGGGCGGATTGGCCCAAGGCTTTGAAAATCACTTACCTTGTTACGGATCGAAACAATCACGAACAGGGCGGGCATTTTGTTACCCAGATTATTTATCTGCCTCACTGAATGAACTTTGGAGCACAGCAATGAAACGCCAAGCCATGCCTGTCACCGTCGCCACTTCGGCCGCGTCCCATCGCGGACGGATGAAACCTGCCGGCGCGTCTGCAATATCAGGCAAAATGCAGGCCCGGCGTGGCATTGTGCTTATTGTGGTGGTTGCATTGCTGGCGATGCTGGCTCTGATGGGTACTATTTTTATATTGTCGGCGGCGACTGATAAGCAGGTCGTCTACGCATCAAATACCTCCACCGGCTTGAATCTGGCGCAATCGGGCGTGCTGAGCACACTGACCGGTGCCATGCTCAATGAAACGCTGGACGACAACGGCCACACTTTGGCGATCGGCATTTATGATCCATCCAACGGTGTCTACACGCCCGACTCGCATATTGCCCGCCTCTGGGATTGTCCGCGCGCGGGCAGCGTTACTGCCTGCACCCCCACCGCCCCCCAACCGTTCTACCAGACAATGACCGGCGGATCGCAATTGGTCAATACGCAGCCGTGGCTTACCAATATCGCCCCGTGGGAACCTTACACAGCTTATCTGCCCGGCACGACGGTGCTGCAAGTTAATTTATCCACGGTACCGGCTACGCAAAATGTTTACGTTTGCGTCACGGCGCATCAGTCCGGTGCGACATTCAGCGGTTCAAGCTCGAATTGGACGCAGCTTAATCTGTCAGCATCCCATCAACCGCTGATAAGTGAACTGGGACCCTATCTGTATGATCCCAACGACGGGTTGTATGACATCAGCTATCAGTCGTCGGCGCAAAGCGCCGCACCCGATGGCGTTGCCGAGGTGAATGTGCCGAATGCGTCGGTGACGATTCCATCCGTTGATACGTCCGTCCCAGGACTACCCTATCCCTTTGGAACCCGCGATTCAATGTGGAACCTTATGCCGCTGCGTGCCCCCAATGGAGCCCGATACCGGTTTGCCGTCCGCGTGGTAGATACCTCGGCGCGGCTGAATCTTAATACAGGGTGGATTCCATCTGCCGACAGCGCTGGCACCATCGATCCGGCCGGCATCTTTGGCGAGTACCCCACCTCATGCCCGATTCTTAACGCGCCGGGGGTCAGTTATTCCAGTTCGGACAATCCGTCATATCTGCAGAATGGCACGTCCACCACCATTGGGCGTGGCGGCACATTGGTGACCGGCAGCAACTATGATCCGCTCAACTGGCAGGATGAAGTCATCGACGATTATGAGCAGGAAGGGGCCGGCAATGGTGGCAATGGCGGTACAGCCGCCGATCTGTTTAACGTCAATTCAACGGCCGATCTGCTGACCCAAGGTGGCGGGGTTTACGGAACGCCTTACTACACCCGTCCCATTATGCTGGCCACGAACACGCTGGGCTATACCACCCAATCCACCTACCCCTATTACATTGCGCAGCCGTGGCGGAACATGTATACCACCATCAGCTACACGCGTGATGTGGCACCGCTGAATTTATCTTCCAGCAGTTCCGTCCCGCCCACCCGGCTCAATTTGAATGAGTCGATCAGCAGTTCAAACTTCAGCACATTTTCACAGCAAATTTATAATACGCTTATCGCGTGTGGCTACAGACCCGCGCACGCGTGTGCCTGGCTGGTTGATTACATGACTTATCGTCTAGATTCTACCGGCTACAGCGGTTCGCCGGCCTTTCTGTCATCTTCCGGTGCGCTGACGGTCCCGACGTCGGCGGGCACCCTTTCAGCCTCGCTTACCGTGAATACAGGCGGGCAGGGCTACGCAGGAAACACCGCTCAACCCTTTATAAACGAGGTTGATGTAAAGTTAGGCTGGAAAAGCGGCTCGGTTATTGCAGCCGACTGGGCGGTTGAACTGGCAAATCCATTTCCCGGCGGCACCGCCCTGCCGCTATCTGATTACGACCTGAAAATTATTCCGAAGTCCGGCTCGACTATTACCATCAGCCTGAGTGGCGAGACGCTGTATGGCTATCAATCCGGGACGAACAAGTATCTCGGCGTGGTGTGCTATTCCGGTGGGTCGTATAAGAGTGCAGCGTCCAGCGCCGGCGACGGATTTATTTTGACCAACTCATCGACCCTTTCGCCGGGACCGATTACCGTGGAGTTAGTCCGTAACAACGTTGGTGGAGGCAGCAGTTCGGGCGGCGGAGGTGGGCCAGGCGGTGGGCCGGGCGGTGGGCCGGGCGGTGGGCCGGGTGGTGGTGGAGGGGGTTCGGGCGGCGGTGGTGGCTCATCGACCTCCATCATCGTAGATTCCATGACGGTCGCCGTACCGACCAGCATCCCCGGCAGTGCCACCTACGCCTATGCCGACGTTTCCCGCAACAACACCGGTATCGCCGGTGTGTGGGGTTGCGATTCGGCCGCGCAAACCGCGCTGCCATCAACCCTGCCCACGACCGATCCGGGCACGATAGGCAAAACCAATAATGTCAGTGCCCCCGGTAACCCCGGCGTGCCACTTTATGATCGGTTCTACAGTGGTTCAGTCGCGGCGAATGGATCGCAATCCATAGACTCCAATGATGACTTTGTTAATATAAATGACGTCAATAGCTGTGCACGCGAATGCACTACCACCAGCTTACCGTTATCGCAGCAGGTGGCTCTTAACACCCCCAGTGCGGGGACATATTTCAATCAGGGAATGGTGTATCCGATTGATGCCGCCGCACTTTCGATGCCCGTCCTCTCTGATGTGTCGGGAACCAGCATCTCATATGAAACGTATCAGGCAGCTTTGTACTTTGATTTTGCGTACGATCCGCGGGCAGCCAGCACAGCGGCCGACGAAAATTTCACCGATCCAGCCGTGACCGCCGGCGGCGGTGTTGCCGGTGACATCCCGCCGACGATACTGTCCATGACGACGCTGGCCGACCGCACATTCAACACCACCGACGCCATCGCCCTGCCCAACGGAGCTGCCGACCTGGTGCGCATGCCGGGCAAGGTTAATGTGAATACTGCCGATCAGGATGTGCTTTATACCGCGCTAAGTGAAGATGCGGCCGCAGGTGAGATAAATGCTCCGGCGGGTTTTGCGGGTGGTACATTTAACCCAATCTGGCAGATGGTGGCCGACACCATGGCATACCGCAACCGTATGGCAGCCGGAGAGGCGATTGAGACCGGTGGCATGTCAACCAAAGTTCCGGCAAGCTGGTATACATCGACCAGTGGCCGTTATGGATCGACCGCAGGTTTTCATTCCCTCGGGGATATGCTGCTGGCCTTTATTCCTTCGGAAAATCTCGCCAGCATGACGTCATTGCAGCAGCGCGATGCGGCCTGGGCTGATGCGGCGGGCTTTCTGACAGTTCGCAGCGACAGCTTTGCGGTGTATGGCTACGTGCAGGCGTTGCGGCTTAATCCGCAGTGGACGCAGATTGCCAGTTATCAACCCACCGACTGGTACAACGCCAATCGGGGCATACCTGTGGGTGATGCGGGATCAATCAGCACGGACCCCACGCAAAATGCGGAATTTATCCTGGAAGGATCGCGACGGTTCATTGCAGTTATTGACCGGTCATTCTGTAATAACGGGGCCGCATACGTGCCACAAATTGTGGCGATAAAATCATTGCGATAGCTGCGATCCACCAAAGAGCCTGTTTGGAAACTTTGCCGGGAGCGGCCTGGGGCGGCAAACGGCCGCCTGCTGCGTACTCGATCCTGAACACATTCCGGAATCTGCTTCGGATATGCGTTGTCGCATCCATCCATTTTCTGCCCCAATCCACCCGCATCGGACTTTTCAAAGAGGCTCTAATCGGCCAAGTACGGGCTTCGGGCAGTGGCTTGGAAGGCCGGCGACTGCGGATTGAGTTAAAGAAGTGAGGCAAAATTTTCCGCTTCCGATTATCCTTTATGGACTGTCGTGTTTTGGTTCACGCAGGCTATGGAGTTGTACAGAAATGGAAGCGGAAAAGGACGGCCTTTTAGCTGCCGATACACCAACAGTTGCCATCGACGTTATTTTGTGGATTCGGCGCTACGGCGTCTACATTCTGCTGGTATTCGCCATGGCTGTACTCGCCATCGAGCTGTACAACTTTTGGCAGGTGAGCAAGATGCGTAAGGTGCAGCAGGCGTGGGTGGCGTTGCAATCCGCCTCGTCGCCGGGAGCCATTGAAGAATCGGTATTAACCGTTTATCACGTGCCGCGCGTCACCGCCCAAGCCTACTTAAAAATTGGTCGAATTTATTTATTGCGGCTCACGTTGGGGTCTGGTGTCAACAAGACCCTCGGCCTTAAGGCTACGCGTGCCCAAGCTCTCGCCGGTGCGAAGAAAGCGTTTGAAAAAGTTATTCACCAATACCCCAGGCCCATGATTAACAAGATAGCGGCCGAATTGGGGTTGGCGCAGGTATATGAGGATTCTCATCAATGGAAGAAGGCCGCAGCTATTTATCACGCGATCATTCTTTCAAAGTCTAATCCCACAGCCGCAGCGTTTGCTGGATTGGCAAAATTTCACCTTGACAACTTGCGCCATTGGGCGGAGCCCATCCTGCTTGGACCGGATATTAATTCAGGCGGCACAACGACCGCACCGGCGACGACCCCACCTGCCATGACCCAGCCGAAAAAAGCTGGCGGCGGAAATACGACCCAGTAGCGATTGGAGTTTGTCTTGCCCTCAGAGGGCAGCGAGCTGTGAGGAGTCGCTATTGCAGCATTGGCCGGAATTTGCACAGGCCACAGGAGAACGCCATGCCGCCATCCGAATCTGAAACAGCGTCTGAGTCATTGTCTTTGCTGTCCGTGAGAACTTTTCTTAACGCCTTGGCGGCGAAAACGCCCACACCGGGTGGTGGTGCAACAGCAGCCTTGTCGGGAGCACTGGCAGCCGCCCAGACCCGGATGGTGGTCGAATACAGCATTGGTAAAAAATCGCTGCTGGAGCATCAGACCAAATTGATGGCGTACCGTGCCCGGCTGGAAAAAATACAGGAAATGTTTTTACAATTGATGGACGAGGATGCTGCGGCCTACGCCCAGCTTTCCCCATGGCTATCTCAGCCTCGTGACCAACGCCATGGCAATGCAGATTTTCAGACGGCTGTAATCGCGGCAATTCGCGCGCCGCAAACCGTCGCTGCATTGGCCAATGAGTTGCTTGAATGCTGCTTTGCGCTGGTAGCCATAACCAATCACAATCTCGTCAGCGATTTATGGGTGGCCGCCGATGTGGCTGCCGCCTGCGGCCAATCGGCGTTGCGAAATGTCGAAATCAATCTGCCTTTATTGGATGTTGCCTCGGCGATGGGAGAAGAGCAAACCCAAACGGCGGAACTCCAGACGCACCATCAGAATCTTGTGCAAAAAATACCGGCTGTAAAAATGGCTCACCCATCCCGGTAGTTTTGGTACCCATACGGGCGATTATCCGCCCACGGTCGCGGGTGCTTTCTTGGTCGATTCGGTCTGGGTATGACTGCTGCGACTTTGCTCGGCATTTTTAGTCCCTTGCGTGCCGATTGTCTCAAGCTGCTCATCCGTGATCCAATCCATTTGGGCCACATCGTTCTTAAAGACAACGGCCAGAGCCCAGTCGATCATGATGCGGATTCGTCGACTCCATTTAGGCATTTGCATCAGGTAGTAACCGCGCCACACAAACCAAGCCGGAAAACCACGAATTTTAAAGTTGAGTACCCGGCCAATGGCGGAGTAGCGGCCCAACGCCGCCAAGGTTCCCTTATTTTTATAGACGAATGGAATCGGCGTTTGGCCTTTCATGCTTCCGACAATGTTCCGCGCTAATAACCGAGCCTCCCGCAGGGCATGCTGCGCCAACTGCGGGTATGGCTTGCCCTCGGGGTCCGGGATGACGGCACAATCACCAAGTGCCCAAACTTCCGGATGATCTTTCACACGCATGGCCGCATCCACCACGATGCGTCCACGATTTTTTTCCAATTGAATGCTGGCAAGCAACGGATTCGGAGCCACGCCGGCGCATAAAACCACGGTTTGAGCCGGCACATATTCGCCGGTCTTCAACACCACGCCGTCGGTGCGAATCTGATTAACTGGTGCTTCGAGATAAATGGCGACGCCCCGATTGGCAAGTTTTTCCCGGGCGTATGCGGCCAAATCCTGGGGTAACTCGCGAAGGAAACTGGGGGTCGCCTCATACATGACCAATTTGATATCCCTCATGGAGATATTCTTATAAGTCGCCACCAGATTATGCATAAAGTCGTTGAGTTCACCGGCGAGTTCAACGCCCACGAGGCCTGTGCCAATGATTACAAAGGTCAAAAGCCGCTGCTTGCGTTCCAAATCCGTTTCGATGTCGGCTTGTTCAAACATGTCTAAAACGTGGTTTCGGAGCAAAACCGCGTCGGCAACGGTCTTGAACGCCATCGCCAAATCCGAACCGGGAATGATCGACCGATTGGTGATGCCACCCACCGCAATAACCAACTGATCGTACTGAAATTCATAATTGCGTATTCCAGATCGATGTGCGGCCTTAACGACCTTGTTGGCGATGTCAATTTCAGTGACGTTGGCTTCACAAAAGCGCGCTTTTTTCAGCAGCGCCCGGCATGGACTCACCACGTGACGGGGATCAAGTACGCCGGACCCTGCCTCAAAGAGGAGAGGGGTTACCAGAAGAAAGTTATCTCGACTGATAAGTGTAACTTCTACGGTCGGGTCTTCACGCGTAAGTTTGTCCAACGCACTGGCGGTATAAAGCCCGCCGAAGCCACCGCCGACGACTACAATTCTTGTTTTTAATTTGCTCAGATCGCCCATACTGATGTCACAACTCCTATTAGAAACCAACAGTGTAATGGAAATGCACCACTTTTTGCAAAGGGCAATCATTGGCCAAATCGGTAATTACGAATGATTGCCACCGTCAACTGCATAAAAGCTTTCAAACTTGGGCGACACGGCACCCGCTGTCATTGGCCATGCGCGGCAAGCAGACTTATGCGCGGCCCGAGGATAACTTTCTCAAATTGGCGGCTTGAGAGGGCCTCCGGGGCGAGTTCGGCAAGGATGGTACTGGTTGAAAGTCGCAGCGCCTTCGGGCTTAGCCCAAGTAGATAAGCGCTGTAGATCAGGCGGGAGAGATGCCGCAGATCGGCGGAAGCCACCTTGTCATTGGGTGAATGGAGCAAGTAGGCTCGGAAACCGGTTGGTCGAGTCTGACTTTGTTTGAGTTTGTGCTCAGCGGCGACATAACGCGCCCAAGCTGCACGAAATTGGTCGTGTATGGTGCTTCGCAGCGACCGGTATTCCGGCAGTCCGCGGCGCGTTTTGACTGGTTGGCCGGTTTTTGGGTTGACTACCGGGGCAAGGAACACATGCTTATAAAGCGCGATAAACGCCAGTGTGCGATGGTAAGGCAAGCGAGCGGTGGTGACGTAATAATCAATCAGAGATGGATTTTCGAGTATTAATCCGTCCGAACGTGGAATGTCATTGAACACCGCACGACCATCGCTCAAGGCCAGGAGGTCAGAGAGGGTGGGATTTTTGGCGTTAATACCGGCCGACCGCAACACGGCGCGCTGCGACGAGGAGAGAGTGACCGCGGTTTTAACCCGGGGGATTTGCGGTATTGCGAAGGTGGTAAAGGAATCGAACACGTTGGTGGTAACGGGCCCGGATGCCTGCAAATCCAAATAATACTTTTGGGATGACGTAACGCCGGGAGAAAGGACGGTTGAATAAAGATCGCCGGCCGTTAACCCACCTGCACCGGCATTAAATACATGAACCGTGTAGCCGGGAATTAATCCCCCACCGGTCGGCGTGGCAAACTGCGGATAGGGTGGCCCGCCGGGGGTCGCCGCCGGAAGTGGCACCGGCATGGACGAAAAGTTGATATTTCCTGCGACCACATCCACCCCATCGGGCTTGGTTTGTGAATTGCTGTGTAATCCACGGGGAGTCAGCAGCGAGCCAAACCCGCGCGTAAGCATATTAATGGTCGGTGCGGTAACCGTCAGATTGCCAAGTACATTCAGATCACCGAGATCAACGGTGGAACCGGATATTGCCAGTGAGCCTAGGCTTGTCCATTTTTGATCACGGCCCATGGTGACAACGCCACCATTTATGCTCACGGAGCCACCGCCAGTTGAGACGATGGTGGCGGCATCCGGCACGGCGGCACCCAGGCCCGGCACGATTGGAGAATTGGGATTAAGCAGTACCGTGCCACCACTGACATTATCATTGATGGCCAATAATGATGTCGGGCGGAAATCAAAATTGGTTATCCCGAAGGGGCCAATCATAAGTTGGTTGCTATCTTCCAGAAGCACCTGCCCGCTGGCACGTATGCTCCCATTAACGGTTACATTGTCGCCCTCAATGGTGACGTTGCCGGCATCGGATATTGATCCAATCGTCGCATTGGAGATGACATCGGAGGATGTTGTCCCACCGGACGGCTCGGCGGTAAGTGTGCTGCCATTTTGCAAATCGAGCTTACCCGCCAGAGTCAGCGGTCCTCCGGAATTGGTATACAGCAGCGAGTTAAGCAGTGAAAGATCACCATTGTTATTAATTGTCGATCCAAGGTTTAACGTGCCGAGTTTGGAAAGGATTGTACCTTGACCGATGGTCAGCCCCTGGAGATTGAAATAGGAAGCAGAACCATTGCCAATCACACCATCGACGCCGCCTCCCTGATTGAGCGCGAGCCTGTCGCCGGGTTCGTTGATATCGCCCGCCAGTTGTATGCCCGCACTGCCTGAGGCACCGCTGTCTGTGAGTGTCGTATCGCCATTAAGTATCATGGAGCCGTCGAATATCTGCCCCAGTGAGGTGGTGACGGCATTTCCATTGGGGAGTGCGATCGTTCGGCCGCTGATATTGATACCGCCCGGGGTAATGCCGGTGGTCAAATCGACGGTATCGGTCGGCGCTGATACGGTGAGGATGGATGAGCCAATGATGCCTTGAAACGAGAGCACGCCGCCGGAGACATCCTGCAGCGTGGTGGGCGCAAGGACATTGATTGTGCCGGTGTAAGTTTGACCCGCGGTCGTTTCGATGGTTCCACCATTGAGGTTGATGGTTGCGGGATCGGTGGCAACGGAGAACGATTTAACTTGGATGCTTTGTCCGGGTGATCCGAGGTTTACATTAATTCCGCTGCCCCTCTGAACGATATTCAATGATTCGCCGGTCCCTGTCAGCGGGCCGAGAATATTAATGCCGGTTGAGCCGGTGTTGCCCTCATCGGTCAGGGTGGTGTTGCTGCCGATGGCAACGGCCCCATTGTAGGTTTGGCCGAGGGCTGTCAGGATGGAACCGCCATCGATGTTCAAGATGGATCCATTGCTGACATTGACGACCAATGACCCGAGTGGTGCACTCGTGGAACCGATAGCATTTAACAGATTGATGGCTCCGCCGCCGCTGTTGGTGATGGTCAGCGTTGATGATGTGCCGGGTGTAATTTCGGAATTAATATTAATACTCCCCGAGCCGGTATTCTCCAGCAGCACCGGACCACCGCCGAGTACCAGCGTGCCGGTATATGATTGCGCATTGCTGGATGTTCCGCTGGTAACGATGCTGCCCAGAATATTCACAATACCATTGATGGAAAGTGATCCCAGCGAAATGGATTGACCGGAGGCCCCCAGAACCAGATCACTGTTTGGTGCCGACAGGCTCAGATTGGCCCCCGTGAGATCATTTTGGCCGGTAAGCGAGATGACGGGGCTAACGGCGCTGGCGGAGCCGGTATAAAAGATACTGTAAGGCATCTGGTTAAGCGAAGTCGATGCGACAACGGATTCGGAGCCGAAGAGTGGCGAAGTGACGGTAACAAATTGATTTAATGTGGGAAGATTGCCGTCGGTAATGGGCGATGCCTGCGACACGGAAAAACTGGTTGGCAACTTATTTATTTCGGAGAAGGTAAAAAAGGAAAAATTCGCTGGATAACCCGTGAATTGAGCGTACGGGCTTTGAAGTGCAATCGACCCGGCGGATCCGGTGGCGGTGAAACTCTGGCTATTGGCTGCGATAATGAACGGACTGCTTCCGCCGGTCGTTATCGCATCTGCGGCTGAATCTGAACTCGTCAGCGCGATTGATTGCGCGGAAAGATTGCCTCCGAGTGTAATGGCTCCGCCAGCCTGCACTGTAAGTGCCGCCAGGCCACCGGATACCAATTGTTGGGCACCGCCACTGAAGTTGACGTTGCTTGTGGCGTTGACGCTGAGAGTCGATGAGTTACCAGTGGTCAACGTGCCGATAAATGCCATCGCCGTGCCCGAGAGCGTGGTGTTTTTATTAACGTTGATGGTGCCCGTGTAGGTCTGATTGCCCGATCCGGTAACGCTTCCACCGCTGAGGTCAATTGTATCAGCCGTGACATCGAGGTTGTAACCACCCGTCGCGACAGCATTATTTAGCGTTACCGCGCCTGAGCCACCATTCAGGCCGACATCCTGGGATAGCGTGACAGGCCCGGTGTAAGTTTGCCCGGAACTGGTAAAGATGTTGGCTCCGCCAAGTTGAATACCACCGGTGGGCGAATTGACGGTTAATGTCGCTAAGGGGCTTGTAGTACTGCCGATAGTTGATGCCAGCGTGATCGGCCCGGAACCTGATTCGGTGAGTGTAAATGCGGTGCTCGAACCGCTTACACCCGCCCCATGAAGCGCAATTCCAATCGCACTGTTATCGCTGAGCGTTACTTGCCCGGAACTTGGCAGATTGATGGCCGGAGAATTCGCACCTACGCCCGAAAAGGTCTGGCCGTTGGTTGTCGTAATTGCATTATCAATATTGATGGCAGTAGCTGCGTTGACCGCCAGGCTTTTGACATTCAGTGCGCCGGTGACGCCGAGCGTTACATATCCGCCATCCGACGTGAGGGCCAGCGCAGTGGTAGCAGGCACCGTGGCTCCACTGTCAACAATCACATTGCCGCCGGTGGATTCCAATGCCAGTGCATTTGCGGAAAATATCGGCAAGTCGGCATCCGTTATGGTGCTGAATTGCTTGAGTGAAATTGACGTCGCCGATGTGGAAGCACTGGAACCTAGTAATTCAACAAGGCCTGTGTTAAAGCCGAGGCTGGCACCCGAACCGCTGGCGGTGTAGCTTTGAACGGGAGAAAAAATGGTTACCGTTCCGCCGCTTGTGTTTGTGATGGGCGTGGACACCGGATCATCCGATAAGAGGGCAATTTGGCCAACGTTGACCAACGAACTTCCGATCTCGATAAGTCCGTCCGCGTTTGTGGCCGAAAACGTGCCTAAAGTCGGCTGGCCCGGTATAGAGCCTATGGCACCGCTAAGATCAATGGTACCGCTGCCGTTTTCCTTTACTGCCAATGAGCCGTTGGGGGCACCCTTGATTGCTCCGAGCTTTATTCCATTGATACCGTTATCCTGTAATGACACGCTTTGATTTGCAGCAATCGAAATGGGCGAATTAAAAATCTGTCCGGCAGTGGTGGCGATGGTTCCATTTCCGGCAAATGCGGTGCTGCCGGTAACGGTCAACGATCCGAGGGCAATTGAATTGGTTGTTGTCGTGGGCAAGGTAACCGTGCCCGAACCCGCTTCGTCGAGCGTCAAATCTGCTCCGGCACTGTTAACGATCTGCGCAATTGAAATGCCAGCAAGGGAATTATCAGAAAGCAGAACTGCACCGCCTTCCAACTGGAGAGAAGTATTAAACTGCTGCCCGTCAGTGGTTGAAATTGAATTGACGCCAGCGGCCAGAATCGTCGGCCCGGTCAACTTGAGTGCCGTAACGCCGGAGATATTTCCATTGAGATTAATGCTTTGAGTCGAACCGGATTCATCCACCGTCAAGGAGTGACTATTTCCTGTTACCGCCCCGACAGATATCCCGTTACCTGCCGTTCCCGAATCGGTCAACGTCGTATCCGAACCGAGTGAGATGGCACCGAAAGACATCGACTGCGAAGTGGTGAATGCGCTGGCAGCGGAGCCGAATATTGATGACCCGGTGACGGAAAGTGATTGGACATCCACGTTGCCGTCGAACTGGATGTCACCCGTAACCCCTTCGGAGATATTCAGTGATGATGTAGAGCCAGTGACAGTCCCCGATAAGAGAACATTGGATGAGCTGTTATCGCTAAGGGAATTGGTTCCCGAAAGGATTATGGGGCCTGCGAGGCTTATCCCCCCGGAGGATGTGATTGAGGCATTATTGAGCGTGATGTTGCCACCATGGGTAGCAGCAATAAAATTATCCAACGGACTTGACGATGAACCGACCGGTCCGGCGATAGAGATGCTGCCGGTACCATTTTCAGTGGCGGAAACGCCAGCACCATTTGCAGTAGTTATTCCATCAATGGATATTCCATCCGCGCTATTATCGGCAAGCACCAGTGAATTATTTGCCACCAGCGGGCCATTAATCGTCAGCCCGGCACCTGTGCTGATGCTGTTATTAAGCTGAAGCGTGCCGCCGGTGCCAGCGGTAAAACTGCCGGTGGTGGAAAATGTCGAGACTGATCCTGTTGATGGAAAATTATTAAATACAAACACTGGCCCGGCGTTGCCCGACGGATTAAGCGACAAATTCGACGCACTGGTCAGTATTGCATTCCCGCCCGCACCACCGCCCGAGCCGCCATTGGTGCCACCCACAACGGCAGAATTACCGGAAAAATAAAGGGCAATGGGTCCGCTGGCATCACTGATTCCCGCCCCCCCCGCTCCGCCCGCAAAGCCATTCAATCCGCTGCCACCCGCGCCACCGCTGATGTTGATGGTTCCCGCCGATGCAGTGGAACCACCTATGGTAATGCCCCCGCCAACTGATGCACCCGCCCCACCGGCCGAACCGTTTACCGTAGTGGCATTCCCACCTGCGCCGCCGCTGATTGTTACCGTCGACGGCACGGCGGTGTCTATTGCAAGGCTGCCAGCGCCGGTGTGCACGGCGTCGCCCCCAACTACCGTGCCCCCCTGTCCGCCAGTTAATGTTACGGAACCTCCGTTAACGGAGAATGTTGCGTTCCCGCCGCCGGTATTTATCATTGCCGCAGGCGCAGCAGTTCCTGTACCAGCTATTCCCACAACAGAGATGTTGCCACTTCCAGTGCTCTCGGCGGTGAAATATCCGCCGCCGGTTTGAACGGGTGCGTCCAGAACGACGGCCTGATTTCCGGAGGACTTTCCACCTGCCACAAGGCTGAGGTTAATCTGCGAAGCACCGAACGGAGCTATTGATTCATTATCAGCGATGTATCCACTGGAAGACGTCACATTAAGTGTGGTACTACCTGCCGAGGAATTGCTGTAGCTGTTGGTTAAAGCATCACCGCCGCCACTGGCACCCAACGCAATACCCCCCCCCGCCGTTTCCTGCATGGTAACGGTGCCTGATGCAAGGTTCATGGATCCCTGATACGACTGCCCCCCACCCGACGTGTAAATGCTGGAGGACAAATTGATAGACTTTGCAGCGGCATCAATCGTCACTCCGCCGAGAGGATTGGTGGAGAGCCCCAGGCCCGCATTGACACTGATGGGTCCCGTGGCTCCAGACGATAATTGCAGAGTTACGTCCAGCGTTGAAGAATTTCCAGTTGGGTCAATATCGCTATTAATTTCAATTGCCGACCCGGTAAGCGTCAGCGTCTCGGCATTGCTCGATTCTATTACAGGGTTGATGGGAGAAGGGTTCGTGGAAGAACCAAGTTCCAATACCCCCAAGGCCGTAACTGACACGTCCACACCACTGTTTGCGTGCCCGGAAGTCCCCGCCAAGGCAGTGTTGATGGTGCCGACATCAACCCAATAGGAAGCGGTTGAATTTGGCGTGGAATAGGTGAGCGGTTTCGTACTCGTGGAGGCCAGCGCGGTGTAGCCACTGGAGGGCTGACTGCTGCTGATGAGAAGATTGACGGGATCGAGCTGCCATAGCCCGGCATGGCCACCACCCGCCCCACCGCTGCTGATGACCGCACCTGAGGCTACCGATAATGCATGCCCGGACGTATCAATGAAGCCACCCGCACCGGACACCAGCGCCGAAGCGTCAATTACAGTTTGGCTGCCGATGCGATCGGTCAGGGCGGCATCCCGGTAGCCATCAGCGGATGTCGGACTTGGCACAGCCCCGATTAAGATTGTTCCACCTCCACCGGGACCATCGGCAGTGATTTGCGCGGGCGCGGTGGATAATGCCCCGGTATTATCTGGTTTAAATCCAATGGCAATGTGGCCAGCCTGAATGCCAATATCTCCGCCCCGTTGGCCCGATGTATTGGTTGAAGCATCAACATGGCCGCTCACGAGTGCTACCGACTTTGCGCCCGCGGCCTGAATCTGAATTTGCGTCGCATGAAGCGTGCCGGAATTCATGATGCCTAGTGCCAGGGCACTGCCGGCACATACCGGTTGATCGCTTTGGGCGACGGCCTGCGGGGCCGTGTGGTTAGCGTGGCCCGCCGAACCCGCCGGCGTGGGGGATTCGGCGGCTGCATCGGATAGTTTGACCGTTATGAGGCCGCCAATTCGCGTCAGATAAACATCCTTGGCGGAGGCGAGAATAATAGAGCCATCAGGTGCGTTGATTGAACCATCATTGATAACACTTGCACCGAGAAGACTCACAGCGCCGGCGTTGATTTTCCCCAAGTTGGCGACGGCTCCGCTCAGGCTGGTGAAGTGATCTACACCGGAGAGAAAGTTGGCATTACTTAAATGACCGGCGGCAGCGTACAAATCACCCACATTCACCACGGAGTGCGGACCAAAAATAACGCCGGCGGGGTTCACCAGATATACGATGCCATTGGCGCGCAGAGCACCATCAATTTGAGATGGCACGTTGGTAACTACCCGATTAAGCACCCGACTGGACGCATTGGGCTGCACAAAATCAACAGCCTGCCCCGTCGGTATGCTGAATTGGTTGTAGTTGATGATGGCATTGTTGGAAGCATGGATGATCGTCGTGGCACCGGAGTGCGCAAATTGGGCAGACCCGGCCGCCACATTGGCCACACTGATTGGACCAAGGGCAAAACTGCTTTGAACGTGCAGCGTCAATGCCGCAGCCGTGGCCATCGCCAATACATGCCGTCTTCGCCGTTGTGACGATTTATCAGATGATTTGATTGGGTCTGCCCGCATGCGCTTCATGGCTGCTGTCTCCCGTATTTTAATAACTGACCTCAAAGAGGAAATTAAATTGGCTTGACCCCGCCGACACCCCACCCTGACCGGTTGCCCGCGGACTGACACTGTGCAGAGCCACCCCCCAATCAGCGAGCAGTTCCATATTGCTGTAGAGCGTAAGCCGCGCGCCGAGCCCCGTACTTAATAATGTTGCGCTGCCCTCATACGGCTGGGCCTGACTATCCTGAACCACGCCGCCATCAAGGAAGGTGAACAGCATCAAGTCCCAATCCGGTGTGGTGAAGTGGTTGGGGGGGGAGAAATCGAATCGGTGCCCGAATAGCTTGGTTTTTTGGTGCGAATTGATTGGAAACAGATGGGGAATATGCAGGCGGTATTCAAGGGAGCCGTAGACGGCATTGTCGCCGGCGACTATCGATTCCGGATAGCCGCGTACCGTATATAGCCCGCCAATAACATCTTCCTCCTGCGGAATGAGCCTTTGTCCAAAGGCCTCCTGTCCGCTGATACTCATGTAGATTTGATTGGCGGGGATCACCTGTCCTGATTGATAGGCCGAGGATTCCAGCAGCGGCTCGAGATAGAATGCATCGTACGCATTGCCCTGAAAAATGGCCCAGGTACGATTGGTATTAAAACGCCCCAATGTGTCAAGGGACGTTGCCTGGGTGGGTGTCCATTGTCCGAGCACGGTGGCATTGGCGGAAAAATTGGAAATGGCGCTGCGCCGAGTAAACCGCAGCGTGGCATACGGCAGTAAAAAATCACCGGATCCAGCCTGCCCCGTGGAGATATCATTCACACTTTCATGCAGATACTGCAGGCCAAGAATCCCGTAGATGAACAGCCGATGGTACTGCGCCAGGTTGATGATAAGTTCACCGCCACCGCCGGAGGCGCGGCCATTGAAATTCAGATTGCCAAGGCCGACATTTGATGCATTGTACTGGTTATAACTGGCAAAAATGCGACCGCGTATCCGGCGCAAACCCAGAATGGGAAATTCATACGATCCTTGCACCGACTGCATTTTGCTGAAACCTGCGGTCGCATAATTAAGGCTGAGAACATCGTCATGATTAGTTAATTGATTATCAATAAAACCGAAATCTTCAATCCACGGATTGGTCTGAGGTGTACCGGTATTAGATATCTGCGAATACACCAGCCAAGGCTTTGCCTGATGCACGTCGTAATCAAGAATCATGGAGTCTGGCAGATCGCCGGCGGACAGGCCTGCACTGACCTGCCGTCCAGGTTGCTGGTTAAGCCGAAGGAGATAGTCATCAACCTCCTGCCGATTGAAAACGTCCTCGGTGGCGGGTGCGTTGGGCCCGACGCGCAACGGCGAATGCCGGATAATGAATTGGTTTCTGGCGTTATCAATCGGATGTTTACCGGAAAAATACGCCCCCGATGCTACGGTGCGTATTTTTGTGATAATCAAATCATGAATCACCAGATCGATCGACGTGTCGGACTCGCTGCGCATATCGCGCAGGCCCCGAAATTGCTTAATCGACCGCGCTACGAGAACATCAGGAAATCCGTGATGATCAAGAAACATATACAACTGTGCACCAATGCTGTTGATGGCACTCAAATGTATTTTGCGGATGCCACCGGTGTGGTTAAATGCAGCCAGCGTGGTGTGCAGAACGGGAAAGCCTTTCCGTCGTACCAGTTTTCCCTTGCGGTCTACCACCGCCGCCACATACCCGCTTTGGGAAAGCCCTAACACAACAGGCACATGCATCAGTTGTGCAATGGAGGGCAGTTCATTGCGAGGATACTCGTAAGCGAGTTTGAATTGGCTGATGCGGTAGGCCGGCCCATCCTGCCGGGTGGCCGATGGCACCTTACCAGCGCGATGTTCTGACGGATGGGCAGCCGCAACCACCTTGGCCCGCGGTTTGGTCTCAGTTGCCGGCGTGAGCGGTACCGCCGACATAGCCGGCTTTTTCTGCGAATTGCCGGGGGCAGCGGGTGGTGATGAATTTGATTTGTCATCCGGCAACGGTGCCTTTTGAACGGCCTTCGCGGGGGCGACAGTCGATGCCGCAACGGTGACACTGCCGACACCGCTATCAATCGGCGGAATGATGACCGACACGTGCACCGACGCAGGGGAGGCGTTGCTGGCCCCGACTGACATTATGCAAATGGCAGTCGGAAGCGTAATTGCCACTGCGCCCAACCATCGGCGCTGATTGCGGCATATCCCCATAACCTTCATGCATCACCATTCCGCGTTATCAGATCAAACCTTGCCCCGTTCTCTTGCCGCACGACTGAAACCATTCCATGGTACCGCAAAGCGTTGGTTGGATGGACGATCTCAATAGCACGCCCGAGTCGATTCAATTGATGAACCCGAGCCCGGCAATCCGCCGCACCAAACGCCACCACTTGCCTTAATAATAGCTAAATTAGCATCAATCCGCAAAAACCGCGGCCCGCCATACACGGTGAACCATTCTCAAATCGCTATACTTACCCACCATGAAGAAACAGGAAACCCGCATGAAATCTATTCCGTTGCCACCGGCCGAAGAGTTGTCCGCCGCTGAGCTTATTGCCTTGGATCATCGCCATATCTGGCACCCGTTTACGCCGATGTCCGCGTGGTTTGAGAAGGAAGATCCGCTGATTATTACCCATGGGCAGGATGAATACCTTTATGACATTCAGGGTCGTGAGTACATTGATGGCGTATCGTCCCTTTGGTGCAACATCCATGGCCACCGAAATCCGGAGTTGGATGCGGCTGTAATACGTCAGACCCATAAAGTAGCTCATACCACGCTGTTGGGTGCGTGCAACGTCCCCAGTATCCAGCTCGCACACCTGCTTGCAGAGATTGCTCCAGCGGGATTGGAAAAGGTTTTCTATTCCGATAACGGTAGCACGGCAGTCGAAATTGCCATCAAGATGGCGTTTCAGTACTGGCGGAATATCGGTCGCAAGGAGAAAACGACGTTTCTATCCATGTCGTCGGCCTATCATGGCGACACGCTTGGTGCCGTCTCAGTGGGCTATGTTGAAGCCTTCCACACCATTTATCGGCCTATATGCTTTCCAACGCTTCAGGCCGAATTGCCCATACTGCCCGTATTCTCGCCTGCTAATAGCAGCATAAAAACGATTGTCCCATATTTAGATTTTACAAAATGGGACAATATGATTATGCAGTTATTGGAAGAAAATGCCCACAAAATTGCTGGAATTATCGTCGAACCCGTCATTCAAGGTGCTGGCGGCATGCGTATGCAACCGTATGGCACATTGACCCGCCTGCGTAAATTATGCGACCAATACGAGGTGTTACTGATTTGCGATGAAGTGATGACGGGGTTTGGACGTACCGGTAGTTTATTTGCATGCGATCACGAGCATCAGTCACCCGACTTTTTGTGTCTGTCAAAAGGACTTACGGGTGGATACATGCCCTTGGGTGCCACACTTACCAACCAGAAGATCTTTGTTGCATTTTGCGGAGATCCCAACGCCGGCAAGACGTTTTTTCATGGCCATACCTTTACGGGGCATCCGCTGGCCTGCGAGGTGGCGCGAACATCTCTGGCATTGCTGCTGAGAGAAGACCTTCCCGCTCGGGCCATGCAGATTGGCCAATGGTTATCTGAGGAACTCGCACCGCTCGCCGGGCATCCGCATGTGGGAGATGTTCGAATCACCGGCGCGGTGGCGGGTGTTGAACTGGTGCAGCGACGAACGCCATATACCCCCTTTCCATGGCAGCGTCGTGTTGGTGGTGAGATTTGCCAGCGATTGCGGGCGCACGGAGTGCTGCTACGCCCACTTGGGGACGTAATTGTCATCATGCCACCACTTACCACAGGTGAAGACAATATACGCCATATTGGCAAAAGCCTTCGCTTGGTACTTGAGGGCTTCAGTTTTCCGGCCACCAACTAACGCGTCGATCTGGTGTCTTGCAAAGTGGGTGTAAATATGAAGACCATTAATATATCGGCGGCGAAGGTGCCAGGTATTTTCATCACTGGTACCAGCACCGACATTGGCAAGTCAACGGTCACTGCCGCAATGGCCGGAGCGTTCAAACGTTGCGGCTTGCGCGTTGGCGTGTGCAAGCCCATCGCATCGGGTTGCCCCAAATGGCCGAATCGGGGCAGCATTCATCATTTATCCAGCGACGATTTGATGTCGCCCGATGCAGAATTAGCTGCCAAATATGCGGGGCTGATAATTGATGGGGCCTTAATGCCGTTTATCAGTCCCGTGCGATACGCGGCCCCTGTGTCGCCACACGTTGCAGCCCGATTGGAAGAGCGCCCACCGGATTGGCAAGCCATCGATCGCGCGGTGCAATACTGGAACGACCATTGTGATTTTTTAATTGTCGAAGGCGCGGGTGGTTGGCTGGTGCCACTGGATGACAGTTACTGCACCATTGCCGATCTGGCAACGGCCCTCCAATTGCCGGTGGTGATTGTAAACGGCGTATACCTCGGTAGCATCAATCACACTTGGCTTACAGTTGAAAGCGTACGCAGTCGAGGGCTTCAGATCGCCGGCCTGGTGGCCAATCAAGTACCCGAGCAACTCGATTTTGCGTCACTTTCATCTTTGGAAGAGTTGCCGCTGGCCACGGGAGTATCATTGTTGGCTCAATTACCCCAACGCCCCGATGTGAATTTGAAACACATACCGGATGAATTCATTAACGCTCTGGAACCATTTGCCGCGAATTTCTGGCGTCAGATTACACAAAGCCGCAAAGTTCAACCGCGTTGAACCTCACGTCGCCGTCCATATGCTGACATACCTTATCCGCCGGTTGCACATGTCTCAAAGTTGTGACAACCAGGGGCCTGTCCAAATCAAGCGGGCTTACGGGCGATGAGAGAATAAAAGGGGCGTTTTTCGGCGGCATATTTTTTTTCAAAATTGGTGCCGACCAAAAAATTACCGCCGACGAGGTGCAGCGGCGACGTGAATGGCTCGAGCTTAAATTGGCCAAAGTCCGTCAGTGCATCGCGCATATGCTCGAAATATTCTGCATGATCTGTGACGATGTAAAGCGGTGCGTCGGGCCTTAGTATCCGCATCGCTTGCTGAAGGAAGGGCTTTTGAATGAGTCGCCGTTTGTGATGGCGGCTTTTTGGCCACGGGTCTGGAAAATAGACGTGCAATGCATGGATGGAGGCATCTGCCAGGTGGATGCGTATCCACCAGAGGGCTTCGGCATTTACGATCCGCACATTAGCGTGTCCGTGACGACGAAACCGGTCGGCGGCGTACTCGGCATAGGCATTTGCCCATTCGATACCGATAAACTGTCGTTCAGGAAACGCCTTGGCCATTTGAAGCAGAAATGCCCCTTTACCTGATCCTATTTCCAATTCAACGGCCGTGGGACACCCAAATATTTCTTCCAAGTTGACAATACCGGCGGCATCGTCCACGACGAGCAGGTTGGGTTCAGTTATCAGATTCGCTTTCAGTGCCATGAATTTCCTTATATCAAGCCAGCACTGCTAATTTAAACCATTTTTCAGCATAGTCGATACATGGCTGATGATAACAATGGAAACCAGTCAAAATGGGGCGAAAAAATGCCGCCACGGGGCTGGCGAGTGGGGCGCGACAGCCTTTCGGGCGGGCAAAGTGGGAACCCGCACGGTGGCGGCAAGATCACATTTTTCGGCCACCACTTCAAAACGTGGCGACCGCTAACGCTTAAGAGTACCATCCGGTAGATACATCAACTTTACAATGGCCAAGCAAGCCAAATATCTTACCGGTGCATTCGCCCAGCGAATGGGCATCGGCGGAGAATCCCGGCGGTACAACCACAGAGTGAAAGCCGCTTTCGAGAGAAACGCGCACATGGGAAATTCCGCTATCAGAATCCCGCGACGTTGCAGTCGGTTGGGCATCGATCCCCGTCGATGTCCAAATAGTACTGCATTAGACTAATTTGTCAAGTTAAATTACTTTGCCACCTAAGTTTTTTTGCCGCCACCATGAAAAGTATTTCCGCGCGGGAAATAATCTTCATCGGACATCGGCCACAAGGGGTTTTCCCTTACGGGAAGCACTCCAATATTTAATATCCGCTGTTGGACGACATGCGGCTTACCGTGCCAATTCCACAGCGCGGGTCTCGCGCAGCACAGTGACGCGAATTTCGCCGGGAAATGTCAATTCCGTTTTAATTCGCTTGGCAATGTCACGCGCAATCAACCGGGCCGTTGCGTCATCGCAGCGTTCCGGATCAACGATCACACGTACTTCACGCCCGGCCTGAATCGCAAAGGCCTGACGCACGCCGGTAAAGCTGGTGGCAATTCCCTCCAATTCCTGAAGGCGTTTGATATATCTTTCCAAACTCTCGCGGCGTGCGCCAGGTCGGGCACCACTGATGGCATCAGCCGCCATAACAATTGGGGTATACGGCGAGGTAGCGGGAATGTCATTGTGGTGTCCCCCAATGGCGTTAAGCACAGCGGGAGGCTCACCAAGTTTGCGGCAGAATTCCATACCGAGGGCTGGATGCCCCCCTTCCTGGTCATGGTCCATAGCCTTGCCGATGTCGTGCAGCAGGCCAGCGCGTCTGGCCATTGCACCATCAAGCCCCAATTCGTCGGCAATCATTTGCGATAAAAACGCCACCTCAAGGGAGTGCTTAAGAATATTTTGGCCGTAGCTGGTGCGATAGTGCAGGCGACCGAGCATCTCGACAATTCGGGGGTGAATGCCGGGCACATTTGCCTCGACGACTGCCTTCTTACCCGCTTGCCGAACATTGTTTTCCATCTCTTTTTGCGTGGTTTGCAGCACCTCTTCAATCCGCGCCGGATGGATACGGCCATCGGCGATCAATTTCTCCAGCGTCAAGCGGCCCACTTCGCGTCGAATCGGATCAAAGCAATTTACGGTAATAATTCCCGGTGTATCATCGATATTCACATCCACGCCGGTGGCCTGCTCAAATGCGCGTATGTTACGCCCTTCGCGGCCAATGATTCGCCCCTTCATGTCGTCGCTGGGAATCGTGACGGCTTTGGTGGTGCCTTCACTGGTCACCTCGGCAGCATAACGCTGCATGGCCTGAAGCATGATGTTGGTGGCCTTTTGCTTGGCCTCGTCCTGGGCCTGCAATTCCACTTTCTCAAGCAACTGCGCCACATCATGACGCGCTTCACTTTCAATACGTTTGAGCAACAACTCACGTGCATCTGATTCCGACATACCACTGATTTGCAGCAATGTGCTCTTCTCTCGCGCCAACAATTCGTCGAGATCTTTCTCTCGGCCGGCAACTTGGCGGGTGCGTTCAGCGAGGTTCTTTTCCAATGATTCCAGGTTGCGTTCTTTGGTCGTCAGCACATCAAGCTTTTGGTCAAGTGTGTCCTCGCGTTTCATTAATCGCTGTTCGAGACGATTGAGTTCCTCCCGCGAAGCCTGCATCTCCTTCTCGGCCTGTTCGCGCTGTTTGATGGATTCATCCCGGGCGGAGGTCTGGGCCTGACGGATTAAATCCGCCACTTTTGTACCGGCATCGGCGATTAACTGGGCGGATTCTTCTCGACCACGCCGCAACGAGCGGAGATCGGCGAACTTGAGAATAAGGAACGCGACAAGGAAGCCGCCAATCACGCCCCCTGCCACCGCTGCGATTAAAGGAACAAGTGTTGCCCCGTTTGACGGCACCGCGGCAACGAACTGATGTTGAATGGGAAAAACAAAAGATAGCATGGCAATTTACCCTGAACTAAAGAGGACGAGCACGTGAGCCAAGGCTCGCGGGCTTTCCGGCCGCTGATTAAGTTTCCGCTCGGTATACGGCCGAGTCAGGGGTTGACGCGCTAACCAACCGTCGCTAGCGGATGGCGCTGGATTGAAATGACGAACGGTATGTTAAATGGGCAACTGCTGCTACGACGGCGCGGCAGAAATCAGCGCGCAGCATCAATGATGCAACTTGTTTTTTCTCAAAGCTTTGGACACCAAACGCGCACATCCCACCGCGCTGGGTGAGAGAGCGTAACATTTGGTTGGTTATACCCAAGCCTGAAAGAACCACGCGACTGAAATCAACCTCCGTGCCGAATTATAAAGTGCAAAGCCTTTACCAGTTCATCAATCTATCCGGAGTATCAACCGACACTCCGCTGCCAATCAACCGCTGTAAACATGGTAGACCGGCAGCTAATCCAGCTTGCATAAACCTCGGGACGGTTTCAATGCCATCCATAGGCGAACACGATTCGTTCAGCAAGCCGTTTCAACCCAAAGCTCACTGGCGTTCCAAAAAACCGAGTTGGATGGGGAAGGCTTCGTCCATCCCGCGCCGAACCTCTGCAGAGGAACACCATTCGTCAACATGAATGATAACTTTCTGTTAATATTTGGTCAAGGCAACTATCATTGGAGGACAAAATGGCGCGCGGCAATTTTTGAAGGCAGAGACGCAGTGGCCGAAATAACCGGCGATTTGCGGCGTTTTCCGCAAATATTCACGAAAGGCTCTGGCGAAAGCGACACCCGCAGAGGTGCGTGGATTATCGGCCACGCCGAGGAAAAATCGTCGCCGCGTTATTTACCGGGTAGTCGGGCGCGACCTTCCCGCGAACCACTTGAGTACTGGAAGAATGCACGGTAATTCTGTCGGAAATACCCTGAACTGAACGCCTGAGTGGCGTTGAGCACCAGCCCCAGCAGATTGGCATGAACCGATCGCAATTGTTCGCGGATGCGACTCACCGTGCCGCGGGTAATCATGCCGGCACGTAAAATGGAAATCACGCCATCCACCCGAGCGGCCAAATTGATCGAATCTGATACGAAGGTCAGCGGTGCCCCATCAAAAATGACCATATCGTATGAGGATTTAAGTTTTTCAAGCAGATCGGGGAATGCCCGGTGCTCGGTGAGTTCAGTCGGCACCTTTTCGCGTGATCCGCCACCCAGCAGGAATAATGTGGGAAGTTCCTGGGAGGGAACAATGGCGTCCTCAAGCGTGGCATTTCCGGCCAGCACATCGGTAATCCCGACGTCCGGTATGTTGCTGTAAATGCTTTTTAGGTTCGGGCGGTAAAAATTGGCGTCCACCAAAAGAACTCGTAATTCGCTAAGGGCGATGCCAATGGCCAAGTTGCTGGCAACAGTCGTTGCGCCACCACCGGGTGAAAAACTGGCAACAAGGATCGTCTGCAAGGGTTTGTTGGTAACGCACGCCGCCAATCGTCCTCGAATCTGGCGGAAAGACTCCGCCGTCATGGAGGACGGGGCTGTACGCACACTTGTCATTGGATTACCCGAAAGCATGGGGTCGTCGGCATGATCGGGGATGAATCCCAAAAGTGGAAGCCGCATAACACCAGTGATATCGCGTGGCGTGCTGACTTTGGTGTTGGTTACCTCTACTAGATACGCCAGCCCCAATGCCAACACGAGCGACGCGATCACACCGACAATAAGGAAGTGGCTGACCAGCGGGAACGCCCGCTTTTTAGGTTTGACAGCCAACGAAGATAAGCGGACATGCACCATGTCGCCAGCACGGTCCAGATTCAGCAAGCTGGCCTGCTTGGTAACCTGCGCCAGGAGTTTTTCAGCATGGCTGAGCGAAGATTTCAAGGCTTCATACTTGGTAAGTGCGGTTTCCAAATCGCTGATATTCTGATGCTCGGCCTTCAGACGTTTGACGGCATCAAGCGACATTGCCTCCGCACCGAGCATCTTATTTTTAGCCTCTTCAATCATTTCCAATTTAGCCTTGGCCTTGAGGCGATTCTTTTCCCGTTGTATTTGCCTTTGGATACTTGCTTTGCGAATCAGCAATTCGCGCGTCCCACCGAAGTTCGATCCGTATGACTTGGTGGATACCGCAATTGACTGGCGTACCTGTAAAAGGGCGGACTTCAAATTGAGCAGCGTGGGATTATTGTCCACTGTAATTTGCATTTTCGGCGAGAGCGTAAGCGTATTGTTCGCCGCCTGCTTTTTAAGCGAAAGATAATCCTCCCGGGCTTGCTGGGCGGCAATTTCTGCATGAATTTTCAAGGCGTTGAGGTCGGTCAACGTGGTGGCCAGAACAGTGCGACGTTCAATAAGCCCCGGAATATCGTTGGCGATACGGTAAGTCTCAACGCGGGCTTCGAGGTCTGCCACCTGCTGTTCAAGCTTTCGCTCGTCCTGGTTGACGGCACTGGAATCGCCGGAAAGGCGCTGCACTTCATTGTCATGAAGCTGCTGCATGTAGAGGTGGGCAATGGCATTGACCAAGGCCCGGGCTTCGGCCGGATTATGCCACAAAAATGACATAACGAAGTTGTTGGAATGAGGAATGGGAGAAAGTTGCAATTGCCGGCGCAGGGCACCGCCAGGATCAGATTTATTAGCCGCCAGCCATGTGCTATTTTGAAAGACAGGTAACGTGATGGCCTGATCTAAAAATTGCGGGCTTCGGATGAAGTTAATTTCCGTATTCATCAGGCGCTCCACGCCTGAATTGGTCGAACCCACCAATTGCCGCTGGCCCGAGGTCAATGGATTGGTGGGGTGCGGCACCACTTTGAAAATAACCGTGGCTTTGTACAGCGGATCGTATTTTCTGAATGCCAGAAATAAACCGACGGCAATCAGGATACCGATGATGGTACCGATAATAATCAGCCAAATGTGTTTCCGAAGTACCTGCTCCAGCTTAGGACCGGGCGACGGCGGAGCATCAGAGAATTGATCCGCAGCTAAGGTCATTGCATTTGACTGAGTCATATTTACCCCCAGAGTTCCGGCAAATTGCCCAAACCATCAATATCGGCGAATTTTCGCAGTAATATAAGCCGAGTTAATCCATAATGCCAAGCAACAAAAACAACCACACCGTTTAATCACCCGCCCAGATGAGCCATTAAGGTCTTAATCTGAGCGGCAATCGGGGATTTTGACTTCTCAGCCAAGGCCAGTCCCGTGCGCAAAACCTGCCGGGCCCTGTTCACCCGCTTGGCTGCGACCAGTACTTCCCCGTAATGGAGATACATTTCGGCCGTTGCGCCATCGAGCGTGATACACTGACCGAACGCGGCAATCGCGCCGGACAAATCCCCCGTCTTATACCGCAACCAGCCCAAAGTATCGAGCACACTCGGTTCTCTGCAAAACGTAGAAGCCCCCACCGCACGAGCCAGAATCGAGTTAGCCTTTTCGGCCAATTTCAGGCCCTCTGTTGGCTGGGAAAGTTTCACTCCGAGGGTGTAGGCGTAGTTATTGAGCACCTGCGTATCGTTGGGTGCCAATTTCAATGCCTTGGCGTAAGCGCGGCCCGACTGGTGGTAATGCTTTTCCTGATAAAGGGCCACCGCCGCGGTCGTGTACGCCTGAGCCTTAAACTCTGGAGCTGAAAATGCCTTTGCGGCTGCATCGGCATAACTGGTCGAGTCAGCAAACTGACCGCTGTTCAGGTCATCCTCAGCCAAAGCGAGATCGACTATCGGAGTGTCGTTGGGATGCTGCTTCATAATCGACTCAAGCACGGAAATGACCTTGCCCGCTTGATGTTGGGGTCGAAATGCCTGCTCAAACCTGCCGGTCGCCTGCAAAAATGCAACAGGCTCTTTTCGTGTCAGACGGAGAACTTTCGCAAAACTTTTTGCCGCCGGTTCCATCTGTCCCAGACCGGTCTGCGCCAGCGCCCGCGCCAAGTAGAGGCTGAAAACGCTGGGATTTACTGCGATAGCTTTGGTTGCGACCGCCTCAGCGGTGGTGAATTGCTTATAGTCAAGCAGAACTTGCAAATACCCGAGAGTGGCTCGCAAATTCCGGTTGGCCAACACATACGCACTGCGGGCCGACTTTAAAGCGCGGTTCTCATGGCCGGTCAGCGCATCCAAGCGGGCCTGCCAAAATAGCCATTGCGGGTTTTTCGCATCTTGCTTAACAGCCTGACCAATCACCGATGTGAGAAGCCGCACCGGATCTACCCGACGCAACATGGCGGCAAAGCCCGACTGGTCATTTGGACCGACAGTTTTCAGATCTGAGGCAAGCTGGTAGAGAAGGCTCAGAAGCGACGCCCTCGCTGCAGCGTCACCGGGATCAATCTGCAGGATTTTACGGTATTCCAAAACCGCTTCATTGAAATGATGACTCGATACGTACGCGGAGGCAAGGGCCGATCGCGCCTGAAGATTTTTCGGATCTTCCGAAATGACGCCAAGCAAATCGCTCACGGCTGTCGTGTAGTCGGGGTTCGGCCCGGATAACTTAAGCAGAGCTTGATCGATCAACGCCCGAGGATCATGCGGATTAAGGGCCAAGGCAGCGTTCACCGCTTTAAGCGATGCATTGAGATGGTTCTCCTTCAAATAGGCATATCCCTCAAGCACCAAAGCCTGCTCGTCACGGGGATTGGCATTGAGTATCCGGTCATTGAGCATGGCCAAGGCCGCCTTGGCATGCCCCAATCGCACCTCTATTTGCACCACCCGCAAAATAATGGCGTGATTATTGGGGTATTTTTTCAAAATGGTGTTGTAGAGCACCAGCGACTTTTTCAGATGCCCCAAGGCGTAATAGAGATCAGCCAGATGCTGCTTCACATACAGCGCCTGCGCCGGCTCAGCCTTGGCTGCCGAGTGATACATCTGGACGGCACTTTGGTAAGCTCCCCGTGATTGGTAATACCCTGCGAGCAGCATTCTGCCGGAGTAGGCCACCTGGTGATTTGATGATTCTGACAGATTGCTATAGACCGCCGCCGCATGCGAAAATTGATTATTTTTGACGTAAAGCTGCCCCAGAATTGAGGCAAGCTGAACAGACTCAGGATGGGAGCGCAGGGCCGACCGCAAGAGAGCGATCGACTTATCCAAGTGGTGCACACGAACATATAAGAGAGCCAGACGAACGATGTTGTTGAGGTTGTTCGGCTGGGCTTTGAGTACGGCGGTTCTTCGTACAATTTCAGGCAGCGGGTTGCCTATGATGTCCTGAATTTGATGGCTCCACTGTGTAAGTTGAACATTCAGCGGATCGTAAGCAAGGCCCTGGTCGACCAGCGTCTGCGCTTCCTTTAAATGCTGCGCCGTCGGGTTTCCCAGATAATACTGAACAATTGCTGTCAAAGCATCAATCTGATTCGGCTTTTTCTCAAGTGCCGCCTGCAATTGGGCAATACCTTGCTTGACATTACCAGTTTGCAGAAGCAGTTTGCCATAACTGGCCTGCAGGGTGGCATTATCCGGGTTCCTGGCGATTAACCGTTGGATAATTTTTGATGCGCCAGTGAAATCACCTTTTGCCTCGAGCAGGTCAGCGCGAAAGAGCTTTCCATGAGCCCCATCGGCATTCTCAGCCGAGGCGCGGGCGACCAGACTTGCCGCACGCTTGAAATTTTTCTGACTCAGGGCGATCTGAAACTCCAGCGATGTGATTTGGCTATTGTCGGGCGATATTTTTCGTGCCTTTGAAAGCTCAGCCAGCGCGCTTTTATCGTCTTTGACAGCCAAATAATATCGCGCCAGCAGCATGACACGCTGCAGCGGATTTTTGAGTTGCTCAATCGCGATCAACTCCGCATGCACCGCGGCTTTACCTGAGAACTGAAACTCAATCGGTGCCACAATGGAGGGCACAATCACCTGTGGCATGGGTGTGTGGGTATTGGCGAGTTCATGATTGAGAAGAATCAATTGAAGATCGGTCGGGTTTGATTTTAGAGCCGTAGCGATCATCTGGGTCGCCACCGGTCGATTGCCCAACCCGGCTTCTGCCGCGTACGCCAAACGAACAATCTGCACTTTTGATGGATAACGTTTCAACCATGGTGCCATGGTCGCACGAGCCTGCTTGAATTGGTGCTGCAAGAGCTCAAATCGAGCCTTAAGAACGGCCATTTGCAGATCATTATCGGTATTGGTGTTTGCCAGCAATACCGCCAAGTGCCGCGTCTCGTGCAGTTCGCCCAGCGCCGTGGCCTTGATAAACTGGGCCGCCGGATTACCGGGTGCGGCAATCAGCACGGCATTGGCGCGGGAAAGCGCCAATCTGGGGTTTTGCTGCACCAGCAGAGCCGCCTGCTTTAATTCTATGACCGGAGATTCACCAACTCGGTCGGCGATTTCGTTAATTTCGTGCAGGGCCGATCCTGACTGTCCGAGCAATTCATAAATCTGCGCTTCGATCTGCTTATCCTGAACCCAGAGAGACCGATCGGCGCTGTTGTTTGGAGACAGGTTGTTGGCACCCTTTCTCAGCCAGCGAAGCGCCGCATTCCAACGCCCCTGAACAAAACGCACTTCGCCTTGACGTACGTACACCCAGGGGATGTTCGGATGCGCCTGCCGGATGGATCGAAATACCGCGGTTGCCAGTTGCACGTATTTGGCTCTCTGCGGTGAACCAGTCGGGTAACTGGAAGCCAAGGCCAGATAGGAATCGACCAAGGCCTGATGCGTTTCGGACTGCAACTGCTTATTGAGCAGCGGGATAATGCCCTCACCCGGCTGCGGATGCTTAAGCCCGGCCAGATAATATTTAACGGCGGTGGCGTTGTCGCCAAATTTCGACAAAATTTTGCCGGCCGTAAAATAATACTGGCCATTGCGCGAGTCCGCCGCAATGAGTACTTTGAGTTGTGCTGCCACCGCTTTGATATTGGGATGGTTTATAAGCAGCAGTCTGAGGTGCGCCATGGCCACCAGTGGACTTTTGGGATCGACATGTTCAGCAGCCCGCAAATAGGCACCAGCACTGGACTGCAACGATTTGGTCGAAAAGGACAAGCTCCAGAGCGCAAGCCAGGTTTTCACACTGTGGGGGTGCTTAACAACAAATTGATGCAAAGCGGCGATCCCCTTCTGGCGCAAGGCAGCGGCCTGGGTCGGAGATATGATGTGCTCTCGGCGCTCTTCGGCCGCCTGTAAAAAATACAATTGGGCCAGAGATTCCCAGCATTTCCTGTTCTTGGGATCAATGGTGGCGGCTTTCCGCAGGTCTTTCTCGGCGGAAACATAGCGATGATTGGTCAGCACAATAACCTGCGATTTGGAAAATATTTTGGCCATGCCCCGAAGCCGCAGTGCTTTGGCGTCCTTTGGATTTACCGCCAGAACGGCGTCGGCAGACTTAAGCACGCCCTCCCAATCAGATGGTTGATGGGTAACTTTTGCCACCGCGTCGTCAATCTTGAGCACCATATTCAAAGCCGGAAGATATTTCGGATTCTTCTGAACGGCCGCCTGCCAATAGGCTCTGGCCTTGGCAAATCGAGAGGTTTTCACCGATGTGGAGTTATAAAAAAGAAACCCGAGTTTTGTATACAGGGCCGGCAGCTTGGGCGAGCCATCGTGCGCCAGTACCAGGGCGGCCCGCTGGTACAGTTTGATGGCGGTGGTCACATGACCAGCTTTTAACGCTTTGGCGGCATCCGCCTCCAGGCGACTGGGGTTGTTTTCAAATTTATTCAGGTAAAGCCAGATTCCCGCAATCACAGCAATGGCGATGGCGAGAAATGAGACCAGGATGACCAGGAACTTGGTATTAACTCTTCGAGCCATGAAATATATTTCCTATTTACAATATTTTATTATTTTGCTGAAACCTTTTTAATCTTCGGGGTCGGTGCATTGAGTTTTTTCCAATTGGGGAGGCACCGTTCAATCGCCGGTAAGGCGGCACGAAAGAAACGCGCAATTTGTTTTCGTGCCAATTTAGGTGAAGTGGCACCGAGTACATCCACTTCAATTTTCGCATCGTAGCCATACTTGCTGTGCTTCTGCCAGAATAGCTCACTTACCTGCGCGGGATTGGGTACATATTTTCCATCCACCTGAAACACATAGGCTGTATTCAGGTACAACCCTGAATTACCAGCCGCAGCAATCGGCAGACCAGTAACATTTGATTGCGGAATGGCGAAGGACAAAAATCGAAGCGTGAGTGTGCCTTTTTTTCCGTCGGCATGAGGAACATTATGCAGTTTGAGATAGGAGTCCTTCTGTAAAACCAGCCCCGCCCCTTCCCAACAGACATTCGGGACATGCGGCGAGGCAAAGTTGGTGGGGTAATAGTTGATGTTCAGGCGCACCACGGCACCGGGCATTGACCGGGACATGGGGCGGTACCAGTATCTCCGGATGAGATAATGGTGTGTCCCAAGCACCTGCACCACTTCAGACGAGAGTTTTTCATTGGCCCATGCGCCGCGCATGTGAAACGGCCCCAGCGTGCGCGGAAGATCATTCAAAGGCTGTTGCAAAGGGGTGCGCGTTTTAAGTAATACCAAATGAAAGGCGCTCTGGGCCCAAAGAAGGGCACCGTAACCAACAAAAAAAATGACTGCGGCAATCGCCACCGGAGCATATTTTTGGGTTGAATATTTCATTGTGTCACCGTCCGTGTCGAACCGGGTGCAGCGCTGTTGGGAGGGCCGCTCTCGGATACGAATAAATTGTGTCCCACAATGTCAATCAATTTAGCGATTCCTATCTGCATAAGTCCGGCCGGGATCAGCATCAACAAACCCAAACTCGCATGGGTACTGCCCCGCGCCCATTCTGGCCCGAGGGTCACAAACATGACACCCGAGAGGGCCACACGTAGAGAATTGGAAACGATAGCGACGGGCAAAGCGCAGACAGCGAGCGTAATTTTCTGCCACATTGGCCGATCGGTGATGTATCCCAGGAGAATTGCGAGGGCAAAAAAGGTAGTCAACAAGCGTATGCCGCTGCAAGCCTGGGCCACATTGATAGACTGCCAATTGGTACCGACCTGCATGTTGATTTGGGTAGCGGTACGCACGGCATGGATGCCAAAAAGATTCAGCATCGACACGCCAATCGCCGCCGAGAGGACCTGCAATGGGCCGGTGATCTTGACGTATAGCGTACCGGGAGGCGGAATCATGAAGATGAGGTAAATGGCTGGCAACCACAAAATCCGCATATGTTCCCAGCCAAGGGTCCATAGCAGGAGACCCAATATCACCGCGATCATCGATAATTCTGAAAACTGCAGTTGTCCGTATATTGAGAAAATAACCTGCCCAAAAACGGAAATGCAGAGAATGGCCAAACCAATCCAACTTGGTTTGGGGGCTGTGTTAAAGAGTTTATCACGGCGCACAAAGACAAAGACCAAAGCAATAAGCGGAATTAAAAAGCCATCGCTGAAGTTGGGATTTTTCGACCAGACCGAGATCAATTCCGTAATCTGAATTCTGAACAGCAGGTAATAGCCGAGCACCAAGATGGCCCCGCCGACCAGCAACGAATTGGACAATCGAATTCCCGTCGCGGCCTGTCGGCCTTTCAAGGCGGCCACATAATCAAACCGCCTCGGGGTGATGTCTGGTGAGGGCGTCGAATTCTGGTCGCCATGGGCCAAGTTCGACATGATCAACTCCATAATCCGGCGCAACTGCCTTCGAACGTGGGGAAACAATTCCGCCAACTATTTCCGATGCCGACCATCCCCCCGTCGGGTCCTCATTCCCACCACTCGGACTACCCGGATTATCGGCACGATGGGCTTCACCGCTTAGGTGAAAGAAAGGCCCCCTCTCACGGTAAAAATCAACCTGATCAATTGCCGACATCTGGAACGACGGCCGCTGACCACCCATGCTTCTACGTTGCCGCCTGACCCACCTGCTTTTCAATCCAAGGCTCTGATATTTCGCACGATGAATGCGCCCGATCTAGAACCCCGCATGCCTCCCAGCAACCGGTTAGCCTCCTGATTGGACAATCGTCGGCTGGATGTAGTAATTCCGGTCATATGTAAATCCAAACCCATATGCGGCCGAGAATCCATTACGAATAACGGCAATTGGCTCGGCGAAGAAATCGGTGCCGACGTTCAATTCATCATTATTTTTCAGGAAGATATCAGGCGCGGTGCCGTCAAAAATAGCCTGGAGATTCACCTGAATAATCATTTCCCGATCGTGACCAATCCGGCGGATCAATTCGCAGCGCCGCGGTATGGCTATCGGACCCAAGTTTCCGGCAGCGGCGACAGCCTGCTTAAGGGTAATTCGATCGCCGGAAATGGAATAGGCACCCGGCCGAGTCACGTTACCGGCCATGTAATAAAATTCAGGCTTGATGGCGGGGACATTAATTACATCGCCCGAATGCACCACAATGTTATAGCGTGGATCACCCTCACGCAATTTTTTGATATTGATGCGGATCACTTTCACACGTGGCATGGCCGCGTTGGGTTTCTGCATCTTCATCGCCGCCGCAAAGTTGTACATCACGTTGGCCTTAGATGTGGCGGGTTTGGTGGCAGCCTCGCCATTCTGCATCTTTGAGCCGTTAAGTGCCACCCAGTGCCCATTGACATAAACGTAGTGCGGCGTAGCACTCGGCTGGCTGCTGGTGTTACCACTTAGAGCTTCATTGAGCAGTTCCTGTTCCTTTTCCGCACGGGTCTTGGCGCTGACGTGTTTGGGGGGATGGGATAACTGGTTAGCGATCGCACTAAGCATACTGGATGAGAGTCCCGATGAGGAGGATTCAGTAGCTGCGGGCTTAACCACTGCGGAGCTTTCACCTTTTGCGGCACTGGCCTTGGTGGCCGGTTCTTCACGAATGACATAGAGCCATTTCAACTGTGGCGACATGGACATGTCGCCAGCGAGCGCCAATGCGTCAAGCAGACGAAAATCGGGTGTTGTAATGTTGTATGTTCCGGGATGTACCACTGAACCAATGAGCGAGAAGACTCGTCTGCGAGCTTCAGTAAGTTCTACATTGACTTGCGGACCGGGCTGGTGCGGACCGGGAGGTGCCATCTCACCAGTGTTAATAAGGGTATTGATGATGCGATGCCGCAATCGTCGAGTGGTGAGCCCGGCGGCGTGAACCGTGCCGACAAAATCAAGGGTGATATCACCCTGTGAATTTACCTGCCGCGTTTGCACCGACTCCTGCCCCGGCACAACGAGTTGAAATACCGATACGGTGACAACGTCACCGGGTCCGAGGCGGTAAGGCTTATGGACGACTTGCAGATCGGCGGGACTCGGTGGAACCGAATCCTTCCATGGTTCACGCGGAGGATCGTTAACGGCCAGGGAATCAAGTATGGGCCAGGTGACCGGTGTCACACGCCCGAACGGATTGGTCTTGTCAAAGCGACCAACTTCTGACGGATTGAAAAATGAATTACGTATGTTGAGGTAGTCCAACGGGCTGCTTCCGTGGGCACAACCAAAAAGCGATATACACGCCGCCGAAAGGGCCGCCACGCCCAGGCATCTCCCCAAACGCCGGGAACGGTCGGATTTAACCTGACCAGCGGCACGCAGCGCCTTATCGTTTCGGCAAGGTGTAGCAGTATCAGCCATGCAGTCAACTCCTCATCATTTCAAATGGCGCGCCGCTGGATCGCGCGTCCGCTGTATTTTAACCTCACTGCCTGGGGTTTGTATCGCTGGCACACCTTTGGTTGTTCACCCAACTTGGCAGTCCACATCGCCCCAAACGCCAGACAGGACGAATCCTCTCCTAGCGTGTGAATATTCGACAACAAAGCCCGTAAAGTCAAGCCTTACAGCCTGATGCCGTCCTTCCGGCGGTTTTATCGGCCAGTTTTGACGGGTAAGTCCAGCCGAAAATGAGCAAATCGGCGTTTGCAGGGTATGTCCAAGGGCAAGTCTGCCGCCAGGGAATGTCGCAAACCCGCCGTCGGTCTTTTTTGGGCCTCGGAGTCTTTCCGCGTAATAACAGGGACTGCGACGGAATGGATTTTCGCGGTCAACAAGGGGTGGCAACGAGGGCGTATCGGGCGAAGACGACACGCCGATGTAGCCGCGGCGCAGAAGCCGGGCGAATGACTCTCGGCCCGGATAGTGCGGAAAGCAATGGGTGCCGATCCCGACCCCTTGCTATTGCGGCAATTACCCCGGGCGGGCTTTGGATCGTATGGAATCGCTCCCCTGCCGGGCAGACTGGACAACTCAGACGCCCAGGTGATAGGTCCAAGTCATATCCACGCCATCCGCACTATACTGAGCATTGCGATGGATGCCGAGATTTGTACCCAATGTCACCGAACCATCACCTCATCCGAGCAAGTGATTGTGCTTGACGGGCGGGTGCTATGCTCGCGCTGCGCCCTGCATCATCAGCCAGTAGAAGTTCAAAAACGCTATGTTCCTCCACCGGTCGAGACCGTTTCGCGTCGCGACCCATGGACGGCCCCCAAGCGCCGACGACGGCAACGCTCAGGCGGAGCTGGACTTTTTCGTGGCCGCATGCAAAAGTTGGCGCTGCTACTTATTGTTATCGGGACGGCTGCATATGTGTTTCGTGCCCAATTAAAGGACATCATTAAACGCAACCAGCAGCCAAATATCACGATTCCAACGTCCGTCGATCCCAAACGCATCGACTGGGGTATCAGCCAACTTTCTGTCGTCCGATACGGTTGGATAAAACCGTCGGGAAATCGCACGCCGGCCGACCGACAATTCGGTGTATTGGTGCAGATGGTCAATCGATCACCACTTCCATCTGTGAATTTCAGGAAACGTGGTCTGAAAGGCGCCGAAGCGAGATGGTGGTTCCGCGTTCATGAGCCAAAAGCCGATTTTTTGAATCGATTGTGGCGGTCAGTTACGGGCGCTAAGCCTGTATGGAGGCACTCTCCGTGGGTGCAGGCGGCAGCGATAACATGTCGATGGAGTATAAAATCATCGACGCGGCAGTCGGCGCAGGCCGCAGGTTTCAAAATGAAGGCGTATGTTACATTTGTGCCTCCGGCCGGCAGAGACTGCAGTTGGGTCGATCTTCGCCTCTTTGGCCACAATATGCGTGCAACGCACCCATTGACTTTCAGGCTGCCCAAGCCACAGGTAATCGCCGCATTGCGCCGCCCATAAGAGTTGCCCAAGTAGCGAACGCGGTGGCATGGAGTATTTCAGGTTAATACATTTCAAATACTATAGGGATTGTCTGCCCCAACAAAACAAGCCCCGACGGATTTAACCGTCGAGGCCTGCTTGAGGGAGGCCCATGAGGAGAGTAACCAAGGCCTGACGCGTTTAATTCGTCACGCATAGCCTAATTTTTCTGAACAAATATATACCGCTCCGATCCGGACCGACCGCGCACCGACATGCGAATGCCTTTGGCAATATCCAGTTTTTTGATGATGGCGTTAAATTGCATCGGTGAATTCACCCGGTGCCCCTGCACGCTGACAATAATATCTCCCGGCTGCACACCATCACCCAGCAGGATACTGTTAGACTTAAGCCCCGTAACCAGCACGCCGTGAGGTGAGGATAGTCCGTACATTTTCGCCGTTTTAGGAGTCACGGGCGAAACCGTCACGCCGAGTTGCGGAGATTCTGCGGGGCCGACATTCATTGGCGACGGACTGCCACCGGCCATCGCTAAAGTTGCCGGCTGTTTTCCGACAGGGAATGTCGTGGACAAAATTTTGCCATCATCGAAAAGCTTGAGGGTAATTTTTGTTCCCGGTCGCAGCATGGCAATCTGATCACGGAGTGTGCTCATGCGTTTGACCGGGTGGCCGTCCATGCCAATGATGATCTCACCACGATGGAGACCCCCTTTGGATGCCGGCGATCCGGGTTCCACCTGGTCGATTAATACACCGTGATGGGGCTTGTAGCCGAATGTCAGGGCAATTTTATGTACATAACTGTGCCGCACATCGGCGATACTTATGCCGAGGTAGCCGCGCACTACTTTTCCGTATTTAATTAATTGGCTGGTGACATATTTAACCTCGTCGGAAGGAATCGAAAACCCGATACCATCAAATGCGCCCGACGTACTGGCGATTGCGCTGTTGATGCCGATGACGTGGCCATTCATATTGACAAGCGGACCGCCGGAATTACCGGGATTGATGGGCGCATCGGTCTGAATAAAATCTTCGTAGGTTAGACCGGCGAGTTGGGGATTGTGCTCGGCGATGATGTTGACGCTGGTGCGCCCCGTGGCTGATACAATTCCGTGAGTCAGTGTTTGGCGGAAACCAAACGGGGCACCAATCGCCATCACCCAATCGCCGGGGTGAACGTCTGCGGAATCGCCAAAGGTGGCAGCCTGCAGCCCAGTGGCATTGATCTTCACAACCGCCAGATCGGTTTTAGGATCGGTCCCAACGACGCTGGCGGTGTAATTTTTGCCGTCAGCCAATCGCACTTTAACCGACGTTGCATCATTCACGACATGATTATTGGTGACAATGTAGCCATTGGAGGTGAGTATGACACCGCTGCCGGTACCATAAATTTTTTCGACTGATTTATGCGATGGTGGATTAAGCGGAAACGCACCGGGAGGCAGCATTTGCCGAAACTGCTTGGGAATCTGCATGGGCACGTTGGCCTGCGTTTCAGGCACTTCCTGAATCACACTGATACACACCACGGAATTCTTGATGGCGCGGTGCATGGCCTCAAACTCTCTCGACAATCGCTTGGCCAGTGACATCCTTGGCATTTGCACGCTCGGCGCAGATGCAGCCTGAATCGGTGATGCACCTTCATTGGCCACCAGACCGATACCGGCCAGAGTGACTGCAGTGGCGGCCGCCACGGCCGAGGCGAACTTGAAGCGCTTTGAAATCATTATCTGTCTCCTGAAAAATATTCGTAAATTACTGTCTCAAAGGGGTATATCCGGACGGCCCCGCGACCGTCATCACCCCGTACCACTAAACGTTGCCGCGCCGAGAACAATCTTTCGCGCCCCCGGCCGGAGGTGATTTATGTGATGGGCGCTGGCGGCAAAACTTTGGCAACCTGTTCTTTAAAGACGGCACCACGCTGCTCGTAGTTAATGAACTGGTCGTATGACGCACAGGCCGGTGAAAGCAGGATGCAACTGGGCGCTGATATCCCGGCAGCGGCACCGCCGGGTGGAGTTGTTGTAAGCCAAAATTGCGACTGCTGTACCGCCTCTTCCAGCGTTTTAACCTCGGAAAGTCGAGGACGGACACGGGTATTGAAATCATCTGGTCTTTTATCAAGGCATTGTTTGACGGCTTGTGCGATTTTCGCCCCGGTCGCCCCCATGGTGATGATGCCCCAGGATAATTCAACCAATTTTTCAGCCAGAACACTCATATCCGCATGCTTATCGGCCCCGCCCACTATGACCACCGCCCGGCCCGGAGGCACCGCATGCAGGGCAGTCAGCGTGCTTTCAGGCGTCGTGGCCTTAGAGTCATTTATCCAATCAACATTCTGGCCCAAATAGTTTTTTGACTGCCCCACCAATTCCATTCGATGGGGCAACGACCGAAAATTCTCCAGCACCCTTTCGGCCGTGGATATTCGATCGGCAAAGCCGAGTGCCTCCACCACCGCAAGTGCGGCGGCGGCATTGGCCTGATTATGCTGGCCCGGTGATCGCAGGTTAATTCTGGCCAGATCGAAGTAAAGCACGCGTCCTTTGGTATGTGCCCCCCATTGGCTCACATGCGGATCATTACGGTTAAGCACGGCAAAATCGGTCGGCGTTTGAAAACGCAGGATATTAATCTTGGCGGCGGCATATGCGGCCATGGTGCCATGGCGGTCGAGGTGATTGTCGACCAAGTTGGTGGCCACGGCAACGTGGGGCGAAAATTTAATCAGCGGCATGTCTTCCAGCATAAAGCTGGAAAGTTCCAGCACCACGAGGTGGTCGGGATGGATGACGGGTAACTGGCCCAGAAGCGACTGGCCAATATTCCCCCCAAGGCAACAGCGATCATCGCCCACTATGGCGGCGAGCGCTGCATGGATCATGGATGCCGTAGTAGACTTACCGGCGCTACCCGTTACACCGATAATGGGTGCAGGGCATAGCCGGCAAAATTCATTTATCTCGGTGGTGTAGGGGATATTGCGGGCCATGGCTGCCTGGAAAAACGCCGATCGCCCTTTATCCACTGCCGGGCTGACTACCAGCAGATCGCAGTCATTTAATATTTGTTCGTCGTGGCCACCGAGCGAATATTCGATGGGCAGGCCGGAGAGCCGGGCGATTGATCCGGTAAGTTTTTCCCCGGGCTGCTGATCGGTCACTGTTACGCGATGCCCCTGCGATGCATACCACCGGGCAGCGCCGATACCGCCGCCAAAGTGGCCGAGTCCCATGACAACCACATTCTTTCTGGACATATTCACCATTCGGATCAACAACCTTTATTAGCTGATCAGACGTCAGCCGCGAACCGCTGCGTGTGGATCAAATCGGCTATTCATATTTAATCATTGCGGATATCTGAGTTTTGTGATCGATCAGCGACTGTTCGATCGCCCGACGCCAGTCAATGTCGGCAAGTTCCGCGTATTTGGCATCCCGGTAAGCGTAGATAATGGACCGGCTTGCGGCAATGACCGCCCCAAGCCCCCGGGCGTCAAAGGCCGGTAGAGAGTCCGCAAGTGAACCACCTTGTGCTCCGAGCCCGGGTATTAAAAATATGGCCTTGGGTGCGGCCAATCGAACGGCAGCGAGAGCCGGCCCGGTGGTTGCCCCCACCACTGCCCCAAGATCACTGTAACCAAAAGTTCCCGCCGCGCCGCCCCAACGGTTCACCAGTTCCGCCATTTGCACGTAGACCGGACGCCCATCGGCCAGAAGCAACTCCTGAATTTCCACGCTGCTGGGATTGCTGGTGCGGACCAGTGCAAAAACGCCTTTTCCGGCTGCCGACGCCGTTTCTAAAAATGGTTTAACGCCGTCCGAACCGAGGTAGGCATTGATGGTAATGGCATCCGGACCGGTGTTTTCCGGGGAATCCGAATAGTTCGTGTCGGCCAACTGCGCAATGGCGTATTGGGAAGCGGTATGGCCAATATCCGATCTCTTCACATCACCAATTACGAGCAGTCCAGCTTGACGGGCCACCTTGATTAGCTGACGGTAAGCGCTGACGCCGGGCGCGTGATAACGCTCAAAATAGGCGCTGTTAATTTTTACGGCCGAAACGAGGGGAGACGCGATTTCAATAACCGCCTGGCCAAATTCTAAAAAGGCCCGGGCCGTTGCAGCGGCATCATTTCCGACTTTTGAATCGGATCGGAGCTTGATCGGCAATTGTTCAACAACCGGATCAATGCCTACCACAAGTGGGGTCTTCTTTGCAATAATCGCACCGCACAGGCGATCTGAAAATGACTTCATTATGTACCACCATCCTCATGCGAAAAGTTATTTGAGGCGGCTACGTTTCGCCGACTGCAAAAACGCCCAAATGGGCCCGCCGGGCGACGAGCTGCGAATAGCCTCACGGCCCATTTTCCGAAGCGGAGCGGGCTGCGAGGTAGCTTAAGGCAAAATTCGCCGGACGAAAATCGCCACAGCCTCACCCCCGCATCGAACCCGAGGCAAATGGTCGGACAGGCTCCGACGTGCAGCATTTGACTAAGTTCGAGTTTGCCATCATATTTACGAATGTCCGAGAACATTTCCCCGGACTTTTGCATGCGCATTCATTTCCGTTTTACCAGCGCGTGCATGGGCTAAAAACTTTGCTCGGACGGAGGTCAATACCATGGCTCGTCTGCTCGGTCGCGTCAAATGGTTTAATGATCGTAAGGGTTTCGGCTTTTTAACCGCGCTGGACAACCAGGATGTTTTTGTGCATCACACCGCGATTCATGGTGGCGGATTCCACACCCTACGGGAAGGGGAAATGGTGGAATACGAGGCCGAAGCGGGACCGAAGGGACTCAAGGCCACAGTTGTGCGTCGACTGCAAATTAAATCTCGTGCTGCCGCGCAAAACCAAGCGTGACCGCAGCGGCTGCGCTGAACGTGCCTGCTTTCCACCTGATATCCATGACGTAAACCTGACGTAGATATTTTGACCTCGGCTCAGCGTCGTGCCATCGGTTGGGTTCGGATCGTGATACGTGCCATCGGCAGCCCGGAACTGTGCGCGACAACCGTGATACGTCCCGGCTGCGAAGCCGCCCGTACGAGAACCATGCATCGTCCGTAAAAGGCGCGGCTATAGTCCACCTGATTGGGAATGTGACTCGCCGGGTCACCATTGGAAGTACCCGCGATGGAACCCGGTCCAGAAACGGTAAATGTCACTTTCCGCATGCAATCCGACGCGATGTTGCCGTGGGCGTCATAAAACCGCACGGCGATTGGAGCAATGCTCAGGCCATCCGCTTTAATGTGCGGCCATTCGTCGGTGAGCACCATCTTGGCGGCTGGCCCCGGTGTGGCGTCCACGTATGTCGCCACCATCTGGCCATGATTGAAGCCTTCTACTTTCAAAATACCCGGGTGCCACGGGATATGCCAATCCACATAACCGAAGCGGGGCATCGCTTTGCGCCCGCCATCGGCTTTGCCATCGACCAACAGTTGCACACGGTGACAGTTCGAAAAACAGCGAACCAAAATGGATGTCCCCGGCTTTACGCCCGGCTGATTCCATTGCGGTTGAATGTAGACCATGGGTTTTTTGGTCCACACCGATTTGTAGTAATAAGCATCCGGTTTGCGGAAACCGCAGATGTCAAGCAGGCCAAAATGCGAATTAATATCGGGCCATTGATAGGGTGTCGGCTCACCGCGATAGTCGAAGCCGGTCCAGACAAACCCGCCGGCAACGAAGGGCTGCTCGCCGATCGGACGCCATGAATCCCACGGCAACTGCGACCATGAGCTATGCATGGTGTATTGTCCAACCAAACCAGCTTTGGCATTGTTGGCCATAACGCCGCGATCGCTCTCTGAACTGCCGATTTCACTGCCGAAGATTGGCATAAGCGGGAAGTGCTTATGCATGGCAGCGTAAGCCGGCGGGTTATAGTTGATGCCCAGCAAGTCTTCCACTTGAGCGAATCCGTTTGGATACCCACCATTCATGGCGCACGTGATGGGACGCGTGGGATCAAGCTTGCGAACAATTTTCATCATATGGCGGAATAACTTCTCGCCGTATGTTGTGCCTTCGGTGAACACTTCTTCATTGCATAGAGACCACATAATGACGCACGGATCATTGCGGTCACGCAAGATTTCCGCCTTGAGATTCTGCGCTCTGCCATACGGCGCACCGACATAGCACTTTGATGCTCCGTACTGGCCGCCCTCGCGAGTGTCGCCTATCTGGCGGTTTTCATCCATGACCAACATGCCCAGATGATTGCAGGCCCGATACATCGCCCGCCCCATGGCGTTGTGCGAGCATCGATAGGCATTGCAACCAATGGACTTCAGTTTGGCGATACGCCACCACCATAAATCGTTGGGTGTTCCGACGCCTACCGCCGGAAAATCTTGATGGTTGCACGTTCCATCAAGTTCAACATGACGGCCGTTCAGATAAAAACCGGTATTCGGGTTGTACGCGATGGTTCTTATTCCAAAATGCGCTGTTTTTTTGTCGACAAGCTGAGCGTTTCTGACCAGAGTGGTCTGCAATTGATACAAATTGGTGTGATGCAACGACCAAAGGGCGGCATTGAGCACCGGTAGCGTCTGTGTAAAGGTTTTCTGGCTGTGGGCGAGCAGCGTCACCGGAGAGGTGCGATCGCCGACGGTCTGGCGCTTCGGCCCGATCACCACCGAATGAATAATGAACGACTGCGGATGCGAGGTTTGATTGGTTACCGTGGTTTGAATAATCAGGTTGGCATCACTTCGCAGGTTACCATGGCGACCGCGTCGGATGTAGCCCGGCACCTGGGACATCACAAAAGTTCCCCATCGCGAGACGTGCAGGCGATGGAGCACCACGAATGACACATGACGATAAATGCCCCCTCCCTCGTACCACCATCCTTCGCGCACTCGGGGGTCTACATAAACCACGAGAACGTTTTTACCACCGAAATTGACATATTTAGATACATCGAACCTATACGGTGAATAACCATCGGCATGTTCACCGACGTAATGTCCGTTGAGATAGACAACTGCGTCGCTGAGCACCCCACCAAAACGCAGTTGACATACGCGGCCCTTGGCGGAGAGCGGTGCGACAAATGTCCGGCGATACCAGACTGGGTACACATGGAGATAACCGTGAGAACCATTGGCGCGGCTATCAAATTTTCCTTGCACGACAAAGTCGTTTGGCACCAATACCGTGTGGGCGTGCAACAATCCACCGGAATGGCTTGGAGGGAAGGCCTGCGCGTCATAGCGTCCATAGATGACTGATGACATGGTGGGCTTTTGCCAATCGCCAATCTGATGAAGGATAGCCTTTGGCGGACTGTGTACCAGCACCGTCAGCACCGACTTGCCGGACTTAATAGCCGCCATCGGCAAGGGTACCTGAAACCAAAAATCCCCACCACGATGATCTGTCACCAACTTGCCGTTGAGATAAATGACCGCCCGGGTAACGACCCCGTTAAAATGCAGCATGACAGGTGCAGAATGACCTGACGGAGGCAAGGTCGGCAAGATGGTCTGCATCCACGCGTAGCCCGGTTTACCGCCGAAAAGCACTTGCCCTTTGTGATAAGTTTGCCAGCCATTTCCGGCACCTGCCAAAATTGCGGATGGAACGTAATCCGGAGGGGATTTAATACCTAATCCAGCGCGTTTCCAGCGCCAGTGCGTCAGCTTTACTGCCCCTTGCTCCAATGGTGTGAAATGCGCCTTAGCTATCTGCCATGGCCCGTCCAGGTTCATCCGCAATCGGGGGGAGGCGGCAACCGCTGCTCGCGCAGCGACGCTGAAAACAAGCATGACTGCGACCCACAATATGAAATTGCGCACTGACAACTCCTAAGCCGACAATTCTCTTATCTGCCGCTTGATCACCATGTGAACGGGCGGCCACGATACTTACCGTATATTAAAGGTATGACGGTCAACGTCAAAGGTGACACTTTTTTTCTGTCATATGGAAATTATTTGTACGATTGAAACACGTGTCATACGCGGCCCCCGGCCGGCGGATGTATTTCCTTGACATTTTACATGACACTTTTGATCGCAGAGCACATTTTCGTTTGGGGCGTTTATACTGCCCCGCCATGTTCATTGCTGTAACCAACTGGTTTTTGTTTATTGGTCGTTTTCACCCAGTGTTGGTGCATTTGCCCATCGGCATGATGGTATTGCTGACCATTCTGGAACTCATCGGCATTAAGCCAAGTCAGCGCGATGCGATGGCTAAGATGCGAACATTGATCGTACCGATTCTTGCCATCTGTGCGGTAATTGCAGCAACCTGCGGATGGCTGCTGGCGACTGGAGGTGACTACAACCCGACGCTGTTATTTTGGCACCGCTGGCTGGGGGTGACAGTAGCGGGCCTTTGCGTGGTGATGTTGGTTGAAGTCAGGTTCAACGTCGTTAAGACTTACTGGACGACGTTGGCCATCGCCCTAGTGGCAGTGGCAATTACCGGCCATTTAGGTGGCTCAATGACTTACGGCAGTAATTATTTAACCCAGTACGCGCCGCGTCCCATCAAAAGGCTTTTGGGGGTAGAGGGTTCGTCCACGACGGTGGCGCTTCCGAAGATATCGAATGTCGCCAGTGCCATCGTGTATCCGCAGATTATTCAGGCCATCTTCAATCAGAACTGTATCGCGTGCCACGGTGTCAATCGGCAAAAGGGAGGTTTGCGTCTGGATTCCTATCGGCTGTTGATGCGCGGCGCGCGTGGTAAACCGATGGTTATGCCGGGAAATGCGGCCCGTAGTATTTTAATCGAGCGTATCGAATTGCCGGTGGGAAAAAGTCACCGTATGCCGCCGAGTGGACACCGCCAATTAACAGGGGGCGAGAAGGCCATTCTGCGTTGGTGGGTTCAGAGCGGTGCAGTCGATCAGCAACCCCTCAATAAGAGCAACCCGCCCGCCCCGATAATGGCTGATATCCGCACGCTATTTGCCGTGGTTGCCACGCAGCAGCCCCTGTCAAGGATGAAAGTACAAACTTACATCGCGCAGTTGGTTCGGCAAACGGGAATGCGGATCAGCTTTTCCGGCAAACATTCCGTCATGCTGCGCTGCAATGCCAGAAAGAATGCACACTTTACAAATCAGCAATTAAGCTGGCTGCGACCCATCCGTTTAAACATCGTGAGTCTGAATTTAGACTCGACCAGTGTGACGAACTCGGCCGTGGCATTAATAAACCAAATGGTTAACCTTAAATCTTTGCATCTGCGCGATACGCCAATTGATGCAAAAGGATTGTCGTTAATCAATCAGCTTAACAACTTGAAATATCTAAGCGTGCCGACCCACAAAATTACGGCAGCGGTGATCGAGGCGCTCAAGGAACGAAATTTCACTCCCCACCTGGTTGTAACCGGCGATGGGGGGATAAATGATCTGCCCAGCTTTTAGATTTTTGCAACAATACTGACACCTTGACGTTCTTCGACTGCGAGGTTGGGTAGTGTATGCCAAACTTTGGCTCTGCCATTTACGATTTTAAGGAATTGCTGAAATGTCGAATCGAGGTTTAAGCAAAAATATAGCCTGGTGCGTTGCGGTGACCCTGAGAGCGGA